>JAGAFR010000072.1 GCA_017612555.1 Lachnospiraceae bacterium | reverse complement strand
TCTCGATTTTCTGTCATAAGATCCCTCCTTTGAGATGTGAGCAGGAATCTTAATACAGGGGCAATAGTGCCTCTTTTCGTATCAAGAATCCTGCTTATTAAATTGATGTGTGGGTAAGCATAGATTCTTGAGATTTCTTCAAAAATTTGATGTGAGATCTGATGTGATCATTATCTTATGAACTTATGCTTGAATTAGACTATATCAGATTATTATTCGTTATCACTGTCGATCGGCTTCGGCTTGCTTGCGTTCTCGGCTGCGAGCTTATCTTCTTCCGTGGTCTCACTGAAGAAGGCAAGCTGGTTCTTACCGCGCTTCTTGGCTTTGTAAAGTGCGGTATCTGCTGCCTTGTACATGCTCTCGTAGTCGCTTCCGTCTCTCGGGAATATAGCGGCTCCGATACTTGCCGTGGGCGAGTACTTCGTGTATGTTCCGACCGTGAAGTCCTTGAAGAATCCTGCGACTCTTCCTGCTTCGCGTTCGATGACCGCATCATCCTTCAGGTCCTTAAGGAAGATGATGAACTCGTCACCACCGGTACGTCCGATTATATCAGTCACACGGAACTCAGTCCTGATCCTCTTACCGAGCGTAGCCAGAACTTCGTCACCGAATGCATGACCCATTGTATCGTTGATCTTCTTGAAGTTATCTATATCAAGGACGCACATCATGCTCGTCTTGTCGCTTCCCTCACCTGCAAGATATTCCTTGATCTTGTTCTCGGTGGATATCTTGTTGAGCAGTTCCGTAAGAAGGTCTGTCTCTGCCTTGTTCTGCAGCTCCATGCTCTCCTTGGTGAACGCTACCCTATTGATGATATAGATCACGATAATAAGTGCGATGAAAATACCGATGGATACAACGATCTTCATGATCATCTGTCTTGTATCCTCGTTCTCTTCGTTAATGCTTCTGGTTATCTGCTTATCCTGAACCGTGACCACGATGCTTGCCCCGGTCTTGCCTATCGGCTGATAGCACATGTAGCAGCTGATTCCTTTTCCGTTGTTGACGTGAACTGTTCCTGATCTTCCCGATTCAAGATTCTGAAGAAATGCACTCTTATTGGCATCGTCAAACGTCATTTCATCGACTTTCTTCCTGATATTATCTCCGACAACAAACAGTCCCGATTCCGCACCGTATGTTTCGCCCACTATACCGTTCTCGTATATGAGTGCATAACTGTATGCCGTCGTATCCATCTGCTTAGCTATACGATCCGCTTTGTATACCAGTATGACATTGCCGCGCCACTCGTCCTCATTTCTGATCGGAGCCGATACCATCAGTACCGGTCTGTTCTTGGAATCTATGATCGCTGCGTCACTGTCTTTGGGACCAAGTAGTGATTTGAATTCTTCCGATGAGTCTATGGTCACATATGAATTGCCGAACGAATCAACTGCATTTCCGTTACTCTTAACGATGTAAGCATCGATCAATCCGCAATGGTCGTCAACGTGCTTGAGGATGTTTACGGATTCCTTGCTGAATATGTCTTTCTGGCCCATCAGGTAGTCTGCGATCGCATCCACTACATTAATGGATCCTTCGTGAAGACCCTTGTAATAACCGGCAACGGAGACCGCCTGACGACTGACACGCTCAAGAGCTCTGTCCTTGGAGTTCTCCTTCATCGTCTTGTTATAGTCTATAAGAGTGACTATCAAAAAGACCATCAGAACAAGAGTGGGTATGACCCACTGCGCTGTAAGCGTATTCTTGTTCTTATCAGACTTGCCCATTACCTTCCTCCGCCGAGTCAGTATCCTGCTTCGGCATATACAGAGTAAAAATCTTAATTAAAAACTTCGAATTGATATAAGCAACCGCGGAAAACATTATGAGCACCAGTATCAGAAGTGCCGGGAAAAACCATATGAGCACTGCCGGTACGATCGATATGATGATCATAAGTATCGTATACGGCAGGTGTCTGATGCTGATGAGAAATGCATTCTTGACGGTATTAACAACGGTATTATCGAACTTGGACAGGATCGGGAACACATATGTGAGCACCATCGCAACGATTATGACCATTACGAACACAGCTACGACAATGACATTGTTCATTGTTCCATCAGTGCCTCCGGCTATCCGAAAATCAAACATCAGGATCGTTGCCACAAACAGAAACATTGCCCATATGACCGTTGCCTGTGCAAAATTCCTCTTGAAGGATCTGAAAAAGGATCTGGTTATATACCCTTCTTCGTCCTTTACCATCTTAAGTGTCACATAATAAAGAGCTGTTGTTGCCGCACCTATCGTAACGATCGGAATGCAGCAGACTACGAACAGCAGATTCAGCCAAAACAGATCTGCAAGACGGGACAAAGACGAAAAAACCGGCCCCTCGAAGTTGAATACTCTACTCATTTTCTCAATCCTTCGGGTAAAATCATACCTTTCTCATTATAGCCAAGCACCATGAAAAAAGCAATCAAAACAGTTCTATCTTCATCGGTGTGAATCTGATACCGTCCGCAGTCTTTTCGTGATCGGTATCCGTAAATCCCATCTTGTGATAGAACTCCACCGCAAACGGAGAGGAGAATACCGTCATCTCTTTTGCTCCGTCCGCTGCCGCTTCAAAAAAGACATTCTTAAGAAGCGATGTTGCGATCCCCTGATGATGAAGTGTCGGCTCCACAAAGAGAAGTGAGATGTGCCAGTTGTTGCGAACTCCCAACACACCCACTATCACATCATTTTTATCAAATGCGCCCCATGCCCTGTATGCTCCTACGGCAAACATCCTCCTAAGTTCATCGCCCTTTACGAATTCATGAAAGTTCTTCACTCCTTCGGGTTCATACTCGGGCGCCTCATACACAAGAAAAGTGTCCCATGCAAGCTGCATGGCCAAATCCCAGTCTTTTCTCTTAAGAGGTTTGACTTCGTACATCAGTTAAACAGCCTCGTAAAGAATCCCGCTATACTGCTTCCGATATTCTTAACGGTAGTGGTTATCGCATCTCCCACTACCTTGGTCAGATTAAGGTCATCAAGACTGACTTTGTTGATATCAAACGTTCCTGCCTTGATGTCGTCCTTGTATTTTGCATAGAGATCATCGGCCTGTTCCGCCAGGACCTTGTAATCAATGCCCATCGCTTTGACTTTCATCATCAGATCTACCGTCTGAGCGACCTCTTCATCCGACAGGCTGACATTAAGATCAACCATTCCCTTGCGGATAGCTGCTTCTATCTCTTCCTTCGTATTAAGATCGTTGGTAGCTACCACCGTCTTGATATACGATATGAACTCCTCAGCCTGATCATCGGATCCTACGGCCTCCTTGATCTCACCGGTCGTAACAAGTTCATTGAGCGCAGTATCAAGAGCTTTCTCGCTGACCTGTACGCCGCTCATGTTTCCGTATGCTTTTAAAGCTCCTATAAGAGCAGCCGTTCCCGAAATCTGGGACGGTGCCGCAACCGTGATCTCGGCATCCGTAACTCCCGCCGTGATAAGGGCGTTTCTGTACATGTTGGTCGTACAGTAGTTGATGTTATGTGTTGTCACAACCACACCGTGTCCTTTTTCGGCAGGCTTAACGAGAACCGATGACAGTGATCTTTTTCCTATGACGGCAGAGTCGATATACTTATCAAGTGCAGCATGCTCCTCGGTATTCGTGACAGTTACTATATCGTAGTCTCCCAGCTCTGCTTCGGATACGCCCAGAAGTGTCAGTACGGTTTTCTTCTGGTCGGCGGTAAGATCCGCTCCGAGAGCGAGGTACCCTTTCTTTTCATTTGTTACCGTAACGGTACCGTTTCCCGATTCATCAAAAGTAATGGATTGGGAAGCCGCTGCGGTCACGGTCATTCCTATTGTAAGTGCAAGAACTGTTATGATCGCGGTTAGCTTTTTCATAATCATCCCTCCTGTTCTTTTTCGAATTCCTTACGCTGTGCTTCCTGTATCCTGGACACCTCTTCCATGATATCTTCCAGTTTCTTTCTCGCAAAGAGCACTTCGGGTGCATCCGTCACCTTGGTGCCGCTTCTGTATACTCCGAACTCCGACAGCAGATCAAAATCTCTTTCGGTGCCGTAAAGCATCATGAGGATCTTGTCCGCGGTATCGGGCATAAACGGTTTCAACAGATTGGCTCCGATACATATTCCTTCAACAAGATTATACATCACTTCCGACAGCCTGTTTCTGTTTGCTTCGTCCTTGGCAAGAACCCACGGCTCCGTCTCATCGATGTATTTGTTGCATCTTCTGAAGATGTTGAACACTTCTGTTACGGCATCGGCCATGCGCATCTGATCCATCTTCTCTTTTGTCTTTGCTGCAGCGCTCGTACATACAGCCTTCAGATCGTCATCGATGGGATCGGTCGCTCCGGTGCTGCTGACAAATCCGTCAAAGTACTTGTTGCTCATCGAGATCGTACGATTTACGAGATTACCGAGTATATTTGCAAGATCCGAATTATATCTCTCGGTCACAAGCTCCCATGTGATGGTTCCGTCATTGTCATAAGGCATCTCATGAAGAACAAAATACCTGATCGCATCAAGACCGAACAGTCTGATGAGATCATCAGCATACATGACGTTACCTCTTGACTTACTCATCTTCTCGCCGCCCTGTAAGAGCCAGGGATGTCCAAACACCTGCTTCGGTATCGGAAGATCAAGACTCATAAGGAATATCGGCCAGTATATCGTATGGAATCTTATGATATCCTTTCCGATAAGGTGAAGGTCTGCCGGCCAGAGCTTTTCAAACTGCTCCGTCGAATCTCCGTCCGCGTCATATCCGATCCCGGTTATATAGTTGGTCAGGGCATCAAGCCACACATATACAACATGTTTATCATCAAAATCAACCGGTATTCCCCATTTGAATGATGTACGGCTGACGCACAGATCCTGAAGTCCCGGAAGAAGGAAATTGTTCATCATCTCGTTCTTACGTGATACCGGCTGGATGAACTCCGGATGTGTGTTGATGTATTCGATCAGCCTGTCGGCGTACTTGCTCATCTTGAAAAAGTATGCTTCTTCCTTGGCAGGCTTTACTTCCCTGCCGCAGTCCGGACACTTGCCGTCCACAAGCTGACTTTCCGTCCAGAACGATTCACAGGGCGTACAGTACATTCCTTCGTAAGAGCCTTTGTATATATCGCCTTTATCGTACAGTTTCCTGAATATCTTCTGTACCTGCTTCTCATGATCGGCATCGGTAGTTCTGATAAAACGGTCATAGCTGACATTTAAGCTGTCGCAGATATCCTTTATCTGACCTGCCACACCGTCAACAAATTCCTTGGGCGTGATGGATGCAGCGGCTGCTTTTTCCTCGATCTTCTGACCGTGCTCGTCGGTACCTGTCTGGAACCACACGTCATATCCTTCAAGCTTTTTAAACCTTGCGATCGTGTCAGCCATGACTATCTCATAGCTGTTTCCGATATGCGGTTTACCGGAAGTATATGCTATCGCAGTCGTGATGTAGTATTTTTCTCTCTCCATGTTAATTGCTCCTCCCATTACTCTCTATGATCAATTGATTGTAGATATCTCTTTTTGATACTCCTCTGTCTGCTGCGACCATCTTCATTGCTTCTTTATGATCCATACCTTGGGACTCGTACATCGACATATGCTCTTCAAGATCCATGGCGCGAAACTTATCTTCTTTTTCTTTCATCAGTTCCTCGGAAGATCTCCCCTCGATCACGAGTACGAATTCGCCTCTCGGTTCGTTTGCTTTGTAAAACCCTATCGCCTCACAAAGACGCATTCGCTTTACCTCTTCAAACTTTTTGGTCAGCTCCCTGCATACCGCTATATTGCGATCACCGAGGTGTTCGTACAGCTGTTCCAGCGTTGCAAGAAGGTGGTGGGGGGCCTCATATACTACTACAGTCCGCATCTCGTCTTCAAGCATGCCCAGGATCTGCCGCCTCTCTTTCTTATCCGGCGGAAGGAATCCTTCAAAAACAAACCTTCTGCTGTCAATGCCCGACATGGCAAGCGCCGTGATAAGTGCACACGGCCCCGGAAGTGCAGTGACCGTTATTCCGGCCGCATGGCACATATCGGCAAGTACCTGACCGGGATCCGATATCGCAGGAGTTCCCGCATCCGTGATGACCGCCACGTCAGCACCTTGCCGCATCATATCGATCAGCTCGTTTGCCTTATCATACCTGTTGTATTCATGATAGCTCGTAAGCGGTTTTTTTATGTCAAAATGATTCAGAAGCTTAATACTGTTGCGCGTATCCTCTGCTGCGATCACATCAACACTCCTGAGGGTTTCCAGCACTCTTTCCGAAATATCGGACAGATTCCCTATGGGAGTTGCGCACAGATAAAGCGTTCCTGCATTTCTATCACTCATGATCAATAACCATATATATCATATATTTCCTTAGTATAACAGTTCGGCGACTCATATACGATAAGCGGCCGTTCCACCGTAAGTCTTCGTCTTGCTCCGAGATCCGCTTCGATGAGCACCATGTTCGGTTCTTTGTTCACGTACGGATGCACAAGCTTCATCCTTTTCGGTTCAAGATTATGCTTCGTAAGTGTCTCGAATATATCCGTGAGCCTGAAGGGTCTGTGTACCAGAAAAAGCCTTCCTCCCGGCCGCAGCATCCTTGCCGCGACTGCTGCCACATCATCAAACGTGCACATTATCTCATGTCTGGCTATGGCTCTTGGCGAATCGGGATTTCTGATCCCGTGATCGCTTATCATGTACGGCGGGTTGCATGTGACCACATCAAATATACCCGCAGACAGATAATCCTCCGCATTCCTGATATCGTCACAGATGATGTTGACCCGCTCAGAGAGCCCGTTTGCGGCAACGCTCCTCTTGGCAAGATCGGCCGCCTGCTTCTGTATCTCTATGCCGACGATCCTCTCTGCCTGCGTCTTGGCAGCCAACAGGATCGGTACTATACCGTTACCCGTACACAGGTCCAGGATCTTTTCTCCCTTCTTGGCAAAGGCATATCCCGACAGCAGCACTGCATCCATTCCGAAGCAGAACATCTCCGTGTTCTGGATTATCTTATATCCGCACCTTTCGAGATCGTCTATCCGTTCTCCTTCATTTAGTTCAATCGTCGTCCAGTTTGGATTTTCCATCTTTCTTTTCTAATCTTTCAAGCTCTTCAAGTTCCTGCTCTTCCTTGATCTCCTCATCGGACTTCTTGTTCTTCTGATCCTTCTTGTGGCGCGACTTGAACTTGAGCTCATCAACGTGATATTCACGCAGCTCCTTCTCATCATCGATCTCTACAACCACCTTGACGAGCTGCTTGAGTACATTCGTCTCTCTGACCTCACCCTTTGTTCCGTCAGGAGTGGTGACCGTATCACCGATCCTCGGAAGTCTTCTTCCCTGTTCTTCATATACCTGTGCTTCATTCTGCAGACAGCACATGAGGCGACCGCATATTCCCGATATCTTCGTGGGGTTGAGCGACAGATTCTGTTCCTTGGCCATCTTGATGGACACGGGTGCAAAATCAGCCAGGTACTCGTGACAGCAAAGAGGACGACCGCATATTCCCATTCCGCCGAGTATCTTGGTCTCATCTCTGACACCTACCTGACGAAGCTCGATCCTGGTCCTGAACACTCCCGCAAGGTCCTTTACAAGTTCACGGAAATCAACTCTTCCGTCTGCTGTAAAATAGAACAGTACCTTATTGTTGTCGAAGGTGTACTCCGCATTTATGAGCTTCATCTCCAGGCCGTGCTTATGGATCTTCTCAAGACAGATCTTGTATGCGTCCTTTTCCTTTTCACGGTTTCTCTTTTCTCTTTCATCATCATCGCCCGTAGCCTTACGGATAACGTTTTTAAGAGGCTGGTTGATCTTCTCATCCGCAACATCCATATTGGGAAGCACAACAGTTCCGTACTCCACACCCCTTGCGGTCTCCACGATCACGTGGTCACCTCTCTTGAATTCGATATCCTTAGGTCCGAAATAATATATCTTTCCGGCCGTTCTGAATCTGACTCCTATAACTCTTGTCATATCAATTCTCCTTTATCGCAAGCAGCAGCATTTCCATTGCCAGCTCATAATTCACGTTTGCCCGTAGTCTCTGCCTTGTCTTATCTATCGTTCGCAGTATCTTTTCAATACCTTCATAGCTGTCATATTCCGCTTCCCTGATGATGGCCTCTACTTCATCCCGGAACACGAGTGAGCTCTCATCCATCGTTGCTTTATACAGCAGAACATCTCTGTACCATACGGTCATTATATCGAGAAGATCATACACGCTCAGTTTGTATTCCGTCATCTGTACAAGCGTTTCGATGAGCTTTGACATATCCATCTTTCTGACGGTCTTGAGTATCCTGACGGCCTCTTCCTTGATCTCTTCAAAATCCTCGCTGGTCGCAAGGTTCCTGGCTTTTCCTATATTACCTCTTGCAAAGGCCGTGCATATGTCCGCTCTGTAATCCGGTACCTGTACCTCATTCATCAGATGATGCTTTACGACACCGTCTTCTACCGGTCTCATATCGAGCTGAACGCATCTGCTTATGATGGTGGGAAGCATCGTTGAGACCGACGTCGCGAGCAGCATAATGACAACGTATTCCGGCGGCTCTTCAAGAGTTTTGAGAAGGGCGTTCTGCGCCTGCGGTGTCATCTTTTCCGCTTCGTTCATGATATAGATCTTCCACTTGCTCTGGTAAGGCTTAACCTGTGCATCGGATACGATCTGCTCCCTTATGTCATCGACCGATATCGTGTTAGGCTTCTGATGCGTTACGGTGATGATATCAGGGTGGTTTGCGCTCGCTGCCTGGATGCAGGATTTGCATTTGCCGCAAGGTTCAAATCCGTCCTCGGGATGCTCACATACGAGAGCATTCGCAAAAATACGTGCGATGAACTCCTTGCCCTGCATGCGCTCGCCCGTGATCAGGTAAGCCTGGCTGATCCTGCCCGACGTGATCGCGATCCGCAAATGGTCCTTGATATGCGATTGTCCGACGATGTTGCTGAATTTCATATTTTTACCGTTACGTTCTCGATGTGAATAGTTTCTTCAGAAACTTTCACATCGTTCGCTTGGCTACAACTGAGTATCATTTATGTCAAAATATCCAGGAGCAGTCCGCGTATCTCGCCCACCTTGGCGAGGATCGCGAGGTGATCCTTCTCATCCTTCATCAGTTCCTGCGCCAGCTCATCCAACGTCTCATCCACACGCCGTATGATCCCGTACACCCTGTGACGCCCCTTACGGTCAAGGAAGTTCTCTCGCGAGAACTTGTGGGATCTGTTGACGATCTCATTCATGAACTCTTTGATCAGCGTGCGATAACGCTTCATATCCTTGACATCCATATGCTTGGTGATCTTGTTGCCCTGCATCGTGATGTCTTCATACATGAGTCCGAGGCGTTCCTGAAGCCCCTCTTCCTCGATGGCGCTCATGAGCGTGAAACGGAACGCATCATCTGTCGGTGCGTTCGTCTGGTTCATATCATTTGTCTGGGTTGCAGGCATTACCTGATTGACTTTAATATCCATGTCCTGATCCTCCCCGCGCATTCATCCAGATCATCATTTTCAAATCTGGACTCCTTCGGGATACCAAGCTCCTCTATCCGTTCTTCGCGAAAATCTTCCGAATCGGCAAGAAATCTCCGACACATTTCCGCGTACTTTCCGTTCTCCGGAAGCCTTTCCCTGTTAAGCGCCCTTTGAAGACGCTCTCCGTCATCAAGCTCTATGTATATCGGAAGGACTGAATCCTTTCCGAAGTAATCTCTCGTCCCTTCATAGGAAGTGAGCACTCCTATGGCAAGGTAGCTGTCCTTATCAAGATCTATCATCCCGTCGTCCACGGTAAAATAATACCAGTCCCCGAACACGGTATGATACACCTGCTCTTCGATGATCTTGCCGGACTCTTTGTATGATCTGTATCCGTCCATGTCTACAAAATGATAAGTGACTCCGTCGATCTCGCCGTCCCTTATCGGCCTTGTGGTATAGCGAATGACCGGACGAAGGTTTAATCCCTCATCTTTTATGAGCACATTATATATACTGTCTTTACCTGCACAGCTCTTGCCCGTCAGGTAGAATATCTTTCCCATGTTACCGCTATCTCTCCGTCTATAAGTCCCGGTACGTCACGGCCGGATCTGACCGCATCAACTACGGTTTCTATCTTTTCTTTCGTTATGACTTCTCCGGGAAGAATCACCGGTATCCCGGGCGGATATATTGATACAAAATCAGCTGCTGTCTTCCCTTCCGCCTTTTCAATCGGAACGCTCTTTCTGCCGTCAAACAGCACTTCTTTTATGCGTCCGATCGCGATCCTGTCAAACGTCCTCTTTATGATGCCCCGAGGTTTCTTCTCGCATCGCTTGCCCTCAAGCATCCGGTCTGTGTCGGAAAGCGCGGATATCAGTCTGTCAAACCCTTCATCGGTATCGGCAATGCTCGTCATGAGTATGACATAGGTATCGGCTGCCATTTCGATACTGATATCATATTGATCATGAAGGATCCGGCAAAGGCTGCTTCCCGTCAGACTTCCCGTCAGATCGCTCACAACGATCTTGCTTCTGTCAAAATCCGCCGAACCTGCATCCGTCAGCTTTTCCCTGCACAGTATGCTAAGGTTGTTAAAACTCTTTGCAATGTCATAAAACCGGTCAAGCCTTGCTTCATATGCCGCAAACAGTTCCGGGCCTCTGTCTTCCAGAAGATAAGCAACCGAATCGATCGATGCCATCAGAACATATGACGGGCTTGATGTCATGAACACCGACAGCATCTGCCGTATACGATCCTTCGCTGGACAGTCTTTTTTTATATGTATCAAAGCGGTCTGCGTCATCGCCGGAAGTGTCTTGTGAACCGAAGTTACTACTACATCCGCGATGCCGATCGGACTGTCGGGAAAATACTCCGAGAATCCAAGGTGAGCTCCATGTGCGGCATCGACTATAAGTACCGCTCCCTCTTTATGACACACATCCGCGATCGCTTTTATATCGCTTGTTATGCCTTCATAAGTAGGACTCGTGATGACGACTGCTTTTCTGTTTCCACTGTCACACTGCTTAAGGGCCGCTGCTACGGCTGCTGCCGTTATCCCCGCGTTTATATCACAGAACGTCTCGGTCCCCGGCGTGATGATGTGCGATGTCGCGCCGCTAAGCATCGCTGCATTATACACCGATCTGTGGCAGTTAGCGGCGATCACGATATCATCACCTGTCGTAACGCTTCCGTTTATAGCTGCAAGAATTCCGCCCGTCGAACCGTTTACGAGAAAGTATGTCTCGTCGCTTCCGAACACCTTTGCGGCATGTTCCTGTGCTTCCTTTAATATCCCTTTTGCATCATGGAGATTATCAAGATCATCCGTCTCCGTGACATCTATTCCGCAGATCCTCTCCAGGAGCTCATCGCCTGCGAGCATCCTTTTATGCCCCGGCATATGAAAAGGATAATTCTTACTGTCCTTTTTTTCCTTAAGCTTCCGGATCAACTGCATCCGATACGATCTCCTCCGGGATTGTTTCTACTTTATCCGAAGCCTCTTCAGGCTGAGGGTCTGCTGCCTGATGAGCTGCTGTCTGCGAATCCATCTTTTCTTCCAATGCTTCTTCAGCCGCTTTATGGAATGATCTTACTTTCCTGTTAAATACAAACTGAGTAAAGATATCCGTTATACCTGCCACAACGAAGGCTATGCCAAAATATACGAACAGCGTCCTTTCTTCCGAAGGCGGCGCATATATGGCGATGGTTCCCGCTGCAATGACTAAGAGTGAAAAGATCACAACGATGAGCCAGGTTTCCGTCACCTTTCTCATCTTCCTGTCGATCCTTTTCATGTCAACTGCGTGTTGAAGCTTTACAACTCCGTTTGCAACAAGAATACATCCGATCATTATCGAAAAATATTCCGCGATCTCTTCCCTTTTCGTGACGAACACAACCGCCAGGAAAAGTGCCATTATACCGTGCACCAGGTCAAGCCGGTAGAAGCTTTCCGCGGCTTCCCTTACGAAGTATGAAATGACAGATGCAATACCCGCGACCGCAAATGCGCACGCGGCCACAATACAGATGAACTCGACCTCTATCTCCGAGTATACAAGGAATACCAACCCCGTCAGGATCAATACGATCGAAAGAAGATAATGATACAGTTTCATGTGCGTTCCTCCTTACTTGTTTATCTGTTTATGGTTTTCATCAAGAGTAGCCTTGTAGTTATCTATCAGGTAATCGTATCTGCCAAGGTTGATGTCGATGACCTTTTGTATCCTGTCTTTATCAAACAGGGGACCTCTTGTTATCTCATCGATGATCCGGTAGTACGCCCTGGCATCTTCATTTTTTATCGAATTGGGAGTGTATGAAAACAGTATCATATCGGAGTATCCTTCCGGTGCCTGCCTCCACATATGTCCTATCCTCCAGCCCGGCTCCACTACCGCAGGCAGATGTGCCAGGAACGGATCTCCCAGCGCATACAGGTCGTTCAAATAAAGATCATTGTTGTAATACTTCGTGATACCGGGTACGCTCTCAAGAATACCCCCGGGCATGTGATTTTCACGTATCTCATCAACTCCGTTTTCATTCCATGTGTCCCTGATGCAAAGCCGCCCGTTCCTTACGAGCGAATACAGATTGTTGAACAGACTCGACGTCTGAAAATAACCTGCCCTCTCATCCGATATGGCGGATCCGAAAGTCCTTCCGAACGTGAACTGCTGCGTGACCGGCTGTGCGATGCCCGTATATATGATGGCAGCCGCCGACACGATAACAAATTTTTTATTGAATGATGCACCTTTTCCGAGAACCGAAAATTCACGGTTCTTGATATCCATGTAGCATATAAGTGACAGAAAGAACGACAGTGTAAAATGCCTTCCCATCATAAAATCACCGCCCACGTACAGAAGATAGATCCCGTACAGTATGGGGCCTGTCATGAACAAAAGGTACTGTGCTTTTCTTACGTATATTGCTGCAAAGATCGCAGCGATCGGAACTATGAGCAGCACCGGATCGCACAATAACGCATTAAGAAAATACCCCATCCCTCTTACGAGATAATCCATGATCGGAAAATCAGTGCCAAGCTTGGCATACGCAGTATTCGGGGCGGGAAATCCATAGTAGAACGTTGAGAAAAGCTCCCACAAAACGAACGGCATCAGTCCGGTGATCCCGAGAAATACTGCTTTTCCGAAGGACACTCCGTCACGTCTTGTCAGGTACACATACAGCGACATCGGTGCGACTATGAGCGCAGCATCCATCCTTGTCATTGCGATGAGGGCTACGAGTATCGCCAGTATGAACATCTTCTTTGTGTTATATCTCTCGCTTGCAAAATACACTTTTGCATAGCATGCGCCGAGGAAGAACAGCATGCTGTTTTCAAGACCCGATGTCGTATAACTGACGAAGCTCACCGATCCAATCAGGACGAACAGACAGGCAATGATCTGACGCCTGGTCTTGCAAAAATCCCACACGAGTATATAAAAAGCAAGACTTGAGAATATGATGTTGATAAGGAGAGACACAAAAAACATATCCCTTATCACAAAATATCCCGCCGCAACAACAAGCGTGAACAACGGACAAGTTGTCGCTGTTGCCCTCTGTCCTATGTTATATACAAATCCGTTTCCATCCACGAGGTTCTTCGCCATGATATAGGCGTGATAACTGTCATCGCTCTGCCATGCAAGTGCAGTGATGACTGCAATAAAAATTAGAAGTGCACTTACCTTATATCTGTTTAACTCTTCGCTGAAGTATTCTCTAATGTTTCTCATAATCTATAAACCACAAACTGTAGATAGGAGGGGCCCACGCAGTGGGAAGAACCTGTCTACACGTGGAGCGCCCATCGCCGCAGGCGATCCAAATGCGCGACACTCCTTAATTTATTGAAAGCTCCATCGCTCTCCTAATAACAACATCCGAATTGTAATGCTGCCACTCACCCCATCGGCCAAGTCCGTATATGTTCTTCGATGCCGTATATTCAAGGAGCTCCTTCATCAGCTCCTGTTTTCCTATCGTATTAAGAGGATATGCATATTCATTAACAAAATAGGTCCTGCCTTCTTCTGCAGCCTTATCCTCGTCAAACCTTGTAAGGTTCGTCTCGGTCCAGTAACCTTTCGAACCGGGACAGAAGTTATGCCGGACAAGTATCCTGTGATAGGACAGTTTCGGATCCGGATAGTATATCCAATGAGCCTTGGTGTCCATGTTTTCCGGAACGTATTCGATAACTACGGAACTGTACCGAAGCTTTCCTATACTGTCCGTAAGCTTACCGGGCAGACCGATATGTTCTCTGACACCGGTCCAAGGGATCGTTACGATTATTTTGTCCGCACTGTATTTTCCGTTTACGATCCTGTTGTCGTAATCGATCGAAAAGACCGGCTCGTTATAATGTATCCGATCTCCGAGTGCTGATGCCATCCGGATAAATGCCTCTCCGTATCCGTAGCTGTGAGGATAGAAGAACTTCGCATGACCGGGCTGCGTCCCGTATGGTCTGTGTTCGGCGCATGAACGTTTCGTTTCTTCATAGGATACGTTGGGAAGCTTTTCCAACCAGTATGTACCAAGGCTGTCAAGATCCTCACCGAACATCTTGCGATTATACGGAAGCATATAATCTTCGGCGATCGCCAGGCCCAGCTTCCACTCGATCCAATCGGTGAACTTTTCGGGCATCGGTTCGCCCCTGTTGCAGCCGGCCTCAGCGATATGATGCAGGAACCTCTCCTGTTTCTTATCCGGCAGCTGCCATATATTAGCCTCGATAGGGCTTCCTATGATATCTCCGTACAGATCGATCCTCGAGTCACGCTCGTACCTGTCCCATTCATCCTCATGCAGAAACCCGAACACGAACTTTGTTACGTCAGGATCCCGTACATCCAGAAAATGCCCGCCGCCGATATCGAATGGACTTCCGTCAACCATGCAGCTCCTGCACAGTCCTCCGGCACTGTTCTCCTTCTCGATAACAAGAAAGTCATCTTCGCCGCTGCTAAGCAGCATATTTGCAAATGTCAGGCCGGCAGGCCCTGCTCCGAGTATCAGGTATTTCATAGTAACGTTTATTGTATCACATTTTCCGCGTATTCTTCAATTATATTAACTATCACGCCGCACGCACGGTCCATGCGTTCAACGGTTATACACTCAAACGGTCCGTGAAAGTTGAATCCTCCCGTTCCAAGGTTCGGACACGGAAGTCCCATATATGACAGTCTTGCACCGTCCGTGCCGCCCCTTATCGGGATCGCCGTACTCTTAAGACCCACTGCTTCTATGGCCTTCTCTGCCGTCCTGATAAGATGCATGTGATCCGCTATTCTTTCCTTCATGTTGTAATAGCTGTCGGAAAGCGTCAGAACTACGGTACCGTTTCCATATCGTTCATTGATACTGTCTGCACAGTGTTTCATGAACGACTTCATTTCTTCAAACTTTTGCCTGTCATGATCGCGGATTATATAGTGAAGCTTTGCCCGGGAACAGTCTCCGCTCATACCGACAAGATGAAAAAATCCTTCATAACCCTCGGTATGCTCAGGCCTTTTCTCTTCCGGAAGCATCCCGTGAAGCTCATGTGCGACATTCAGTGCATTGATCATCACATCCTTTGCACTTCCCGGGTGAACCGACACTCCCGTGATCTCTATCTTCGCGTCAGCGGCATTGAAGTTCTCGTATTCAATCTGACCCACATCTCCGCCATCAACGGTATATGCAAAATCAGCTCCGAAAGCTTTCACATCAAAATTGTCAGCTCCCTCTCCGATCTCCTCATCCGGAGTAAAAGCGATCGCGATGGGGCCATGTGCTCTGTTCTCTTCCGTGATCACAGAGATCGCCGTCATGATCTCGGCAACTCCTGCCTTGTCATCCGCCGCAAGGAGCGTGGTCCCGTCACTTGTGATAAGAGTCTCGCCTGCAAGATCTTTAAGGAACGGAAAATCAGCCACTTTCATAACCTTCCCGCAGGGATACGTTACATCACCGCCGTCATAATTTTCGCAAAAAACCGGTTTGATCCCTTCCCCGCTGTATGCCGGTGCGGAGTCCATATGCGAGATGAATCCCAGTGTCGGGCGGTCTTCGTATCCGGGCGTTGCCGGAAGATGCGCCATAACATAGCACTTATCATCAACCGATGCATCAACTCCCATGTCATGAAGCTCATCCACAAGAACCTTGGCAAGCTCAAACTGAGCGGAGGTACTCGGGTGGGTACCGGAGTTCTCGTCAGATTGTGTGTTGATCGATATGTACTTTATAAATCTTTCATATGCTTTCATGTAACTTTCTTCTAAGTCTAGCATGAGTGTTTCTGCCAAAACCTTTGGAGCACGTTGTTACTTGACGAGGTTTTTCACGAGTCTAGTAACGCGACGTGCGGAAATGAGCGAGAGCGCGTTTTGGCAGGAACAACTCATGACTAGACGTTATGTATTATTTCCACCTATCAGGATGATCGAGCGGAAGCAGTTCTATCCCGTATCCTTCCATCCCCGGGAAATCCTTTACCATCTGCTCCTCGGTATAGGATGGTTCATAGTCTTCGTCATACTCTTCATAATCCTCGTCGTAATCGGGCTCTGCTACCTGACCCGAAGCACTGGCGCTGCGCTTCTGAAGTTCCTTGTATATCGGCTTGGTATACATATCCCTTGAGCTGATCTGTTCCCCGGGATTCCTGCGGCGTTTATTTTCGCTTCGCTTCTTGTAGTTGTATCGCCGGTTCTCGCTTCGCTTCTTGTATCGCTTGCGCTTTTTCAACTTGGCCCTTTGTGCGCTTCTGATAAAGCGGAAGATTATCTCTACCAGAAGTATCAGAAGGAACAGGCTGCCGACTATTATGAAAAGCTTTTTGACCACATCCGATACTGTCACGAACACTGTCTTGTGATCGGGCTTGTAGCTTTGCGGCTGATCCTTGGATGAATCGGTGATTATGTTGGCAAACTCAAACAGTTTTTCGCCGGAGGCATAATCAAGAGTCGTTCCTCCGACATAGTTATCTCCAACGTAATAATCAAGGCGCGCAACAGCATTCTTTACTCCCGGTTCATAGTCTACAGTAACCGAAGCATCCTCAAACTTCATTCCCTTGGGGATCACGATGCTGCCGCTTTTGTTAAGAGCGAGTATATCGCGGGAGCTCCCCAGTATATCAAGATCTGTGTGAAAAAATCCTGAAGACTTTATATTGTATCTGTTCTCGTTTTCCGCTACGTTCAATTTGTCAAAACTTGCAAATCCGTAGTCGAGAAGCTGCGCCGTATCGGTGAACTGATAAGGACTTTCATCCTTCATGACAACGCATACAAGCTTCATTCCATCCCGAAGTGCACATGTCACGAGAGTCTGTCTGGCATCAGTCGTAAATCCTGTTTTGCCTCCTATGATCCCTTCATAGGCATATTTCTTTCCGGGTATCATCTTATGATGATTCTCGAGGGGTCTTTCTTCATCTGTCAGATTGGTAGTAGGGATCACATACTTTGCACTTCCGGAGATCATACAAAGCGTTTCGTTGGAAAAGAATTCTTTTGCTATCTTTGCAAGGTCGAGGGCACTGACATAGTGCTCAGGATCCGGAAGACCGCTGGCATTTACAAAATGAGTGTTGGTGCATCCGAGCTGCGCTGCGCGATCATTCATCATTCCGACAAAGCTTTCGAGATCACCGCCCACATGCTCGGCAAGAGCATATGCCACCTCATTCGCAGATCCGAGAAGAAGCCCGTACAGGCATTGTTCAACCGTCAGCTGTTCTCCCTTCTTGATACCGATACGCGATGATCCCCACTCAGTGTTGTCTATGGACTCATCGGAAAAAGTGACCACTTCATCCATATGACAGTTCTCAACAACAAGAAGAGCTGTCATTATCTTGGTGGTACTGGCGGGATACAGTTGTTCGTTTATGTTCTTGGAATAGAGTATAGCCCCCGTTTCCACGTCCATGAGTATGGCAGACTCACACCCGTTCTCCGGGCCCTTAGGCCATCCGGCGATCGTGTTTGATTCTACCGGCAGGCTTTTGCGGCTCTCCCACTGTGTTGCGTACTCCTCTGTCGGAGTAGTATCTACCGCATAAACAGGCATTTGGGGGATCAATATGAACGCAGCAACTGCTGCTGCGATGATTTTCAAGATCGTTCTACTTATCCGCATTTGGAATAATTTTACCACAATGACTTTATTGATGGGTACAATTAATGTATAATCTATACGTTATGGGTAAACAGATCACTTTTCAACAGATCATGGATAATACGCCGGCTTTCATGTTCGACGAGACAGTTCTTACGGACAGAGTTACAGACATTCGTAAGATACTCGGTGATATCAGACTGTGCTACTCGATCAAAGCCAATCCTTTCCTGATACCGACCGTCCTTCCTCTCGTTGATTATCTGGAAGTATGCAGTCCCGGAGAGCTTATGATCTGTAAAGATCAAAAAGTTCCCGGAAACAAGATCATCTATTCAGGTGTTCATAAGGATGCAGCGGATATCGAAGAAGCGATAGTATACGGAGCAGCCATCCTCACCGCCGAATCGATAAGGCATTTTCATCTGATAAACGAAATGGCAGAAAAGACCGGTAAGAAGGTAAATGTCATCCTGCGTCTTACAAGCGGCAATCAGTTCGGTATGTCGATCGAAGACATAGAATCTATCCTTAAAGAAAAAACTTCAAATATTACGATCCGGGGACTTCACTATTTTGCCGGAACGGGACGAAGATCAGCCAAAAAGAAACAGGCTGAGCTTGATAAGCTGACAACTGTCATGAATGATCTTGAGAAGAGATCAGGCTGCAGTCTTCCGATGCTTGAATACGGTCCGGGACTTCCCCATCCGTACTTTATCGATGAGGATTTTTCCGATACACTCCTGCCTCTTCGCGAGATCAGAGAAGATCTTCGCAAAGTGTCAAAGGAGCGCACGCTGTCCGTTGAAATGGGACGCTTTATCGCCAGCAGCTGCGGATATTATATGACACAGATATGCGATATCAAAAAGTCTGCCGATGTGAACTGGATCATCGTCGACGGAGGTATCAATCACGTCAATTATCTCGGTCAGATGGTTGGAATGAAGATACCCGTCATCAAACAGATGCGAAACGGAAAGTTTGTTGATGCGCCCGGCGAAGGAGGGAAAAAATATACAATATGCGGCTCACTATGCACGGTCAACGACGTACTTGTCCGCGAACTTCCTCTTAATGACCCGGCTATCGGAGATATTCTCATGTTCTGCAATATCGGTGCATATTCCGTAACCGAAGCACCGGCTCTGTTCCTCTCACGCGACATCCCAAGTGTATTGATGTATGACGGAAGGAGCATGTGTGAAGTGCGCAGCCGCATGGGATCCTGGATAATTAATACAACGGACAACTGACATGGCTTTTTACTCACTGCATTTTTTTCTGTTTATCATATTCTTCATTTTCATACATGACCTTGCAAGAGAAATGGTCCCTAAATACCAGTGGGTGGTAAGACTCCTTGCGAGTCTTTTCTTCTTTACCTATCTGTCCGGTATCAAGGTCGTATTCCTGATCGCATCAACCATAACAATCTGGAGCGGCGGTCTGCTGCTTTTTCAGCTTACGGAAAAAAATAAAAAATACAGACAGCAGGAAGGTTTGTCACGTGAGGAAAAGAAAGCTTCCCGAGAAAAATGCCGCAGGACAAAAATGATCTATACGGCCTTTATAGTCATATTCAATCTCGGACTTCTGGCCGTGGTCAAATACCTGTTCCCTGTTACAGGGCATCCCATAGCCCTGCCTCTTGGGATTTCCTTTTACACACTTCAGGCGATCTCTTACATAGTTGATATATACGGTGAAAAATACGAGCCACAGAAGAATCCTGCCAAGCTCACACTGTATCTGTGCTGGTTTCCCCAGCTGATCCAGGGACCCATCAACCGGTACGATCTTGTAAAAGATGATCTGTACAAAACATACCGGATGCATGCACCGGATCTTCGGATCTCAGTCTATATGTTCCTGTTCGGAGCTGTAAAAAAATATGCGATAGCAGATCTTCTGGCTCCGATAGTAAGGTCGGCTCTTAATAACAATTCAGCCGCATATCCGGGATCATTTGCGCTCCTTGGTGCCTTTGCCTTTGCAATACAACAGTACTGTGATTTTTCCGGCGGTATCGATATGTCGATGGGGATCTCTCTGCTGTTCGGAGTCAAAATGAATGAGAACTTCCGGCAGCCTTACTTTGCAACGTCTCTTGCCGAATTCTGGCGCAGATGGCATATCACACTGGGAAGCTTTATGAGAGACTATGTCTTCTTCCCGTTCGTAACTACAGCACCTGTATCCAGGATGACTAAAGCTGTCAGCAAAAGATTCGGAAATCATGCAGGAAGAAGTATTACCGGAGGGATCAGTAACCTCCTTGTTTTCGCTCTGGTAGGATTATGGCACGGACCTGAAAAGCATTTCCTGGCGTGGGGTCTGTATAACGGAATCATCATAGCGGCTTCCGATGCAATGGCCCCGTTGTTTGCAAAACTGAACGTACTGCTGCATATTCCTCAGGACAGTAAAGGCATGCATGTATTTCGCGTGATCAGGACATTTATGATAGTTGTCTTTGCGGGATACTTTGATGTGATAGGTCCGGTAAAGGTGGGCATCAGCTGCTTTATCAATACCCTCCTGCACTTTGATATGGCAGGGGGGTTGGAAATGACAAAGGCTCTGTTTACCGATAACGTTACTTCCGTACAGGCGCTCTCAGCTGCCGCAATTGCAGTACTGCTGCTGATAACCAACAGTGTTTTCAAGGAAAAGGGCTCGTCACCTCTCCGGTATATCTGCTCACTTGCATATTACAAAAGATGGGTTGTATACTTCTCGCTGCTGTTTCTTCTTTTGTATTCGTTTTCTGTTTCATCGGGAATAAGGGGATTCATGTATGCAGCATTCTAAGGTTATAAAAAGAATATTAAAATCCCTTTTGTTCGTTATGATTTTTCTCTGTCTTGTAATGGTATTTAACGCTTCCTTCGAGATGGATGAAAATGCAACGGAAAACATGCTCAGCCGCTATTCTCACACGAAAGACATAGACACTGTCTTTGTGGGAAACTCTGCCGGTGAGATGATGGAGGATACAGAGTTTTCGGAAGCTGTCGGAACACATGCATTTAACATGTGCACTCCTTCACAGGGACTGTATGTTTCCCTTCGGAATATCAAACTGGCAGGAAGTCATCACAATATTAAGAACGCGATCCTGCTCATGACATTTGATACCGCAAGTGCAGAAAGCTATGACGGGATAGATCATCTGTACAACCGCGTAGTCAATTCATCAAGCCCATTCTGTAAAAGTATCATCAACGAAATTAAATACAACACCGATAAAACGGTCTCTTTGGGCATTCTCGATACCGAAAGATCGGTCAATATTTGGATCCCATGGGAGGAAGAACACATCAACGGACTGGGCAATATCACGGGAAATATCAGGAGACGATGGAAAAGACTTATCGAGCACAAGCCCCTCGGATACGACATCGCATATGATCTTAATACCCCTGTGTATAACAGACTTCCCGGAGATCTTACGGATGATGACAGAGCGCTCCTTACAGCTGATATCGATTCCATGAACAGTCTTGATATCCCGCAGGATATGTTATCCGCTGACAAGCTGACACTGCTGGCCGAGATGTGCAGCTACTGCCGTGATAACGGCATTGCATTTTCTGTCATAGTGACACCCCACAGGACCGATTACTATGACAGGTACGGATCATACAGGGCCGACATAGCACAGGTAAGCGATTATCTTGATGATTTTATATCAAAAAGAGGTTTTATATATTATAATACAGAGGATGATCCGCAGCTTCACAATATACTTCCCGACGCATACTTCTACGATTGGGAGCATGTATCCGGGCAGTACAAAAAAGCTTCAACGGAGTATCTGACAGACGTGATAATAAGGAACGGAGGAATGATCGATCAATGACCGGTATATGTGAAATGCTTGAGGCTTCCGCAAAAGCCTTTCCCGATAAGACAGCTTTTTCGGATCCCACATCTTCCGTAACATTTGAAAGGCTTCTTCAAAACAGTCGGAAGATCGCAAGTCATTTCCTGTCGGAAGGTTACATGACAGGCCAAGGCGGGTCTGTCCTTTTTTATATGGAAAAATGTACCCCTGCACTTTCCGTCATGTTCGCGGGAGCATACTGTAATGCATTCTACTGCTTCGTTGATATCAGGCAGTCTGATGAGAGAGCTCTTTCCATCATAGAACGTGTTGATCCTTCGGTTATCGTAACAGATGCTGCGAACAAAGAACGACTCCTTCGAATCGCAAAAAACTGCAGCCCTCTTATGATCGAGGAACTTACAGACATTGCATTTCTTGACGGTCTTACGATAGATGAAGATGCTCTGGCAAAAGCCCACACACTGTTTCATGATACTCTTCCTCTGTATGTGAACTTTACGAGCGGCAGCACCGGAGTACCGAAAGGTGTAGCGGTAAACCATGCTTCGGTGGTCGATTTTATCAGTATATTCACAAAGACATTCGGGATAAAGAGCAGTGATGTGATCGCCAATCAGGCACCTTTTGATTTTGACGTATCGGTCAAGGATATCTATTCGGGACTGTATACGGGTGCGACGGTAAGGCTCATCCCGAGAGAATACTTTACAAACCCGACACAGCTCATGGACTACCTGTGTGACGGCGGCACGACCGTGATCATATGGGCAGTTACCGCAATGTGTTTTGTGTCGATCATGAACGGATTTGATTACAGGACTCCGGATTCATTACGACTCGTTATGTTCAGCGGTGAGATCATGCCGGTCAAGCAGCTTCAGAAGTGGCAGGCACACATACCTGCTACATACATAAACTTATACGGTCCCACGGAGATCACCTGCAATTGCACATATCATGTTATTGACAGGGAATATGCCAAAGATGAAGTCATTCCTATCGGAATACCGTTTGAGAATGAAAAGGTATTTTTGCTCGATGAAAATAATAAGCTTGTCACCGAGCCCGGTATCGAGGGTGAGATATGCGTTTCCGGAACGTGTCTTGCGATCGGGTATTACAAGGATCCCGACAGGACAGCCGAAGCGTTTGTACAGAATCCTCTCAATGACTGCTACTACGAGCGTATATACAGAACGGGAGATCTGGGAAAATATGATGACGCCCATCTTCTGTACTACACTTCCCGAAAGGATCATCAGATCAAACATATGGGCCAGCGTATCGAACTTGCCGACATCGAGCTGTCAGCAACCGCGGTCGACGGTGTTTCAAGATCATGCTGTCTGTATGACGAAAAGAAAAAGAAGATCATACTCTACTATACCGGCGATATAGAAAAAGAAAGCCTTTCTCTTTCACTGAAAGAAAAGCTTCCTGAATTCATGATACCCGGTAAGACAGTTCAACTTACCGAATTTCCGATAAACAAAAACGGAAAGATAGACCGCAACGCATTAGCAAATATGTAAGATCCCATCCGGAGTATGCTTTTCCAGATATCTGTCCATTGCGCTCTGTCCCGTAACGCATACGCATTTGTATATCCCGTCGAGGCGGAGCTTTTCCTGTTTCAGCTTTTCGGGATCGTCTCCCCATATGAGCATGACGGGAAGTTCATCGGCACCGCTGGGTGAAAGCTGTTTCTCCTTCGGGATATAGGTCTTGAGGACATTTTCAAGCACTTCGTATTTGACGGGCTTGGAGATGTAATCCGTAAAGCCTTTTTCAATGTAGCTCTCGCGGGCTCCTATTATCGCATCAGCGGTAAGCGCGATCACGGGTGTACCATCAAGTATGCCCTGCTCCTTCATCTCCGACAATGTCTCTTCACCGCTCATTCCCGGCATCATCTGATCAAGAAGGATACAGTCATATTTCGTACTCTTTACTTTTTCGATGCAGGTTGCTCCCGAATCAACGTATTCTGCCCGGATCTTCGTGTCGCGAAGCAGCCCTTCCATTACATCCAGGTTCATTTCATTGTCATCTACCACGAGCACCTTCGCATTCGGTGCATACAATCCCACTTCATCTATCTCTATATTACTGAGGTAATTCCGAACCGCCTTGGAGAAGTCTCCGATAGGTGTAGCCTTTACGACCTTTTGCTGCACGTTGATCGTAAATGTACTTCCTTTGCCATACTCGCTTTCAAATTCAATGCTTCCTTCCATCATCTGCAGCAGAAGGTTTGTTATATGAAGTCCCAGGCCGGTACCCTCGATACTGTGATTTTTCCTTTCATCAAGGCGCTGGAAGCTCTTGAACAGCTTGTCCTTGTCCTCTTCCCTGATCCCGATACCGGTATCGGCAACCTTCACGATAAGATTGATGTAATTACCCATCATGACCGGCTCCGATGATACGGATACACTGACGCTTCCTTCGTTAGTGTACTTGATGGCGTTATTGATTATATTAAGGAGCACCTGGCGTATCCTGATCTCATCTCCGCCAAGGACCGACGGAATGTTGGGAGAAACGTCAAAATCATACCTTAAACCTTTCTTCTGAGCACGGATCCTTGTTATGTTCAGGACATCGTTGAGTACCGAAGCGATGCCGTATTCAACCGGGATGATCTCAAAGTTGCCCGACTCGATCTTGCTGAGGTCAAGAATGTCATTGATGATGGACAGCAGAGTATTCCCCGCACTCTTGATCTCCAGCGCATAGTCCCTGACCCTGCTTTCTTTCGTGTCCCTGATTATCATCTCATCCATACCGAGTATACCGTTGAGCGGCGTCCTGATCTCATGGGACATATTGGCAAGAAAATCATCCTTTGCCTTGTTGATGTGTACAAGCTCATTCGCCTCAAGCCTTATACCGATAAGCTGCTTGATCGTGTGGATGATCGAGCATATCATGAATCCGAACAGACCGAGAGCCATAAAGAGTCCGGAGAAAACCCCGTTATGTGCGAACTGATAAACGGTTATCTGAATGACTGCCGCAACAGCAAGCACAGCAAATCCAACGGCTACGAAAATGTATGACCGGATCAGATGCCTCCTGATATCAAGAACGATAGTGATTACCATGGCAACTATCGAGATCAGTACACAGATCGCCGATGCTATGAAGCTGTCCGTGAGCGGAACGATCCCTGCAACAAACAGTACGGAACTGATGATAAGATTGATGGTGGTTATGATCCCTGCGATCCCTATGATCTTGCGGTATCGTCCGTTCTGAAGCGAATCGATGAACACAAGAAACGGAAGCGGCATCACCATTACCATCAGAAACGGCGTATCCGACATCACAGATATGTTTCGTGTGTAGAGCTGCCTGAATATGGAGTTGGACAATACCCAAACAGCGCCTATGATAACGCCTATCGACAGATGCTCCATCTCCAGATATTTGTTGTGGATGTACTTGTAGATCACCGCGGCGATCAAACATATAAGACCGAGCAGAAGAAGACCGAATCCGACGAACAGTTCCAGACCGAACTGTTTGAACAGATATGTCAGTATACCGATCCTTGTACCGATATATACTTCATACACCATTCCGAAGTTGTAATCGTATGCTACTTGGAGAACACCGCCTGCGTCTTCGGGATACAACGATACAACGACGTAGCACTCCGCAGACCTGTCCCCGAGAAGCTTGTAATCGGTCGTGTGGTAGCTCTCGCGAAGCTCGCCGTTTATATATATGTCCATATCCATGCCGCGAAAGCACAGGACTGAATAATCTTTGTTAAGGGGATCGGGAAGCGTAGTCTCCAGAACGATATCCGAATCGGTTCTTCCGGGCACGGCAAATGCCTCCCGGGTTCCGTCATCCAGGATCCGTACCCAGTTATCCTGCGGAAGAATATCGCAGATGTATCCGTTTACCGGAACATTTGCGGGAAATGTGATCTCTCCTATGATGATATACCCGAATACTATCAGAAGTATGATAGAAAGGACTAATCTGATCTTCTTTGTCATGTATCTCCTCTGTCGGTATCAGTTACCTAAAGTTTAGCACATACAGTAAAAGAATGGTAGAATATATACCATGTTGGATAAGCGTAAACTCATCATATATATAGCGGCAGGCGTTGCAGTGATCGCACTTGTGACTGTTGCCATAGTGCTGATCGTCAGGGGACGAAAGCGAGCGGAAGAGCAAAAGGAGCCCCGCGTTGTCTCCATCACTATCGACGCTCCTGCCGATATCCCGCTTGAGGAAAAAGAAGAGATAGTATACCGGACACTCATAGAGGAGGGTTATTCTCCTGCCGGAGCTTGCGGTATCATGGGTAATATTGCGGTGGAATCACCTGATTTTGACCCGTCTGCTGTCAATGAGTCAAGCGGTGCTCTCGGATTGTTTCAGTGGAATGATGTCGGAGACAGGCAGCAACACTTCAAAGATTTTTGCAGGGAACAAAAGCTTAACTGGAACTCGATCGATTCCCAACTTGCTTTTGCGATATATGAACTGTCGGGAGCAGATCCCATCGCATGCCGGCTTGATGATTTTCTTAAAGAAACAGATGACGCATATACTGCCGCGGCTGAGTTTACCGCAGGCTTTGAGAGGTGCATCACCGATTCGGGAAAGAAGGCCGATACGTATACGGGAGGTCTGTACCCGGAATTCTACGGCAATAAATATCAGGGACTGTCAAAGCGGATCAATAAAGCAATGAACTATTATGAACGGTTTACACATTAAGTCTGCGCTGGATCTCACCCACAACAGTCCTGCCTTTAAAGATTATCGCTCCCACGAACAATATGATACTGATCAGCATACAGATGATCCATGTGATATAAGCGGTCCTGTGGCTGATCGACAGGACAATGTAGGGCAGTATCCCTATGAGCAGATTGGTCAGAAGATAGACCATCGCATTGCCGCGCTTATCTATCATCGCCAACACAAAGTTGGCGATCATCATACCTGTGATGGCACACGGTGCTATCCAGTCTGTCGTAAGTCTGAAGAACCCGTAATAATATGATGTAACCGTAAGAAGCCCCAGAATGATTATGACCATCATCGTGACTCTCCTTGATGAGCCTGTACCCTTACGGAACTGGCGCATGATCGCAAATTCAAATGCTATCAGCCACATCGACAATATCAGGCTGTAATGCACATCCGAAGACGGCGGTATACGCACACCCATGAGAAAATCAACTCCGAGAGCAGCGATCACAACGATCCAGACAATGAACAGCTGGAGCTTATACAAAAATGATCTGCGATGGAGCATCTTCTGTCTCGGGAAATACTCACCTTCCGAGATTCCCGCCAACTTGCTCTGACACAGGGGACATTTCCGACTCTCTCCCCCAACGGATATATTGCAGTATGGACATGTCTTCATTATCCGATGACCTCCGTTGCAAATACAGTGATGCTCACTCCTGCATGCGACAGTGTTCTGACAAAATTCTTGATGACGCCCGTATTCTGATACGGTGATGACACACCGAAAGTGAGCTGTCCCCCAAACGTCGACATAGTGGTAAACAGATTTTCACTGCTGCAGAAAGTACTGTAGTTATCGATCCTCTCTCCGACCTCTTCGGGCGGTGTGAGCTTTCCGAGGTTTGACAGTACCATGGTAACTTTCCTGTCGGCAAGCTTCTTGCCGTGACGTACTACGAGCTGTTTGATGAAAAGCGGAACAGGTCGTATAGGCGCCACGTATTCCATAGTCTCGAAATTGTCCATCTGTTTTTTGATGTTTTCTTCCGTGAGCTGACTGCGAAGCGAAGCATCAAATTCCGCTGCCAGATCTTCAATGGAAATATCTTTGTCAAACACGTGCGTGACACTTACGTTGTTGAAAAAATTTCTCGATGTATGTGAAGGAAAATAATTGCGAAGATTGACCGGCAATGTCATCGTGACAGGCATGTTTTTCTTCCTCTGGGGCATCACATCACGGATCGCCATCATCCAGCATGCTCCGACATAACTTGTAAGTGATACTCCAAGTTCCTTGGCACGCGGAAGTATCTGATCTGTCGGCATACGTATCTCAAAAAACTGTAACTGATCATATGGATGCTTTAATCCCGAAGGACGAAATGCTTTTCGAAATGATGATACTCCTGACAGTCCCATATTGCCAAAGAACTGTCTGTAGCTGTCCTGACTGAGGTCATCTGCCGATGCACCGGAATGGATCGTCACCCGGTCAAGCTGTCCCGGGTAGCGAAGCTTCAGATAATCAAGAACAATGATGTTCAAAAACTCAAGTGCACCTGTCCCGTCTGACAGTGCATGAAACATATCAAGATTGATCCTCTTTCCGAAATACGTAACCTGATAATGAAGCATCGTTCTTGCCGGAATGTACAGAAGCGGACATACTCTGTCGCATTCTTCATGCACTTCGGGAAGTATGTCGGTATTTTCCATGTAATGCCAGAACAGTCCGCGTCTGATCCTCATCTGAAACTGCGGTCTGTCCTGTATTGCGGAAAGTAAGGCTTGCTGTAGCAGTTCGGGATCGATGTCCTCCTTGAGAGTGCAACTGACCCGGAGAGTCTTCGGATCTCTCTTTGTCACCGTTGCCAGGAATACTTTTGCAACGTTATCTACTTTGTACCAGTTGTCACTTCCCATATGTTATCTCCGTAAACTCCCGAACTGATATAGGCCGACATACGCTTCATGGCGCGTGACGCTATGGGAACGGGCATCTGCTGATACACATGCCAGCCGCTCTCTTCAATGTCAAGATAAGCTGTCCCGCCCTGATCAGTGATATTATCAAACAATCCCACACTGTCATCGAGCAGTATCTCATTCCTGCCGACCATAATATATGTTTCGGGAAGGTTTCCCAGTTCCCCGAAGAGCGGAGAAAATCTCGCATCCGACGGATCCCCGGCATCTCCTATATATACCTTTGCCGCATTTACAACATACTCTTTGGTAAGGATAGGATCGACTTCTTTGTTGGTCTCATAGGATCCGGACGTACCCGTCATGTCGGTCCATGGACTGAAAAGGATCAGACGAAAAGGAAGGGGCCTTTTATCTGCCGCAAGCTTTTGTGCAAGGCACAGCGCCAGATTTCCGCCTGCGGATTCACCCGCCACAATCACATGATCCGGCTGATATCTTCCCGACGTCAGATGATCCCAGACTGCGATCGCATCTTCAAGAGCAGAAGGATACGGATGTTCCGGTGCAAGCCTGTAATCAAATGTGTACGTCGTAAATCCGGTGGATACTGCCATTTTTGACGCAAGTATCCCTGCATATGACAGACCTCCGCAAACATAGCCTCCGCCATGAACATACAATATCGCGTATCCCGGATTGTGCGCATACTCGGGTCGTATCGCCTCACATGCGATGTTACCTGCCGCAAACTCGCTCACCTCCACATCGCCTTTCGGTGCGATCCTGCCCGCGCGCTCCATCGCCGCCCGGTGACGCATGAGCTTCTGTCCCGATACCGCTTCTCCCGATATGAAATTAACGGCCTTAACAGCCTTCATTAGTGTTGCGTTACTCATTCTTCTGTTTTATCCTATAATAAATGATACACAAAGGCAAGGGGACGCATCTTATCTCTTGAGGAAAGGATAGTTCATGAAGAAAAAATCAAATGTCGCACTTACAATTATTCTTTCGATACTGGCAGGCATCGTTATTGCTGTCGTTTTGCTGGTCCTGCTCATTAATTTTGCATACAGCGATGATGATTCGGAAACGGACGAAACAGTCTCGGAAGAAACACAGCTCATCGAAGAAGATGATGATGAATACTACGATGAATATGATGATGAAACCGAATATATAAATGAAGATCAGGTTTCATATGAAGCGGCAGACGGAAATTTTGAATCATGGACGGTAATGTTCTATCTGTGCGGTTCGGATCTTGAAACGGAAAGTTCCCATGCAACTGACAGCCTTGTTGAAGTCCTGGAAACAGACAGTTCGGATAAAGTCAATTTTCTTGTTGAGACCGGAGGAGCCAAAGAATGGCATCTGAAAGAATACTCCGAATACTATGGCGATGCTACGGATATAGATCCGAAGAGTCTTGGTTATTACAAGATAGATGGAGAATCCATTACGCTTGAAAAGACGCAGCCTCTGGCATCGATGGGCGATCCCGAGACCCTGTCTGATTTTATCACCTGGTCCGCAAAAGAATACCCGGCAGACAGATACATGCTGATACTTTGGGATCACGGCGGCGGATCTACAGGAGGAGTATGCTATGATGAATTGTTTGATGATGATTGTCTCACTCTTCCCGAGATCAAAAGTGCTGTTACCGGAGCAGATGTTCCGCTTGAGGTAGTAGGGTTTGACGCATGTCTGATGGCATCTCTTGAAACAGCGGAAATGCTGCATGGATACGGACACTATATGGTAGCATCGCAGGAGAATGTCCCGGGCACCAGCTGGGACTATTCCGGGTTATTAAGTTACTTAAAGAGCGATCCGTCAATGGACGGACTTGAACTCGGAAAACGCATTGCAGACTGTTACCAGGAAAAATGCAGGGACTGGGGTAGTGACGATATGATAACTCTGTCGGTTACGGATCTGACAAAGATCCCTGCGCTGTCATCTGCTTACAAAAACCTTTCCGGAGAGCTTGTACTGTGCACATCGAATACGACAGACCTTCGAACCGTCTCCCAGGGAGCATCAAAGGCGGAAAGCTACGGAAGCAACTCCCAATCTCAGGGTTATTCCAATCTCATCGATCTCGGTGATCTTGTCAGCAATACGGACAGCGTTCTCAATGAAAATGCGGAAAGCGTTAAAAAAGCGCTTAGTGACGCAGTCAAATATAATGTGCATGGCAGCATGAGATCAGGCTCCAACGGACTGTCCGTATTCTACCCGAACGATACGGATGAATATGAGATAGAGAGCTATAAGGCCTGCTCGGATAATACCGCATTTCTTGAATATATAAGCATACTGGAAGGCAACTGGGATTCAAAAGAGTGGGAACAGGCCTGGCAGGAAGCTTATGCAAAGAAAACCCCATCAGAAGGTAAATATGACAGCTACTTTAACGGAGAACACAGTATCGCCTCGGATTACGATGAAGAAATACCGGAAGACTATTATGAAACAATAAGCAATCTCTCGCCGGTGAAGAAGGATGATTATAATCTTAAGTTCACTCAGAAACAGGGTAATGACAAACGCTACCGGCTGAAGATCACATCAGGTCTTGACTATGTTTCAGCCGTTGATTTTATGCTCTTTTATGAAGAACCCGATAGCGGCAACTACGTGTATCTTGGTTCCGACAATTCCCTGTCATGTGATTTTGACAAAGGAGAATTCACCGAGCAGTTTGACGGGTACTGGATGACGATAGGCGGCGAGTATGTCTATGCGGAACTTACCGAAGAGAACGAAAAATACAATCTGTATACGATACCGATACTCTTAAACGGAGAAGAAAAATACCTGAAGGCGGTATATGATTATTCAAAAGAAGACTACAGCATACTTGGAGCATACGATGGTACCGATGAAGAAAGCGGACACAGCGGAAGAGACGTAAGCAAATTAAAAAACGGCGACAAGATCAAGTTCCTGTTTTACGTATTTGATCCTGAAAGTGATAAAGAAGATGATGATCTGATACCCCTTACCGAGATCACATGGAAAAACGGAATGAAGATGGAAGACAGCCGCTTCGAAAACGCATCCTTCCTATACATGTTCAGTATAGAAAGCATATTCGGCGACACGGATACCGGCGACCCTATTTATATGCAGATCAAAAATGGGAAGATAACGTCCGTTGCACCTTGAAAAGTAGTCCGCATTGTTTTGCTTGTTTTGGGGCGGCGCAGGTTAGTTCCTGCGCCTGATGTCGATCTTGCCCACGAAACGAAAGAATATCTCGAGTCTTTTCCCTTTCGTTCTCCGATTGTCGTCTTTTTTATGAACGAGAATGCGG
>JAGAFR010000071.1 GCA_017612555.1 Lachnospiraceae bacterium | reverse complement strand
TCCATTCCAAGATAAACTATAGTATTCATATGTGGCCTCCTATTGTATGCGGTAATCCCTGTTACCATTGATGTTGACAATCAACAGTTTACAGGTAAATCCACGTTTCTACAATCTGGAGGTCACTTCATATTGTCTCCTTTCATTCGCCCCTCAATATATTAAGAGCGCTATCAGCTTTTGCTGCATAGCGCTCTGCTCTTTTAAGCTTCAATAAGTTTTCCGTCTCTGTATAGTCGTTCAAGATCGTAGAATTCCCGGCTTTCTTTGTCAAACAGGTGAAATATGACATCGTTGTATCCGATCAGCACCCAGTTTGCGTTATCGTATCCTTCGATACAATAATGCTCATAACCGTTTCCGGCGAGCCTGTCATCAGCCTCATCACTCATGGCCTGGATCTGTTTTTTGTTATTGCCGCTTGCAATTACAAGAGCATCCGCGATCACGCTTATCTCCGAGATATCTATGATCCTGATGTTCTCTGCCTTCTTATCGGACAGTGCAGCAACTCCGGTCTCTATTATCTTTTCCGCATCGGCTGATAATGACATATATCATTCTTCCTTTCCGAGATTTCTGTAGTATTCGTATGTATCTACCGTTGTAACATCTATGACCCTGTTCTTTTGCTTCAGATAATCGATCGAAGCCTTACATATAAGAACGATCGAATTATCTATATCAGTAAAAGCAATCCGTCTGATACCGTCAAGATCAGGTATACCTGAACGGTTAGGTTCAATATAATCAGCCGTAAAGATTATCTTCTCAAGAAGTGTCATGGATGGTCTTCCGGTCGTATGATACTTTATCGCTTCGAGTATATCCTCGTCTTTTATTTCGTATTTATCGCGTGCCAATACGCTACCTGCCTTGGCATGAAGAAGCTCGGGATTACTCTTTTCTACTTTGGTAAGCTCAATATCAGCTTCTTGTACAACCCGGATCATCTCTTCGGCGCCAAGACCTTTGGCACAGTCATGCAGAAGACCTGCTATATAAGCTTTCCAAATATCACACCCGTATCTCATGGCAAGGCATGCCGCCGTGTTGCTGACACCGATGGAATGAAGGTAACGTTTCCTGCTGATGTCTTCCTTAAGCATTTTACGCCATTTATCATATTTTTCGTCAATAACGATCGTTCCCATTTTTTAATCCGTTAAATTTAAATATAACCCGTTATCTTTAATATACTTAATTACCTTATCATCAAGATAATACCTGCAAGACATCCCTTTTTTCATCATTTCCCGTACAACGGTTGATGACACGGGAATCTCGGGAGTATCCATTATGATGACTTCGGCGTCATACTTTTCTTTCAGTTCTTCTGCTTTTTTTAACAGCGCCTTATCATCCACGCCGTTTCTTTTTGCACATACAACCGTGCATTTGGAAAAAATAACGTCCGGTTTCTTCCATGTTTCCATCGAAAACAGTGTATCGGCACCGATTATATAATAATAACGAGTGTTTGGGGTTTCTCTGCAAAGTATTTCAAGAGTTTCATACGTGTATGTAAAACCGCCGCGTTCTACTTCGATCGGAGAGATCACAAACTTATCATTATCCGATATCGCAAGTTCAGCCATTTTCAGCCTGTGAACGGGATCAGCAACGCTCCTTTGGTCTTTAAAATACGAACATCCGCTGGGCATGATCAGTACTTCATCAAGTCCGCAATACTCAAGCGCATTCTCTGCAAGCATCAAATGACCTATATGGATAGGATTGAACGTACCGCCGAGTATGCCGGTCTTCTTTTTGTAACGCGCGTTATCCATGTTATCAATCCCCGGGGATGATTATCTTCCTGTCTTCTTTTTTACTGTTTTGCCTGAAAAGAACGATCTTTCTTCCGATGACATGCACAACATCCGATCTTGTCCTTTCGGAAAGAAGCTGCGCAACGGCCTTCGGATCATCCATGCAGTTTTTAAGAACATTTATCTTGATCAGTTCCCTTGCGGTAAGTGCCTCATCTACAGCACTGCATATTTCAGGCGTAACACTGCCTTTTCCGATCTGGAAAATCGGATCATATGTACTTGATATCTTTTTCAGATATGCTCTTTGCTTACTAGTCATAATATGCAAACTCCCAACCGTATATCTTGACCGTATCACCTTCATTGATGCCAAGTGCCTTAAGCTGTTCATTTATACCGTTCTCTTCCATGAACTTCTGGAAGAACGAGAATCCCTTTTCAGAATCAAGATTCGTATATCCAAGCATCTTTTCGATCTTAGGGCCTTCAACACAGTATACTTTGAGCTTTTCGTCATAGAATACTTCATAACTTGAGCTGTCATCACTTCTTACCGGAGTGTATTCGCTTGCAAATACTATATCGGGGTCCTTACACTGCGACAGTAACTGCCTTACCTCTCCGATAAGCTCGCTTATCCCGGCCCTTGTAGCTGCCGATATCGGGATGACCTTAATCCCTTTAGGCTCAAATTCCGCCTTTAGCTTTGCTACCGGGTCGCCTTCAGTGATAACATCTATCTTGTTCGCGGCAATCACCATCGGGCGATGTGCCAGATCTTTATCATAATTCTCAAGCTCTTTGTTTATCGAATAAACGTCTTCTATCGGGTCTCTTCCTTCGGATCCCGAAGCATCGACCATATGAACGAGAACTTTTGTCCTCTCGATATGACGAAGAAAATCATGTCCGAGACCTACACCTTCCGATGCGCCTTCTATAAGCCCGGGAATATCGGCCATAACAAATCCTTTTCCACCGTCAAGATCAACTACACCGAGATGCGGACTGATCGTTGTAAAATGATAGTTTGCAATCTCCGGCCTGGCGTTTGATACCACTGACAGAAGGGTTGATTTTCCCACATTCGGATACCCTACAAGCCCGACATCCGCTATGACCTTAAGTTCCAGATCAACAGTAAGCTCCATAGCCGGCTGTCCCGGCTGAGCATACTTGGGTGCCTGCATCCGGGGCGTTGCATAGTGCTGATTGCCGTTTCCGCCAAGACCGCCTGACAGGAGAACTACTCTTTTGTTATCTCCGGACATATCAACTATGACTTTTCCGCTTTCGGCTTCCTTGAATATCGTTCCCGCAGGAACGCGAAGTACTATATCGTCGCCGCTCTTTCCTTTGCAGTTACGCTTTCCGCCGTTCTCGCCGTCTCCGGCACAGTATTTTCTGACATGCCTGTAGTTTGTGAGCATGTTCATACCGTCATCGACTTCGACAATAACGTCACCGCCCTTGCCGCCGTCGCCGCCGTCGGGACCGCCGTTTGCCACGTATTTTTCACGCCTGAAAGACACGTGCCCGTCACCGCCCTTGCCGCTCCTTATGTAGATCCTGGCTCTGTCTGCAAACATAAAACCACCAATGAAAAATAAAGGCCTTAAAGATTAACTTTAAGGCCATAACAATTACTGCTCTACGGGATATACGGAAGCAACCTTCCTGTCTCGTCCCTTTCTTTCAAAACGGAGAACACCGTCAACTGTTGCGAACAATGTATCGTCTCCGCCGCGTCCAACGTTCACGCCCGGGTGAATCCTGGTTCCGCGCTGTCTGTAAAGAATGTTTCCGGCCTTTACAAACTGTCCGTCAGCTCTCTTGGCACCAAGTCTCTTTGCTTCGGAATCTCTTCCGTTCTTGGTGGAGCCCATTCCTTTTTTATGAGCAAATAACTGAAGATCTAACCTGATCATCTTCTGCCTCCTCTATTAACACTGTAAGATACTTATCATCGTAATCTTCTTCGATATCCTTAAGCCCCATGACCATGGCATCCATCAGAAGACTTGCCTTTTCATCACATGGCCCAATAAACTTCCACGATATGAATCCGTCATCATATTCTACATCAATCTTGGAATCTGTAAGTCCCATGATCGAATTGGCTGTGTTTATCGTAAGAACCGAAATTGCGGCACATACGATATCCTTACCTTTTTTACGGTATCCGGCATGTCCCTTTGAAGAAAAAGACACATATCCCGAAGAATCCTTTACGATCTTTGCAGTAACCAATTTCACACCTGCATATTACGCATTGATCTTATCGATCTTTACCTGAGTGTATGCTTGTCTGTGACCGTTCTTCTTGTGGTAACCGCTCTTTCTCTTATAACGATAAACGATGATCTTCTTGCCCCTGCCGTTTTCAACGCAGGTTCCCTTTACGGATGCAGACTTAACGTCATCACCTACCAAGAGCTTGTCGCCACCTATTGCAAGAACGTCATCAAACGTAACAGCATCTCCGGCTTCTACATCAAGCTTTTCTACCTTAATGGTATCGCCTTCGGAAACCTTATACTGTTTTCCGCCTGTTGCAATAATAGCGTACATACTGCACCTCCTATTTCATTACTCGCTAGCTTCGGTGGACACTGTCGCTTATAACCTCACTATGCGGCATACTCGGGTATATTAACAAATAATCAGTTATCTGTCAAGGATTATAAGTTCACTGTGGACTATTTCACCATTCCGGATGTAAAGCCTGTGAACACGCTTGCTGACCATGCAAACGATCTCATACGGTATCGTGCCTGCCATATCAGCCATTTTCTCTATCGGATTGTTCGGACCGAATATCTCTATCTCATCTCCGACCTTAACCCTCGGTTTGTCGGTCAGATCTATCATGCACATATCCATGCAGATCCGTCCGCGTACCTCTGCAGGGCCATCCGATGTTGATACCGAATATCTGTTGGAAAGGCAGCGCATGAAGCCGTCGGCATATCCGTACGGCAGAACGCCCATCCTTGTCTGCCGGGGTGTTGTGTATAATCCGCCGTAACTGATCTTTGTTCCTTCAGGATATATCTTGATCGTTGAAACGGTTGTTTTCATCGTCATAACGGGCTTAAGTCCAAGCTTTGCCGCATACTCTCCATAGCCGTACAACAATAGTCCGGGACGTACCATGTCAAGATATGTTTGAGGAAGATCAACGGTAGCACCGGTATTGGCACAGTGTTTGAGCTTGAATTTACAGCCCTTCTTCTTTTCCACGGTCGATATCACATCGGTAAAGAGCTTAAACTGATGATCGGTATATGCCTTGCTGTCATCATCATTTTCATCGGCTACCGCAAAATGTGTAAAAATCCCTTCGGTCTCAAGTCCGGGAAGCGACATAGCTTCGCATATCCCGTCCACTCCGTGTTCAAAATAGTCGCCTTCACATATATAACCTAGGCGGGACATACCTGTATCGACCTTGATATGTATCTTAAGCGTGCCGCCGCACTTGACCGCTTCCTCACTGTACTCGTGAGCTTTTGCTTCACATGTGACTGCCTGCGTGATACTAAAGCATATAAGCCGGTCTACCTGTTCCTTCGGAGTATGTCCCAGTATCAGTATCGGCATTGTGATACCGTTAAACCGAAGTTCCAACGCTTCATCAATACTCGATACCGCAAGATAGTCAGCTCCGAGTTCCTGCAGACGCTTTGAGACCATAACAGCCCCGTGGCCGTACGCATCAGCCTTTACCACACCTAGGAACTTTACACCCGTTCCGATATGTTCTCTTATCTTCCTGTAATTAAATTCAAGGGCGGAAAGATCAATTTCCGCCCAAGTTCTCTTTAGTGTTGATTTCATTGTTTATATTAGAATTTTCCTGCTGCTGCAGCCTCTTCAATCGAAACAGCCGTTGAAACAGTCATACCTACCATCGGGTTATTACCTGCTCCGATAAGACCCATCATCTCTACGTGAGCGGGAACTGATGAAGATCCTGCGAACTGAGCATCCGAATGCATACGTCCGAGTGTATCTGTCATACCGTATGAAGCGGGACCTGCTGCCATGTTATCGGGATGAAGCGTACGTCCCGTACCGCCGCCCGATGCAACAGAGAAGTACTTCTTGCCGGCTTCGACTCTTTCCTTCTTGTATGTACCTGCTACGGGATGCTGGAAACGAGTGGGGTTCGTTGAGTTACCTGTTATGGATACATCAACGTTCTCCTTCCACATGATCGCAACACCTTCACATACATCGTTAGCGCCGTAGCAGTTAACCTTTGCACGAGGTGAATTAGCGTCTTTGCTGTAGCACTTTCTTGATACTTCCTTAACAGTGTTCGTATAAGGATCGTACTCTGTTTCAACAAATGTGAATCCGTTGATACGTGAGATAACCTGTGCTGCGTCCTTACCAAGACCGTTCAGGATAACACGAAGGGGTGTCTTACGAACTCTGTTAGCCTTCTCTGCGATACCGATTGCACCTTCAGCTGCTGCGAATGACTCATGTCCTGCAAGGAATGCAAAACACTCCGTATCCTCTTCCAGAAGCATCTTGCCAAGGTTACCGTGTCCGAGACCGACCTTACGTGTATCGGCAACAGATCCGGGTATACAGAAAGCCTGAAGGCCTTCACCGATAGCTGCTGCAGCTTCAGAAGCCTTGCGGCAGTTCTTCTTGATCGCTATGGCAGCACCAACGGTGTATGCCCACTTAGCGTTCTCGAAACAGATAGGCTGAATGCCTTCGATAAGATGATATACATCGATACCTGCCTTCTCACAGATATCCTTACATTCTTCTATGGATGAGATCCCGTATTCTTTGAGCTTAGCAAGGATCTGGGGCTCTCTTCTCTCATATGATTCAAATAATGCCATTTCCTTTTCCTCCTTACCTTACTTTACTTCTTTGTCAGTTCTGGGATCGATAAGTTTCACTGCATCAGCTACACGGCCATACTGTCCGCTAGCCTTTTCAAGAGCAACCTTAGGATCCTCTCCGCCTTTGATGAAATCCATCATCCTGCCGAAGTTAACGTATTTATATCCGATGATCTGATCTTCTTCGTCAAGTGCTACAGCCGTTATATAACCTTCTGTGAGTTCGAGATATCTGGGTCCCTTCTTAAGTGTACCGTATGTTGTTCCTGTCATTGTACGAAGTCCCTTACCGAGATCCTCAAGACCTGCTCCGATAGGAAGACCTTCTTCTGAAAATGCAGACTGGCTGCGGCCATATACGATCTGGAGGAACAGCTCTCTCATCGCTGTATTTATCGCATCACATACAAGGTCGGTGTTAAGTGCTTCCAGGATAGTAAGACCGGGAAGGATCTCTGCAGCCATAGCTGCCGAATGTGTCATTCCCGAACATCCGAGAGTCTCAACAAGAGCCTCCTGAATTATTCCGTCCTTAACATTGAGTGAAAGCTTGCAGGCACCCTGCTGAGGAGCACACCAGCCAACGCCGTGCGTGTATGCGGAAATATCCTTTACTTCTTTTGCCTTTACCCATTTAGCTTCTTCGGGTATCGGAGCACAGCCATGATGAACGCCCTGTTTAACCGTGCACATTTCTTCAACTTCTTTTGAATAGATCATGCGAAAAACTCCTTTCAGAATATAATGAAAACCTTATATATTTTCTCACAATCATGTGAAAAAATCCATATCTATTTGCTTTTTTTTGACGTCTTTTTACTTGTGGTGTAATACTTTGCCGATTCGTTAAACATCTGTTTAAGGCTGGACTGATTGGTCAGCTTTCGGACGTATTCGGTACGCCGCCCCACATAATCGTTGAGCTTTGTCATGTATTCTTCGGCCTTTATCTCACCTTCGGCTACCATTGTAAGGCCCTTTTCCCAGCTTGCGGTAAGTTTCGGATCAAGAAGAGCTTTGATCGACAGATCCACAACATCATATACCATCTCACCGAGCTGCGCCGGAGTGATGACCTGAGTCTTCTTGTTCATGCTAAGGTATTTGATCTTAACGAGCTTTTCAAGTATCCCTGCTCTCGTGGCACTTGTTCCTATACCGCTTCCTTTTATCTGGGCGCGAAGTTCTTCGTCTTCGATGAGCTGTCCCGCATTTTCCATTGCAAGCATCATCGTACCGGATGTGTAACGCTTCGGCGGGCTTGTCTCGCCTTCCTTGATGTTAAATCCGGATACTTCTACGCTGCTTCCTTTTTTTACATTCTTGATCTTATCGAAAAAAGCATGATCAACGGTTACTTCTTCATCTTCCTTATCGTCCTTTTCGTCCTGATCATCGTTTTTTTCGGCCTCTTTCTTCTTATCGACCCAGTATGAAGGCTTGTTCATGGCAAGAAAGCCTTCTTTTTCCGGAACCTTAAACCTTGAAAAGAAGCTCTCACCGCCAATATCTATCTCAAGCTTTACATTCTGAAATACCGCGGCGGGATAAAAGATCGCAAGGAATCTTCTGACTATCAGTTCATATATCTTTGCGGAAGTATCGGAAAGGGTCCTGAGCGCATCAAAGCCCTGCCCTGTGGGGATTATGGCATAATGATCCTCTATGAGCTTATCGTTGACGTATCTGGTCTTTGCTATGCCTTCATACATCCTGTTATCCATTACATTCTTAGCTATGTCGGATACTTTGTCATACCTTGTCAGCCCTGAAATGTTCTTATGTATCTCTTTTGCAACGGCGGTGGACAGCACCCTTGCATTCGTACGCGGATATGTTGTCAGCTTTTTCTCATAGAGTTCCTGTGCCACGTTTAATGTATCTGCGGGACTGATCTTGAAAAACTTGGAACAGTCCGCGGAAAGTTCCGTCAGGTTATAAAGAAAGGGAGGATTCTTCGTCTCTTTCTTTTTCTCTACACTCTTTATTGTTCCGGATCCTGATGCTGAAGTACTTATGGTGCCGACCAGTTCCTCGGCATCGCTTTTTGCAAGGAATCCGTTATCCTTATAAAGCTTGGGGGACATATAATAACGGCTTGATTCAACGGCTTTCCAGTCTGCTTTTATATTTGCATCCATAAGGACACAGTCTGCAAATATACGGTAGAAAGGCGTTTTTTCAAAAGATCGTATCTCTCTTTCTCTTCTGACTACCATCCCGAGTACACATGTCATTACACGTCCGACAGCGACAACGCTGTATTTTTCACCGAGAAATCCCGCGATGGAATCGCCGTATTTAAGAGTGAGCGCTCTGGAAAAATTGATACCCATGAGATAGTCTTCCTTGGCACGAAGATAGGCGCTGTCGGCGATATTATCATATTCCGAAATGTCCTTGGCCTCTTTGATACCGGTCCTGATGGCTTCTTCGGTCTGGGAATCTATCCATACACGTTTCTGTACTTTTCCGGAAACATGGGCCTGTGTGGCAACAAGTCTGTATATGTATTCTCCTTCCCTTCCCGAGTCGGTGCATACATATATGGTTTCAACATCTTCTCTTGTAAGCAGGCGGCTCACCGTCCTAAACTGCTTCTCAGATGCCTTGATCACCTCATATTTGAACTCGGAAGGTAAAAAAGGAAGTGTAGCAAAGCTCCACTTCTTGTATTTACTGTCGTATGCATCGGGGTAGCTCATCGTAACAAGATGTCCCACACACCAGGTGATGATACAGTTCTCGGATTCAAGATATCCGTCATATGATTTTGTCTGCAGCCTCAAAGCCTCGGCAAACTGCTTCGCCACACTGGGCTTTTCGGCGATGAATACACTTTTGGGCAAACGGGCCCCTCCTATCTGCCTAGATCATCTTCTCCAGGAACGCCTTAAGACGTTCGTTCTGCGGATTCTCAAAGAAATTCACGGGATCGTTTTCCTCAAGTATCTGCTTGTCAGCCATGAACAGTATCCTGTTTGCGACCTCTCTTGCAAACGCCATTTCATGAGTGACAACGATCATTGTCATCTTATCCTCGGCAAGTTCGCGCATAACTTCAAGCACTTCACCGACCATCTCAGGATCAAGAGCACTTGTAGGCTCGTCAAAGAGCATTACATCGGGCTCCATGCAAAGCGACCTTGCAATTGCTATTCTCTGCTTCTGGCCGCCCGAAAGCTGATTGGGATATGAATCGGCGCGATCTTCAAGCTTAACCCTTCGAAGGAGATTGATCGCACGCTCTCTTGCTTCTTCTTCGGAAATGCCCTGAAGCTTCATCGGGCCTATCGTAAGATTTCCCATTACGCTAAGATGAGGGAACAGGTTGAACTGTTGGAACACCATCCCCATCTTCTGCCTGTGCTTGTCGATATCGATCTTATCATCAAGTATATTGTCGCCTTCGAAATAGATCTCACCTGTTGTTGCCCTCTCCAGGCGGTTTAGGCAGCGAAGAAAAGTACTCTTTCCGGCACCTGAGGGTCCGACTATAAACGCAACGTCACCTTCATAAAAATTGACGTTAATATCCGATAAAACCTCTTCTTTTACGTATTTACCGCGTGTAAACACCTTGCCAAGGTGCTTGACCTCAATAAGGGGCCTTTTGTTTTCAGTGTTCACTGCTCTTAAGACTCCTTTCAAGCTTCTTGACCAGACTGTCGAAGATCATTACGAAGAAAAGATAAATGGCCGCAGCCATAAGAAGCGGCATAAATGCCGAATATGTCTGGCTCCTTATTATGTCTGCACCTCTCGTAAGGTCATCCATAGCGATATAGCCCGCAACCGATGTCTCCTTAAGGAGCACTATCATCTCGTTACCGAGAGCAGGCAGTACATTTTTGATAGCCTGCGGCAATATGAAGTAAAGCATCGTCTGGGTATATGAAAAGCCGAGAGAAAATCCTGCTTCGAACTGGCCTTTATCGATGGACATGATGCCGGCCCTTATGATCTCGGCAACATATGCTCCGGAATTAAGCCCGAATGCGATAAATGCCACGATGATCTTGGGGACGTTAACGGAAGCAAATATAACAAAATATACTATCAGGAGCTGCAGCACCATGGGTGTTCCGCGAATGACCGTGATATAAAGCTGCGCAATGATATTGGCTATCTTCCACTTCCCGGTCCGATCATGCGTAGTCCTGATATATGCAAGAAAAAACCCCAGCAAAATACCCACCACGACCGCAACGATCGTGATGAGTAATGTATTGCGAAGTCCCGATAACAGGTACATATACCTGTCATCTTTTATAAAATTGAGATACAGGTTCTCTTTAAGACTCATTATTATTCGGCTTTGATATATTTATTGATGATCTCATCGATCTTGCCGGAATCTTGGAGCTTCTTAAGTGATGCATTGATCTGATCCAGAAGCTCGGTATTCTCTTTGGCAACACCGATCGCATACTCTTCAAGAGTGAATTCTTCGTCGATCATTTTAAGTTCATCGCTGTCGTTAACAAATACCTTGGCAGGTTCCCTGTCGACAATGACTGCATCGATCTTGTCCTGATTAAGAGCGTTGATTGCTTCAAAATACTTGGAATAACGTTCGATGACCGCATCAGCAATATCGCCTGCATAGATATCGCCTGTTGTTCCGATCTGTACACCGATCGTCTTTCCTTCAAGGTCATCCGGGCATGTAACTGTTGAGTCCTTCTTGACCACAATAACCTGTGCTGCTTCGGTATACGGATCCGAGAAATTGATGTTCTGCTTTCTGTCTTCCGTTACAGTAAGGCCGGCCATCGCAATGTCAGCCTTTCCGCTCTGAACAGCGGCGATTATGGAGTCAAACGCCATATCTTCAATAACAAGTTCACGGCCGAGATCATCAGCTATAAGCTTTGCGATCTCGGGATCTATACCGATGATCTCACTTCCGTCAACCGATTCATACGGAGGGAATGCAGCGTTTGTAGCCATTACGAGCTTCTGTGATGAAGCGCCGCCGCATGCCGATAAACAGATCATCATTGTAACTGCAAGTAACACGATCACTGATTTCTTCATAATCTCATCCTCCCATAAAGGCATTAAAAATACTTTAATAATTTATCATCATAAACCGCTTGTGTCAACGAAGCCTTTAAAAGCGTTTGTATCGATCAGATACAGTCCTTCCGTGGTTTTAGACATGCTTGTCAGCTTCTGGTCAAAGCCCGGTTCCGAAAACAGCCAGATATTCTCGCACTCGAGCCTGTTCTTTCTGATCGAAGCCTTAACGATATCGTATGTATTGTGATTCATGGCCGGTTGTGAGAGCCTGCACGTACACGCTATGATGTTTCCGCCTGCCGCTGTTATGATAAAATCGATAGCCCCTTCTTTGTCATAATACTTCTCCACACCTGCCATCTTGAAACTGAGCATATCTTTTTCGGCGAGCATACGAACATGGTCCATACAAAACAGGGGATACACTTCCTCGGCAAATACCGATATGTTCTTTTCGATGTATTTTTTGTAGAATCTCTCCGGTCCGAGCAATGACAATGATGAAATATGGCAGAACACGAATCTGTAATAGAACAGTATCGTTCTGTCATTTATCACATAGATCGATGTTGCCGCCTTTTCCACTATCTGATACTGGCAGAGTGTCTTGAGATATACAGACAGCTTGGCCCGGTCTATCCCCATCTTTTTATGAATATCATTGAGTTTGTTAACGCCGGATGCCAGATAGACAAGTATTGAATTATATACGGAAGGCTCCCTTATATCCTTCGGTAAAAAGCTGTTAGAGTCAAAGTATATATCCGACCATCTTCGAAGGTAATCTGTTACCACATCTTTAACGGTCGTCTTTCCCGTCAGATCATTATAGAGCGCACCCTTTCCTCCGAGAAATGAATATACCGAGATTGCTTCGGCTGCCGGTATTTTGGGGAAAAGCCGCATAAACTCTGCCGGGGCTATTTCATTAACCTTGATAACGCCCGATATTTCCGAAGATCTTCGACCCACAAGGCGGATCATGTCATTTTCTACCCACCGTATATCATCCGAAGCCAGAAGGAACAATGCTGAACCGGGTCTGCATCCTTTATACAGTATATTGGATAACAGATTGATAAGCGTGTGATTATCTCTTACAAGGTACTGAAAATCATCAAATATGATAACAACCTTTTCATCACCCAATTCATTGATATAGGTGGTCATCATCTTCTCATAATCTTCACCGGGAAAAATAAGTGATCTGGTCTGATCGTAGATCTCGCCTGCAAACAGTTCTTTCTGAGTAGTGTCCCGAACCGAACCGGCTCTGTAATACAGGCAGTGCTTACCACGTACAAAATCAGTTATGATGTCGGAAAGCCCGCATGAACGCCGGCCATAGAGAAGTGCTATATCGTTTGACTGCCTGTCATAAATATCCTGTAAGAAACGTAAATCCTGTTCGCGGTACATATATCACCCGTATCCTATGGTATCTGCCTGATCAGGATCTTTTCGAATTCAACCTTGCTTACGGGTTTGCCGAGCAGGTATCCCTGTATGATATCGATTCCTCTCTCGCGGAGGTAATTGAACTGTTCTTTCGTCTCAACGCCTTCGGCAACCGTCTCAAATCCAAGCTTCTGTGACATCTTGATAACGCTCTCGTATATGATGCCGGAACTGTCGTCCTTAAGTGCGGTCTCGATAAATGACCTGTCGATCTTGATAGTATCTATCGGAAGCTGTTTCAGATATGACAGTGATGAATAACCGGTCCCGAAATCGTCAAGACTGACTCTCATTCCGAGGCCTCTTATAGTCTTGATCTTATCGATAACATCTTCAAAATTGTTGATAAACACGGATTCCGTGATCTCGATCTCGACAGATTCGGGATTGACACCGTACATATTGACGGTGTGAGCCAGACTGTCAACGAAGTTCTCTTTTTCAAGAGAAACAGCAGATATATTGATGGACAGTATCATCGGAATATGGTACTTATTGCGCCAGTCGCTCATCGTTCTGAGCGCTTCCTTTAATACAAAATTACCGATAGGTATGATGGCTCCGTTCTTTTCGGCGATGGGAATGAACTCGGACGGCGATGTGATAAAGCCTTCACCGTCGGGATCGGGCCAGCGAAGAAGCGCCTCGGCGCCGCGGAGTTTTCCGTCTGCCGCAAAATACTGCGGCTGATAATAGAGCTGGAAACCTTCCGTCTCGATCGCTTCTTTAAGCTGTTTTTCAACGGAAACGTTTTTGATGAATTTGTTCAGTATATCAAGTTCAAAATACTGGATACCGTTCTTGCCGCGTTCCTTGGCCTTGTACAGAACGATCTCCGCATTCTTTACTACTTCAAGAGCAGTTCTTCCCGCATCGGGATATTCGGCAACACCGCACGATACGGTGAACATGAGCTCTGTCTTGTTCGTAAGTGTAAAAGGATGACGCAGTCGCTCCATTATCTTGCGGTAGATGACATCACAGCTTCTCTGACCGCACGGATTATATACAGCCACGACAAACACATCACTTCCGAACCTTCCGACGATCACATCTTCACTGTTAAAATCCTTCAGATACTGACCGAACTCCTGAACGAGCTCGTCACCGAACAAGAGCCCTATGGAATCATTGATCTTCTTGAAATCATCGATATCCACGAACATGATCTCAACGCTGGTCTCTTCGCTGTCAGCTTTTTCACACATATCGCGGAATTTGCGAACGAAATAATTTCTGTTGTATACACCGGTAAGGGAATCATAAAAAGCAAGATACTCAAGCTCTTCCGAATTCATCTTGATCTTGGTGATGTCTTTTATCGAAATGATCTTCTCTGTAGGCTTGCCTTCATCATCATAGGTCACATTGGCAAAACAGTTGAGCCAGTACCTTTTGTTACGGCTTCTTACCTCGATCGAATCCGTCTCCAGACCTTCTCTTTCGATCTCAAGCATGTGGATCCTGAACAGATCCTGATCTTCTTCATACAGGAGATTGAGCATATAAGACTCGTCATAAGGATGATTGGCGATCTTTTCACCGACCTTATCATCCCATGGACCTACAAGATCGACCTTGGCAGGCTGGGATCTGTAATCAAAATACATGAAAAGCGTACCGGAACATTCAGCTATGTGCCGGTACATCTTTTCACTGTTCATCAGTCTTTCATTAAGCGCTGTAAGCAGATCAACCTGATACTTTAAGTCTTCCAAAGATCTTACTTCCTATCTATAAAACCCTTTGCTTTAAGCAGTTCCGCACACAATACGGCTCCGCCGGCAGCACCTCTTACGGTGTTGTGTGACAGTCCTACGAACTTATAATCATATACGGTATCCTCACGAAGGCGTCCGATCGAGATTCCCATTCCGTTCTCGTAATCAACGTCAAGCTTAACCTGAGGTCTGTTGTCTTCTTCCATGTATCTGATAAACTGCTTCGGTGCCGAAGGAAGACCGAGCTTCTGCGGCTCTCCGCTGTAGTTTACAAGCTTCTCGATAAGCTGTTCCTTGGTAGGCTTCTTGCGGAACTTAACAAATACGCTTGCAGTATGACCGTTAAGAACAGGGATCCTGATACACTGACATGTGATGACGGGTTCATTGGCCTTGACGATCTTATTGCCTTCAATGTGACCGAATATACGAAGCGGCTCCTGCTCGGATTTTTCTTCCTCTCCGCCTATATACGGGATAACATTTTCCACCATCTCGGGCCAGTCCTTAAATGTCTTGCCGGCACCGGATATTGCCTGATATGTAGATGCAACAACTTCATACGGCTCAAATTCTGCCCATGCTGCAAGAGCAGGCGTATAGCTCTGGATCGAACAATTGGGCTTAACTGCGATAAAACCTCTCTTTGTTCCGAGACGTTCTCTCTGTTTATTGATTATCTCAATATGGTCAGCATTGATCTCGGGAACGACCATCGGAACATCGTCGGTCCAGCGATGAGCACTGTTATTTGATACGACAGGAGTTTCAGCCTTTGCATACTGCTCTTCTATCGCACGGATCTCGTCCTTTGTCATATCAACGGCTGAGAATACAAAATCAACCTGTGCGGCAACCTTGTCAACTTCATTTACGTTCATTACGACTATATTTTTTACCGCTTCAGGCATCGGTGTGGTCATCTTCCATCTGTCGCCCACAGCATCAATATACTTCTTGCCGGCACTTCTGGGGCTTGCGGCAATAACGGTCACTTCAAACCAGGGATGGTTTTCGAGAAGAGAGATGAATCTCTGTCCGACCATTCCGGTTCCGCCAAGGATTCCGACACGTAATTTTTCACTCATAGTATTCCTCCTTCAAATCTTACCTACAAAATCACGGGCAGACGCTATATATTCTCTCATCACCGTCTCTGCCGGTCCGCCTTTTGTAAGTCTCTTGTCAACACACGTCTTCAGGCTGATCGCATCATATATATCATTATCAAAATATAAGCTGATCTTCTGAAGCTCATCAAGAGTACAATCTTCAATAGATTTTGAATTTGTGTCACAGTATATCACAATCTGCCCGATAATTCCATGTGCATCTCTAAACGGCACACCCTTACCGACCAGATAGTCAGCTGCATCCGTAGCGTTAGTAAAGCCTTTCTGGGCTGATTCGGCCATAATATCTTTGTTAAAAGTAAGGGTGGCGACCATAGCCGTAAACAGATCAAGGCAGTCTCCGGCCGTATCCATCGCATCAAAAGCGACTTCCTTATCCTCCTGCATGTCCTTATTGTATGCAAGCGGAAGGCCCTTCATAGTTGTAAGAAGTGACATGAGCGCCCCATATACCCTTCCCGTCTTGCCCCGCGTAAGTTCGGCGATATCAGGGTTCTTCTTCTGCGGCATTATGCTCGATCCGGTCGAGAATGCGTCATCTATGTTAACAAACCTGTATTCATTGCTGTTCCATATGATGATCTCTTCGCAAAATCTCGACAGATGCATCATGATGATCGACAGCGCGGACAGATACTCGATAAGGTAATCCCTGTCGGATACGGAATCCATTGAGTTTGCGGTAGGTGCGGTAAACCCGAGCTCTTTTGCGACCATATCCCTGTCAAGAGGATACGTGGTACCGGCAAGTGCTCCTGCACCCAGCGGACAGTAATTCATTCTGTCGAATATATCACACAGCCTCCCGTAATCTCTTTTAAACATCTCAAAATAAGCGGCAAAATGATGAGCCAATGTCACGGGCTGAGCCTTTTGAAGATGTGTAAAACCGGGCATGTATGTGTCGGTATTATTCTCTATGACATTAAGAAGGCATTCGAGAAGCTTTTTGATACGAAGCCTCATCTCGGAAATATTGCGTCTGCAATACAGTCTCATATCAAGAGCAACCTGGTCGTTCCTGCTCCTGCCGGTATGCATTTTCTTGCCTGCATCTCCGATCCTGTCGATAAGATTAGCCTCTACAAAGCTGTGAACATCCTCATATTCGGAAGTGATAGAGAGCTTACCCGAATCCACATCAGCCTTGATCCCATCAAGTCCGGATATGATCGAATCCTTCTCTTCATCCGTTATAATGCCGCACTTTGCAAGCATCATAACATGAGCCTTGGACCCTTCGATATCGTCATGGAAGAGTCTCTTGTCAAAACCTATCGACGCATTAAAATCATACGCCTTCTTATCGGTCTCTTTTGTAAACCTTCCACCCCATAACTGTGCCATCGTTATCTCCTTATAAACTAGCCGATGATAAAATAAGGGACATCGCAATTGCGATGTCCAAAGCTCCCGGCCGGATTCGAACCGGCGACCTACGCATTACGAATGCGTTGCTCTACCAGCTGAGCCACGGAAGCATATGTAGATAGAAGGGGCCCGATTCACGAAGTGAATTGGGAAGAGGTCTGTCTACACCGCGAGCCCCCTATCCTGCGAAGCAGGATCCTCATGGGCGAGCGTCCTTCAGGATTGCGCGAGTCTCCTTCAGTAATGGGCGAGCGTCCTTAAGTAACCCTACCCTTTAAGCGCTCATTAGATTATATTAAATTGCACGCACATATGCAAGGTTTTATTCAAAATCCCAATCATCATCCACATCCACGTCGTAATCATAATCCCAATCATCATCGTCGGCTACTTTTACGTCTTCCTTGAAATCGATCGGTTTATGCCCCTTCTTCTTCGGTACGGGAAGCGGATTAGGGATAGGCTCCGAAGGTTTAACCTCTTCTTCGCTCTTTACAGGCTGCTTAACAGGTGCTGCGGCAGATTTGGCAACACTTACAGTCTGTACCACGCCGGCACCGTTTGCACCGACGGATTTGATACGTCTTACGGCTCTGCCTTCGGACGAAACAGTTGTCTGTGCCGTCTGTTCAGCCTTTGCCGCTGCTTTATCGGTCTTTCTTAACTTTTCTTTCTTTTCTTTTTCCTTCTTTTCTTTCTTGCCGCGCTTAACCTTCTCAACTGCAGGCGCAGGTTCGTTCGTAGTCACACCGGCATTGGCTTCAAGAGCATCTCTTCCTTCGAATGATGAATGAGCTTTGCCGAGTTCGACATCATCTTCATCGAACATGACTTCGTCACCGAACTTCTCGGGACGCTTCCATGCAGGAATATCGGGATTTTCGAGCGCAGCCGATGCACTCTCATGCATCTCGGCGTTAGGTTCATATGCATTACCGCCCACAGTCTCCCTGATACCTGAAGGCGCAACTGTTGTAACTCTTACCTGAGAATCATCGACATCATCTTCATTATCAAGGAAGAAGTCCTCATCATAATCATCAAATGCATCTTCAACGATGCCGGCTCTCGGTTCATGGTTCTGGGAATTCTGCTGTTCTTCCTCTTTGATCTGGCGATACAGCTCTTCGTCGTTCCCGACAAATATAAGTGCTTTGGCACGTCTTACAAACTCATCCTCACTCATACGTGCCGCATTCTTAAGGTTCGACCTTGTAGCAGCCGCGATCTCTTTTCTTCCGGTCTTCTCAAGGGCATCAAGCGCATTGATACTCACCTTAAGTTCCGGATGATGATCGAGATACAGATAATGAATACCTGTTGCTGTTGCAATGATGAACACGGATATCACAAGGAACTTCTGACTGTCACGATTCTGCTGGAACAACAGCATGACAACAGCTCCGACAATGAGCATGCTGATGGTAACGACATAATCCTTCTGCTCCTTGACGGCCAAGATCATACATGAAATGGTCATCATCAGTATGAACATATACATTATCTGATTGAGCACAACAACCCAGGATGCGCTCATATCCGTATATGCACCGCTTCCGTCGGGACCTGATATGAACATGTAGTTTTCAAGTATATTATGATCCGTTGAAGACAGGTCCATGTTAAATGCATGGTACACTTCACCGAATTCATAAACATCGCCCGAATTATAATCGGTTGTGGGATCAAATGCGGAGATCTCTGAAGTGACAACCTCTCCGAAATCAACTTCCATATGAGAACTCTTTACAAAGCACAGGAGTACAAACACAAGTATACCTGCCGCAAATGCAACGAGCATGGACAGTGCTTTTTCCTTACGTGTAAGATATGCAAAAGCGACCATCAGGGCAACGGGAATGACCATGAACGGTTCCACAGACAGAAGGATTCCGATCAGTATACTTCCCAGTATCGTATAGATGATACCGGCTATATCTTTCTTGTCGGCATCTCCGGTCTCAAGTCGCTCTCTCCTTCGCTTGTTAAATGAATACAGCGAGATAAGAGTAAGAGCCGCACCCAGGAATACCGACGCAACCATGGGTTCCGACGAGAAAGAATATACCGCAAATGTCTGTGATGGAATGAATGCGCACAGGAATGCGGCAAACAGACCACACAGTGAATTAGTGAACGTCTTTACTATCTTATAGATAAGAAATCCGCATAACAGGATAAAGAATGCATTGACCCACAGTATCGGACCCGCACCGGGTTCGACGACACGAAATACGACCGACAGGATCAATGAATAGAGATACTGTGCGGGATTAGACTTGGCACTATCTATAAGATCCAGATTCTCGGCATAGTTTCCTTCAACCATGGCAACTGCGCCGTTATACTCGGAAAAATCCCATGGTGACAGATCCGTTGTATAACGCATCCTCGTAACCAAAAACAGAGCCGCGATCACGACAAGACCTATCGTGTTCACAAGCCTTCTGTAGGAACTGTGCTGTTCTCCGACCGAGATCGCAACGAGCTTTGTAAACAGGTTACAGATCAGGAACATGACAAGCAGGATGAATCCGAAGATCACTGCATAGAAATATCCCTGGTTCTGACTGATAACCTGCTCAAACACGGTCATGTACAGGACATACGCCGTGCATATGATCGCGATCGCAGCGCTAAGCATTAAAATGGGATTGGTTTTTTGTTTTTCCATTTATACCCTATCTTCAGTCTTCGTCTAAATTGGTATAAACCGCCTGTACATCATCATCTTCGTCAAGAAGATCCAGTGTACGGTTCAGATTCTTAATGGCCTCTTCATCCGTAAGCTTTACGTAATTCTGCGGTATCATCGTAACCTCAGCGGAAGCCATTGTGATACCGGCATCTTCAAGAGCCTTTCTTACATCTTCGAATGCATCGGGATCGGTGAGTATCTCGAAGTTATCATCTTCTTCGTTAAAATCATCCGCCCCTGCATCAAGTGCCGTCATCATCAGATCATCGGCATCCATGCTACATTCTTCCTTATCGATGAAGATCTGGCCTTTTTTATCAAACATGAAAGATACGCACCCCTGTGCTCCGATGCTTCCGTTACCTTTTGTAAAGGCACTTCTGACATTGGCTGCAGTCCTGTTTGCATTATCCGTAAGTGTTTCAACGATAATGGCTATACCGTTGGGACCGTATCCTTCATATGTATAATTCTTGTAGTTAACGCTGTTGGTATCTCCGGCTGCCTTCTTGATACCGTTCTGTATAGTATCATTGGGCATGTTATTGGCCTTGGCCTTTGCAATGACTGCGGCGAGCTTGAAGTTATTGTTAGGATCGGGACCGCCTTCCTTAACGGCAACCGCGATCTCACGACCGATTATCGTAAATATCTTGCCCTTTGCAGCATCATTTTTCTCTTTCTTGTGCTTGATGTTGGCAAATTTCGAATGTCCTGACATACAGATACTCCTTCTGACTGATTCTATGTTTATCTTTTAACAAACTATGATTTTAACATCTATTGACCTTTTGGTCAAAACTATTCGACAGTCTCTTCCTTTTTATCGGATTCCTTATTCTCGCCACCCTGTCCTGAAGGCTTAAGTTCAGGCGGCTTATGTATAGTCGGAACGTACTTCATGTCAAACAGTTCCATGACAACCGGTCCGAATATATCGTGCATGTACGAGTACAGCTCGGCATTATACAGTTCCTTATCCTGCTTCCTGACAAGGTTTTTCTTGAGCTGTACCCTTATATCCTTGACCCATTCGGCGATCTCTTCGATCTCGACCGTATTACTCTGAAGCCTTTCATAGCACAGATCCATCGTAGCCAGCATCAGTTTCTTGTTAACGCCGTCGATCTCTCGAGGCAGATCTTTGAGTTCTTCTTCGTTATTATCAAGCTTTTCGTTAACGTCATTGATCAGGCGCTTGTTATCATTAAGCTTCTTGTCAACATCCTGATCGCTGTCACGTGAATCCACACCATCGATATTATCAACTATCTCGGACATGAGATTGCTCTTTATCTTCTTCAGATCTTTGTTCTCGTTGACAAGCTTTCCCTGCCTCTTTATGAGCTCTCCCAGCTCTTTTTCCAGGTCCTTGATCTCCTGGGTCGGGTTCATCTTACCGAATATACGATGCCATTTATTATCAAGTATCAGTATCGGTATCTTAACAGAACCTATCGCATTGTTGAATTTCTCATGAGAAGCTGCCATAAGCGTATCCTCATCTTTTGATATTGTAAGAAAGCCGCATCAGGCTCTCCGATAGGTGGACATTTTCCACGATCACATCATACGGAACCGGAAGATCGACATGGGCAAAATTCCATATTGCCTTGATCCCACAATTAACAAGCGTCTTTGCAACTTCCACGGCGCTTGTTTTCGGTATTGTAAGTACTGCTATATCCACATCGTTATTCCTGATAAAGCTCTCAAGTTCATTCATGGGGCTGACATACACATCCCTTATCTTCTTACCGACAAGATCAGGATCGATATCGAATATTCCCATTATGTGAAAGCCGCGGCGTTCAAAATTCACGTAATTGGAAAGCGCCTGTCCCAGGTGTCCTGCGCCTATGACAACAAGCTTGTGATTTTCATCAAGGCCTAAGATCTTGCCAATCTCATCGTAGAGATTTCGGACATTGTAACCGTAACCTACCTGTCCGAATCCGCCGAAGTGATTGAGATCGGCTCTTATCTGAGACGCCGTCACATGCATGAGCTCGGAAAGCTCCCTCGAGCTTATCCTTGATACGCCTTCATCATTCAGTTCTCCAAGATATCTGTAATATCTCGGCAGCCTCTGGATGACCGCCTGCGAAATATTGATGTTGTCCATTACAGGAGGTTTTCCAGGTTCTTTCTGATCGCTGTGATAAAATCATGTGACGACAGTGTAACTGTCTCGGTCATGGATGTTATCATAGCAAGGTCTTTGGTCATCTTGCCCTCTTCTATAGTACGAAGAGTAGCAAATTCAAGCTTGTCGGCAAATCTTACGAGATCGTTTATGCCGTCAAGCTCACCTCTTTTACGAAGGGCACCTGTCCACGCAAAGATCGTCGCAACCGAGTTCGTACTCGTCTCTTCACCTTTAAGATGCTTGTAATAGTGTCTCTGCACAGTTCCGTGAGCTGCTTCGTATTCGTATACGCCGGTGGGGGATACAAGGACAGACGTCATCATCGCAAGAGATCCGAATGCAGAACTGATCATATCTGACATCACATCTCCGTCATAGTTCTTGCATGCCCAGATCATGCCGCCCTTACTCTTCATGATACGCGCCACGATATCGTCTATCAGCGAATAGAAGTATTCTATACCCGCTTCATCGAACTTGTCCTTGTATTCTTTTTCAAAGATATCATTGAATATATCCTTGAATGTATGATCGTACTGCTTGGATATCGTATCCTTTGCACCGAACCACAGATCCTTCTTCTGGTCGAGTGCATAGTTAAAGCAGCTCCTTGCAAAGCTCTCTATCGAATCGTTCACATTATGGATGCTCTGAACGATACCCGATCCTTTTTCAAAATCATGTATGAGCTTTACGTCTTTGCTTCCGTCAGCTCTCGTGATCACAAGCTCGGCCTTATCACCTTTACCCAGTTTATCTTCAACATTCTGGTATACATCACCGTATGCATGCCTTGCTATAGTGATCGGTTCTTTCCAGTTACGAACACAGGGAGTGATGCCTTTGACAATTATGGGAGTACGGAAAACAGTACCGTTAAGGATCGCCCTTATCGTTCCGTTGGGACTCTTGTACATCTTGGAAAGGTTATATTCCTCGACTCTTGCGGCATTCGGAGTGATCGTTGCGCACTTTACGGCAACGCCGTATTTAAGAGTCGCATTTGCCGAATCAACCGTAACCTGATCATCGGTCTCGTTACGATGTTTGAGCCCAAGATCGAAGTATTCAGTCTTCAAGTCGATAAAAGGAGTCAGCAGTTCATCTTTGATCATCTGCCACAAGACACGCGTCATCTCATCTCCGTCCATCTCAACGAGCGGAGTTGTCATTTGGATCTTTTCCATGTTATGTAAACCTCGCTATACTATATTGTTTTATTTCCTGATTTTCCTGCGGGCCGGCCGGTAAAGCGCAAGCACTCCTGCCAGCGCAAGCATTATAATGATAATAAGCCATTTGGCGCTTATCTGTCCATACACTTTCTTATTGATGGTCTGCCATGTACCTGTAAGAGCCGGTGAAAATCCTCCCGCATCGGTATTATCCACGGTCTCAACAGGATTTCCGTTCTCATCAACAGCAGTCGGGGCCGTTGTCCTTGTATATATGACATATGTGCTGAAATGCCCGCTTACGAACTTGATGTTCTTTTCTCCGTCCTCATCCACGATCTCACTTGAAAGTGGTTCGAGAAGACCGTTGTCATCAAGAGCTGCTATGGCAACGCCGGGATCCGATGCCATATCTGTAGGAACCGGGATCGATACTTCCATCTTGGATGTACCGAGCTTATGAATGGGAACCGTCCCCTTCTTATCATACATATCTATTGACAGCGGTACGCTGTTAGACGGGCGTGTACCCTGACTGTGCATGAAGGCGGTGTCAATGTTACCTGTTACCGTAGGATCTTCGGAAATATCAAGGTTATATCTGTCGGAATCTCCGGGTATAGAAGCATGGGCACGTCCTCTTGTGGGGAAACGGCTTCCGTTAACGGATACCGTTATGTTCGATCTGTTGTAATCTTCACTGTCTTCTTCGGCATTAGCGATCACATCGTTATTAACAGCCGCCAATAACGATACAAGTTCTTCCGACTGTTCGCCGTTAACAGCTACATTGGTAGGTTTGTTATCATAGTACTGTTTCCAGTTCTTGTAGCTGTCGAAAGCATTTGATTTTACCTGATCCAACATGTAATCAATGCCGGCGATGGTAACCTTCTGATCTATCATGACATTTCCCGCAGCATCGGGAGGCGTGAGTACGCGTTCAAGTACGAGCATCTTATCGTTTTCGGCATCTATCGAATATACCTCTCCTGCGAACCCGTAGTAGCGCGGATCGAACATGTTGCCGGCATCAAGATCACATCTGTTTGATACAACCGCAAACTTGGCCCCTTCAAAAGCTCCGGTTCTAAGGTCCTTGGCAGACAGTCTCGTCGCACTCTTGTTAAATGTCACGTTCGGAACATCGCCGCCTTTAAATACAACAGACCTAAGAGTCCCGCCATTATCAAAAGCCGACAGCCCGATACCTTCCACCGAATCGGGAATTACAACAGTGGGAAGCGCGCTGTTCTTAAACGCTCTGTCGCTTATGTTCTTAACGCCTTCATTAAGGATCAGTTCCTTAAGGTTATTACAGTCACTGAAGGCTTCTTCTCCAATATCCTCAACTGTTCCGGGGATAACGACGCTCTCCAGAACACTGTTTCCTTCAAAAGCGGCGGGACCGATGTGCTTTATATCATCAGGAATAACAACCTTCTTATCGCTTCCCTTATATGCGAGAAGCACGCCGTCACCGACAACGAGATAATCACCCGCGCCGTTCTGCTTCCAGCCTTCAAGGAACGGAGTCCCGTCAAAAGCTCCCAGTGCTATGGAAGCAACACTTGGAGGGATATTAACGTCTGTCAGATTCGGACACTTATAAAATGCCGCATAATCAATACTTTGAGTAGCCTTGGGCAGCTTAATGCTCTCAAGTCCCGATCTTGCAAAAGCAAACTCTCCAATATCCTTAACGCTGTTGGGAAGAGATACATTCTTAACGTTCTCGTTCTTGTAAAATGCCCTGCTGCCGACAGTCTCTACACCGGCGGGAACGCTTACGGTATCGCCTGTTCCCGAATAGGACGCAAACACATCACCTATAACATCGGATTCTGACTTTTCTCTGTTTCTTCCCGCAGTACTGCCGTAATCATCTTCTGATTCAGCATCGCCAAGATCAAAGCCTCTTACAGGCATATTGCTTGACATTCGAAGAACAGCAACTCCGCCTATGACCTTGCCTGCACCAAGATCGCTCTCTGTCATGTTATCTTCATAGTCATGATATTCTATCTGCGTATCCCATGGCTTCGTACCGCTGTCTGAAGCTTTGTAGTATCCGTTATTGTAACTGCTGTCGGATGAACCGGAGCCCGAACCCGAAGCGGAAGTATTTCCTACGTTAACACCATCTTTGTTCTGTGAAGGAGCGGTTGAACCATCAGCTTCATCAGCTACATCTCCTTCATCAAGAGGTGTTACGTTTGTAGGGTCAAATGTCGAACTGTTGGTACCGTCTTCGTAGTATGTTGTAGATCCGTTCTTGGATTCTGCGCTTGGAGTTGTGCCATTATTTGAAGTATCCGAATCAGAGTTTGAGGGATTTGTTGTACCTGCTCCGGTATTATCTGCGCCGGCGGTATCATCAGTGTACTCCGGCTGCTTTACGGTTGTAGAACCCGATGTTCCGTTTCCGTAGCTTTCCACATCATCCGAATTAAATGTCCTGACAACATTTCCGCTCGCATCATAGAACCGAAGCTTTGCCCCTCTCGTATTGGCAAAAGCCCTGTCATCGATGTAACCGACAGTATCGGGAATGTTGATATATGACAGGCTGTCACAGTCTTCAAAAGCATAAGCGAAAATCGATTGAACAGACCTGGGAAGCGTCACGTGCTGTAAGCCTTTACAGTTACTGAAAGCATATTCGGGGATCTTGTCAACTCCCGAAGTGATGGACACCTTGGACAGATTATTGGCGCCCCAGAACGCATACTCTTCTATCTCTTTTACAGCAGTAGGCATTTTGTAAGTGGTAGCCGGCCTTCCGGCAAGGTACTGTACAAGCTTCTTGCCATCTATGGAATAAATGACACCGTCAAAGCTCGTGTAATTCTCATTAAGAGGTGAGATGCCAACACTAGCAAGTGACTGACATCCTGCAAATACGCCCGAACCTATGGATCTGACACTCTTGGGAAGGGTGCTTACCGAATAAAGGTTCGTACAACCCGAAAAAGCGGCAGAACCCAACGTTCTGACGCTTTCGGACATTTTAACGGTCTCAAGATTGTTACAATTGGAAAAAGCACCGAAATCAACTGTTGTGACAGTATCGGGGATCACAAGCTTCTGCATGGGAGTATACCCTTCAAAAGCCTCTTTACCGACGCGGTTTACCCACGAAGGAAGCGTTACATCTACATCCTTCCCAAGATACTTGGCAACCGTTGCGCCGTCATATTCATAATCGCCGTGAGTCGATGTAGCTTCAACGCCCGGGGCCGGCAGTACAGCCAGTATGAGCGCTGTTGCACACAGCAGAACAGCTATGACCCTTCTGATTATCTTCCCCATTATTTATGCTGCCGCCTTCTTGATATACTCTTCCGGATCCTTCTTCAGGAACAATACTATCGCTATAGCCGCAAGACCGAAGCACAGGAACCACTTCGGGTGTATACCGTCTGCGGTCTTGGGAGTAGCATCTGCTATACCTGCCTCTGTAAGGTTTGCGGTATCAACATAGATCATGTACGGTGACAGATGAGTACACGTATATGTCATGCAAGGTACACCGTTGATGACAGTAAACCTCGGCTGGAGCTTATCAAGCTGACCGCCTGCGGTGCTTGCTATCTTCGCATTACCACCGTATATGGCAAGATCATCGGGTATAGGCATGGTGATCGATACACTGACTCCTTCAGGAACGGGACTGATCTTGTTCGTTCCGGTGGAATCATAAAGCGATATATCAAACGGAAGATATCTGATCGGACTGATATCATCTCCGTATGCGCTGTGGAGAGCTGCAAGTCCCATCTCATCAGCTTCCTGAGTCTGTGTTATCTTGATCACATAGTTGTCACTCGATCCGTTTACGGTAGCCGTGATCTTGCTCGGATCACTGATGCCGCCTGTAGTCGATACAACAGTCGTGTTACCGCTTCCTTTGTTACCACCGCTTCCGGAACCGCCTGATCCGCCTGATCCCGAACCGTCACCTAAGTAAACAGTAGATCCAATTCCTGCAACTGTTCCCGGTGCAGCCCCTGCATCCTGGCTGTTAACAAACACAGGATATGCAGATGATGAAGACGATGAGCTCGACTTGTTACTGCTGCTGTTACTGCTGCTCGTAGTCTTCGAACTCGTACTCTTTGACGATGTCTTGGAGGACGAGGAAGTATTCGAAGAACTTGATTTAGATGACGAAGAACTTGATGAAGTTGATACAGGTTCATATACGGCAATGATCTCAAGAGAATCACTTATTGTATCATCAGCCATCGGGATCGCATCTCCCATCGTGTATCCTGCATACTTCATTGTTCCGTTATATAATGTTGCGGGAATGCTTGCAATCAAGGCATCTCTCATTGTTTTAGTAAATACATAACTTCCGTCAGCCGAAGGGAATGTCTTCGACCAAACCTTACTGCCCATTTTTGATTCCAAATATAACGATACAGTATACTGCATTTCATCATATCTGCTTGTAAATATCGCGCTATGGTACAGCGGCGTTGTCTCCCAATCAGGCACAGGTTCTCCCGTATAGTTACCATCCCAGGAACCGACCCAACTTGTTGGCTTTTTCCCCTGATATGAAGGAAGTTTGTCTGTAGGAACCTTATAGTTGACACCATAAGTACCTGCGGTAACGCTGGGCACAACATAACTCCATGTATTATCATACATGTCCTTATAAGTGATCGTTATATCCTTAGGAAACGTATTACTGTCAATATTCTTCTCTTTTCCTGCATAATCAAGAAGGTACTCTGCATCATCATTTACCATAAAGGTTACAAAAGGTGTCTTTTTCCCGTCGGAAGACATTGATCTGAATGGCTTTTCCTTTAAGTTGGCATTACTGTATGGGAATTCAACAACCATACTGTTTTGGCTTATTCCGGCAAATGCATTATCTTCAACCGTAACAAATCTGTTTGGCATTGTAACTTTTGTAAGATTATCACAATCCATAAAACATCCATATGATAATTCTGATGCACTGTACGGTAATGTAAGCTCTTTGATTGCATCACAGTCTCTGCCGGCATAAAACGCAAATTCTATTAACTCGTTTTCGGGATCCGAAGACAATTCACTTGCAGTGATCCTGTTGGCGCCAAAATACGTTTTATTCTCAGGTACCGAATCATCATGAGGATGCTGCAGATCTCCTCTGCTTGGAGCGATCTGAATGATCTTTGTGACCGGATAAGTCTTATCTGATCCAAAAGCTGTTTTGGTAGATCCGTCTACTCCTTTGATTATTCCCCCGGACACAGAGTACAACACATCATCTTCTGTTCCTCCGGTCTCGTTTTCGAAAACGATCTCCTTAAGATGTGATCTTACATCCCAATCGGTATCATTATCGATTCCCGGACCCTCATGTGTAAATGATTGCTTATAACTACTATGAGGCGGTCTCCTCGATTCGGTATCAGGCATATAAAAAGGTAGTATACCTATGTTCTTAACATTACCTTTAAAACGAACACTTTCGATACTGGTATTTCCTTCAAACATATAGTGAGGGAAATCGGTCACTCCGCCTGCTTCAAAAGTTACAGACAAAATATCAGGATTATATTTGAATACTTCATAATATTTGCCGCCGGATTCGGTGTATATATCATTATCTTCAGAATCCTTCGCTAGTTTATAGTAATCTTTAATGTAATCATTTATTTTTGTCTTTGCCAGATCAATATACTCAATTCCGGATGGTACAACTATATTGTGAGTAAAATGAACACATGCTGACTCCATGGATGTTCTTTTATCCGGCTGTATGTTTTCCTCAAGATACTTTTCAGTAACGGTACTCGAAGTATCTTCTATATCGTCTTTATCCATTTTAGAAGAATGGTTTGGATAATTAAGAAGGCAGAAAGCTCCGTCCCCGGTATTAAATGTTTTAGTTGTAATTGTCTTTTTAGACAAAGGATCAACATACGTTCGAGTAAACAGATTCTTTGTGTATTGAGCAGTAAGATTCCAAGGATTACCGGAATAATACTTTGTATACATCTCAGTACCCGTTATCTTGGAACTTGGATTTCTTGCAAAATCATAAGGTGCATAACCTGCGATCATAGGACCTTTAAGGGTTAGATTTGTATTTTTGTCCTCATCCCTTCCCTTAGCATAAAAAGCTTTGGTACCAATTGTGCCGATATTTGCGTATTTCTCCAATTCCCAAGTCTCAGGAGTTGTTGAGGTATCAATTTTAAACTCACCGGTCTTAAGATCATCATCAAAGAAATCTATATTTACTAACTTTGGATATGGCGGATTCGGTTGAGGGTCAATTGCAAGCAACCCATCCATTATTTCGTCCTGAATAGCAAAGCATTCATCTCCTATACTTGATGTACTGTCAGATTTACCGTTACCGTTGAAAGTGACACGAGATAACTCGGTGCTATTATAGAAAGCTTTATTACTGAATACAGTACCTCCACTGTTCAGATCGGACCATAGTTTATTCATTTTTGAATTATTAAAAGCTTCTAAGCCAACATAGTTGATATTATTATCAAGTTGAAGGTTAAGTATAGAAGTATCATTAATAAATGCCTTATCATCAATCCCCGATACGGTTATGAGTCTATTCGTTCTGGGGCCGATATTATCTGTGATTTCAAGATTAAATGGCGCTTCAAACTTTTTATTATCTTTATAATAATAATAGCGCGATATTCTTCCATTGCTCGTATTTACATCAAATATGTATTTTTGAGTATAATCAAAATTCTTCTTTTTACCATCAGTGTCCCTACCGTCGCGGAAAAAGTCTATATCCTTATCGGGATCTTTATCAACTCTACTATATGCAATATGATTAACGACTTCATGCGTGACTCCACCGTCTTCATAACTGTATACATAATCATTATAAGGGTCTGATGTTCCCACATCATCCTTCCGAAGCATAGATGATTTATATGATGCCACATTAGTTGACGATGTAGGATCAAGAGAGTCAACTTTAGGACCATGTACAGTTATTTGTCTTCTATCAAATTCATTTACAGCAAAAGTTCCTCCACCGTCCAGAAAATAAATATCGGTGAAGGCGAGGCAAGACCCGAACGTTCCTGATGGAAGAGTCCCTGTAAAGTTTCTTGGCATAGTTGCTTTTGTCAGTCCATCACATTGAGCAAACAATGTTTTGGCAGTTGTTGCATCACCAAGATTACTGATCGTACATGTTGCTGTTGAAATTGGATTATCAAGATTAACCTCAACAAGTTTTGATTTTGCAAATACGGAACTACCTAATGAACAGCCCACAACACCTGTCGTACCATCTTCGAATTTCAACGTTGTCATTGCGGCACCATAAAAAGCAGCAGAACCTATTTCTTTAACGCTCCACGGAATTGTAACACCTTCTCCACCATTATTAGTAATTGTTTTAAGACTTGAGTTCGCAAATGCTTTATTACCGATGGTCTTAAGATCAACGGCCGTTTGATAATTGATTGTTGTAAGTGCCTGACAACCTTCAAATGCGGAAGAACCGATTGAAGTCATTGTGGTATTCATATTAATGGTCGATATACCTGAATCCTTAAACGAGGCCACACCTATCTTTTGGAAATTCTGTGGTATATCCGCATATAAAACATTAGATGTTTCTTTAAATGCGCCATCACATATATTGGTTATATAATCTACTTCATCACAAACGTAACGCCTTTCGGATTCAATATCTTCTTTTTTATACTTCTTTCCATCAAAAGGAATCGGATCAGGATCATTGTCTGCAAAAAAAGTACCCATGATATCCGGACCATCATCATTTGCTTTTTCCAACTCATGATACTCTTCCATAACCATAGTTGTATCCGGCGTATTAGAAACAGAAGGATCCGGAACAAATAATTCAGAATCTGTTTCATTCTCTTGATTCGAAGGAGTATTCTGCTCTTCCGGAGTGTTTTGATCTTCGGATGAATCCTGCTCATCATCCCCTGGAACACCGGAAGACTCACTATCGCTGTCCGAGGAAAGATTTGCTGAATCTGATGTGTCTGATTGTTCATCACTACTTTCTTCAGTAGGTGCCTCTTCTTCATCAAACGAGAAAAAACTCTCTAAATCATCAGGATCTAGCTTTGCATATATGTCAGTTGGACCGGTGATCTTGGTATTCGTAAAATCAAACGCTGTTCCTTTCGGGCTTTCCCACTGTACAAAAGAATACTTTGTTCCGGGAACATCAGTACGATCAGGAAGATCTGCACCACTTGGATTAGCAGGTTTAACTACAGGATCGTTTTTATATACTTCATATTCCTGATACACTTTATTCATGCCGGGAACGATAAAACGAACTTTATACTTCGTTTCCTCTTCGTGTACGGTGATCATTTTCCCATACAACAGTTCACCGTTTGGGTAAGTTGTATTTTTATTGTATTTTGCAGGAGTTGTCGAGGCATCCTTGCTGTTCTCATATAATTGTTTGGCAAATATTTCAGCTTGATACAGCTTTCCGTCCGCCCCAACCCAACGTTCAGCATCTCCCTGCGATTTGCTTTCACCATCAGAAGTAGGCAACAAAGAAGTATCACTTGGCTTCTTCACTGATCCGACTACAAATTTTATGCTCTGCCCCGGTAAAGCATATTGATCGCCGTTATTAGTCTGAAAATAATACTCAATATTTGTCTTGCCGCTATCAAGAGAATAAATCGGACGAGGATCGGAGGGCTTCATTCCCGCAACATCAACCTCATAGTACGGTTTTCCGCCTTCGCCACCAATATAGACAACTTCAGTGCTTTTAATGGGGAATGCACCAACGTGATTTGAAGTTGTAATAGCAACAGACGTAGGATCAGGATCGGCCGGAGCAAGTGAAGCATCATCAATTGCGGGTGCTTCAGCAGGCGAGCCGTAGCCGCCTCTGTCAACCGCACTAACCCCACCAACAGGAATAACACCTACAACAAGCGAAGTCGCAAGCAACAGGCTCCCGATCGTCCTTCGTGCGCTCTTCTTAAGGCGAAGTTTTTTCCTTCCCCTCTTTACGCCTGTCGAAGTTCTCGCCACAGCGTTACCGGATGATTTTGCATCGGATTTTGCGGTCTGCTTTGGTGTTGCCGCAGCCCTTTCCTTTGCCTCTTCCTCCGCAAGCTGTTCATCGATTGATTTGTAGATGATCTTCTTTTCGTCCATTGCTTTTCCCTTTTGATAACAACTTATTATTTATATACCTTATGATCATTTATCCACTGGAGCAGATCCTCGTATTTCATTGTTCCGTCTGCGACTGATAATCCAACATTTATCAATTCATCGTCTTCGTACAAAAGCTTGATGCCATTCATCTCAAGAAAAGAAGCCATAACTGATACCCCTATACGTTTGTTTCCATCCAGGAATGCGTGATTTGATATCAAAGAATACCCTATCTTTGCGGCTTTTTCTTCTTTTGTGCGGTATAGATCATTACCTTCAAAACTGGCAAATGCACTTTCCAAGGCGGATTCGAGTAGTTTTTCATCTCTGACGCCTATGCTTCCACCGGATTCTTCAGCTATAAGTTGATGAAGCAGCAATATTTTATCCTTGGAAAACTTAATCACTTTGCCAACTCCGTAAAGACTTTCTTGTGATCTCTTAATAATCTTCTTGCCACAAACTCAAACTTTTCATCCTCCGACATTTCTATCTGAGGCTCTTTCTCGAGGTCTATCACCATGAATCTGGGTTCATTATCTTTATAGATATAAACATGACCGTCTTTCTCCGCCTGCTCGGCAAACTGAGCAAAACTTTGATTCATATCCGTATCTTTTTTTTCCCTGTTATCACTCATATTATTACCCGCCAAAAACATACATAACCTGATACTCCTTCTTTTAGGATATATCAAAGAATATGTATGTCAGCATCCATGCTATTATATCTTTCCTTAACAACAGGTTATCCATCAACCCGTATCGTTATATATATCGGCATTTACACGCATTTATATTAGGCTTTTGCCTTGTAAATGCGCATAATCCCACCTCTACATAAAAACTCATATTATATTCTACAATATAATGGGTAAAAATCAAGAGAAATGTGCATATTTTGTGGTTTATGGTCTTTTGAACCCGATCAGGACATTCCCGTATTGGTAGTAACGTATGTCAAACATACTTGCAAGATCCTCGATATCATCGGAATCATAGGGTCTGCCGGTAAGAACATATAAAGCATCATCTCCCGAGTACAGTATATTTTGGTATACAGTCTCTTCTACAGGATATTCGAGATATCGCGCAAAGTAGAAATCATTGACGGTCAGCCTGTATCTGGTTGCAAGCTCTGTAAATGCGTACAATTCTTCCTGCTTCAGGTTATCTTTATCAAGAAATACGATATGTTTTATCCGGTTTTGTGACATAAGGCGCGTCATGGCATCGTCATCAAGCCTGTTCTCATAGGCAGTATATGTGTCAAATTCAGTGTGTTTTTCCTTAATGATATTTTTCATTTCAACAATCTGCAGAAGTACACACATTGCAATCAGCAGCGCCAGACCTCTATGATCGATCGATCTGCATAAAATGATGATCGAAGCAGTAGCAAGGACGTATACTGCAGGCCATATGAGTCGGCCGCTTGCGCGAAATATCGACCATATTCGTTCAATAAACCCGGGAATACAGTATTTAAACAGCAGTTTATCTCCAAATGTCATCTCATTGGATGCAGATACGATCACAGTAATAACAAATATGAATACCATGGCTGATACAAAAGCCGAATGATCCTTTATCATATTTAAAAGCTTCCTGTCGTCTGATTTTCTGATACAGGAAACACCAAGAACAATGATCGCAGATATTATCATTACTAAAACACCGAGCCCTGTATAAGCAAATCCTTCATACTGCCCGTCTTCATAGCGCGCAAGAGGTTTGAAGAATGCAGACCATCCGTCAGGATCAAAGAATCCGTTCAGGTTGAAGCTGTAATACCCGAGCCCCGGTGCTCCGCTCAGCATTCCCGATGAAAATCCCCCGAGAAACCATATGGAGGCCACGGCCGCCAGTAAAAAAGCTGCCGAAGGTACCAGTAATTTTAATGCAATGGATGAATAAGTTTCGGATGTGTGATCTTTTCGTATATCGATAATAACGCACAAAATATACCCCGCAAGGATAATGCCGGTCATGGCAAGATAATAAATATGGATAAATGCGCATATAAATGCAAGAAATGCCCACCTGACGCCGGACCGGACAGGAGTATCGCACATTTCATTTCGATAAGCTATCAGTATCAGTCCTATGATGATAACGAAATGGGCTCCGAGTGATGAGTGCCAAAAAACGCGTCTAAGCATACACGGAGAAAGTGTAACAAGAGTACTTGAAAGAATGATAAGAAGCTTATTATCGGTAAATCTTTTTATCAGAAAGCACGTACATATACCCATCAAAACAAGACAGGCAAGTCCCCAAATACCGAAGTATTGGAACTGCCTGTCCGTAAAAATGCCTATAAACCTGCACGGAACCGCCATAAGCGGGATCGAGTCCGTGAATATGATAGAAGTATCGTATGGATAAGCAGCCGTATTCATGAGTCCAAGCCGAAGCCTGAACGGAGAATACCTGTAAAGAGCCCATCCAAGGTAATGCTGAGTCGGATCCCCGCCCGCAAGGAGCCAGTCAATATATAACGGATTTAAGACTTTGAATCCGTATAATGCATAGAACAAAGCGATGGAAACACCTGTAGTAACGATATATTCTGCTCTTTGTTTTATGCTCTGACAAACTCCCTGCAAATAAGACAAAAGAACCGTCCCCATGTCTTACTTCTTCGTGTACAGATACTTTATGGTTCTGCTTCCGGTGCAGATGCCGTTCTTAACAGCTTTGATCGTGATGGAGCCTATCTTTCCGCTCCCTGCCGATGAAACGGTCGTTATATAATCCGTGCCCGGCTTAAGATCAAGATCGTTTGTTTTTAATGCAAGCGCTTCAGTAAGGACAGCATTCTTCTCAAGAGAATCCGCCGTACCTTCGATCACAAAGAAATATTTCTTATTGTTCTTCGCCTCTTCCTTCGTAACACTTCTGAGAGTAGCTATAGTCGACGTCCCGTCCGCGGATTTTACAATATTTGCAGACTTATCGGAGTTCTTCTGAACGGCAGATACAGCTTGCGAGTTAAGCTTTATCGCTACGATCTGGAATGTCTTTGAAACTGTCTTCTTTGATTCGGCCGTGCCTGTCTTCCACCTGACTATGGGACGGTCAGCGGCCTTAGTCTTCCTGAGTTCCTGATCGGAAAGCTCTACAAGCTTTATTGCAACTGCCGGTGCCTTCTTGTCTTTCCTGATCTGCGACGTTGTAACATTCTTATAATTACAGCCTTCTACGGCTGATACGGTATAGTCTCTTCCTTTCTTCAGCGTTATCCCGCCGGCCTTGACCTCGATCGGAAGCGTGTTAACATCAATCTCTTTACCGTTATATGTCTGATTGACAAGGCCCTTGACACTTAGTGATGTTACCTGCTTTGCCCTTATTTCGTAAGTCTTGTATGCGCTTCCGGCATAGTTCTTCTTTCCTATGACAGTGACCCTCGCGGTTCCAATGGAGATATTATTCGTATATATGACCGAATAATCAGATGATTTGAGGGGCGTACCATTAACTGTCACCGCTTTGACGGAAGCTTTTATGGGTTTTCCGGTATAGTCATAATAATCTGCTTTTAAAGTTATGGTCGTATTTTCCTGTGACATAACAACTGTTGCAGAACCGGAAGGAAGAATGTTGAATTTTACAGTTTTCTTGAGCGTATCCGTATAATTCCCGGTACCACAGTAAGTCACGGTAACTTCCTTTTTCTCAGCAGGATCAGCTGTTATGAGCGCGGACAGTTTTTCATCTGTCTTGCCATCCACTGTGTATTTTACGGTAAAATCATCTTCAAATAACAGCTGGCTTCCGCTCTTATCCGTTATCATAAGGTAAGGACAAACAGTTCCGTCAAGATCCGATGTGTATTTCATATCCGGAATACTCTCAGGTGTCCCGTCAATCTTCTTTGCTGAGATCTCAAATTCCTGTGTGTTCTTTCCGACCCATGCTCCGATACCCTGTACGCTCACAGATGCAATCCCTGTATTTACGTTGTCATTATAAGTTACGGTATAATCCACATCCTTCTTAAGTGTTACAAAGTCGCCCTTGTAAGGATCATAAGCTTTGACAGCTGCCTGCGGAGTGATCTCTTTTCCGGTATATACCGCAGAATATATGGACACACCGTCTATAGTCTCTTTCTTTATACCGCTACCGGAAAGAGTAATTTCCGACCTGTTGCCGGCAAGAGTCAACTCATTGTCATCCGAATAGATATCGACCGCATTTATGCCATTGGACACCCTGATCCAGACATAGGCATTCCTCGTCCATCCTCCGGGGCACTCTTCAGTGGAATAATTCTCGGTAAGGATCGATACATCTCCGTCTTTCCAGATCTGATCGTCACTGCAGCAGACGAAATAGCCATCTCCGTCGTCCCCCTCAGGGAAATAGTATACTTCCGAATAGAGCTTCTTATTCACATCCGGGTATTCCACATTCCATTTCACTCTGAACTCACCGGTTACTTCATTGTATTCGGAAGACTCGAGCCCTCCGGAGGGAGATGCCTCAAATGCGCCTGCAAACAGCGGATCTTCGGACGCTTTCCAGATGCTCTGTCCGGGTGTGGCTGTAGCAATTCTTCCCTTCATGATCGCAAAATCAGCCGTGCCCTCGGGATACTCGGCATCGAATACAAAATCACCCGTACAGTCTACCGACTCGTCCATATAGCCGCAGGGAACACGGCCGGCATAAAACTCAACAGCGGCGGGCTCGCCGTCAACAGGTGATTTGATGATATTCCCTTCCTCGTCAAGAGCAGCAAATGTATAGACTTCTTCACTATCCTTGTATTCATCTTCAAGAGGCTCGATATACTCAAGGTCGCCTTCGAAGGAGAACATAGGATCCATTGTAACGGTCTGTTTATCGTCTACAGTTTGTATACGTCCGCTGACCTCTACCATATTGGACTCACCAAACCTGTAATCATCATCATAGTAAATGTCATCTTCGGTTATAATGCCATCAGATGCCATATCGGCATTCTGCGATTCCATAAATACGTCAACATTGGATAAACTGTCCGATTCCAATTGATCATCTTCTTTATATTTCCCCTTTTTGTCCTTCTTGATAAGGCTCTTAAGAAGATGATCCCAGTTGACTGACGAATTCCAGTAATTATCGGTTTTTGCAAATCCTGAAGACATGAAACACATAGTAGGAAAAACTGTTCCTATTGAATCTCCATCTTCATTCACACCTTCCCATGTGATGATCTTATCACGCGACAGGCTGAACGGATGAAGCGATAACGGTATCATGGTTCCTGTCGCCTTTGTATTTATACTGCTTTTCTTATCATCAGTTGTTGAATCCCGATACATTTCGGGATCCTGCCAGTCACCTTCATCGATCGTGATCTTGGACTGAAAATCCCATGAATCGCCCTTGTATCCCTTCGGCGGAAGATTCACATCGGGATTATAGGTGCCTCCATAATAATCATCACCTATCTCAAAACAATGGGCGATCTCATGTCCCACCGTCGGAAGCATATCCCCGTCAGAGTATGTGATTATATTGGCGGGTCTTCTGTAGGTATATCCCTGGATATTACCTTTATCACCCTGTCTGAACTGAACAAAAGCAAGTATGAGGTCATATTTGTCCTCTCCGAATCTGTTCTTCGCCTGGCGGGCTTTTGCTGCCTTCCACAGATCATACCTTCCGTCATTGGTACAAAGATCCATTTTGCTCGCATTGATCTCCTTACCTTCAGTAACATTGACATTCGCAGTGGGATAAGTATCCATCAGATACTCTTTAATGGTATCACGAAGTTGCGACCAGTTTCTTTTCTCCCCGCCAAAATATTCAAACTGTCCATCCTTACAACTGTATGCTCCGGGTGCCGGTGCAGCAACTGCCATTCCCCAGTATGCTTTGACAGGAACAATAAGAATGTTAAGGTCCCTTGTCTCATAAAACCTGATCCCGGATGCCTCTCCCACCTTCTCGCCTTCACTGTCGGTTATGCGGAAGTTATATACGCCTTGGTTAAATCCGTTATATATAATAAACTCCAGATACCAACCGCTTTCGGGATTACAGTCTTCATCATATAATTTGATCACATTGAAATTGAAATCATCAAAACTGTCATAAAGAACGTAATCGTCCGATTCACGACCTCCAAAGACCGGATAAATCCCAATATCATAATTCTTTGCTCTTTCCCTTGCTTCATCCTGCGTAAGGGTTTCAGAATCGGGGATCTTCATCATGATCGCAGTATCCTTGTTTGCCGCGAATTCCCGGATAAGAGTCTGCTTTCCACCCTCTCTCTTCGTATGCTTTGAAAATCCCTGATTGATCTCGATATCTTCGACCGCTTTCGCACTATCCGGAATACTATCAGCATCAACGGCGTCTACAACTTCAACTTCCGGGATCTCCGACTCCTTGGCATATATCCCGTTCGGCAGCATACCACCCGCCAATACAAAGCTTAAGGTAATGCATATACCGGCCTTAATTATTCCTTTATGCTTTCTGATCATATCCTTTTTCATCTCTTCCTCCTGTCGGATGAGTCATTATCTTGTATCTTATTTTATCCTTAGTGCAAAACTCGTGCTGATTCCTTTTCCGGTCAGACCGTTTATCCCGCTAAACTTTATAAAATTAACCGGATATCTTTTTTGCCCGGATTCAAGTGGCAACACCCTGAATGTGATAATGCCGTCTCGTGCGTTGTACCTTCCCGTTACATAACTGGTATCCATCGGGTAATCTTCATTGGCAGACACAATATATCTCTCAACCGGCTTTTTGGTACCTGTCTGATACAATATTTTCTCATTATTTACATCTATCGCACGCGTGCGGAATTCGCTGCGGCTCGGCGATGTGTAATATCTGTATTGATAGTTCCAGACTACAGGAACATAGCCCGCAGGATCCGATCCTGAATATATATTCGTATCCGGTATTTCCAAGTTGACAGTTCCTGTTTTCGGAACGATCTTAATCTTTCCGTAAACGTAATTTCCGGTACTCATGGTAAGACGTATGGTCTCCTGATATCCGCCATCCTGGAATACATAATCAGGTGATTTGGTAAGTACTATATAACTACCGTCCCACTTGGCTTTGTATATGAATTTGCCATTCGTTGAACACTTTGTGTTTTTCTTGATCGCAACACTCTTGATCTCTCCGGCAAATCCTTTGACAGTAGGTTCTATGAACAGCTGACTGTCACCGACCGCATAGATCGCTCCTCCCGCTATCTTAAATGTTGCACCCTTATCATTCTTGGTATTTGAAACAACAAGTTTAAGAGTTGCTATGCTTTCTTTTTCATAAGCAGGATTACTATACTTCACTTTAACATTATAATTTCCGGTCTTTATTCCTTTCTTTCCGGTAATCACAAGAGAGTGTTTTTCTGCATCTTTTTCTATCTTAACCCCTTTGTTCGTGGCCGTGCTCTCCCACGTGATCATTGACATATCAACTTCTCCCGCGCCATCAAGCATAAGCCGTACTTCATCACTCTCGTTTGATACGGTATTATTCAGTGTGATCTCGCTCTTTGACAGTGTCAGCTTCGGCTGCTTATCGGCGTTATATCCAATGCCAAAGCCTATATTACAGTATTTTCGAGGATACCACTTCGTATTACGTATCCTTATATTCCCTTTGATTTTTTCTTTATTCGTAAGTTTTGTAATATCAGATACTGACAGAACAATCTCTTCCGTATTGCAATCGTTAGTCTCCGTTTTTACGGTAACATAATCAAGAGGCTGTGTATCGCCTGTCTTTACGAAGTCAAGTTCCCATTCTCCGTCTTTTTTATCAGTCGACATTTCTTTGGTTTTCTCTTTCATCCGAATTGTCGCTGAATTTCCGGGTATACCGTTTAAGTCAATTCTACTCTTATCCAGTTGATATTGAGGCACTGTAATATTGATGTCCAGCAATAGAGTTACAACGGTATAATGATCAGCATACTCCCCGGTGCTGTCATCTATCCCGCGTACGCGAAATGCGATATAATTATTTTTCACTATTTCCTCGGGACTGATACTTTCATCTTCAAGCACGGATTTCTTTAACCTTAATCCTATGCATGTATAGCCCCTTTCTATCGAAGCTCTGTCTGTGTCAACCGCGCACACTTCCCAATACTTGCTGCCTACCGGCTTTTTCTTTAAGTCTGCCACAGCCTCGTTATCGGCTTCTACCAGCCTGATATTCCTCGGATCGACCCTGAGAGCCTTACCATTGCCGCTCGGCGTAAAACAGATCACGATCTGTTCATATGCATTTAATATATTTAAAAAATTAATCTGGTCCGCATAAAATTCGCGGTCCTTAGTGATCTTAGGATCTTCATCATCGCCGCCTCCGACGATCTGCTCGTATTTTGCAAATAACGTCAGGTTGCCGCTTTTAATATCTCCGTCCTTGCCAAGACTCTTTATCTCGTTGGTCCCATTCTTTGACGTCGTCCAATATTTAAATTCCAATCTTGAAGAAAACCGCGGTGCGATCTCTCCCTTATTCATCTCTTCAGCAGTTGGAAGAGTAAGGTTCTCGCCGATATTATACGTCCTCGGAAGTAAGCCATTCGGATCATCTATAACAGAGTCATAGCTTACACTGAACGTCTTGTATCCCCACGTTGCATAAAGGGTGAACGGTTCGTTTTCCTCTCCGTTAAAGTACCCTTTAAGGAACGCACCCTTTGCGACCTCAGACATTCTGGTATTTTTACCGTCAAACAAATAATAATCAGGCTTTCCGTCCGTTGCTTCACTTGTATAAGACCATCCGATCTGCTCAAACCCTTGCGCATCTGTGTAAAATCTTTCGCACGAATAAAGCATGGGGGTCACATCATAATATTTGGTCTGTATACGATCCAATGTTATTTCTCTTCCGTTTCTGTCAAGTACACGGGCATTCGGTGCGATCCTATGCAGATTATCGGTGTTTGTCATTAATATAAGGGGGATCTCAGCTTTTAACCATACGGCTTTTATAGTAAGAGTCTCCGTATGTTTCTTACCATTTTCTTTGACCGTGGAGATCACCGATCGGCCGTTATCATCAGCAGCAGCCGCGTATTCACCGTCACCGAACTTATAGCTCCATCCTATAAATTCCCGATCACTTCGATTCTCAAGAGGATCAAGGATGACATTTTTCCCCGGAACATATTTTGTAATACCTTCATTGGGATTCTCTTTTCCACCAAGACTGTCGGTATCAAATACGACTGCAGCCTCGGAAACCGTGAAATTGGCATATATCGTAAGCAGCTCCGATCCATAGTGACCTGTTGTATCTATCTGCTGTTTTCCGGTCGTATCACCTTCAACGGGTGCCGCATCCACTATCTCTCCGTTTCCGAACTTATAACTCCAACCGTCAAAAACAGTCTTATCCGATACATTCTCTGTTACAGGTGCAAGTATCACGGGTCTTCCCGCATCATAACGAACTATCGAGGAGTTGGGATTAACAGCGCCTCTTAAGCTTTCGCTATCGTAGGTAATGTTGGGCTCTACCCAATTAGGATACAGGCGGACAACTTTGTTGCCATCCGCATAGGATTGAACATCGCTGACTTTTGCGTCGTAAGGGAAGTACTTTTTAACTCTTGTGGTTCCGGTTTGCGCACAGCCATACTCGTCTGTGTATGAATACGACTCTTCAGCCCATAAATACCAGGTCTGATCGTTTCCAGCCGTCTTGCCTTCCAGTGTATATACAATCGGGGCCAATGCATCTGCAGATCCATTTTCAAACGTCTGGGTGACTGTCTTATCCTCTCCGATCGATATTCTGTCATTGCCGACTGCTTCTATATCAGTTGCTGCAGTATCCGACAGAGATACACCCGTCTCCATGACATAGATTATCTTATATTCTTCACCTGCTAGGTCGTTATCAACCGGGGCATATTCTTCAGCAAGCGCCTCAATGGACATCTCATCCCCGTCCTCTTCCTCAAATACGATCTCGGGTGCTTCGTATCTGTCGTCATCCCCGACAACTACTACCTCTTCTTCCGAGCCTGCAAGTGCAGGTACAGGGAGCCCCGCAGCAAGCACTACAGCTGCCGTCAGCGCACTTATCGCTCTTATCCATTTTCTCTTCATCTTCATTCCTCCTTCTATTCCGTGTCGTCCGTACGTCTGAATTCATATACCGGATAGCCCATAATATTTCCTACCTTTTTAACAGACATACGACCGTAATGATCATACATATATACGAAGAAATACTCCCTGAACAAGGTATCCTCACTCGTGTCAAGAAGTAACACATCATCACGTTCGATCAATGCCTTCACCGGGTTAGGCGTGCCGATCTCTTCAAGCAGACTCGTGTAGTATTCCTGCCCGTACCAGAAATGACCGCTGCATATGAAATGCCTGAAAAATTCGCTAGTCGGAAGTTTATCTCCAACCTTGTACATATCAACCATCTTATTCCAGCCGGATATATAGTTCTTCACAAAAAATCTGTCATCTTCTTCAGAAGCGCCTTCCTCCCAACCACATACTAGGTATCTTACATCTTTATCATAGAAACTGTCAAAGGGGTCTTGGGGCACATTTTGTGCATCAAAAGCAGTTACGAAGTGATGAAACGACATGTTCGTACATGCACTGTAGATTGCACATACAACAAGCGTCATGACAGTTGCCGCTACAAGACCTGATCTTAACCTTTTTATAGTCTTGGAGCTGTCATGCTCACATCGTGACATAGAACGTATACTGATCAGCGCAGAAAAACATGCAAGCATCACTGATTGCCACACCCTTACTATCGCTCTTCCTCTCACTATAAAATACAATATGATCCCAAGCATTCCCAGCAGACACAGTACTGACGCCGTACGGTGTATCCTGTTATTATCTATAATACAGATCAATACAGTCATTATGAGAAGCAGCACCAAAGGCACGAACTCCTCCAGCAGATTGTAACCTGTAGTTAAAAGTGCCGAGACAAGCACTGTCCGTATATTCGACAATCTCGACATGAACTCTGCTACACTTCCCGCCCTGATCATCCTGTTCAGATTATCGATACTTGTAAGATCAGTATCCGCATACATCCATCTGATGATCCCTTCGTATACTGTCCTGTCAAGTTCTGGAGCAGTATCCTTTATCTCATTCCATTCACTCATGGGAAAATCGGCTACCTTCTGACGTGTCTGCTCGTACACAAGTCCCGATCTCCATGGCTCAACGGAGAAGAAAACGGCACGGCTTCCCACAAGGAGCGCAAAACATACAAGAAAAGGTGCCAGCATTTTAAGTTCCGATACTGTTCTTGACTTAATACTGTTGGCATCACCTTTCTTATCGTTGTAATTCTTATCGTTGATATCTTGCGACCCACTCAATATCCATGCGATCACTGTAACTATAAAAAATGGGATGAACAAAAGCGCGGCCTGTATCCTGAGCATAAGGCCGAAAGAAAAGAATATGATCCCGACAGTTCTGTTTTGTTTCAGGAATAATGAAATGAACCCCGCAAAGCATAGAAATGCAGCCTGAACAGTATAATTAACATTCCATATATTGACAGTCCATACCATGTAGAGGATAAAGGAACAGATAAGAACCCTCTCCGTCTTCCCGGTAAAGCTTTCCCACAGAATATGAATGACCCATCCGAGGGCGGCAATGAGAAGGATATGGACCATAACCGTGAAACAGTCGGCAGACGGCATTATAATACTCAACCCTTTTATCATGATGCATAAAAGCGGGTGCTGGTGCTGACTGAAATTGTTGTTACCAAGAAGCCCGTTAAGAACTATGGCAATACTGTAATTATCAACGTCCGAATACAGTTTACTTGTTACAGAAAATAACAACCAGAAAACTACAGGTATCACAAATGCGATCACCTTATTCAGTCTCCGGCTGTTATTAACACTTCTTATTCTTCCTAATATGTGACGATCCATAACTTACTTCACACGCTTTGCCACAACGACAAAACGCTCTGCATCTTTCTCGTAGTCGCACGTGGACAATGTGATTATGTCTTCGCCGTATGCGGCGGTTACACCTGTATCATAGAGTGATTTTGAGGCCATATCGTTCATGGCCGAATCCCATTCTTCCTTGGAATTGGCGTTAATGAACTGATAATACTTGAACGCGACCTCCACTTCATCATAAACGTTGTCACCGAATACGTACATGACCTGGTACTTGCCTTTGTTGTAGAGTGTGTCAAAGTATATGTACGGGTGCTCTGCGGCAAAGTCCTCCTGCTTGTATTTCTTGAGTTCACCGAACATTTTACCGGACTTCATATTGTGGCCGTACATGATGATATTCTGGCTTCTCGGCCATATGCTGCAGGCGCTGTCGATAAATATCGACCCGTTATTATCCTTTTCCTGATTGAAATTGTGATTAAGATAATACTCGTTGTTCGGAGACTGCATTACGGGATAGTCAATGAGCGTATCATCGATCTTGACCCATCCGACAAGGCTTTTATTATTGTTGTAGAGGGTAATGTAATCGTCAAGAATATCCGGTGCATCCTCTTCTTTTGTCAGATGAACCACGACTTCTTTCTTGTTCTGACGAAAATCGGTACCCTTTAGATCTGACAGATGCTCATAGTTCTCCTGAGTATTATCGGCCTGTTTGACGTAAAAAGCAAAATACCCGAGACAACCTACACCTACTGCAGCAAATATCCATGTTATGATCTTGCGGATCTTTATAGATCTTGGAAGATCCCTGAAGCGGATCCTATTTTTCTTCCGCGCCATCAGGCCGCACCTCCGGACTCTGCCTCAGCATCTTCATCCTTCTTCAGGAAAAACATGCGGTACTGCATGATGCCTTCTTTGGAACCTCTCTCGCACTTGTCACACAGTATTACGAGCAGTTCATTCATGATTCCGCAGAATTCTTTGAATATCGCTTCATCATAATTGCCAAGTCTTGTATCAATGAGAAAATCAACCCTTATAGCTCCCGGGCCTTCCTTGATCTCAAGCTTGGCACGGTAACGCTCCATATTGGTGGTAAATCCGAAGCTTACGAAGTGGCATACAAATCCGATCAGTTCACCGAACTCATTCTTAGGAACAAGTTCGGATCCAAGTATCTGAAAATGCTTCTGCTGTTCGGTATTATTGACATTTTCTTCGATGAATTTAAAATAGCTCTCAGGTTCGAACGAACTGATGATGAATCTCTCCACAAACTCATTGAGCTCTCCCGAGAAGAACGAACTGATACGAAAAGCATATTCTTTCGGCAGATCCATGCACATACTGTCAATGCATGTGGCGTATAGTTTCACGATATGGGAATAACACTCAACCCTTGAATTAAGTACCGAAGACATCTCTTCCATCGACATCTTGTAAAGGCGCTCTTTTTCACGATGTTGTTCAGCTTCACTGCGAAGGTTTTCTTCGGCATTATAAAATTCAACTTCTTTATCAAACAGATCAGACAGAAGTTCAACCGAGAAAGTGTCTCTCGGTACTATTCTTGACATCTCATAGTCATTGAAGAGGTTTACTGCCATTTCAGTATTCTTCTCTTCGTAGATAAAGATGAATCTTACGTTAGGATTATCGTCATATACGACGTGGGATATCTCTTCACCATCCATAACGCTCATCGAAAGAGTCATCGCACAAACAGCAAGATCTCCGCTTTTGGACTTCTCTATGGCTTCCTCACTTGTGGAAGCATACAAATACTCATAGCCGGGCTTATTGTTAAACCCGGCTCTTATCCTGTCCAGCAGGAATCTGTCTTCACTTATGAACAGACCTTTGAGCATCTTGATCATATTTTACAATATACAAGGTAAAAATCAACCCTAAACGGCATATTTTGTAGCAAAAGAAATACCCCGCCACAATATGTGACGGGGTATGACATATCATATGGTTATCATTTGAACTTAACGGTTATCTTCTCGAGCTTTTCTACACTCTGATTGCCGTCTTCACCTTCAACAGTGTATCTAACCCATCCCGTAAGATCCTTGGGCTCACTGATACCTTCTGTACCCTTAACCTCAAGCTGAATACCATCTGCATAATAACCGGTAGCCTGCTCATATTTATCTCCGTTTTTCACAACCGGAATAACATCAAAGAATTCGGTAAACTTGTTTACAGAGCCGTCTTTGTTGTTACAGTATACCTTGATCGAAGAGGTCATGATCGCTTTTTCTTTGCCATTTTCTTTTCTGACATTCTTAAATGTTTTGAATCCGATGAGCGCTTTTTCACCCGATTCCTTTGCAACTTCCAGAGGTTTCCTGTCGGAAACATCGATAGCTGCCGAAGGCGCTTTACCCTTTGATGATTTGAATTTTACAACGAACGAATCGGATACTGCCGTATATACAGGACCGTCTTCGGTTTCTGTCGCCTTGTACAGTGCAGCATTCAGGGTGTATGTTCCCTTAGGGAATCCCTGGTATCTCCACAGATTACCCGATAAGGTAAACTTACTTGAATCCTTTGTAAGGCTGACAGCAGTTGCGTCATTCAGATGGTCGATCAGACTTCTGTATATGCTTTCACTCTTGCTCGGAAAACTCTCGGGGAAATTAAATCTGAGATAGTAATTTCCTGCAGTAGCATCATCAATTCCGGAAACACTGAAATCAAATTCGAAATCCTGATCCATGGCATCCCATATATCATATGCTTTCTTGGTAGCATCTACTTTGATCTTTGAGTGTGCAAGGTTTATTGTATATGTTTCATTTGTAGCGCTACTTCCTTTTCCATACTTATGGGTGATCGTGATCTTATCTGAGTTCGGCTTAACATTTATCCAACGTTTACCTTTTGTATTTGACCCGTTAGATATCTTCTTGCCGCCTTTTACTGAAAGTGTTGCATTATTCACAAGAACACTGCTGTCACCTGAAACAGCCTCGGATAATACATATATCCTTGTAGGAAACTCATTTAATGTGGCAACTTTATTCCCATCAAAGGTTATCGGTACAGAACTGCTGCCGTAATCATGATAAGCAAATGCAACAACATTATATGATGAAGGAGTTGCCTCCTTAACCTTAATTACCTGTTTGAAAGAATTCTTGCTTCCGTCGTTTGCCGTTACGGTAACAGTAAACTTCCCTGCTTTTTCGATCTTTTTAACAGCACACTTGAGAACAACATCCTCTCCTTTTTCTTCATCGTAGTAAGAATATGAACCGATATTAAAGTTCTTGGGATCACTTGAAGTAATAGTAACATCATCAAGACTTACAGGATTACCTTTTGAGTCTTTAACTACTATCTCTTTTCTGAGCAAAGCGCTGCTAAACACAGGATTTGAAAAATCCGAAACAGATCCTATTACGATGGATTCAATATCAGTCGTTGTGCTCACTACTTCAAAAGGTGCCTCTCCATATACGCTGTTGCCGGTATAATCAGCAGCCTTGGCTTTGATAAAGAACATGTTATCAGCGGGAGTAGTTGATACCGTATAATCCTTGGCGATGGTAACAGTTCCGTTCTTGATAGTGATCTTGTCCGAACTTACAGGATTATGATCCTTGTCCAGAAGCTCCCACGTAACTTTCTTGACTGCCGGCTCATATTCCTTCTCACCCCAATTGTAAGTAACGGTAGGCTTGATCGTTACGGCCTTATCTGATGCCTTATATACCTTGGAAGGTACATTATTGAGCTTTATATTATATATTGGTTCCTTAACGGTAAGTGTAAGAGTAGCGGGTTCCGTTTTTGTACTTCTGCCGTCGGGAGTTGCCGGATAAACCTTCAATGTATATTTTCCCGGCGTATAAAGGTAATCTGATCCGTACATACGTATATCATCACCAACGATCAACAGTCCCCAGCCTGAATCCAGATAGCTATATCCGTCCGGGGTTATGACTTCTGCTTTACTGATCTTCTTAACAGTTGTTTTGCTGCTGTATTTCGCCGTAGCAAGAAGGATCGTATCTTTATATGTTTCAGGATTGGTTATATCGATCTTAGACCAGTCAACCGCACCCTCTCCTAGGATAAATGTTGTTGTCTTCTTGTTAAGACCGAGCTTTGTCTCGTATACCTGAGCATCAGGATTTATCACCTTAAGATTCACAGTGATGTCATTTCCCTGTTCTGTTGCAGTAAGAACCGCAGTTTGAGGAACTACGAATTCAGTATTGCTGTTTTTAATAAGATCTGCAGGTGTGCTTGTTCCTATCATATATTTTGCTTCATCAACAATCATACCGGAAGAAAGTGTAACGCTGACACCCACTTGTTCTCCTTGGGTCTTGTTTTCTGAATCAAGCCCGCTAAGAGTAACGGTTGCAACTTCTGCCGAAGGTGTTGCATCATTTACAAGTGCAGTTACGGTAACTCCCGGCTTAAGCTCTGCACCTACCGTAATAGTCTTATCAGATGTGATTGCGCCAACTGTCCACTTGTTATCCTCAGATTTTGTTATCGTAGTCTCACCGTCTTTAACGGATACTGCATCTGCCTTGTATCCTTCCATGACCGTGATACCTGTGATCACAAGCGCCTGTCCGTTAGGAACGCTTGGATTCACGCTGTAACCAGGCATCCAAGTCTCCTCGTCACCGCTGCCTATCGTATACTTTATCTCCTTAATGCCGTCAACAGTAAACGCAACATTACACTCCGAAAGAGCAGCTGTTACCGTTACGGTCGTGGCAGCAGAAATCGTTCCAACGCTCCATGATGTGCCTGATTTTTCTATCGTCGCCTCTCCGACTTTTACGGAAACAGTATCTGCATCATATCTGTCAGCTACTGTAATCCCGGTAATAGTAAAGGCGCTGTCCTTAGCAACACTTACAGGCTCAGAGCTCTCACTCCATGTCTGTTCTGCACCCTCACCGACTTTATAACTGATCGATTCAATACCGGTCGTAGCAAAGGTTACGGCATAATTCTCTTCACCTTCGCCTTCGCCTGCACCTTCACCTTCGTTATTGCCTTCGTTTTCACCTTCAGTCACAATCTGAAGATCATCTTCAAAAACTTCAACTTCCTCAGCAAATGCATTTACCGGTAACGCTGTAAATACCATTGCTGATGCCAGGATCCCCGTGATCCAGCGATGAACACATACTCTGAACTTTGACATAAACTATTCCTCCTTTATTTATTGATCTTCCATGATCATATTTATCTTTCTGTTAATATAATACGAGCGATCTGTCAAAAATATCGCTGTCGGTAACAAAAAAATCCCCGGAAGACCGGGGATTTTCTGTTACATCGTAACTTTATCTTTTCCTTTAATCGTAAAGTTAAATGTCTTTTCCGCACCATACTTGTATCCGCCTGTACCCTTCTTAAGGGTTACGGTCATGGTACCTGTGTTCTTTCCTGCCTTGATATTGTCTCCGTATGTTATCGTGCAGTCCGATACCGGAACGGTTGTTTCACCGTCTGTCTTGGAACTGACCCTGACCTCGGTGACGGCATCAAATTTCACCTGACTTCCTTTGTACTGTGTTACAAGCTTTTTGCTGTCTGCAGGAAGCGTATAACTGTCCCCTGCATATGTGACCGTAACGCTTGTTATCTTAACACCTTCATTATAAACATCATAATCTTTACTCAGGGTAGTTGTTGTCGTAAAGTTAAAGCCTGTCTTAGCAACTCCGTCTTTTCCCGTACTGACCTTAACGGTGAAACTGTTAGGCGATGAAGGTGTCGGTGTCAGCGTATACTGACTTGGTGACAGTTTCTTAAGTGCGGCTCTGTTTCCGTAATATCCGTCTCCATCTGCAGAATAAGACTGGAACAGGTCTATCTTGTACTTCGAAGGGAAGTTTCCGTTCTTATCGGCAGCTACAGGCTGCATAGTCGCATACAGAGTTCCTACAGGCTCGGATGCCGTAACAGCTACCATATCGGTTCTCTTGCCATATGATACGAGATAATCACTGTTCTCAAGGACCCTGATCGTCGGAGATGTCACATCACATTTATAGATATTAAAATATGTTGCCTTTGAAAGTGATCCCGTAAGTGTTTTGCTATCACCTGCAGTAACAGTTATATAGCCCTTTCCGGGAGCGGTGTTACCGGTTGCAGTAAGCTTAACCAGCATATGATCATTATTTTTGTCATATATGTAGAATAATTGATCATTAAAGTTCATATTCAGATTGTTGACTTTACCGTTAAAAGTGATGGTAACAAGTCCCGGAAGCGCACCGCCCGCATTATATTTCCCCTCGGTTGCGGCCACTTTTATGATATTATTCTTTGCTGCTTCCTTCATCGAGATCGGTTTGATCTTAAATCCGACCTCTGCCTCCTGGCTGTGATCGACTCCGGGGCCGAACGGTATAACTCTTCTCTTGTATGATCCGGGCAGTTTGGCATATTCTGACAGCACCATGACACCATAATCATAATAAGAAGTTGTATAAGCGGAATTGTTAAACACTGCCTTTACTCCGCCCGAATAATCGTAAGTCCTGTAATTTGAAGAATCCGTGTAGTGACCCGACAGATAGGAATCTACAGTATTACTTATATCCACAACCTTCATCCTCGGATCACACGTAAATGAGCCGCCCGCGCCGTATGTGCCGTCATATTTGCGCGATGCGGTACTTAGTTTGAACCATCCGGGCTGTATCTTTATTCCCTTGATCGTTACTGTACTATTACTGTCTTGTGATCCGTAATAACCGTTGGGATTTCCGGCTACAGCCTCGATCTTGACCTTGTATTTATTGGCCATCCAGATCTCATCATTAAATACGGCTTTATTAACGGATGTTGTAAATACACCTGTCGAAGTATACTTCCCGGTAAGATACGTAAAATCATCACCGTCATATATTACCCTGTAATCTATGCCTTCACTAAGTGTATACCCGCCTATCGATACTTTAAGTCCAAGTTCGGTTCCTGTATAGGTCCTCCCGTGTACATAGGGAACGGACTTATTCTTTACAGTCACTTTTGCTTTGGACAGATCACGTTCGGAATCCTCTACCCTGAACTGACCGTTCGGAACGGATGCTCCGGTATAATTACATACGGCGGGATTGATTCCACCGGGTTTTGTCCCGTCATTAAACACGGCATTACTGTCATATATAGCCTGTCCAAACAGAGTTCCGCAGAAATTCCCTTTGCCGCGCACCGTACACAGCCATCTGCCCGTCTCAGTCACGGAATCCTTATAAATCCATTTGCTGCTTTCATCATATCTGTACAGACGCACTTCATAGTCGGTTCCGGCCTTGAGCGTCGTCCTCTTGCCTGTATATGCGTTGTAAAAAGTGACCTTCGGTGAAACAGCCTTGGTAAGCTTTCCGTTCTTGAGAGTATAGCTTGTATCGATCCCCTCATACTGCGCATTGTACTTGCCGTCATATTGATATTGATCATGCTCGCCGAAGTTATACGGAAGTATGTCAAAGTATACATCCGTAGAGAATCCTGCGTATTCATTGATACCTGTTATCTGTACACAAGGTCTTTTCTTCTCGGGAACACACGATTCGTAAGTTCCCTCATCCGTCATCTTCATCGAAGCATTGACATTGTTTTTGTATGTAAGCTTATAATCCTTGCCCGGGCGAAGAAGGATCGCATCTTCATAAGCAGCTCCATTGGGAAGATAAAGAACCGGCATCTCAAGATCGCCGATACTCTTATTCTTATCAGCCGAACTTAATGTCTCCATGAATGATACATGTGCTCTTCCATCGTAGTATACCGCAGGAACAGCTTCGACAAATAAGTTGCTCGCAGATGCTCTTTTCAGCGCAGCCGTAAGCGTGTAGTCCATGTTCGGCTCGAACTGATAATCGGTATTTGTACTCTCGTCCTTAAAATCATCAGTCAGCCATACAGAACCGGCATGACCATTGATTCCAAGCTCCCAGCCCAGTATGTCGTTATCACCGGCCCAGACCATGATCTGATTGATAGCCATCGGATTGACAGCACTGTACATATTGCCTGCAGCAGTAAGGTTGTTGGGTTCTTCAGCCTTATGTATTATTCCGTTACTCATGATAAGAAAAGTAAAGTGGCACTTTGTCTCCTCAACATATACATAAGTATCGGGATCAGACTCTTCATTATCGCCTTCATTGACGATTATCTCTTCATCATCCGCCTGATCATTTGAGACTTCTTCTTCAACCGTCTCATTCTCTACAGTTTCAACAGATTCAACCTCGACGGTTTCTTCTGCAGATACGTTTACAGCTCCGAATGTTAAACCAACAGCCTGAGAAAATACAAGTGTCCATGCAAGTAAAATACCGTTAAGTGTGCGTTTACTTTTCCTCATGTTATCCCACCTTTCGATCTACTTCATTACAATGTTCACAATCTTACCCGGAACGTAAATCTCTTTTACAATATTGCCTGTGAGCTTGTCGGCAACAGCCTCTTTGCCCTTGGCAATGGCTGAATCCTTAGGCTCATCCTTGTCGATCATTATCGTAGTACGAAGCTTTCCGTTTATCTGTACGGCGATCTCAATTGTCGCATCAACCGTCTTGGCTTCATCATACTCGGGCCACGGCGATATGGCAACGAGCCCTTCTCCCCCGAGCTGTTCCCACAGTTCTTCGCATATATGAGGAGAAAAAGGTGCCAGGAGCCTTATGAACACCTTAAGCTCTTCCTTGCTGATCGAACCGTTCGCATATACTTCATTCATGAAAGTCATCATCGCAGCGATCGCGGTGTTGAACTTCATCTGCTCTATATCTTCCGAGACTTTCTTGATCATCTTGTGAAGACTTGACTCAAGAGACTTATCATCAGATTTGGCATCTACCATCGAAGGGAGCTGATAGAATCTGTCAATGAACCTCTTACATCCCTTAACACCGTTCTCACTCCAGGGCGTAGCTGCACCGTAATCGCCCATGAACAGAACATAAAGGCGCAGTGTGTCGGCACCGTACTCTTTTACGATATCCATGGGATCCACGACGTTTCCTTTACTCTTACTCATCTTCTCGCCGTCGGGTCCTAAGATCAGCCCCTGATATGAGCGCTTTGCATAAGGCTCGGGAGTATTGACGATCCCGTTATCATACAGGAATCTGTGCCAGAACCTTGAGTAGATCAGATGCCTTGTAACGTGCTCCATACCGCCGTTGTACCAGTCAACGGGCATCCAATACTTGAGCTTTTCACTGTCAGCAAGAGCCTTATCATTCTTCGGATCACAGAAGCGCAGGAAATACCATGAAGAACCTGCCCACTGCGGCATCGTATCGGTCTCACGCTTAGCATCTGCTCCGCACTTCGGACACTTGCAGTTGACGAACGAATCGATCTTGGCAAGCGGTGAATTACCGTCTTCACCGGGCTCAAAGTTTTCAACATCGGGAAGCGTGAGCGGCAGCTCATCATAAGGAACCGCAACAACTCCGCAATGAGGACAATGAACGAGGGGAATAGGCTCTCCCCAATATCTCTGACGGTTGAACGCCCAGTCCTTCATCTTGTACTGAACGCCCTTCTTGCCGATACCCTTTTCTTCAAGATATTCAAGCATTCTTGCGATGGAATCTTTCTTGTTCGTAAGGCCGTTAAGTATATCCGAATTGATCATATTACCGTCGCCGGTATATGCTTCCGTTTCAATATCTCCGCCTTCTATTACGGGAATGATCTCGACTCCGAACTTCTTCGCGAATTCCCAGTCACGCTGATCGTGTGCGGGAACAGCCATGATGGCACCGGTACCGTATCCCATCATTACATAATCGGCGATAAATACCGGTATCTCCTTGCCGGTTATCGGGTTGATCGCGCTTATACCGCTGAGCTTAACGCCTGTCTTATCCTTTACGAGCTGCGTACGCTCGAACTCGGTCTTCTTGGCGCACTCATCACGGTATGCCGTAACTTCATCAAAGTTTGTGAGCATATCCTTGTATTTATCGATGAGCGGATGCTCGGGAGCCATTACCATGAACGTAACGCCGTAGAGCGTATCGGGTCTGGTCGTGTATATCTCAAGCTTTTCATCTATACCCTTTAATGAAAAATCAACAAATGCACCTTCACTCTTTCCGATCCAGTTGACCTCCTGCTGCTTGACATTGTCAGGGAAGTCAACGGTATCAAGTCCTTCGAGGAGCTTATCCGCATAATCGGTTATACGAAGGTACCATACCGATTTTTCCTTCTGGACCACATCACTGTGGCATATGTCGCACTTGCCGCCCTGGCTGTCTTCGTTGGACAGAACGACTTTACAGTGAGGACAGTAATTGACGAGCGTATTTGCGCGGAACACGAGCCCCTTTTCAAAGAGCTTGAGGAATATCCACTGGGTCCACTTGTAATAATCGGGATTGCTCGTAGCAAGATCCCTGTCCCAGTCAAATGAAAAACCGACGGCACGGAGCTGATCCGAGAAATGCTCTATATTCTGCTGCGTTATGACAGCAGGATGAGTTCCGGTCTTGATGGCATAATTTTCTGCGGGAAGTCCGAATGAATCAAATCCTATCGGAAACAGAACGTTATACCCCTGCATGCGGCGCTTTCTCGAGATGACCTCTATGCTGGAATATGCCTTGATATGACCCACATGCATTCCGGCTCCCGAAGGATACGGAAACTCAACAAGCCCGTAGAATTTGGGTTTGTCGCCGTGATCTTGGGCTTTAAAGACACCTGCCTCTTCCCATTTCTTCTGCCATTTCTTCTCAATTTCTTCGTGATCGTAGTATTTTCCCATCTTTTTTCTCCCAAAATTAATTTGTCATTTTACCAATATAGTAGAATCCTTTGCACTTTTCAAGCCTCACCGGAACAATCCTTCCGATCAGCGACTCGTCTCCCGGGAAATGAACGTTTAAGTTGTTGGAAAGTCTCCCTGTGACAAGTGATTCGTCCTGTCTGTTGATATCTTCAACAAGAACATCCATGACGGCGCCTTCGTTCTTCATTGCCTGCTCCACCGATACTTCCTGAACCTTTGCCAGTACTCTGTCAAAGAAAACCTTGGTCGTCTCGGGTGAGAGCTGTCCTTCCATAGATGCCGCAGGCGTTCCTGCACGCTTTGAATATATGAAAGTAAAAGCTCCGTCAAACTTTACTTTATCTATCACATCGATCGTATCTTCTATATCCGCCTCGGTTTCCGTCGGATATCCGATGATGATGTCTGTAGTAATGGCTATATCCTTTATCCTGTCCCTTATTGAAAGAGCAAGATCTGTATACTGTTCCTTCGTATAGTGCCTGTTCATCGACTGAAGTATCCTTGTGGATCCGGACTGAAGCGGCAGATGTATATGCCGGCATATCTTGGTTGAATCCGCCATCACATCTATGAGTTCATCCGACAGGTCCTTCGGATGGCTCGTCATGAACCTTATCCGCTCTATACCGTCTACATCTTCAACTTTGCGAAGGAGCTGTGCAAAAGTGATGTTTTCCGTAAGCCCTTTTCCGTACGAGTTGACGTTCTGTCCAAGGAGCATCACTTCCTTCACTCCGTCAGCCGACAGCCTCTTTATCTCTTGTATTATATCTTCGGAAGTACGGCTCCTCTCACGACCCCTGACATAGGGAACGATGCAGTAACTGCAGAAATTGTTGCAGCCGAACATAATGTTCACGCCTGACTTGAAAGTATAGTTGCGCTTAACCGGAATATCCTCAACGATCCTGTCGGTATCGTCCCATATTTCCGAGATGATATGACCTTTTCCTGTAGTATGCTCCCTTGTCAGTACCCTCACAAGGAGTCTTGGCAGGTCAAACACGTTATGCGTTCCGAAAACAAGATCAACAAAGGAGTAGCTTGTCATGATCTTTTCGCGTGCAGTCGGCTCCTGCGCCAGGCACCCGCAAAGTCCTATGATCATGTCGGGGCGGCTCTTTTTAAGAGGCCGCAGGCTCCCCAAGTGACCGTACAGTTTCTGGTTTGCGTTATCCCTTACGGTACATGTGTTGAATATCACTAGATCGGCAGCAAGTT
>JAGAFR010000070.1 GCA_017612555.1 Lachnospiraceae bacterium | reverse complement strand
TGCAGAACGAGTGGGCGGGCGCGCAGGCTTTCTCATCGTTTGATACATATCTCGCTCCGTTCGTTAAGGTTGATAACCTTACATACAGGGAAGTCAAAAAGTGCATAGAGTCATTTGTATACGGAGTCAACACTCCCAGCCGTTGGGGAACCCAGGCGCCCTTCTCGAACATCACGCTCGACTGGACGGTTCCTGCTGACCTTGCTGAACTTCCGGCACTTGTGGGCGGCAAGGAGATGGACTTTAAGTACAAAGATTGTAAAGAAGAGATGGATATGATCAACAAGGCATTCATCGAGACGATGATCGAAGGTGATGCCAACGGACGCGGATTCCAGTATCCGATACCGACATATTCCATCACCAGGGATTTCGACTGGTCCGATACAGAGAACAATAGGCTTCTTTTCGAAATGACGAGCAAATACGGAACACCGTATTTTTCCAACTATATCAATTCCGATATGGAGCCTTCGGACGTAAGGAGCATGTGCTGCAGACTGCGTCTTGATCTTAGGGAACTGCGCAAGAAGACGGGCGGATTCTTCGGATCCGGCGAGTCGACGGGATCTGTCGGCGTAGTTACGATCAACATGCCGAGGATCGCATACCTTGCAACGGACAAGGATGATTTCTACAGAAGGCTGAACCGCATGATGGATATCTCCGCAAGGAGTCTTAAGATAAAGCGCGGTGTAATCACCAAGCTCCTTGATGAAGGATTGTATCCTTACACCAAGAGATATCTCGGAAGTTTTGACAATCATTTCTCGACCATCGGACTGATCGGTATGAACGAAGTCGGACTTAATGCGAACTGGCTTCGTGCGGATATGTCGGATACGAAGACTCAGGAGTTTACCAAGGAAGTCCTGAATCATATGAGAGACAGACTTTCCGATTATCAGGAGATGTACGGAGATCTCTATAATCTTGAGGCAACACCTGCAGAGTCAACGACATATCGTCTTGCCAAGCATGACAAGAAGCGCTGGCCGAACATCAAGACCGCAGGCAATCCGGGAGATACACCTTATTATACCAATTCGTCGCATCTTCCCGTGGACTTCACACCGGATATTTTCGATGCGCTCGATATTCAGGACGAACTTCAGACACTATATACGAGCGGTACGGTATTCCATGCGTTCCTCGGAGAGAAGCTTCCCGACTGGAAGGCAGCTGCGGCGCTTGTCCGCAAGATCGCAGAGAACTATAAGCTTCCTTACTATACTCTCAGTCCTACCTATTCGGTATGTAAGGAGCACGGATATCTTGCCGGCGAAGTAAAGACATGTCCGCATTGCGGAATGACTACCGAAGTATATTCGAGGATCACGGGTTACTATCGTCCGGTTCAGAACTGGAATGACGGCAAGAGCCAGGAATACAAGAACAGAGTTGTATATGACATAGCAAACAGCAGCTTAAAGAGACCGTTGACTGCGATGGTCAAGATGTCCGGAACAAGCGAAGATTCCAAGATCGAGATGGCTCCGGTAGAGAATGTAAAATATCTCTTTACTACCAAGACATGCCCGAACTGCAAGCTTGCCAAGGAGTACCTTAAGGATGAGAGCTATGTTCTCATAGATGCCGAGGAGAATACCGAACTGGCACAGCGCTACGGAGTAATGCAGGCTCCTACGCTTGTGGTAGTGAGCGGCGACAAGGTCAAGAAGTATGCCAACGCATCCAATATACGCAAGTACGCCGAGGCAATGGCTGCTGTGACGGTATGATCCGTAAACAATAACGATCGTGAAAGAGCCACCTTAATCGGGTGGCTCTTAACATATGGTCTGTCAGGTTTTTCGTGATCCTGACACTCTGATGTTCAAAGGGAGGAACGGCATGATATCAAAGCTTATAGAAGGTATCAAGAAAAAGAACGCACCGATAGTTGTGGGACTGGATCCGATGTTATCGTATGTTCCGTCGCACATACTGGACAAGGCGATAAAAGAAAAGGGAGAAACAATGGATGCGGCCGCATCGGCTATCCTTGAGTACAACAAGGCTCTGGTGGATGCCATATATGATCTGATCCCTGCGGTCAAGCCTCAGATAGCCATGTACGAACAGTTCGGAGTTCCCGGACTTATGGCGTTTACCGAAACAGTCAATTATTGTAAGGAAAAAGGACTGCTTGTTATAGGAGATGTTAAGCGCGGTGATATCGGCTCCACGAGCAAGGCATATGCGACAGCTCACCTGGGACGTGTTTCGATAGGCAGTTCTTCGATCGCTGCGTTTGATGAAGATTTCTGTACCGTTAATCCTTACCTTGGGTCCGACGGTGTGAAGCCGTTCATAGATGTGTGCAATGAAAATGACAGGGGGATATTCGTGCTTGTCAAGACGAGTAATCCTTCAAGCGGTGAGTTCCAGGACAGAGTGCTCGCGGATGAAGATTCCACATTGTATGAGGCGGTAGGCTTTAAGGTATCGGAATGGGCCAAACTTTCAATGGACGGAGAGTACAGTAATATCGGCGCGGTTGTCGGAGCAACATACCCGAGGATGGGAGAGATACTCAGAAAGATAATGCCGAAGTCATTCATTCTCGTTCCGGGATACGGTGCTCAGGGAGGATCCGGAAAGGATCTGAAACCGTTCTTCAACAAGGACGGACTCGGAGCGATAGTAAACAGCTCCCGGGGTATAATAACCGCATACAGGAACGAGAAGTATGAAAAGTACGGTGAAAAAGGATTTGCGGATGCGGCAAGAGCTGCCGTCATAGATATGCGGGAGGATATAAATGGAGCAATATAAGCAGGAATTCATTGAATTCATGGTGGAATCGGATGTACTTAAGTTCGGGGACTTTACGTTAAAGAGCGGACGCAAGTCACCGTTCTTCATGAATGCCGGAGCGTATGTTACGGGAAAAAGTCTTTCGCGCCTCGGACAATTTTATGCCAAAGCGATACACGAATACTACGGAGATGATTTTGACGTATTGTTCGGTCCCGCATATAAGGGGATCCCGCTGTCGGTAGTGACTGCCATAGCCTTTTACGAACTGTACGGTAAAGAGATCAGGTATTCATCGAACCGCAAAGAGATCAAGGATCACGGAGATACAGGAATACTTCTGGGCGGAAAGATAGGAAACGGTGACAGAGTCGTGATCATTGAGGATGTTACGACTTCGGGCAAGTCCATAGAGGAGACCATGCCTATCCTTAAGGCGCAGGGTGATGTAGAGGTTGTTGGCCTTATGGTATCGCTTAACAGAATGGAAGTGGGATTATCCGGTAAGATGGCTGCTCTTGATGAGATAAGCGATAAGTACGGCTTTGCGACAAATGCGATAGTAACGATGGCGGAAGTCATCGAGTATCTGTACGGACAGAAGGTTGGCGGAAGGGTCGTCATCGATGATGATATCAAGGCGGCACTTGATGAGTATTACAGAACATACGGTGCATAATGGGAAGACCGGTTAAGATACGAAAAAAGAAAAGCTTCATGTTCACAACGAAGCATTATTCTTTTATGAGCATTCTCGGAACGGCTATAGGCGCAGTGTGTCTTGGCGTTGCCGTTGTAATGCTCGTATTCAGTTATAACAGAGCAGGGACTGTGGATGCCGGGCTCGGAGGTGTAGGGCTGTTTTCCGCGTTTTTAAGCGTGATCGGAATACTGTGCGGAGTTGCAAGCCTTCAGGAGAGGGACACTTACATAGCGCCTGCGGTTGTTGCGATAGCGCTGAACGGAGTACTTGTGGCATGGTGGGTGATCATGATAATAATTGCGGTGATCGCGGCGTGACGGAGGAAGAGATGACGACTGATAATATGATGATCGATGAGAGATACCGTCTTGTGACGGAAAGGATCGGTGAAATAGAGCAAGAGGATGAAGTAGGTAAGCCTCTTGCATCTTTTTTTCATGTGTGTGCAAGATTACTGATGACTCTTTCGGGAATACTGGATCGGGCATGCTCCGGTGGTATCCGGGACGTTCCCACCGGGGATCTTGCAAAAGAGAATAAGAGCCTGTACGAGGATATAACGGAGGATAACTACAGGACAAGCTTTGCCGATCCCGACCATGCGGTGCATGAGTTTGAAAAAGCCGGGATCCCGGAAGCGGGGAAGATCGCACAGTATATGTCGTTTCTTTATACGGAGCTTCGGGGACTCATACCCTATGCTTATGAGGGACGCAGGGAGATATTCACGCTCTTTGCCGAACTGTTTGTGGAGGTCTACACGATGTTCCGACTGTCAGCTGCTGACGGCGGCGTACCCGATGCGGAATCCGTAAGGTCTGCGATTTACTGGTTTGAGAGAGACAACTGCGACATAATAGTTCCTGACAGTATCGCGGATAAGATAGATCCGTCCAATGATTTTTTAAGGAGGATCGTGTGCGAAGAAGATCTTTCGTCGGAAAGATTCCTGTATCTGTCAGGTGAATATGTTACGGAAAATGAGATAAAGACAGCGGCTTTTATCAATACACTTACGGAAGAAGAGATAGCCCGGATGGCGGATACCTTCACCGAAGGTTTTCGGGTGGGATTCATCAAGGCAAATAAACCGATAGAACGCAAGACAAGTGTGAACATCAGATACAGTCTCGGGTTTGAGAGAGTCATAAGAAAAGCCGTGGAGAACTTTGAGAAGATGAATCTTGCATCCGTTATTTACAGGGCGGGGACACTTTCGCTGATGGGGTCGGGAGTAAACAGGATCGGGTTCTACGGAGCTGTACCGAACAGACAATACGACTATGACCACAAGGATGATGCCGCTATATATCTTGATGCCGATTTTGTTACAAGAAAGCTCGAGGTCCTGACGCAAGGTTATGAGAGCAGAAAAGAGCTTGCAAACGGGCACGCCGGTCCGGCGGTGATGGAAGTGTTCGGAGAGGATCCCTTCACTCCGGAGGTAAAGGACAGTGCGGTCCATCATACGGACAGGACGAGAAAACTGTCCGTTGACTACAGCGCCAAGGCGTCGAGCATAGTCAATAAGTATATAAAGGGCGAAGAGAGAAGCTTTACTATAATATCTTTCCCTGTCCCTGTGATAGGTCGGGATTTTGAAAAGATCTTTTCCGAGACGGTAAAAGTAAACACACTGGATGCATCAAAGTATGAGACTATACAGCAGAAGATAATAGATGCTCTTGATAAAGCGGATCATGTAGAGATCAGGGGATGCAACGGTAATGATACCGATCTTCGCATAAATCTCTGGCCTGTTAATGATGCTTCCAAAGAGACCAAGTTTGAAAACTGTGTTGCCGATGTGAACATTCCGGTCGGTGAAGTGTTTACTTCGCCGCGTCTTGCCGGAACCAATGGCCTCCTTAATGTGAGCAGGGTCTTTCTTAAGGGATTGTTGTATAAGGATCTTCGTATCACTTTTACCGACGGTATGATAACGGATTATTCGTGCGCGAACTATGATAACGAAGAGGATAACCGAAGGTTCATAAAAGAAAATCTGCTCTCGGATCATGATACGATCCCCATCGGTGAGTTTGCGATCGGGACCAATACGACGGCGTACAGGATGGGACGCATGTTTGATATAGAAGGTCGTCTTCCTATACTGATCGGGGAGAAGACCGGTCCGCATTTTGCCGTTGGAGACACATGCTACAGTCATGAAGAGGACGTAAAGGTTTACAATCCCGACGGCAAAGAGATAATCGCAAGGCAGAATGAGGTGTCCGCAAAGAGGACCGAAAATGAAAAAGAAGCATATTTTCAGTGCCATACCGATATCACGATCCCTTATGATGAGATAGGTTATATACGCGGCGTGTCGGAAAATGAGAGCTTTGACATAATAAAAAACGGGAGGTTCGTGCTTCCCGGTACCGAGGAGCTGAACATCCCGCTTGATGATATGTAGATTTTTTATCAGATCGTAAAGTCTATCGTTTCGTCGCCTATCTTCAGAGTGTAGTTTCCCTTGCCAAGATCAAACTCCGAGATGTCAAGTGTGAGGGGATCTGATCCCGTCGCTATGTCTTTCAGTATTCCTTCCTGTAATGTCTGTATGCCTGTTGCGTCCGATGTCAGGATGGAGTATGTACTGTTCATATCGTAAATAACGGTTCCCGGTGTTTCTACGGTCAGTATCCCGTTATCGTATACGGCAATTGCCTGCGCTTTGGCAGCATCTGAACGCTCGGATTGAATATTATACGTTTCGGTCTTGGCCGCATCGTAGTTCAGTGCTTCATCATCAGCTGCTTCCGTTGCCGCTTCATCTGCTGCTTCGGCCTGCGGCGCTTCCGCGGCCGCATCAAAGCTCGGAGCTTCCGAAGGAGCCGAAGTCGCACTTTCACTCTTGGATACGCGAAACATGGCAGGAAACGAAACAGCCAGTATGAGAAGCATCGCTGCTGCGGAAGGAACGGCTATATACATGATCTTTCTGAATGATACGGTCTTTGACTGTCTCGTCAGTGTCGATTCTTTCTTCAGCTCGAATGCCGCTTCATCTATGTACTTGGGATCCAGCCCGGAGAGGGCTGTAAACAGATCGTTTCCGTTCAAAGCTCATATCCCTCCTTTGCGAGGTATGTCTTCAGTTTCTGTCTGAGCCTGAAGAGAAGAGATTTAACCGCCGGCTCTGACATTGACAGCGCGGATGCGATGTCGGAAAGCGGATCAACATAGAAGTAGCGTCTTACAAATGCGATCCTGTCTGTTTTTGAAATGCCTGACAGAAAGCTGTTTATATGCTGCGACAGAAGTGCCATGTCAACTTCATCCTCGGTTGATGTACTTGCCGCTACCTCGAAAAGCTCATCAAGCGCGAGGCTTGTCTGCCCCGCCCCGCGCTTTTGTGAGTGATGTTTTCTGTAAAGAGTCAGTGCATGGTTTCTTGCGATGGCTCCGAGATAAGGTGCGAGAAGCTGCGGACGGTCTTCGGGCATGGCATTCCAAGCCGAAAGATAAGTATCGTTAACACATTCTTCCGAATCTTCATCGTTTGATACGATGTTCATCGCGATCTTCCTGCAATAGGCGCCGTACTTGCTGCCGGTCTCTTTTATCGCGTTTTCACTTCTTGCCCAGTAAAGGTCAACTATCTCGCAGTCCTGCATTTTCTGTGACTGATCATAACTGTCTGATCAGCTGTAAGAACTCCTCTTTGTATTCGTCGTCGAGTGAAAGCTTTGATACCTGCCTTGATACATCGTCCATGCGAAGGCTTCCGGTATATTCACTGCCGTTAAGTATCATGCCTGCCTCGGCCACGTATGCTGCAAAGAGTGTATCACAATTCGGTGTTTTAGTGTAGCATTCTTTACTGATAGGGAAGTAGATGAGCTTAGACTCGTCTTCTTCCGGCTCTTTGTAGCGTACCGATACGGTCATCCATTCATCGCTTTTACCTTTTTCCGACAGGTCAGTGTTCTGATATCTGAGAGTAGTGCCTTCGCTGTCACGGTCATTAAGCTTTACTTCATACAATACCGTCATCGCATGTCCGCTTCCGATCTCACCGCCGTCCTTGGTATCGTCGTTAAAATCCCTGGCTGCCATCTGCCTGTTTTCGTAACCTACAAGACGATACTCCGATACGTACTTGGGATTGAATTCGATCTGGAACTTAACGTCTTTGGCAACCGTAAAGAGTGTTGAATCAAATTCGTCTATGAGTACTTTTTTGGCTTCCTGAAGGCTGTCGATGTAAGAGTAGTTGCCGTTGCCTTTATCTGCAAGAGTCTCAAGTGTTGCCTCGTTGTAGTTACCTGTTCCGAAACCGAGAACCGACAGGAACACTCCGCCTTCCTTTTTTCGGGAAATGAGTTCTTCAAGTTCTTCTTCCGATGTGATGCCTACGTTAAGATCACCGTCGGTCGCCATGATGACACGGTTGTTACCGCCTTTTATGAAATACTTCTCGGCAAGTCTGTATGCGCTCTTGATGCCGTCGCCGCCGTTGGTAGATCCGGAAGCGTTAAGGTCATTGATGGCTCTTTTGATCTTTGTGTGTTCGGATCCGGGTACACCTGCTATGACAATATCGGATGATGATGCGTATGTCACTATCGATACCCTGTCTTTACTGTTAAGATCGTCAACGAGCATGTCGAATCCCATCTTAAGGAGAGGAAGCTTATCGTAATCGTTCATCGAACCGGAAACATCGATCAGGAATACGATATTGGAAGGAACATCTTCGATCTCGTTTTCTTCCCTTGCTTTGATGCCGAGGTTGACCAGTTTCGTTTCTTTATTCCACGGGCAGTCGATTATTGATGCGTTTACCGCAAAAGCATCTTTGTATCCGGGTTTTTTGTAATCATAGTTAAAATAATTAACAAGCTCTTCGGTCCTGATAGATCCGGCAGGAATATCACTTATCCCGTATCCGTCGTTTATCATCCTGCGAAGATTTGCGTAGCTGGCGGTATCGATGTCTGCACCGAATGTTGAAAGGGGAGCGGAAGCTACATCTTTAAATGAGTTCTCGGTAATGCTACGGTAATTCTCGCTGTTTACCGGCGGGTAATAATAGCCGGGGCAAAGAGCTGCATCATCCGATCTCTTATAACTCTCACATGCAGCAGTTTCGCCGTAAGACGGTTCGATATATGCATAATTGTCTGCCTCTGCTTCAGTGCAGGCTGCATAGTCACTATAGTCTTCGTAATCTGAGTAGTCTTCACAAACTTCCGCTGCCGTACTTTCCGTCGCCGGGTACTGTGCCTCGACATATGAAGGAGCTTCCGCTGCCGCTTCCTTGTTTAAGGAGATGCCGATGCCGCATCCGCTGAGGGTTGATGTTGTAAGTGTTGTGATAAGTAATGTTGCAATGATGTTCTTTTTCATGATCTTTCCTCCGTTTGTTGAATTTGTTTTGTGTCCGTTTTTCGGGCTGTTTTATGTGCTTCTGACTATATAGACGCAAAACTTCCGCCGAGGTTTCGAAAAAAATAAAAAAATTTTTCAAAAGTCGAAAAAAATAACAAAAAAGCCCGTAAATGTGGTACATTATCATTAGTAAAAAACAGGCATGGCAGGCTTTTGAAAGAGGAGGAGATAATGGCAACAGTTGGAATTGTTATGGGAAGTGATTCCGATATGCAGGTCATGAGCAAGGCGGCCGAAGTATTGGATCAGTTCGGTATCGATTATGATATGAGGATAATCTCGGCTCACAGAGAGCCCGAGATATTTTTTGACTATGCAAAGAATGCTGCGGATTCCGGGATGAAGGTGATCATAGCCGGCGCCGGGATGGCGGCTCATCTTCCGGGCATGTGCGCGGCACTGTTTCCGCTCCCTGTCATCGGAGTTCCGATGCATACTACATCACTGGGAGGAAGGGACAGTCTGTATTCGATAGTTCAGATGCCTTCGGGCATACCGGTTGCGACGGTTGCGATCGGAGGAGGAACAAATGCAGGTCTCCTGGCGGTACGTATGCTCGCTATTTCCGATGAGAAGCTTCTTGATAAGCTGAAGGATTATTCGGAAGATATGAAGAATGCGGTAGTTGCCAAGGATGAGAAGCTCGCAAAGACAGGTTACAGGGATTATTCCAAATAAGGAGATAACTATATGGATTACAGATCAGCAGGAGTTGATATTGAAGCCGGATACAAGTCGGTGGAGCTGATAAAGGACGTCGTGGCAACCACGAATAGGCCTGAGGTGATCGGAGGGCTCGGAGGTTTTGCCGGTGCTTTTTCGATGAGTAGATACAAGAACATGGAAGATCCGGTCCTCGTTTCGGGAACCGACGGCTGCGGAACAAAAGTCAAGCTCGCATTTATAATGGATAAGCATGATACGATCGGCATAGATGCAGTCGCGATGTGTGTCAACGACATCGTGTGCGGAGGTGCAGAGCCGTTGTTTTTCCTTGATTATATAGCCTGCGGCAAAAATCATCCCGAAAAGATCGCGAAGATCGTAGAAGGTGTTGCCGAAGGGTGCAGACAGGCGGGATGTGCACTTGTCGGCGGAGAGACCGCTGAGCATCCGGGACTGATGCCCGAAGATGAATATGATCTTGCGGGATTTGCGGTAGGTATCGTAGACAGGAAGGATATCATCGACGGAAGCAGTCTTTGCGAAGGTGATGTGCTCATAGGACTTGCCTCAACAGGCGTCCACTCAAACGGATTTTCTCTTGTGCGTAAAGTGTTTGACATGACAGAAGACAGCCTGGGTACCTATTATGATGAGCTGTCCGGAAAGCTCGGAGATGTACTTCTGACTCCTACAAGGATATATGTCAGGGCGCTTAAGAATGCCATCGAAGCGGGAGTAAAGCTCAAGGCCTGCAGCCATATAACCGGCGGAGGATTTTACGAGAACGTTCCGAGAATGCTTAAGGACGGCACACAGGCAGTGATCAGGAAGGATTCTTATGATATCCCGCCGATATTTAAGCTTATGAAGGATAAGGCAGATCTTGATGAGAAGATGATGTACAATACGTTCAACATGGGGATCGGAATGGTCGTTGCGGTAGCGCCCCAAGACGCTGATAAAGCCATTGAGAGTTTCAGGGCAGCCGGGGATAAGGCGTATGTGATAGGAAATATCGCAGCCGGAGAAAAAGGAGTCATTCTATGCTGAACATAGCGGTACTTGTCAGCGGAGGCGGCACGAATCTTCAGGCGATAATCGATGCGATCGAGTCCGGGAAACTTAAAAGTGTTGCCATAGGATGCGTCATATCAAACAGGAAAGACGCTTATGCGCTTACAAGGGCAGCGGATCATAATATCCCGGGAGAGTGCATAAGACCGCGCGATTTTAATAGTATGGAAGAGTACGGGGATCATATGGCGGACTTTCTTCGCACAAGGAACATCGATCTTGTCGTATTGGCAGGATTTTTGGTAGTACTTCCCGCGAACTTCATCAATGCTTTCCGAGGAAGGATAATAAACATACATCCGTCGCTCATACCTTCTTTTTGCGGGGACGGATTTTACGGACTCAAAGTTCACGAGGCGGCCCTTGCCCGGGGCGTTAAAGTTACCGGTGCAACGGTACACTACGTTGATGAAGGTACGGATACAGGGCCGATCATATTGCAGAAGGCTGTATACGTAGAGCCGGGGGACACGCCCGAGACCCTTCAGAAGCGTGTCATGCAGCAGGCGGAATGGGTGATTCTGCCTGAAGCGATCGCTATAATACAAAAGGAATTGGAGGACAGATCATGAAAGTTCTTATAGTAGGCGGAGGCGGACGGGAGCATGCCATAGCGACAGCCGTCGCAAAGTCAGAGCGGGTAGATAAGATATACTGCGCGCCGGGAAATGCCGGGATCGCAAAGCTTGCCGAGATCGTACCCATTTCCGTTATGGAGTTTGATGCGCTTGCTGATTTTGCGGTCGATAATAAAATAGACCTTGCGATAATAGGTCCCGATGACCCGCTCGTAGGCGGTATAGTGGACGTATTTGAAGCAAGAGGTATACGAACGTTCGGCCCCAGAAAAAATGCTGCGATACTTGAAGGAAGCAAGGCTTTTTCCAAGGACCTGATGAAAAAATACGGCATACCTACCGCAAAATATGAGAATTTTGATGATCCGAAGAAGGCACTTTCGTACCTTGAAACAGCAAAGATGCCTATCGTTCTGAAAGCAGACGGACTTGCGCTCGGCAAGGGAGTTCTTATATGCAACACGCTTGAAGAGGCGCGTGCCGGCATCAACACGATAATGATCGATAAGAAGTTCGGCTCAAGCGGCAGCAAGGTCGTTATCGAGGAATTCATGACCGGCAGGGAAGTGTCGGTGCTTTCGTTCGTTGACGGAAAGACGATAAAGACCATGTCAAGCTCCCAGGACCACAAGCGTGCAAAGGATAATGATGAAGGTCTTAATACGGGCGGTATGGGCAATTATTCACCGAGTCCCTTCTATACAAAAGAAGTGGACGAGTTCTGCCAAAAGCATATATATCAGGCTACCGTTGATGCGATGGCAGCCGAAGGAAGACCTTTTACGGGTGTCATTTTCTTCGGACTCATGCTGACGGAGGACGGACCGAAAGTGCTTGAATACAATGCAAGATTCGGAGACCCGGAGGCTCAGGTCGTGCTGTGCCGTATGAAGAATGATATAATAGATGTGATGGAAGCGTGCATAGACAAGCGTCTTGCCGACATAACGCTGGAGTTTTCCGATGAAGCGGCTGTATGTGTCGTCCTTGCAAGCGACGGATACCCCGAACACTACGAAAAGGGATTTCCCATAACCGGGTTTGAGGCGTTTGACGGTAAGGACGATTATTACTGCTTCCATGCGGGGACGAAGCAGGATGGTGATTCAATAGTCACGAACGGGGGAAGAGTGCTTGGTATCACGGCACTTGGCAGAGACATCGCCGAGGCCAGGAGCAAAGCATATGAGGCTACGGAGTGGATCGATTTTTCCAATAAATATATGAGACATGACATTGCAAAGATCTGAAGGCAGCTTATTTAGGGGATTTATAAATGATCGAAGATGATTTTCTGGCGGTAAAAAACACACATATTCCGCATTCATGCGTAAACTGCGGGGATGAAGAGATCGAGTACAGGGGACTCGGCGAGTACAGGTGCAGCAAATGCGGTACCCTTATGTATGATGACTTCGGGAAGGTGCGCAACTATCTGGAGGAACACAGAGGTGCCACGCAGAATGAGGTCTCGAGGGAAACGGGTGTATCCACCGATGTTATCAGACACCTTCTCAGGGAAGAGCGCATTGAGATAACCGCCAACTCCGGTGTATATATGCAGTGCGAGATATGCAAGGCACCGATAAGGAGCGGCAGATACTGTGAAGCCTGTGCCAAAAAGGTTGACAGCATGAAGAAAGAAGAGATAGCTAACAGCCACAGTCACAAAGATAAGATACAGGGGTACGGAAAAACGACACAGGGTGAATCCGGAGCCCGAAGATTTGTCAGATGATTTTGATTTTTCAGTTGACATAAATCAAATCTGATTGTATTATTATAGAGGATATCATAATTGACTTGGGGAGTCGATTATGAGATAAGGGGTTCTCGATATACTTAAAGGGGATAAAGTATATTATGAAACAACGTGTCATTTCGGGATCGCTCATCATGATACTTACCGCAAGTATCATGATGGCATCACCGGCACAAACATACGGCGCAACCGTATCATCCGGAACGGTCAAAGTGAGCAGTGGCTTTGTCAGAACCGCTCCATCGTCACAGTCGGCCGTAAGTTTCTGCGTTGCTTCGGGTAACGAGGTAGCGATCCTCGGAGAGGAGAAGGCTAAGGACGGCATCTGGTACAGGGTAGCCGTCGGAACATCCACAGGATACATCCGCTCCGACCTTATCACCAAAACAGACAAAAAGGTGAGTGTAAGTGACTCCCTCACAAAGAATACAGCAGGCAATCAGACGCCGGCCGCAACAGCTGCGACAGCATCTGCAACGACAGCTGCATCAGCCGGTTCTTCAGGTTCGATCGGTGTGGTCAACGGAACATCCGTGCGAATGAGAAAGAATGCTTCGCTCTCCTCGGGCATAGTAACGGTCCTTAACACAGGCGCCACGCTGTCGATCCTTGCAGAGGGCAAGGCAAGCGACGGACAGATATGGTACCAGGTCAAGAAAGATGACCAGACGGGATTCATCCGAAGCGATCTGATAACCAAGTCGGGAAATTCAGCCGCGACAACAACAGCAGCAACAACAGCACCAACAACTGCAACGGCAACAATGGAGACAAATGGCGTTACCAAGACGATAGAGCCGGGCACAGGACTTGTAAAAGGTGTCAACGTCAGGATCAGGAACAGCGCGAGCACGGCAGGTAATATAGTAGGAACCGTCAGCACGGGATGTGAACTGAAGCTTCTCGGAGTAGAAAAAGCACCCGACAGGGAATGGATAAAGATAGAGGCTACCGTAGAGGGGCAAGCCGTAAACGGATACATAGCAAGAGATTATGTAACAGTGACCAAGGAAGTCAAAGAGGTCACACAGACAACCCAGACATTGATAGGAAGCGATCAGCCTGCAGCGTCTTCGCAGACGCCGCGGACGGTCAGCGATAAGGATACCGACAGCGGGGGCGACCCCGGAGGCGCCGCCTCCGTTAAAGGAGTCGGCGTCAGGATACGGCAGGCACCGGTTGACGGAAATGTGGTCTGCCAACTATCGTCGGGCCACCCGCTTACGATCAACAAGGAAGTTTCCGGAAGTGATGATTACACCTGGTATCAGGTGTCTTTTTCGTATTTAGGAAGTGGACGGGAAGGCTATGTCAGATCGGATCTTGTGACCAGGGCAGAAAGCGCCGCAGGTGATGCACCGATGGGGGATGAGGAATTCGAGGAGTCTATCGGGGATCTTCCGGACAGCTACAAGAATTCTCTCAGGGCTATCCATGAAAAGCATCCCAAGTGGAAGTTTGAGACTGTAGATACAGGGCTTGAATGGACAGACGCATTAAAAGCCGAGTCATCCGTAGGAAAGAACCTAGTCTCAAAGAATTCCATAGCATCATGGAAATCCACAGCGCCCCAGGCATATAATCAGGCGACGGGGCAGTGGTATACGTTTGACGGAGGAAGCTGGGCATCCGCTTCGCCGGAACTGATCGCCTACTATATGGACCCGAGGAATTTCCTTAACGACAGCGGCATATATATGTTTGAAAAACTTGACCACAGCGAGTCACAGACTGAGAGCAGCGTGGCCAGGATGCTGACCGGAACGTTCATGAGCGGAGAGGTCACCGACACCGACGGGCAGACGTTCAAGTACTCGGAGCTGTTTACAAAAGCCGGAGAGGAAACCGGTGTCAGCCCGTATCTGCTTGCGGGAAGAGCGTTGCAGGAGCAGGGCATCAAGGGAGGCAGCCAGAGCATTTCGGGAAATGTTTCGGGATATGAGGGGTACTTCAATTACTTTAACGTAGGCGCATATGCATACAGCGGCAGGTCGGCCACTATCAACGGTCTGATATATGCTAAGGGTTCTGACGACGACTACAGACCATGGAACACAAGAGCAAGATCGATCTACGGCGGAGCCAAGTACCTTGCCGACAAGTTTGTCTCCAAAGGGCAGAATACATTGTATTTCCAGAAGTTCAATGTTGTTAACAAAGAGAATACACTGTATTCTCACCAGTATATGTCAAATATCCAGGCTGCATCTTCCGAGAGTTCCAGGCTTCAGCTCGCATATATGGGGGACGATGAAGTTCTGACGTTCAGGATCCCGTACTACAGGAACATGCCTTCATATGTATGCGAAAAACCGGTATCGGATTCCGATCCGAACACTTACCTGTCATCGCTTTCGATAAGCGGAGGAGAACTTGTTCCGGCATTTTCGGGAGTGACCGAAAAATACACGGTTACGGTTCCTTCGGATCAGGAAACGGTTGAGATAAAGGCAACTCCGGTAAGTTCGTCATCTTCAGTCGGAGGAACAGGCGTATATCCGATACAGCCGGGTACCAATACTCTGTATGTAGGGTGTAAGGCGCAGAACGGAACAGTTAAGGCGTACACGATAACAGTCAACAGATAACGAATCAACAAAGAAAGGTAATTCAAATGAGAACATCATCAATCATGTTAGCGGCAGCTGCAGCAGCCGGAATACTTATCCTCGGACCCGTATCGGTATCTGCCGATGAACTCACGGTCACAGCCGATAAGGAATCATATGAGATAGGGGACAAAGTGGTTGTCACGGTCAATACCGGATCAACGGATGCGGTCCCGCCTGATGTTTCAGTGGAATTTCCGACCAAAAGACTCAATTTTGAAAACTGTTCAAGTGAATACGGCGGTGGCGGCGGCGGACTTGTAACATTTAAGGATGCCGAAGCGAAGATAGAGTTTACAACTCTCTCAGGCGGTGATGCTGTTGTATCCGTTACTTCGACCGGCGAGGATTCACCCGAACCGGTAACGGCAGCTACCACTATATCCGTAAACGGAGAAGATACGGCCGGCCCCGATGAAGCGCCCGCAACATCTACCGGTGTGAGCGCAGGAACGATAGACATAGGTGATCAGAGAGTGATCCAGACTGTATTTGCCGATGAGTTCATGCCTGTCCTGTTCCATAAGGAAGTGGATGAATACAACGGACAGCAGCTCGAATGCGCAAAGTTTGACATGGGTGACCTTGAACTCGTCTACACTACAGACTCATCGGATTCGGACGGAAAGTTCATGATATATAACAAAGCGGCAGGAAGCTTTGATGAATTCAGGATGATACAGGGGATAGAAAACCGCTTTATCATAGTCTTATCCGATTGTGAAGGCCAGGTACCCGAAGGCTATACAAAAGCGGTCCTTGACTGGAATTCACAGACTCTTACGGCATTTATGGAAAACAGCGTTGCAGGCGGCACCGCAGAGCCTGTCGGAGGGGTCGATCCTTCGGACTTTTTCCTTGTATATGCAATGAGCTCGGAGGGCAACAAAGGATGGTACAGGTATGACAAAAATGAAGGAACATACCAGAGATTCATGATAGAATCAGGCACGGAAGGAGACGGCACTCAGGAAGATGAGCAGTTGCAGGACGACGGCTCGGAGGGCATACTTGACGGGATCATTCCTTCTAACATACAATCCATACTTGTTATCGCGCTTGCGGCACTTTCTTTTATATTCCTGATAGTCATAATAGTGCTGGCGGTTAGGCTCCGTGATTATGATGATTATTATGAGGATTATTACGAAGACGAAGAAGACTATGCCGAGGATGAAGAGGATGATGAAGAAGACGAAGATCCGGATGCACTTCGAAGACGAGCTTCAAAAGGAGTTACAGCTGCATCGCTCGTAGGACGTCAGATGG
>JAGAFR010000069.1 GCA_017612555.1 Lachnospiraceae bacterium | reverse complement strand
GTTTCGACGGGGGTCTAGAACTTAGGATAGCCATCCGCGGCCTCATACCGCGTCAACAAATGAGAACTTAAATTTAAACGCAGACAATAGTTACGCGTTCGCAGCCTAAGCGCTGCGTGTCGCCCGCAGGTAGCCTACTGCTTGCGGATACGGCATCAACCAGGTAGGGAACTTCACCTGCAAAGCTTTGAGCGGGCGGAAGAAACATGAAGCTACCGGCGTTGCCGGTTTGTCATTTGTCTTACATCGCCGGGAATCTTTAACAAATGACTGTGATGGGAGAAGTCTTAACGGAAGGGCTTTCGGACAGGGGTTCAACTCCCCTCAGGTCCACTCACATATACATGATATATGTGCTGAAAAAGAGTATAGCTGAACGCTATACTCTTTTCGTCTCTTATTATTGACCTTAACAAATAAACCGTTTATAATAATATACATGAAAAAGAAATCTGATAATTTAGATAGAGTGAATGCTCCTGTAAACGGCTCTAAACCCAGGAAATCCAACAAGGCAGTTGTCATGCCTAAAACGATCAGGCAACTTGAGACTGTCGGTGAACAGATCCGCCTTGCCAGACTCAGACGGAAGTATTCAGTAAATCTGATAGCCGAAAGAGCCGGAATCAGTCGCGCAACTCTTTGGAAGGTTGAGAAAGGAGATCCCGGAGTAGCAATAGGCATATATGCCAAAGTTCTTGCGGCCATAGGTTTGCCAAACGATATCACGCTACTTGCCAGGGACGATGAACTGGGAAGGATAATACAGGATTCAGAGCTGTTGAATAAAAGAAAATGATCAATTCATTTGAAGTTCATGCCGGATGGTTAAACGATCCGGAACGTATTGGAGTATGTTATATTGAACGGTCAAGAGGAAACGAGGTAATATCGTTTTCTTTTGATGAGTCTTGGCTTTCAAGATATCCCGGTTTTATCATGGATCCGGATATATCTGCTACTCCGGGGAGGCAATATCCGTCGGCTGATAAGCCTTGCTTCGGCTTCCTGAGTGATACCGCCCCTGACAGATGGGGACGGAAACTGATGATGCGACGGGAAAGCATCGAAGCCAAAGAACAAAACCGTCCGCGCAGGACTCTTATGGAAAGTGATTATATTCTTGGGGTAAATGATCCCGGACGTATTGGCGCATTGAGATATTATGATCCTGAGAATGATGTTTATATGTCTGATCGAAGCATTATGGCTGCTCCGCCTATCGAAAAATTAAGGGATCTTGAAAATGCTTCGTTAAAGATGGAAGATAATAATGAAGAAGCAAGATGGGTTAAAAACCTTGTGGATCCCGGATCATCTCTTGGCGGTGCCCGACCGAAGGCTAACGTTATAGATGAAAAAGGTAATCTTTGGATCGCTAAATTCCCTTCGAAGAATGATGAGACAGATATCGGTGCGTGGGAAATGACTGCCCATGAACTTGCTGTTAAATGCGGACTTAAGGTTCCTGAAGCCCGTGTAATGAAACTGTCCTCGTACGGAAGTACTTTTTTATCCAAACGGTTTGACAGGAATAAAGATGCGCGAATTCATTTTGCCTCTGCAATGACAATGCTGGGACAGACTGATGATTCCGACGATGATATCAGCTATGTGGATATAGCTTCGATCATAGAAGAGATATGCATCCACCCCGAAGAGGACCTTCGCGAATTATGGAACAGAATGATTTTTAATATTCTTATATCTAATACGGATGATCATCTGAGAAATCACGGATTTGTATTGCTTGAATCGGGATGGTCGCTGTCCCCGGGGTACGATATTAATCCGGGTGTTGATAAAGAGGAGTTGGCATTGGCTATTATGAATAGCCATGCAAAGGATACTCATGAAGCCATCGAAGCGGCGCCTTTTTTCAGGCTGACAGTTGTTGAAGCAAATGATCGTTTAAAGAAAATGAAAGATATAATTGAGAAGAACTGGAGATATGAAGCTTCACGTTTTGGAATCTCCAGATCAGAACAGGATCATATGGCGGGAAAAATGGATGTATCAGCATAAACGAAGTGTGATAAGGAGTAATATGAAAGAAAAAAACTCAAAAAACAAGATCATTTCCGAGGAATCCCGGGTTTCTTTCTGGGATTTGTTCAGAGTGTACGGATTCAAAAGATTTCTGATATTCCCCGTTATTGCGCTTGTGTTTATAGCGATAATAATCGTCTATCATTCACTTCTTATGACATATGCAAGACGTAATATCCGTGAGAACGGAGAACACAACGCGAGACGCTCTTCGACAGAGATAGAAATGTATCTCACGTCCGGAAAGGATACACTCGAAGAGGCTGCCTATACCCTTGACAGGATGATAATCGAGGGTGCGCCCGAGGGAGAGGATCTTAATTATCTTACCCGGGAGACAGAGATACTTGAGAGCACAACGTTTATAGATACGACAGGTCTGTATGCATTCATGCACGGGGTGTATCATGACGGCTCGGGCTGGGACCCGGGGCCCGACTTCGATGCTTCGGACCGCCCGTGGTACACTGAAGCGATAGCCGGAAACGGAGAGATCGTTCTTGTTAATCCGTATCTTGATATGTACTCCGGCAAGATGGTAATGACGATTGCAAAGAGCCTGACTGACGGAGAGAGCGTTGTTGCTCTCGATGTTATGCTGGGAAAGATACAGGAGATCATTGAAGCCCATTCGAAAGAGTACGGCAACTCGATCAATATGGTGATCAGCGGCAACGGGATGGTGGTAGCACATACCGACATTTCAGAGATTGGGAAAAATTACCTTGAGGAATCCGATTCACCGGGCGCTGAGGCATATAAAATAGCCCTCAGGGACGTTTCGGATGGAGGGTTTGATTTCGATTACGGAGACACCAGTTATACGGCAAGTGTCGTACAGATCAGTAACGGCTGGGTTGATATCTCGATTGCCGATTCGGAGACGGTATACACACCGGCAAAGAGGATGGTGCTGTTCAGCGTTCTGACGATACTGATCACACTGGTCGTATTTACTCTCATTATGTTTTATTCCGGCAAGAAAGATCTTAAAACAAAACGCCTGGAGTCGCTTCTGAAATCATCAGCCGATATTTACATGTCGCTTTGTGAATTCGATCTGCAGAACAATACCGTTACCGAAGTCAAGAATGTCAATCCCGCCATATCGAATGCTGTCAAAATGGTCGATCACAATGCCAATGAAGTGTTCAAAAATGTCATGAGCATGCTTCCGGACAGTCCGACGAAGAAGATGGCGGTTGATTTCACTGATCTTGATACGCTCGACGAGAGAATGAAGGATACGGATACGGCTACCATAGAGTACTACAGCTTTGGCGGCAACTGGGTAAGAGCCAGACTGATCGTATCAGAACGTACAGCTGAAGGAAAGGTGGCACACGTTCTGTGGATGCTTGAGAATATAACGAAGGAAAAAGAAGAGCGAGACAGCCTCATAGATTTATCCGAGCGGGCTGTTGCGGCGAGCGAAGCCAAATCCGCATTTCTGTCAAATATGTCCCATGAGATCAGGACACCTATAAATGCGATCCTCGGAATGAATGAAATGATCCTTCGGGAATCTGATGACGATACTATCCGGGGTTATTCAAATACGATCAAAAGTGCGGGTAACTCGCTGCTTGGTCTGATCAACGATATTCTTGATTTTTCCAAGATCGAATCGGGTAAAATGGAACTCGTTCCCGCAGAATATGATACTGTGACAATGCTCAATGACCTGATCAACATTATCCGGGTCAGGATGGATGAAAAGGGTCTTGAATTCAGGATTGACATTGATCCTGAACTTCCGAAGGGACTGTTTGGTGATGAGGGCAGACTCAAACAGATACTCACGAATATACTTACCAATGCGGTAAAGTATACGGAAAAAGGAAGTGTTACTTTCAAGGTTACACTCGACAAGGTTGCTTCCGACGATAAAAGGGCAATGATCGCATTCTCCGTGAAGGATACAGGTATCGGAATACGCAAGGAAGATATGGGTAAACTGTTTACCGAGTTCGAGCGTATTGATGTCAAGAAAAACCGCAAGATAGAGGGGACCGGCCTTGGCATGGCCATATCAAAGAACCTTCTTGAAATGATGGGATCGCATCTTCATGTTGCGAGTGAATACGGCAAGGGATCGGAATTCTCCTTCGCGGTGAGCCAGGAGATCATAAACGGTAAGCCGATCGGCGATTTCAAGAATGAATCGGATTCACTTGCGGGAAAACAGCAATACTATGTTCCGCAGTTTAACGCACCCGATGCACGTGTTCTCATGATCGATGACGTGAGGATCAATCTTGTTGTGTTCAAAGGACTCCTTAAAAAAACCGGGATAAAGATAGATACGGCCGGAAGTGCTAAAAACGGTATAGAACTGACCAGGATCAACAAATATGATATTCTTTTCATCGATCATCTTATGCCGGAGATGGATGGAATTGAGACGCTTTCGGTCATAAAGGGAGACGAGAACAATATCAATCATGAAACTGTTTCGATCTGCCTTACGGCGAATGCGATCTCGGGAGCGAGAGAGTTCTACATGGAGAACGGATTTGATGATTATCTCACGAAACCGATCAATCCACAGCAGCTTGAGAAGATGATATTCAAGTATCTCCCGGAGACTCTTATAAAGAAAGATCATCCGGAAGGATCATGATCTGACGGCTTATCTGAGTATTCTGTGGGCGATGTTCCTGAGCATATGATTGACGATTCCGTAGTCACGCGTCAGTGACTGCGGGAGCGTAGGTATGCGGTCGTAGAGGATCTCGTTGTATTCATCCGCAACATCATCAAGGTTCATGATCTCAAGCCCGAGCACACACGAATCCCTGTGCCTTGAATATGTTATCGAAGTAGTGAAGCATGACAGCTTCACTTTTTCATTTTCGGACGCAAGTTCGACTTCGGTACGGTCCCCTATACGGAATCCTTCTGC
>JAGAFR010000068.1 GCA_017612555.1 Lachnospiraceae bacterium | reverse complement strand
CATAAAAAGAACGGATAACCTCTCGTATCCGTCCAGCATTCTTGCTTCCACATCCATCTTTTCAAGAAACTCGTTCTTCACTCTCTCCGTGATCTCATCGACCTTTGCCTTTACCCTGAAATACGGCTCCTTGATCGTGATCACGAAATACCTCGACTTTGCTATTCCCTTGTTTCCTGTCTTTAAGATCTTCTTCTGGAAAGCATTGAGCTCCGATACGATCTTTTCGTTCTCCGGATCCTTGGCACTCATCTCTAGCTTCTTTGCAAGCGCCTTTACGTCAGCCTTCCTGTTGAAGAACACCATCTGAAACTCTGCCTCAAGATCAAGGGAATTTAAAAACATGCACCATTCCGACCACATATCCTTCTGGTCGTATTCATCCGCCTGGATATAGTTCCTGTCCGAAAACTCCATCATTACAGAGTATCTGCCGCCTCCGAGATGCATGATCCCGTTCTCTTCCATTGCCTTGAACGGAATGCTCTCTGCTGCCGATCTCGGTGCTCTTTTTCCTTCTTTCTGGGCCTTGTGCATCGCCTGTGCGTATTCGCGAAGCATCTCGGTGCTCATCACATCATTAGGCCCTATGACTTTCTTTCCATTCTTATTCTTCTTAAATCCGTGTGATCTTACATTCTTAACTTCTTCCTGACTCATCTGCTTTTATGCTGCCTCCTCTCCTTGTAGCCTTAAAAAGCCTGTTTTTGAATGATTTTTCCTCTGCTTCCTTCTTAAGCCGGTCCATCTCTTCCATGTACTGGGCCACCTGCATGACAGACCCTATCACCGGCTCATTTATCACCGGTCTGATCTGCGGTCTTAAGTACTTTTCCCTGATAACGTTCCGGAGAACTTCTTCAAGCGGCTGTCCGTCTTTCTCGTACAGCGCAAAAAGAAAGAACGGAAGCATCACGATGATCATGATCACTCCCGCAATGTCCGTCGCTATGACATTCTTAAGAAGGATGTATGATGGTATCCCCGCAAGCGCCGCAAGTGCAAAGCATAGAAGCTGCCTCTTGGTAAGCCCCAGGGCCACCTTGTTCTTGACCTTTGAAAAGTCCTTCTGTATTGGTATGTAAAACATCTTTTTCCTCCCTTAATGCGCGTTAAATACCGACTTGCTCAGTGTTCCGGTATGGAACAGCGAGAAGCATAGTACGATCGTGTATGCCATGATGGAAAACAGTGCCATATGAACATCGCTCGAAATCGTCATCGAATTGATCAGCACTGCGTATATCCCGACGCATACCATAATGAAAAAGCCCTGGAATGCCAAAGCAAACAGGCCTTTAAAGTAATTGGTCCCGATAGTTCCCCACTCCCTGTTCGTCACCGTCGCAAAAGGGATCGGTGCGACCGAACAGTACAGATAGATCTCAATCATTCGTCCGTATAAAATGACGGTGATCAGGACGGATAATATCTTCATACCGAAACCGACTATCCATGTCTCAACCATCAACAACAGCAGTTCAGACAGTTCCATAGTTTCCATGCTTGATGTCATCTGCGCTATGACTGACGATGCGTCTATTGCCGAGGATGAATGGATCACCCCGGACGCAGAGCTTACGATATGCTGTCCCACGTCAAATACCGCCATTGTGATATCGAATGTGTGCGACAGGATCCATACCGCGATCCACATCTTCACGAAGTACACGAAGAACTCCCAGAATTCCATGTCGTTCCCGTGATTTTTCTCCATGACCATGTGTATCAGCTCATAGCACAGGACATATGTGATGATTATCCCCGCTATCGGAAGGATCACGTTATCCGACAGGTTCTTTATCATGTCGAAGATCCCTGAATTCCATCCCTGCGGAGTCTGACCGACCTCTCCGGCAATGGTGCCGACCTTGTTGTTGACATCATTGAACATCGTGGAGAGGTTAGTCTGTATAGCTCCTATGAAAAAATCTCTTAGCCATTCGGTGATTGATTCGATGATCCGGTCCATCTATCAGAAGAGTCCGGACAGTAAGGGAACAAGGTTTGTTCCGATCAAAACGATGCCACCGCCAGCCATTAACTGCTTGATGCCCTGTGACTTTGCACCGGGATTGTCGGAACCATACCCCTCAAGAAGGTTTACGATCCCCCAGACGCCAAGACCGGCGCCGATTGCAACAACAAGTGTCTGCAGAGTTGTAACTGCTGAATTAAAAAATGCCATTTTGATTTTCCTCCATTGTGTTTGTGTGTTTTCATGTTTCCTGCTCCTTTCGCTGTATGTTCAGGGCATGTTAAAAGGCCCGCAGGTGTGATTTTTCCTGCGAGCCTTCGCCCATATCGTTATTCAGTTGTCCTGTTCACGCATCCATGTCGCCCATGTCCACTACTTCGCACTCCTCTTCCTTTGATAACACGGCTCTCGTCGATATCTCCCTTGCTATGTCATACTTAAGTTTCGGATTTGCATCTGATAAGTACTTATACCTCTTGTGCTTCGTAATGTCGTACTTGCTTGAAAAGAACGGTTTGACACCCTTTATCTGCAGGATGCACTTGTCACCCGGCAGTCTCGCCAGCTCATCCGGTGTAAAAAGGTCCCTTCCCAGTTTCTGGTAGTTCATACCGTATGACGGGTTGTTTCCTCTCGTATCGGATGTGTTGTAGATGTCGATCGTCTCCTTACCAAGCAGCTCCGAGATCTCCTTCAGCGTCTCACGCCCCTTGCCGCCAAGAAAAAGCATGCTGTCACAGTTATCCGAGATAACGTCTGCCTGCTTGTCATATATACTCTTGAGCTGTGCCAGGGACTGTAAGATGATCGATGCCGATATCTCACGGCTTCGGATCGTACTTATCAGTATCTCCCAGTCCGGGATCCTCCCGAGGTTGGCAAACTCATCCATTATGCAGTGCACATGGATCGGGAGTCTGCCACCGTACTGATTGTCTGCTTTTTCGCATAACAAGTTAAACAGCTGCGTGTACATTATTGTTGCCATGAAATTGAATGTCCTGGTCGTATCAGAGGTGATGATGAAAAGCGCCGTGCGCTCCTCTCCCAGCTCATCAAGACCTATCTCATCCGTTTCCATGACCTCGCGGACCGCCTTGATGTCAAACCTTGCAAGCCTGGCTCCGACCGTTATCATTATCGATTTG
>JAGAFR010000067.1 GCA_017612555.1 Lachnospiraceae bacterium | reverse complement strand
TTCGGACGGATAAGAACCGGTGTCAGGATCCCCTGATTGATGATGCTGTCAACAAGATCGTCCATTTTTTCATCATCAACCACATGAAAAGGGTGATTCTTAAACGGTTGTATCAAGCCTATCTCTATTTCCTCTGTACCGCCGCCTGCCGGAACCCACAATAATTCATCAATACTTGTCAATTTGATCTTATCGCTTACTCTCTTAGCCATTGAGAACCTCCTTTGTAAGAACCCTGTATGCACTACAAGCCTTTCCCTTGGGATCATATCTGTAAATACTGCATCCTTCCGCGCTGATCTCAGCCGTTCTGACTGATACCGGTATCTGAGTATCAAATACCCGGACAGCAGAAGAATATGTGTCATATACCATCTGCGCGATTTCCTTCGCGTAATTCGTCCGTTTATCAACCATCGTCAGTAGAATGCCCTCTATTTCCAACTTCGGATTCAATTGACGCTTTACCCTGCCAATTGTCTTAATGAGCTGTTGAAGGCCCTTTACGGGCAGATACGCCGCTTGTACAGGTATCAGCACGGTATCGGCGCATGTCAAAGCATTGATCGTGACCATGCCAAGGCTCGGCATACAGTCTATAATGATATAATCGTAGGATTCCTTTATATCTTCGAGGAGCTGCCTAAGTATCAGTTCCCTGCTCATTACATTTACCATTGATATTTCCAGGGCCGACAATTCAATATTTGACGGGATAAGATCAACTCCCTCCTCATGGTGCAGTATCGCCTCATCTGTAGATACCCTCTCCTCATTCACGACCTGCATCATAAGCGTTGAAAGAGTTATATCGAGCTCATCCGGCTCCGGATATCCTAGGCTGATTGTCATAGATCCCTGCGGATCCGCATCGATCAGTAATACCCTCTTTCCCTCTCGTGATAGTCCTATTCCTAGGTTGACCGCTGTTGTACTTTTCGCTGTTCCCCCTTTTTGATTTGAAATAGCTATGATTTTGCACATAATTTGCCTCCTATTCTCGGGATTCTCCTTTGATCCCTAAGATATGCATCAAAGATGCTCCTGTTTATCCGTGTCATTTTGCCTATCTTGTAGAATGCTCCTGCTTCCTTTGCCATCCTTATCAGCGGTCTTTCGCTGAATCCGTAATATTCTATCCCCATCGAAATCGTTATGAACTGCCGCTGCAAAAATGCAAGATCCCTCTCATCAAGCTGGCCTGAGTATTTCCATGCCTGTCCGGCCATATATGATCACCTTCCTTCTCATATCTTCACATCCGACCTTGCCGGCTGTCTGAACTGTTCGATGTAATCATCAAGAATTTCCCTGTTTATGAGGACATTCACATCATTGAACCGGTATACCGCTCCGGCAGCCTCAGCCAGATCCCTGAGCTTCCGGTGTGAGATGCTGTAGATCATCTCTGCCTGTTCGTATGTCAGGAATTTTCTCCGAAACAGCCTCGCTTCTTCCTTAATTGCCGTTCTTCTCTCAATGTCGTAATACTGTTCTTCCACTTCGTTTTCCTCCTGTTATGCTTATATTCGTGTACAAATGCCCTGTAGCAAAAAAAGACCGCTCTCCTGAAATTTCTTTCAAGAAAGCGGTCCCATTGGGTCCTGTTCTCAATGCTGATTATTTGTCCTTCAACTTATCATCCTTTGTAACGCCTTGTCATTCCAAGCGTAATTGTTGTCAATTTGTTGTCAAATTCCTCTTTTATGACTATTTAAAAAAGGGTCAAAATGGGTCAAAATTCAGTGTTTTCAAGGCTTGGAAGCCACATCAATACTGACTTTTTTCAGCTCATGCTCTTCAAGGTCGGGAAAAGTAAAACGTCTCTTATGGCAGGACTGTTCGTCAGCAGCATCGTAAGTCTGTCGATGCCGTAACCTATTCCGCCTGTAGGAGGCATACCGATCTCAAGGGCGTTGAGGAAATCCTCATCCGTATGGTTGGCTTCCTCGTCGCCTGCTGCCGCAGCGGCATCCTGTGCCTTAAATCTTTCTCTCTGATCGATGGGATCATTAAGTTCGGAGTATGCGTTACACATCTCCCACGTATTGATAAACAGCTCGAATCTCTCAACAAGATCCGGTCTGTCGGGTTTTCTCTTTGTAAGCGGTGATATCTCCACCGGATGATCCATTACGAATGTGGGCTGTATGAGCTTTTCTTCAACATATTCCTCAAAGAAGAGACTTATGATATCGCCTTTCTTATGGTACGGCTCATAGTGGATATCACGCTCATCCGCAAGCTTTTTGGCTGCTTCGGTATCGGGAACAGTATCAAAATCGATACCCGTGTATTTCTTGATCGCATCGATCATGGTGATGCGCTCAAAGGGCTTTTCAAAATCAAGCTCTATATCACCGTATGAGAACTTCGTCGTACCGAGCACTTCCTGTGCAACATAGCGGAACATGTTTTCCGTAAGGTCCATCATTCCGTTGTAATCGGTGTATGCCTGATAGAGTTCCATAAGCGTGAACTCCGGATTGTGCCTTGTATCAAGACCTTCGTTCCTGAACACGCGGCCTATCTCATATACTCTCTCAAGTCCGCCTACGATCAGTCTCTTTAAGTAAAGCTCAAGAGAGATACGAAGGTTAAGATCTTCGTCAAGTGCGTTAAAATGCGTCATGAACGGTCTTGCGGCTGCACCGCCTGCGTTTGCCACGAGCATGGGAGTCTCTACTTCCATAAAGCCCTGACCGTCAAGATACTTTCTTATCGTGGAAATGATCCTGGATCTCTTTATGAACGTATCCTTTGAGACGTCGTTCATGATAAGGTCCACATATCTCTGACGATAACGCATATCGGTATTCGTAAGGCCGTGGAACTTCTCCGGAAGCGGCTGCAGATTCTTGGAAAGGAGTATCACCGATGAAGCGTGTACCGATACCTCGCCCATCTGTGTCCTGAACATATATCCTTTGACGCCCACGATATCACCGGGCTCAAACTTCTTGAAATCGGCATATGCCTCTTCTCCGAGTGAGTCCTTGGAGACGTATACCTGGGAATCTCCCTTAAGATCCTTGACATTGATAAAAGAAGCCTTGCCCATCACGCGCTTTAACATTATACGACCGGCAATGCTGACATTAATGGGAGATGCGTCCATGACAGCGCGTCTCTTCTCATAGTCTTCCTTGGCAAGTGCTCTTTTCTCCTCTTCGGGAAGGCTCTCATCAATAACAACTGCCTTATGATCCGCAAGGAGCTTCTTCTCCAGTTCCTCATATGCCGCTTTTGCATCGGCTGTATGATCGGTCTGATCGTATTTTGTTATAACAAAAGGATCCTTGCCGGCAGCCTGGAGATTGGCAAGCTTTTCTCTCTTATTCTTTAATATCTGATTAAGGTCGGGCTCCTGTCCGTCCTTCTTCTGATCGTTGTTTCCCATTATCTTATGCTTTCTTCTTCGTAGTCTTCTTTGCGCTCTTTGCACTTGCAGGTTTTTCAACCTTGGTGATCTTGTACTTGATAACACCTGCAGGTGTCTCTACTCCGATCGTCGCACCCTTCTTGGCTCCGATAAGAGCTTTTCCGACAGGTGACTCGTTGGAGATCTTGCCGTTAAGGCTGTCTACCTCCGTCGAACCGACTATCTTATATACAACTTCCTCATTATACTCAATATCAAGAAGAGTAACGGTACTTCCAAGTCCAACGGCATCCTTTGCAACATCTTCTTCAAGGTATACTTCTGCGTTCTTAAGTATCGCTTCGATCTCTTCTATCCTGAGTTCGTTATCTCTTTGTTCTTCCTTGGCAGCATCATATTCGGCATTCTCGGACAGATCGCCCTGTTCACGCGCTTCCTTGATCTTCTGAGCTATCTGTGCCCTGATGACTTCCTTTCTCTCGTCGCGTTCCGCTTCAAGCTCCAGAAGCTTCTCATGAGACATTAAATTCTTCTTCTCTTCCATCGTTACTTCTCCCCTTCCAAGGATCATTTAATGTTGATTATCCATATGCCCTACGGGCATTACACGCATTATATCGCAAGCACCTGCCCGCGTCAATAAACTTTATCTGCGTACAAATTCATCCATTATCCTCTTCATATCGTCCAGTGACTCGACTTCGTTCATTTTCCCACGAAGCCCCGACGAGCCCGGATATCCTTTTGTATACCACGCTGCGTGTTTGCGCATTTCCCGTGACCCTATATATTCGCCCTTAAGGTCGATGAGCATCCTGCTGTGGCGCATGATCATCGAAGCCACTTCTTCCTTGCCGGGCTTTTCCCATTTTTCTCCCCGGCTTCTTGCACAAAGCTCTGAGAATATCCACGGGTTCCCCTGTGCCGCGCGCCCTATCATGACGCCGTCGCATCCGGTCCGTTCCATCATCGCACATGCACTTTCATACGAGTCCACATCGCCGTTTCCGATGACCGGTATCGACACCGATTCTTTTACAAGCCTGATCGTATCCCAGTCGGCCTCGCCCGAGTAGTATTGCTGTCTTGTCCTCGCATGTACGGCAACAGCCGCGGCACCGGCATCCTCGGCGATCTTGGCGATCTCGGCGGCGTTTATATGATCATCATCAAATCCCTTTCTTATCTTGACCGTGACGGGTTTGTAAATTGCGTTGACCACTGCTTTTATTATCGCTCCGGCAAGCTTCGGATCCTTCATGAGTGCGGAGCCTTCCCCGTTGTTTACAACTTTGGGCACGGGGCATCCCATATTTATATCAAGTACAGAAAAAGGCCTGTCTTCTATCTTGGCTGCCATCGCCGCCATTATATCGGGATCGGATCCAAAGAGCTGAAGTGAAACAATACCTTCGGCGGGATCTATCGCCATCATCTCTTCGGTAGCTTTGTTCCTGTAGTAGATCGCC
>JAGAFR010000066.1 GCA_017612555.1 Lachnospiraceae bacterium | reverse complement strand
TTTTGCGATAATTCACATTGGATTTTAATTGATATGTTTATATAAAGGAGGAGACTGTATGTCAACAAAAGCTTATTATCCGATCAGCGAGATCGGGAAAGACAAAGTTGGTTTTTCCAGAACCCGTTCGATAATCGAGGGCGCTTTCTATCAGAACAATGTTGTTAAAGTCAACACACTGAAGGAAGCTTATGAACTCGCAAAGAATTCACCCGGAACCATCGTAACCGATATGCCCGTAAAGGACGGCGAGTTATTCGGCCTTGAGAAGGATGCCAAGGTTCTTCTTTTCAATGACGGTGCAGTTACAGGCCGATATGCACAGGCACGTCGTATCAAGGGTGAGCCCGGAGTTGATGAGGTTAAGCTTGATAAGGTTGTTATGGATGCGGTATACAAGACACGCTGGAGGACAATGTATCATGCAGAGTGTTATGTAGGACTCGATCCCGAATTCATGGCAAAGGCTCATCTTCTTATTCCCGAAGGAGAAGAGAACCTTCTTTACAACTGGATGCTCAACTTCCAGTATATGAGCGACTGCTACAACAAGATGTATGCAAACAGCAAGCCTATCGGCGACGGTAAGGAGCCGGATATCTATATCTTCTCGGATCCCCAGTGGGCACCCGAACCTGCTCCCGATGTTGATTACAGTTGCCTTTCGGATGATCTTACACTTTGCTATTTCGATACGAACCAGAACTGTGCAGCAATACTCGGAATGAAGTACTTCGGTGAGCACAAGAAGGGTACACTTACAATGGCATGGGCTCTTGCAAACAGAAACGGTTATGCATCATGCCACGGCGGACAGAAGGAATACTCACTTGAGGGCGGCAAGAAGTTCGTTGCAAGTGTTTACGGTCTGTCAGGATCAGGTAAGTCAACACTTACACATGCAAAGCATGACGGCAAGTATGACAAGTTCGGCGGTATCAAGGTTCTTCATGATGATGCGTTCATCATCAATTCAGATACATGTGCATCAATAGCACTTGAGCCTACATACTTTGACAAGACTAACGATTATCCTACGGGATGTCCCGACAATGATTACCTTCTTACTGTTCAGAACTGCTCAGCTACAATGGATGAGAACGGTAAGATCCAGATAGTTACCGAGGATATCAGAAACGGTAACGGACGTGCGATCAAGAGTAAGTTATGGAGCCCGAACAGGGTTGATAAGATCGACAGCCCCGTTAATGCGATCTTCTGGATCATGAAGGATCCTGCGATCCCGCCTGTAGTTAGACTTAAGGGTGCTGCTCTTGCTTCAGTGATGGGAGCTACACTTGCAACCAAGACATCTACCGCCGAGCGTGTTAAGGCAGGTACGGATATGAACGCTCTTCGTATCGTTCCTTACGCTAACCCGTTCAGGACATATCCTCTTGTTAACGACTATGACAAGTTCAAGAAGCTTGTTGAGGAGAAGAATGTTGACTGCTATATCGTAAATACAGGTGATTTCATGGGACATAAGTGTCAGAAGGAAGATACTCTCGGAATACTTGAGACTATCGTTGAAGGAAAGGCCAAGTTCGAGCAGTGGGGTCCTTTTGAAGACATCGAGATCATGTATGACTGGAACGGCAAGACAGGTGATTTCACACCCGATCTTAATGATCCTGAGTACAAGGCTGCTCTTAAGAGCGCTATGCAGAACCGTGTAGACGCCGTTAAGGGATTTGCCGAGAAGAAGGAAGGTTATGATAAGCTTCCCGATGAGGCACTTGCAGCTGTACAGAAGCTGGTTGATGCTCTGTAAGAGATCTTGCGGAATTTATGAATAATAAGCCCCGCGGACTATGTTCGCGGGGTTTCTCATGCATTGACTATTCGAAGTTAAATGGTATAATCACGTAGTAAAAAAACATCGTGGCATTGGAGGACGGATATGAAGATTTATGAAGAACTTGTGGCAAGAGGACTGATCGCTCAGGTTACGGATGAGGACAGGATCAGAGAACTGGTCAACAACGGAGAAGCCACTTTTTATATTGGATTTGATCCCACGGCAGACAGTCTTCATGTCGGTCATTTTATGGCGCTCTGCCTTATGAAGAGACTTCAGATGGCAGGAAACAAGCCGATAGCTCTTCTTGGCGGAGGAACGGGAATGATAGGAGACCCTTCCGGCAAGACCGAGATGAGAAAGATGCTCACGAAAGAGGATATAGATCATAACATTGAATGTTTCAAGAAGCAGATGAGCCGGTTTATCGATTTTTCCGAAGGTAAGGCGATAATGGTAAATAATGCCGACTGGCTTCTGGAACTGAATTACGTTGATCTTCTTCGTGAAGTCGGTGCTTTCTTCCACGTAAACAACATGCTCCGTGCCGAGTGCTACAAGCAGCGTCTGGAGCGTGACGGAGGCTTAAGTTTCCTTGAGTTTAACTATATGATAATGCAGAGCTATGATTTCCTTGAACTGTACAGAAGGTTCGGGTGCAATCTTCAGTTCGGCGGAGATGATCAGTGGAGCAACATGCTCGGCGGCCGTGAGCTTATAAGAAAGAAATACGGTGAAAAGAAGGCCGATGCGATGACCATAACCCTGCTTCTTAATTCCGAAGGACAGAAGATGGGTAAGACCGTCGGCGGTGCCGTATGGCTCGATCCGGCCAAGACAAGCCCCTACGAGTTCTATCAGTACTGGAGAAATGTTGCGGATGCCGATGTGTTAAAATGCATCAGGATGCTTACGTTCCTGCCTCTTGAGCAGATAGACGAGATGGATTCGTGGGAAGGTGCGAAGCTTAACGATGCAAAGGATATACTTGCATTTGAGCTCACTAAGCTGGTTCACGGCGAGGATGAGGCTGTAAAAGCAAAGAATACGTCTGCAGCGATCTTCTCATCGGGAGATTCCGCGGATATGCCGTCTGTTGAGATCACACAGGAAGACCTTAAAGACGGTGCTATCGATATACAGGCCATTCTTGTAAAGGCCGGGCTTGCCACTTCAAGATCCGATGCAAGACGCAGTGTCGAGGGCGGCGGAGTGTCGGTTGACGGAGATAAGATAACCGATCCTTTTGCAAGCTTTAAACCCGAAGATCTCAAGGATGGAAGGGTCATCAGAAAGGGTAAGAAGAATTTCAAGAAAGTATTGTTTAATTAAGCCTTTTCATATATAATAATAGTAACCTGAAATGTTCGAAAAGTTCTTGTAATTTTGAACCTACATCACTTTAAACGGGATTCCTATATTGCCGGTCGGATGTCAGGCCTCAATATCAGTGGAAGGCAGAAGATCCGGTTGCGGTTACCCACCTGGCACATACGCTAGGAGTCAAAATACAGGAATCGGCATTTCGGGGCAATGGATTCTATAGTTTCTATAGAATCTTTTTTGTTTTATTTTTACTGCAGTTATGCTATTATTTGTAAGTTAGTTTATGCAGCACTTAAAAACGGTGACCAACAGAATAAGAACAAGCAGATTCTACAGAGGCTTATCCCGATTCGGAAAAGTTACATCGGATAAAAAGATAGATGTATACTCGGCAACTGCCGCTTTTTACATCTATATGTCCTTTATCCCTTTTTTACTCATACTGTTATCTACGATCAAATATCTGCCTTTTACGAAAAGCGATCTTCTGACGTTTATAGATGGTGTGCTGCCGGTTGAACTTAACTCGATGATGATCTATATCATAGATGAGTTATATTCAAGAGGCATAGGAACACTTTCGGTCTCGATAGTAGCGGCCATTTGGGCATCTGCGAAAGGTGTGTTCGGGATCACCAAAGGACTTAATGAGATAACGGGTGTAAAGGAGAAGAGGAGTGATCTGTTCTTCCGCGCCAGAAGCGCAATAACGACTGTTTTCTTAATGCTCGGAATGATACTGATGCTCGTTATATCGGTATTCGGAAATATGATAACAAATGTAGTGAGCCGTTATGTTACCATCCCGCATGCGCTCAGCAGTCTCATTGAAGTAAAGAACATAATAATGTTCGCTGTGCTGTTTATACTGTATATGTTTTTTTATTGTGTGCTTCCGTACAGGAAGATACGCATTCTCTCTCAGATATACGGCGCTGCTGCGGCAAGCCTGTTGTGGATACTTTTTACCAAGATATTCTCACTGTATCTGTCAACTTTTACGGGATACAGCATGTACGGCAGCTTTGCGGTGATCCTCGTGATAGGGATATGGCTGTATGTGGGGATGTATTTAATGTTTTTGGGAGCACTTTTGAATCTGTATATAGAATCCGTAAGGGAAGGAAAGGTTGAATTATGAAGGATCGTATCGAGGAACTGAAGAAAAGATTTGCAAACGAGCTATCCGGCGTATCCGATCAGAAAACACTGGAGGATCTTCGTCTTGCTTTTCTCAGTAAGAAAGGTCAGGTTTCACAGCTTATGCAGGAACTGGCCAAGATTCCCAATGAGCAGAAAAAGGAAGCCGGAGCGCTCATCAATTCCTTTAAGCAGGAGGTTTCGCAAAAGTTTGATGAAAAACTGTCCGAGATCAGGAAGATGGAGGAGCAGTGCCTTATAGATTCAACGGAGAGCTATGACGAGTCACTCCCCGAGAATATAAGAAGAGGATCATATCATCCCATCAGCCTTGTTCAGCGTGAACTTGAGGGGATCTTTGAGTCGATGGGATTTGATGTGGAAGATTACAGTGAGATAGTTGACGATTATCACTGCTTTGAAGCATTGAACATTCCCAAGTTCCATCCGGCAAGAGATATGCAGGATACATATTACCTGACGACACCGAACCAGCTTCTGAAGAGCCATACATCTGCCGCTCAGAATGCCATCATGTATAAATACGGAAAACTCCTTAAGGAAAACGGACGTCCCATAAGAGCGGTCTTTCCCGGAAGGTGCTTCAGAAATGAGGCTATAGATGCATGCCATGAGAATACTTTCTTCCAGATGGAAGGGATCATGATAGATAAGAACATTTCGATATCAAATCTTATCTATTTTATGAAGACAATGCTGTCTGAAGTATTTAAAAGAGATGTTACCGTAAGGCTTCGTCCGGGATTCTTCCCGTTTGTCGAGCCGGGATTTGAGCTTGATATCCAGTGCCTGATCTGCGGCGGAAAGGGATGCAGCTCATGTAAGAATTCAGGTTGGCTGGAGCTCTGTCCGTGCGGCATGATCCATCCCAATGTACTTAAATACGGCGGGATCAACAGTGAGGAAGATCCGTATGAATACACGGGATTCGCATTCGGTCTCGGACTTACCAGACTGGCCATGATGAAATATCAGGTCAAAGACATACGTACATTTAACGAGGGCGATCTGTCTGCGCTGTCTCAGTTTATTTCATGTTAAGAGAGGGGAATGAGTCATGTTTGTATCAATGAACTGGATCAGGGATTTTGTGGATCTTGAAGGTGAAGACCTTGAAAAACTCATACATAAGTTTACGTTATCAACAGCCGAAGTAGAAGGCATCGAGTATAAAGGAAAAGACATCAGTGATGTTGTTGTCGGAGAGATAGTATCATGCGAGGATCATCCGGATTCGGATCATCTTCATGTGCTGAAAGTCGATGCAGGGGATGCGGTTTATGATGTTGTATGCGGAGCGCCCAATGCAAGGGTCGGGATCAAGACGGCTTTTGCAAAGGTCGGCGGAAGCGTGGGCGGCATGACTTTAAAGCAGGCCAAGCTTCGCGGAGTCATTTCAAACGGGATGTGCTGTTCGGGAAAGGAACTGGGGATAAGCGATGATCATTCGGGAATCCTCGAACTTGACACTTCCATCAAGAACGGTACGGATATCAAAGAGATCTATCCTATAGATGATGTTATTTTTGAGGTTGATAACAAATCTCTTACCAACAGACCCGATCTGTGGGGGCATTACGGTATAGCAAGGGAATTCGCGGCACTTACCGGCAAGCCGCTCCTGCCTCTTCCCCTTGCCGAGAATACTTATGAAGGAGATGAAAAGGTTGAGGTTGAAATAGCCAATAAGGATCTGTGCCTGCGATATACCTCAATGAGGATAGAGAACATACATGAACATGTAAGTCCTGCACAAATGCAGGTCAGGCTCTATTACTGCGGCATGCGTCCCATCAATCTCCTGGCGGACCTTACGAACTATATCATGCTAGAACTTGGCCAGCCCATGCATGCTTTTGACGGAAAGAAGATCGGAAGGATAGTGATAGATACGCCCAAGGAGCCGTTTACATTTACGACTCTTGACGGAAACGAGCGAAATATCACAACCGACACGCTGATGATCTATGATGACAAAACACCGGTAGCGATCGCAGGTATAATGGGAGGCCTTGACAGTGAGATAGTTGACGATACCGATACGGTAGTTCTTGAGTCGGCCAATTTTGACGGCGTAAGTGTCAGAAAGAGCGCAAGCCGCATGGCTCTTCGTACCGATGCTTCGGCAAGATATGAAAAGACGCTCGATCCTGAGATGACACTTATTGCAGCAAAGAGGTTTTTAAAGCTTCTGCTCGAATCGGACAGCAGTGCAAGATGTGTTACGGGAATAACTGATGAATACGTAAAGAGATATCCCGAGATCACCATTCCGTTTAATAAGAGCTTTATTGACAGATATACCGGGATCGACATTTCATCTGATCGTATTGAAAAGACGCTTCTCAGTCTGGGTTTCGGCGTATCGCGAAAGGGTGATGATTTTATTGCTGCGGTCCCTTCATACCGCGCCACCAAAGATGTGAGCATGCAGGCAGATATCGTCGAAGAGATCACAAGGATCTACGGGTATGATAATTTTGAGATAAAGACCACATTGCAGCCGCTACTTCCCGCAAGACAGTCGATCAGAAAGATAAATGAAAACAGCATCAAGGATCTTCTTGTTAAAAGATATGCAGGCCATGAGGTACACTCGAGGATCTGGTGCGATCCCGATGATATGCGCACGTTGGGGCTTTCGATCGAAGATAACGTAAAGCTTCTTGGAGCATCCGAAGAAAAAGAGACCGGGATACTCCGTACATCAATGATGCCGTGTCTTCTTCCGTTCATATACAAGAACAGGAGTTTTGATGATACATTTACGATCTTTGAGATAGGAAGGTGTGTACAGGGAACAAACGCCGACGGCAGTGCGAATGAAAGACGTATTCTCGGAATAGTCCTGTACAGTAAGGAAGAGTCCGAGAAAGTACTGTATATGCGCGGCGTAGATATGGTAAATACCATAGTGTCGGAGCTTAAGCATGATAAGGTACGATACACAAAGATAAGCCCCGAGCATGAATGGCAGCATCCGAAGAATACCACCAGACTTGCTACATCGGCTGATTTTGGGGTTCTGTGTACGATACATCCTTCGACACTTAAGAAGATCGCGAAGAACTGCGCGGTAGTATGCATCGAGATCGACATGGATATATTTGATGATCTTAAGACATACGATCTTGAGTTTAGTGAACCTTCGAGATTCCCGGCGGTGGATTACGATCTTTCACTCGTTGTTCCCGACGGTGTCAGATTTGAAGATCTTGAAGAGTGCTGGAACAGGAAGGATAATCCGGAGCTGGCCCGCGTTAGCGTTATAGATATCTATGATTCGGATGATAAGAAGAGCATCACGATAAGATATTCATTTGAAGCTGAAGACAGGACCCTTACAGGCGAAGAAGTCCAGGCCCGGATAGATGCGGTGATCAAAAAGCTTGCGGAAAAGAATGTTGTCTTAAGGGCGTGAAATGAAAACATCTGATTTTTATTATGATCTCCCCCGGGAACTCATTGCGCAGGACCCGCTTTCCGACAGATCATCATCACGTCTTCTTGTCATGGATAAGACAACGGGCGTTATTGAACATAAGATATTTAAAGATGTAAAACAGTATTTAAGAGCAGGTGACTGCCTTGTACTGAATGATACAAAGGTAATTCCGGCCAGGCTTCTCGGAACCAAAGAAGATACGGGGGCTGCCGTGGAAGTGTTTCTGCTTAAGAGACACAGTGACAGCGAGTGGGAGACTCTTGTCCGTCCGGGAAAAAAGCTTCGCGTCGGTTCGAGGGTATCATTCGGCGGAGGGGCACTTGTATGTGAGATAAAACAGGTCCTTCCCGACGGTAACAGGCTTGTCGCATTCGAATTTGACGGTATTTTTGAAGAGATACTCGATAAGCTGGGCCAGATGCCGCTACCGCCTTATATCACAAAAAAACTTTCCAACAAAGACAGGTACCAGACTGTATATGCCAGGAATAAAGGAAGCGCAGCGGCTCCGACGGCAGGTCTTCATTTTACAAAGAGCCTGCTTGAAGAGATAGAAAAGTCAGGTGTAAAGATCTGCTATGTTACGCTTCATGTGGGGCTTGGTACTTTCAGACCGGTAAAGGTCAGCGATGTCAGGGATCACCACATGCACTCCGAGTGGTATCAGATAAGCAGCGAGTCTGCGGAGATCATAAATGATACAAAAAGATCCGGCGGCAGGATAATATGTGTCGGGACAACAAGCTGCAGAACGATAGAGAGCGCCTGCGGCAAAGACGGAAGAGTAGCTGCGGGAAGCGCGGATACGGATATATTCATTTACCCGGGATATAGTTTTAAGGTCATGGACGGTCTTATCACCAATTTTCATCTGCCTGAGAGTACACTGCTGATGCTGGTGTCGGCGTTTGCCGGGAAAGAGAATATCATGAGTGCCTATAAAGAGGCGATCAAAGAGCGCTACAGGTTTTTTTCGTTCGGCGACGCCATGATGCTCATTTGATAATCACTTGTAATAAACAGGCATTTGTATTATCATAATTATTCGGGTTACATAACAAAAGCATCTCTAAGAAGGAGAAAGGTCATGCAGGAAAAGAGAAAGAGTAAAAGATTTGTACTTGAAGCTACAATTGAAATGGAGAGAGTGGACGGACCCAAGAACAGGCACGTTCCGATAAATGTTATTGATGTTTCCGGCTCAGGTATAGGTTTTTCCTGTCATGAGATACTTGAGATGAATTCGGTATATAAGCTGAAGCTTAAGATATGGACAGGTGATAATGTGGATGCACTTGTTAATATAATCAGATTTGATAACAGCAAGGATACGGAGTATGTATACGGTGCGAATTTCATAGGAATGCCCGGAAACGATACTACCAAGTTCAATATCCATGAGCTGTTTGAAGAAGCCAACGGCTGATATTATGATCCAGTAATGATTTTGATAAGGAGCAAAAGATGAGTAAGAAACCTACAGTTTTGATGATCCTCGACGGGTTCGGATTAAATGATGAAAAAGAAGGAAATGCCGTATATCTGGCAAAGACACCTGTGATCGATTCGCTGATGCGCGATTATCCTTTTGTTAAGGGTCTTGCGAGCGGTATGGCGGTTGGACTTCCCGATGGTCAGATGGGAAATTCGGAGGTCGGTCATCTGAATATGGGAGCCGGAAGGATCGTATATCAGGAGCTTACAAGGATAACAAAAGAGATCCAGGACGGGGACTTTTTTGAAAATGCAAATCTGCTCCGTGCAATAAATAACTGTAAGGAGAAGGATTCAGCGCTTCATCTGTACGGACTTTTGTCGGACGGAGGTGTCCACAGCCATATAACGCATCTGTACGGCCTTCTGGAACTTGCAAAGCGCAATAACCTGCGGAAAGTGTATATCCACTGCTTCCTTGACGGAAGAGATACACCTCCCACATCGGGTATAGATTTTGTCAGACAGCTCCAGAGCAAGATCAGGCAGATCGGTATAGGCGAGATCGCATCTGTTACAGGTCGTTACTATGCTATGGACAGAGATAACAACTACGATCGTGTAAAAATGGCATATCTGGCTCTTACAAAGGGGGAGGGACTTAAGGCTGCAAATGCCGAGGAGGCCGTTTCCGCTTCGTATGACAGGGATGAGACCGACGAGTTCGTAAAACCCACCGTTATCGTAAACGGCGGTGTTCCCGTAGGAACGATAAATGATGATGATTCGGTTATCTTCTTTAATTTCAGACCCGACAGGGCAAGAGAGATAACACATGCTTTCTGTGATGACGAGTTCCGGTCTTTCAAGCGTGAGAAGAAGCTCGATCTTGTGTATGTATGCTTTACCGATTACGATCCGCTCATAGAGAATAAGCTGGTTGCATTTGAAAAGGTAGCCGTGACCAATACATTCGGAGAATATCTTGCATCCCTCGGAATGACTCAGGCAAGGATCGCAGAGACCGAGAAGTATGCGCATGTTACATTCTTCTTTAACGGAGGCGTTGAGGAACCCAACCAGGGCGAGACAAGGATCCTTGTGAAATCACCCAAGGTGGCGACCTATGATCTGAAGCCGGAAATGAGTGCTTATGAAGTATGTGATAACCTTGTTAAGGCTATCAAATCCGACAGATATGACGTAATAATCATCAACTTCGCAAATCCCGATATGGTTGGTCATACGGGAGTGCTTGAAGCAGCCATCAAGGCATGCGAGGCAGTTGATGAATGTGTTGGTAAGGCTTATGAAGCTGTCAAAGAGGTTGGAGGAGTACTCTTCGTATGTGCCGACCACGGTAATGCCGAACAGCTGATCGATCATGAGACCGGGGAGCCCTTTACGGCTCATACCACCAACCCTGTTCCTTTCATTCTTGTCAATTACGACAGTGATTATACGCTTCGTGAGGGCGGATGCCTTGCGGATATCGTACCTACATTGCTTGAATGTATGGGCCTTGAACAGCCTAAAGAGATGACCGGAAAATCTCTTCTGATCAAAAAATAGACAAATTATATCAATACTGAACTAAACATACGGGATTGTTTGTGTATAATGCATAATCTGCTTGCAAACAACCCCGTATTTTTTTATAATGTTAACAAGGTGCGCATGCATCTAATACACAAAAATCGGAGGAAGTTACAATATGAAGGTTTATCCCAGTAATAAGATTCGTAACGTAGTCATTTTAGGGCATGGCGGATGCGGAAAGACAACATTGACAGAGGCGATGGCTTATTTATCGGGAATTACCACCAGAATGGGCAAGACTGATGACGGTAATACGATAAGCGATTATGACAAGGAAGAGATCAAGCGTCATTTTTCGATAGGTACAAGTATTGTTCCGATAGAATGGGATGATTGTAAGATAAATATATTTGATACACCCGGATATTTTGATTTTGTCGGAGAAGTTGAAGAAGCAGTCGGTGCGGCAGCCGGTGCTGTTATCGTTGTATCCGGCAAGGCAGGCGTTGAAGTCGGAACGGAGAAAGCATGGGAGATATGTGAAAAATACAAGCTTCCCAGGATATTCTTTGTTACCGATATGGATGTGGATAACGCCAGCTACAGAAAGATCGTTGAGGATCTTGAAAATATGTACGGCAAGAAGATAGCTCCTTTCCATCTGCCTATACGAGAAGATGAGAAGCTTGTCGGCTATGTAAATGTTGTCAGTGAAAAAGGATTCAGATGGACTGAAGCCGGCAAGGCCGATGAATGCCCGGTTCCCGACTACAGTAAAGAGTATCTTGATAAATATAAGGAATCTCTTATGGAAGCCGTTGCCGAGACAAGTGAGGATTTCATGGAGAGATATTTTGCGGGTGAGACATTCTCGGATGCAGAGATCCGCTCGGCTCTTTATGCAAATATCAATGACGGAACCATCGTTCCCGTGACCATGGGTTCCGGAATAATGTGCCGCGGAGTGTTCACGCTCCTTGATGATATCATCAAATACTTCAAGAGCCCCGATCAGAGAGCACTTAACGGTATCAATCAGAAGACCGGTGAGATATTTGAAGCAAATTATGATTTCTCCAAGCCCAAGTCGGCTTATGTATGGAAGACCATCGTGGATCCGTTCATCGGTAAGTATTCGCTCATCAAGGTCTGCTCCGGCGTATTGAAGACTGATGATACGCTTTACAATGCCGACAAGGATACTGAAGAGAGGATCGGTAAGCTGTATGTTCTTCGGGGAAACAAGCCTATCGAGGTTCCGGAACTTCAGGCCGGAGATATCGGAGCACTGGCAAAGCTATCAAGCGTTAAGACAGGTGATACACTCTCTACGAAGGCTACACCGATACAGTATCCCAAGACAGAGATCAGCAAGCCTTATACATATATGAGATACAAGGCTAAGAACAAGGGCGATATCGATAAGGTTTCTTCTGCTCTTGCCAAGATCATGGAAGAAGACCAGACCGTCAAGAATGTCAACGATGCAGAGAACAGGCAGTCGCTCATTTACGCACTCGGTGATCAGGCTATCGAGATCGTTGCAAGTAAACTGGCAAACGTATATAAGGTTGAGATAGAGCTTGAGCAGCCTAAGGTTGCATACAGAGAGACAATAAGGAAGAACTCCGATGTCGAGGCCAAGTATAAGAAGCAGTCAGGCGGACACGGCCAGTACGGACATGTTAAGATGAAATTCGAGCCTCTCGGAGATCTTGACAAGACATATGAATTTGAACAGATAGTCGTAGGTGGAGCAGTTCCGAAGAACTACTTCCCCGCAGTTGAAAAGGGTCTTGCCGAATCGGTTCAAAAGGGTCCGATGGCTGCATATCCCGTTGTCGGTGTTAAGGCAGTGCTCTATGACGGATCATACCATCCGGTTGATTCATCGGAGCAGGCATTCAAGATGGCAACGATACAGGCGTTCAAGAAGGGATTCATGGAAGCAGGTCCCGTTCTCCTTGAGCCTATCGCATCTCTTAAAGTGACGGTTCCCGATCAGTATACCGGTGATGTAATGGGTGATCTTAACAAGAGACGCGGAAGGGTACTCGGAATGAACCCTATAGGCGGAGGCAAGCAGGTCGTTGAAGCTGAGATCCCGATGACAGGATTGTACGGATACTGTACAGTTCTTCGTTCAATGACCGGTGGACGCGGAGTATATGAATATGAGTTCATCCGCTATGAACAGTGTCATGCTGACGTTCAGGAGAAGGAAGTTGCCGCAAGGGCAAGCAAGCTCGTGGATGAGTCCGCAGAGTAAGTATTGTATGTATAAAGGAGTTCCTCAAAGCTGAGGAACTCCTTTTTTTGAAATGAATGAGGATATACCTTTTGCAACAAAAAGGTTGTTTAATTATAAACGACCTGGTTACGTCCGTTCTCTTTACCTTTGTACAGGCGTTTATCCGCGATCTCGATGAGCGTTTTGACCTTGGCGGATGAATAGTACCCGGATACGCCGAGCGTTATGGTGACATGAAGTATCTTCCCTTCATAGTTGAATTCGTATGCCTCGATCGCAGACCGTATCCTGTTTGCCACGTCTATGGCTATATCCTGTGAATCATTGACAAGTATAAGGAATTCTTCACCGCCCCATCTGCAAACGCTGTCCTTGGATCGGATCTGAGTCGTTATTATCTTACTGAGGCTTTGAAGGACAAAATCGCCGCAATCGTGTCCGTAGGAATCATTGAATTTTTTGAAATGATCGATATCAGCCATTATCAGACTGTACGGAACATCATTGATTATCGCATTCCTGTGAGTGTGATTAAGCCTCTCGTCCATACTCCTTCTGTTGAGGAAATGAGTGAGTGGATCAAAGCTTGCTTCATCTTCAAGACGTTCCTGTTCGCTTTCCATCTTGAGCTGCATGGAATTTACTTCCACGGCAAACAATGCTGAGAAAATGAATGTCACGCCTATGCCTATTATGATGTTCATGCAACACAGAAATACTTCAAAACCTATCGCAACGTTTCCGATAAGCGGGTCAAAGATGTAAGTAAGAGCTCTTATGAGCAGAAAAGCAAACAGGACAAATCCGCCCGTGATAAACGGATACACCAGTTTTCTTCTGAATGATGATATTGAAAAGGCAAGATAAAATGATACAGGTATAAGCGACGGAAGATAGAACATGAAACCGAACGACCAACCGACAAATATCGTTGCAAGACATGAATGCACGACCACCTCGATCAGAACCAGCACATAGATCCTTCCGAAGAACTTGATATCGGATGTCATTCTTGAAAGAGCAGCATACATTATAAAAATAGCGGTATTATATATACCGAGAAAGCCTGCACCGATTATGTAAAAAGCTATCATGAATATGAAGTGTATAACAGATATACCGGCCAGAAGAATGGAATATCTGATCGCATCATAATTCGTCTGGGAATCGCCCTGATGCCCGTATAGCAGTTTCTGTAGCATTTCACAACCTCCAACTCAGACTATTATAACACCAAAGGGGTAAAAATTCTTTACAAACATATGTTCGCGTAGTATCATATGACATATGAACAGAAGAGACATGATACTGATCTTTGTCATCCTTGTTCTTGCCGTGATTTCTTATTTCATATTACATCACAATAAAGGTGACGGTATTGCCTATGTTTATGTTCACGGCAGGATATTCGGAACATATGATCTGTCGGTGCCGCAGCAGATACACATAGAAGGAGATAATGGTATCATCAATGATATAGAGATTGCGGACGGAAGCATATTTATGAAGTATTCGACATGCCCGGGGCAGCAATGTGTTGATACGGGGCGTATCAGCCGTAACAACGAATCCATCTGCTGTGCTCCGGCCGGGACGATGATCACGGTACATACGGCAAAAGAACCTGATTATGATGCCATCACGAAGTAAGAAGATAACCATATGTGCAGCTTTAACAGCTATAGGGCTTATGCTCGGATATATTGAGTCTTTTATCGTATTTCCCATACGTGTGCCCGGAGTTCGTATAGGACTTGCCAATATCGTAACGGTGATGTGCCTGTATACGCTTGGCATTTCGTATTCTGCGGTTGTTCTGATGCTGCGTATCACTTTGTCTGCCATACTGTTCGGAAGCCCGGTATCTTTTGCTTACAGTATTGCAGGTGCCACATTGTCTCTTTTGGGCATGATCCTGCTGAAAAGATTTGGATTTTCAATATATGGGGTCAGTTTTTCGGGAGCCGTACTTCATAATATCGCTCAAACGGCAGTCGCTTATTATATGGTATCGAGTGTATATATATTTACATACCTTCCTGTGCTTGTTATCACAGGAGCGATTGCGGGGCTTATTACGGGTTTTGTTGCGGATATATTGATCAAAAGACTGGGTAATGTGATCTACACTGATCGGAGGATATGAGATGATCGGTTACATTAAGGGAGAAGTGGCTGCTGTTTACGAGGACAGGATCGTTCTTGAGAACAACGGGATCGGGTATAATGTTTATATGCCGGCAAGCAGCCTTGAGCTGATAGAGGGTATAGGCGCTGTAGTCAAGGTACATACGTACTTGTGCGTTCGTGAAGATGCAATGCTTTTATATGGTTTTCTTACCAAGGATGATCTTGATCTGTACAGATTGCTGATCTCGGTAGGAGGTATCGGACCCAAAGGAGGACTGTCGCTTTTGTCCGTTATGTCATCGGATGAACTCAAGTTTGCCATCATGTCAGGAGATGTCAAGCAGATAGCCAAGGCTCCGGGAATAGGTGCCAAGACAGCCCAGCGCGTCATTATCGATCTTAAGGACAAGATAGACATTGTAAATGAATTTGACCGGATGTATACGGATCAGGGCCCGAAGGAGCAGGCTAAAATGTCATCCGTCAAGGAAGAAGCCGCTTTGGCTCTTGCTGCACTCGGTTATTCTCAGACGGATGCATACAAGGCTGTCAGGAGTGCTTCGGGTGACGATGTTGAAACCGTGCTTAAGAGTGCGCTTTCGGTAATATCCCAATTATAGGAATTTATCATGAAGAGAACGATCGAGACCAATCTAACCGAAGAAGATATCAAGATAGAAGGAAGCCTGCGCCCGCAGAAGCTTGATGATTATATAGGGCAGGAGAAGGCCAAGCAGAATCTGAAAGTGTATATAGAGGCTGCAAAGAGACGACATGATACTCTTGATCATGTACTGTTTTACGGGCCTCCGGGGCTTGGTAAGACTACACTTGCATGTATCATCGCCAACGAAATGGGAGTTCATATCAAGACAACGAGCGGACCTGCGATAGAGAAGCCGGGTGAGATAGCTGCCATACTTAACGGTCTGTCCGAAGGCGACGTTTTGTTCATTGATGAGATCCACCGCCTCAACAGGCAGGTTGAAGAAGTGCTGTATCCGGCGATGGAGGATTATGCCATAGATATAATGGTGGGAAAGGGACCTACCGCCAGATCGATACGACTTGACCTCCCGAGGTTCACTCTTGTGGGAGCAACCACAAGGGCCGGACTTCTCACTGCACCCCTCAGAGACCGATTCGGAGTCATTCACAGACTTGAGTTCTATAATGCAGATGAACTGTCGACGATCATCACTCATTCCGCAAGGATACTTAATGTATCGATAGAATCAAGCGGAGCATATGAACTTGCCAGAAGGAGCAGAGGGACACCGAGACTTGCAAACAGGCTTCTTAAGAGAGTCCGGGATTTTGCCCAGGTAAGGCATGACGGTGTGATAACCGAAGATGTAGCCGTTGAGGCGCTTGACCTTATGGGTGTGGATCCTGTGGGGCTTGATGCCTCTGACCGTAATATGCTTCTTACAATGATCCACAAGTTTTCAGGCGGTCCCGTGGGACTTGATACGATCGCTGCAGCTATCGGTGAAGATGCCGGAACGATATCGGATGTTATCGAACCGTATCTTCTCCAGATAGGCTTCATTAACAGAACACCCCAGGGTCGTGTTGCTTCCGAGCTTTGTTACCGGCATTTCGGGATTGATGATATGACAAAAGATGCGTCCAAATAAAAGGTTGTTTTATTCATCTAATCTGATATAATCTATTGAGATGAGCGGATGCAAACAGGCAGCGCTTACAGGAGGCACAGATGGTCGGTAATAATGATATCGAAGTCGTTATAGGTGGGAAGGTAATCACCCTTAGCGGGAATGAAAGCGAAGAGTATCTGCAGAAGGTATCTTCATATATCAACAATAAGATCGCCGAATACAATAATGTAGATTCCTTCAGAAGACAGCCGGCGGATATGCAAAATGTACTGCTTCTGCTCAACATAGCCGATGATTATTTTAAGGTCAAGAAAGAGATCGATTCGTTACAGGACGAGATAGAGGCAAAAGATCGCGAACTGTATGATCTGAAGCGTGAACTAATAGCGTCACAGATCAAGCTGGAGAGCAGAGAGAAGCAGATCAAGAGTATCCAGGGAAAATGATCATGAGGATGTCTTCGGACATCCTTTTATTATTATCGGTTAAATACTTGTGACGTCGGGTACTTTATATGAACAAAAAGACAGTTGAATTACTGGCACCTGCCGGATCATATGATTGTTTCATCGCTGCGGTTAATGCGGGAGCCGATGCGGTATATCTCGGTCTCGATCGTTTCGGGGCAAGAGCATCGGCGGCTAATTTTTCTCAGGATGAACTCAAAAGAGCGCTTGATATTGCTCATATGCGAGATAAGAAGATATATCTTACCGTTAATACTCTTTTTAAGGACCGTGAGATCGACGAGCTGTATGATCTTTTGTATGAACCGTATATATACGGACTTGATGGAGCAATAGTACAGGATATCGGAGTGATGTCAGCGTTAAGGAGAGAATTCTGCGATCTTCCGATCCATGCGAGCACTCAGGCTGCTGTTACCGCAACTGCGGGTATAGAGTTTCTGAAGGATCTCGGGGTTAAAAGGGTAGTACCGGCAAGGGAACTGTCTCTTGAAGAGATCGGCAGGATGGCAAGGACAGGTATGGAGATAGAATGCTTCATACATGGCAGCATGTGCTACTGTTATTCCGGAAAGTGCCTTATGTCCTCATTCATCGGAGGAAGAAGCGGTAACAGAGGACGATGTGCGCAGCCGTGCAGGCTTTCCTATGACGGGCATTATTATCTCAGCCTTAAAGATATGTGTGTCATTGATATGATCCCGGAACTGATTGATGCGGGCATCGGTTCGTTTAAGATCGAAGGACGCATGAAAGACAGTGAATATGTTTATGCTGTCACTTCGGTTTACAGAAAATACATCGATCTGTGCCAAAGGGGCGGTAAATACGAAGTTGATCCTTCAGACAGGGCAAGGCTTATATCAAAGTATACAAGAGGAGGGAACTGCGAGGGCTATTATCATCTGCATAACGGCAGGGATATGATCACTGTGGACTGCCCTTCCTATTCTTCGACATCCGATAAGACGGAGGAAATATCTAAAGAAGCTTATCCGATCCCGGTAAAAATCAAATGCGATATTGTTACGGGAAAGGAATCGGTGATCAGTGTTTACGATGACAGCCGGACAATAACCGTAAGCACCGGTGTGATCCCCGAAACTGCCAGAAACTGTATGCTGACGGAAGACAGTGTCAGAAAACAGCTCATAAAGTCCGGCGGTACCGGATTTACCGTAAAGGAATGCAGGGTGTCGTGCGATACCGGATTGTTCCTTCCGAACGGCAGGCTGAATGAGATCAGAAGGACAGGTCTTGAAGCGTTTAGGGATCATCTTATATCGGAGTGTCACAGAACGGACTGTTCTCATAAGCTTGAAAGAAGCAAACCCGTCGATGAGGTTTCACAAGTGACACCGCTTGTTAATGTTTCGGTCATCAACATGGAACAACTTGATGCAGTACTTTCTCTTGATACAGACGGTCTGATAATCCCGTACGGGTTATTTTGCGATAACAACCTGAAAGAATATGATCTTAAGCAAAAGAAAGTATATGTTGCTCTTCCCTACGTTATAAGAGATGAGAACAGATCAAACAGCACTCAAAGTGTTACGGAATTTGTTAATGACTGTGCAAAACGTGGGATCGTTTCGGGATTCTATATTTCGAACCTTGAGTCATTAAAGATATTACGAGGATCGGATCACTGCGGAGACATTGTGGCGGATATTCATTTATATGCGTATAATACCGAAGCTTATGAGTATTTCAAAGATTATGGCGTGAGCATTTCAACCGTCCCCACAGAGCTTAACGAAAGGGAGCTTGATCATCGCGGAATTATGGGAGAAGAGCTCATAGTTTACGGCCGTCTTCCCATGATGATAAGTGCAAACTGCATATATAATACGAAGTTTGGATGTAACCCGGAAAACAGCGGACACCTTACATACATCGAGGACAGAAAAAAGGAATCATTACCCGTTGAATGCAGATGCTCAGAGTGTACAAATATCATATACAACTGCGTGAAACTGTGCATCGCGGATGAAAGAGATCTGTTTAAAAGAATAAAACCCGCATCGGTAAGGTTTTGCTTTACGGATGAAAAGCCCGAAGAGGTAAGAAATATCCTGGGCCGGTATTATGAACACAGGCAGACGGACGGGTCAACGGATGTCAGTCTGATTGAAAAATATACGAGAGGACACTTAAAAAGAGGCGTAGAGTAGTTTATGGACAGGATCATAATCGAAATATGCAGATATCTGATCATAATCTGCATGTCTATATACACTATCCAATGCTTTGCGGTATTTCGCTTCGGAAACGAATATGACCGCAAGGGTATTTATCTTCGCCAGAATTTCTTTATGGTGCTCGTTCATTTCATGGGATTCCTGTCTTTATATGCGCAAAAGGGAGATATCAGGTATCTTCGGGCCTATCTGATACAGCAGATCGGCATTCTGGTCATACTTGCCGCGTACAGGATCATATATCCGAGAGCAAACACCCTGATAATCAATAACATGTGTATGCTGATCACTATCGGGCTGCTCATACTTACAAGGATCTCATACAATAAGGCAATGAGACAGTTTTATATCGTGGCGGGATCGGTAGCAGTGACGCTTGTTGTGCCTTATGTGATCAGCAGGATACGCTTTTTTGAAAAATTCAAATGGGTTTATGTTGCCGTCGGCTTGGGTTCCCTTGCCGCAGTACTTGCGTTTTCAAGAGTGATCAACGGATCCAAGATCAATATACATATAGCAAGCTATACGTTTCAACCATCTGAATATGTTAAGATCATCTTTGTATTTGCGATAGCCTCTTTATTGGCACACGGCCACAGGCTTAAGGATTATCTGATAAGCGCAGCCGTTGCCGGTGCGCATGTTCTGCTTCTGGTGGCTTCAAAGGATCTGGGAAGCGCGATCATTTTCTTCGTAGTATATTTTTCAATGCTTTATGCGGCAAGCAGAAATACCCTGTATTACCTCATAGGATTTATCACAGGAGGTGCGGGTGCAGTTGCCGGTTACAAACTGTTCAGGCATGTGAGAGTAAGAGTGACTGCTTTCTTGGATCCGATGGGAAACATTACCGATGCCGGTTATCAGATAGCACAGAGTCTGTTCGCCATAGGTACGGGAGGATGGCTGGGAATGGGGATAGGTCAGGGGGCTCCGGATACGATACCGGTTGTTGCCGCTGATTTTATCTTTGCAGCCATTTGCGAGGAATTGGGCGTGGTGTTCGGAATGTGCCTTGTATTGCTGTGCCTGTCTTGCTTTATCATGTTCATGAACATTGCGATGAAATTTGACGATCCGTTCTTTAAGCTTGTTGCGCTTGGACTTTCCGTTGCGTATATTTTCCAAGTTTTCCTTACCATAGGCGGAGTTATCAAGTTTATCCCCCTTACAGGGGTGACACTGCCCCTTGTCAGTTACGGTGGAACGAGTGTTGCGGTAACCACATGCGTATTTGCCGTTATACAGGGACTGTATATCAGTAAAGGTAAAGATAACGCGAAAATGCCTACAGCCGATGATTTTAAGACCGAGAAGCTCGGTATCGTAGAATTGGAGTGATATCATGGAGTTTTGGAAGCGCGTTATTTCAAAACCGCAAAAAGTAAGGCCCGGAAGAAGGCATGTGGATTCCAACAGGGAGATCGGATTCATAACATACCTGTTCCTGTTCCTGTTCCTTGGTATGCTCATATATCTGGGCTATTTTACCCAGGCAAAAGCCGGGACCGTGATCAACAGTACCTATAACAAAAGGCAGTCACTGCTCGAGTCAAGACTCATAAGAGGAGATATCCTCTCAAGGGAGGGGAACGTTCTCGCCACTACGCTTTCAGACAATGACGGCGGATATTACAGGAGCTATCCTTACAGGAACACATTTGCTCATATAGTCGGTTACTCGACACACGGTGTACTTGGGCTTGAAAGCATGGAAAACTATACGTTGCTGACTTGCGACGGCAACATTGTAAACAGGATATCCAATGATCTTGCAGGAAAGAAAAACCACGGAGACAATGTTATATCGACACTTGATACCGCGATGCAGGAAGCCGCATATGATGCCATGGATGACAGAAAGGGCGCGGTCGTTGCCATGAACGTTAAGACCGGCGAAATACTATGTGTAGTATCCAAGCCGGATTTTGATCCGAACGAAGTGATGGGAAGATGGGATGTTCTGGACGGTGACACTAAGAACAGTCCGCTCCTTAACAGGGCATTTCTCGGGTCATATCCTCCGGGATCCACTTTTAAGATCGTTACTGCTCTTGAATACCTGAAGGAACATAACGGCAACATATCAGATTACGGATTTGAATGTAAGGGAAGCTTTGAATACAAAGGATCTATCATAAACTGTTATAATGAAGCAAGCCACGGATGGGTGAATTTTGATGACAGTTTTGCGAATTCATGTAATACATCTTTTGCCAATATCTCTTCCGGACTTGATAAGAAGAAATTTGCAGATACTCTTGATGAGCTTCTGTTCGGAAAAGATCTTCCCCTTCCGTTCAAGTATTCCAAAGCATATTCCGATCTGGGCAAGGATTCTTCAACGGATGAGCTTCTTCAGACAGGGATAGGTCAGGGAAAGACACTCATCAGTCCGATCCACATGCTTATGATAACGTCCGCTATTGCAAATAACGGTGTACTCATGAGACCATACGTGGTATCAGAGATCCAGAATACTGATGGGGGAGTGATCAGAAAAACAAGAGTAAGAGAGTACGGACGCCTGATCGATGAAGGATATGCACAGAGTCTTCGTACGATGATGAGGGAAGTGGTTGTTAACGGCACAGGAAAAAGGGCATTTGATACGGTCGGATATGATATTGCTGGTAAGACCGGGTCGGCGGAGTATTCATCGAATAAATCACTGTCACATGCGTGGTTTACGGGGTTTGCCGGAACAGATGAGCCTGAGATAGCGATCACGGTAATTGTTGAAGGCGGCGGTTCGGGAGGTGCTGTAGCGGTTCCTATAGCCAAAAGAGTGTTTGACGCTTATTATAACAAATGATATCATTGTCATGATAAAAGGATAAAGGATAATGATAGAAGCTGTCAGTTGCGGAGGACTTGTTATACACAGAGGCAAGATCCTTTTGCTCTACAAAAACTATAACAACAAATATGAAGGCTGGGTTTTACCGAAAGGAACGGTGGAAGAGGGAGAAAGTCATGAAGACACCGCACTTCGAGAGGTAAAGGAAGAAGCCGGTGTAACGGGGCAGATCATCGAATACATTGACAAGACCCTGTATTCTTTTGTTGTCCCCGAAGATACGGTATCCAAAGAAGTATACTGGTATCTGATGAGGTCCGAAAGTTATGATTCTTCGCCGCAATATGAGGAATACTTCAGAGACAGCGGATATTACAAATATCATGAAGCCTACCATCTTCTGAAATTCGATAACGAACGTTATATCCTTGAAAAGGGATACAGCATATATAAGAGAATGAGACGCGAGCATAAGTGGGATTAGCCGCTTATCATACAAGTGCTTTTATCGAAAGGTTCTTCTGCGTCGTCAGATCTATGTATTTGCCGTCGTTGGTCTTGACCATGGGGCGCGAATACTTCTGTTTATTGATCAGTACAACCACACAGATAGTCCCATCATTTAACTGTACTTCTTTTCCGATGTATTCTTCCACCATTCTCTCAAGAAATGTCATATAACAACCGGTATCGTATTTGCCGTAACCGTCTCTTTCGAATATTTCTATTACGGTGAAAGGACACAAAGGAGCTCTGTATGATCTGTAGCTCGTCATTGCTTCATAACTGTCGAGGATCGCCGTTATCTTGGCAAACTGATCTATCTGTTCATCCACAAGCCCCTGGGGATAACCTGTTCCGTCGATACGTTCGTGGTGCATAAGTGCAGCAAGCTTGATGCGCTCGTCGATCTCAAGAGGCTGAAGGAGCTGGAATCCTTTGGTCGTATGTGATTTCATAAGAGCAAATTCTTCGTCTGTAAGACTTCCCTGCTTCAGAAGTATTTCGCTGGGGATCTTAAACTTGCCTATATCATAGTAGAATCCACATAAAACCAAAGCCTTTTGGTCTTCTTCATCAAGGTGGAACCACTTGGCCGTGTAATTACATATCAATGCTACATTTATGGAATGAGTGTACAGAAAATCAACCTCGGCTGTTTCAAGAACCGAAAGCATGTCAAGCAGAGTGATCTTGCTGTGCTTAAAAGGGGAGGTGATCTCATCGACTATCCTGTATAATCTGTCAGAATCGATGGGAATCCTCGATTTGAGAAACTGTTCCATCATATCCTTGTATTCAAAGAAATTCTTGGAATAGATCTCAAAGAACTGTTTGAAAGTCTTGCTGACTTTGATCTTCTCAAAGTAGGTTGTCTCAAAGTCCTCAGGCTCTTTGATGTTAACGCATGTTATCTTGGCGATGTTCAGCTTTTGAATGAGAAATTTGTCGAGAGATGTATTTTTCTTGATTATCACATTCCCCTTGTGATCAAGAACATCTTCGGCTACAACGGCACCCGGTTTGAGTGCTATGACGGCTTTAAGTTCCATAAGTTTACGCTCCTCTCGAAATAAGTATAGAAATCGTATTCTTTATTGTCAATAATATGGATTAACTTTTTTGATTTTTTTTGATATAATCAATTGAGTTTTTTAGCCGTAGGAGAGAATTGTGATACGTTTTGTCGACAATCTTTATTTATCGGATAAGATCAGATCAAAGATATCGGTCATCAAATGGAAGATGGCATGCGGCATTGGGATGACCGGAGTACACTTTATCACACTGGCAGATAACGGCAGGGACCTGTTTGATATTTATCCGGCGGCTGTTTTTAAACAAAAGAGGATAAGAAAGAGTGATCGCGTGATCATCGGGGTTGCAGACAGTTATGATTCGGCAGTTCATATTGTTCAGGAAATGATAGACAAGTGTATGATCGACTGCGGAAATCTCTCTGATGTTCGCGGATACTATGAAGGTTTGATTAAGGATCATCTGTGATGGCCGCTGTATTGCTTACTGTACTTAAGATAATAGGGATCGTACTTGCGTGCATCATTGGACTGATATTGTTACTCATCTGCCTGATCCTGTTTGTTCCGGTAAGATATAGGATAAAAGCAGACAGGGAAACCCCCGATTCGGAACCCTCGGCCGGAGCATATGCGTCATATCTTCTGCATATAGTTACCGCAGGGGTATCCTATGATAAGAAGGTCGATGTATTTGTCAGACTGTTCGGGATTGGGATACTGAAGAAAAAGAAAGAAAAGGATCCTCATAAACCCCGCAGGGAAGAGCCTGAAGAGGATAAAGAAGATATACCGGTAGAGAATAAAGAAGACAAACCGGTAGAGAATAAAGATGACAAACAGGAAGGTCATACGGAAGAGCCCGTAGAATACTCGGTAGACCGGAATACACCGGAAGAAGACTTATCCGATAAGATAGAGAGGATATTAAACGATCTGTCCGACAGGTATGACGAGTATTCGGATAAGATAGACAGGATCAGGAAAGAGATCAGATTCTGGGACAGGATGATAAATGACTGTCGTAACCGGAACGCTGCTGCTCTTATCAGGGACCAAGCCGTAAATCTTCTTAAGAAGATAGCGCCGAGGCGTGTAAAAGGTTTTGTTCATTTCGGATCCGACGACCCTGCGACAACAGGCAGGATACTTATGTATCTGGCGATCATATATCCCATATTGCCGAGAAAGCTTGTCATAGATCCCGGGTTTGAGGATAATGACCTGTATGGGAATATAGATATAAAGGGACATATCAGGCTGATAGTGCCGCTTGTGTGTTTTGCAAAGGTGTATTTTAACAGGGATTTCAAACGGATGTGGCGTATTTATAAGAGACATTCCGACAGACAGTACTAATATCGATCAAATGGAGGATCATTATGGCAGAGAGCAGTTTTAATTCAGTAGTCAACTCACTTCTTGATGGAATGGACGGATTCCTCTCGAGCAAAACAGTTGTGGGAGAACCCGTTGTCGTTAAAGATACGATACTGATACCCTTCGTGGACGTTTCGTTTGGAGTTGGAGCGGGAACGTTTCGCGGAGACAAGAAAGATAACGGTGCAGGCGGTCTTTCCGGGAAAATGACTCCGACTGCCGTTCTTGTGATCCAGAACAATTCCACGAGAGTCGTGAGCATCAGAAATCAGGATGCCATCACCAAGATAGTTGACATGGTGCCCGAGATCATGAACAAGATCACGGCGAAGAAGGAAACTACGGTTTCCGATGAGGAAGTTCGCAAAGCAGCGGAGGACTCTTTTGAAGAATAAATAAGACAAAATAAAAGAACCTCTTGTCTGAGAGGTTCTTTTATATTGATCCAAAGCTTAGGCTCTTTCTACTTTATCGGATTTTAAGCACCTTGAACATACATGAAGTGTCTTAGGTGTACCGCCAACCATACATTTAACACGCTTTACATTTGCGTGAAACATACGATTTGATCTTCTGTGTGAGTGGCTCACGTTATTTCCGAAATGAACGCCCTTGCCGCAAATATCACATTTAGCCATCCCGAAACCTCCTTAAAAACTATCTATGTAAAAATGTGGGATTTTTACGCAACACGGGTATTTTAACAAAAGATTAACACCAATGCAAGCATAAGTTTACGGTCCTGATGATTTTTATTGTTTTCAATGGTTACAATTACGTGTATAATATCCTTTGACTGTAAGATAATATCATGCGAATCGATTCGTATTTAAGATAAGGAGGTTTTGTATGAGAGAAGCTTTGGCAACAGGGTCGGGTAATCTGATCATCGATGTTGATGTTGTTGCACAGTATGCCGGAAGCGTGGCTGTTGAGTGCTTTGGTATAGTGGGAATGGCCGCGGTCAGCATGTCTGACGGTATAGCCAAAATGCTCAAGAAGGAGAACCTTACAAGAGGTATCAATGTTGAGATGTCCGGAAGTAAGCTTATCCTCGATTTTCATGTTATCGTCAGCTATGGCGTTAACATAAGAGCTGTGGCACAGAACCTTGTTAATAACGTTAAGTATAAAGTGGAAGAATTCACCGGATTTGAGATTGATAAGATCAATGTTTACGTAGAAGGCGTCCGGGTTATCGATTAAAGGAGGATAGACAGGTGCAGTCAAAAAAGATCGATGCCGGAGCGCTGGCAAAAATGTTTCTGGCCGGAGCAAGAAGGCTTGAATCCGAAAAAGAGATCATAAATGAACTGAATGTGTTCCCCGTTCCCGACGGAGACACCGGTACAAATATGTCGCTTACCATAATGTCCGCGGTTGGTGAAGTTGAAGCGATCACGGATATGAACATGACAACTCTTTCCAAGGCTATTTCTTCGGGGTCACTTCGAGGAGCCAGAGGTAACTCGGGAGTCATATTGTCCCAGTTGTTCCGCGGCTTTACCAAAGTGATCAAGGATAAGGAAGAGCTTGATATGGAGGTGTTCACACAGGCTCTTCAGAAGGCTGTTGAGACGGCATATAAGGCTGTTATGAAGCCGAAGGAAGGCACTATCCTTACAGTCGCGCGCGGTGTTGCCGAAAAGGCACTGGCGATCAACAATAAGGTCGATGATCTTGATACTTATTTTAAAGAGATAATATTCCATGCTGAAGATGTACTCGAGAAGACACCCGAAATGCTTCCCGTGCTTAAGGAGGCAGGTGTCGTGGATTCAGGCGGTCAGGGACTTCTTGAGATATTAAAAGGCGGATATGCGGCGTATTCGGGCGAAGATGTGGATGAGGTATTTTGTAAATCAAAACCCGCTGTTGCATCGGCTCCCGTCAAGGAGAAGATCGTTACATATGAAACGCGGCTGCTGCTTTATAAACAGAGTTCTTATGACGAAGAGGCAAGCGGTTCTCTTACAGAGTATCTGAACGCATACGGAACAGGCGCTTCGCTTGAGGATAACGGAAGCACCGTAAAGATATGTGTATTCTCGGATGAGCCCGGAAGGATCATATCAAAGTGTCTGTCTTTCGGATCGATCGACGAGGTTATGGTCAAGCCTTGGGACAAGGATGAGATAAAACCTGTTTTGGATACGGATAAGGAAGAAAGAACCGAAAAGCCGGTTGAGGCTGTTAAGGAAGTTGAGGCGGCACCTGCAAGTGCTCCGCAAAAACCTGCGACTGTAAAGGCCGCACCCGAGAAGGAGATGGGCTTTGTTGCGGTTTCGTGCGGTAAAGGGCTTGACGAGATATTTACAAGCCTTGGAGTTGACTATCTTATAACAGGGGGTCAGACCATGAATCCGTCGACGGATGATATGGTCAATGCCATCAATAATGTTAACGCCAAGACCGTATTCATTCTTCCCAATAACAAAAATATAATACTTGCAGCCAATCAGGCTCAGTATCTTGTGGAAGACAAAGAAATAATAGTGATACCGACCAAGACCATTCCCCAGGGTATCACCGCTCTTATCACTTTCATGAGTGATGCTACACCGGCAGATAACGAAAGTGCCATGGTATCTGCAATATCTGCGGTCAAGACAGGTCAGGTGACTTATGCCGTCAGAGACACTTCGATCAACGGTCTTGAGATCAAAAAAGGCAATATAATGGGTATCGGGGATCATGAGATACTTGCGGTCGGATCGGTAGTTGAAGCCACGGCTCTTGATATGATCGAGCATATGGTGGATGACACATCCGAGATAATCAGCATCTATTTCGGCGATGAAGTGGATGAAGAGATCGCCGGTGATCTTGCGGCAAGCGTTGAGAAAAAGTTCCCGGACATATCCGTCGAGCTTCATATGGGCGGACAGCCTATATACTACTATATAGTATCTGTGGAATAGAATGACAGATCTTAAGGTATTAAAAGGTATAGGAGAAAAAACAGCATCTTACTACGGAAGACTTGGCATCAACACCGTAGAGGATGCTGTTTATTATTATCCCAGAGACTATATAAGGTATGAGCCTCCGTGTTCGGGAACACAGCTTAAATGTGATGTTACTGTTGCGTTTGAGGCAGTGGTGGCCGCTCATCCGCTTGTAAGGAAGGTTAAAAGGCTTTCGATCACCTCGGCGAAGCTTTCCGTTGACGGGATACTTGTTACGGCAACGTGGTTTAACATGCCTTATCTGTCCAAGTCTTTAACCCGGGGGAAATCTTTTGTATTCAGGGGACGTCTGTCGGCCGAGGGAGATCATTACCATATAGAACAGCCTCAGATATTCAAAGAAGAAGCCTATCGGGAAATGCTCGGTCATATCAATCCCGTCTATTCACTTACAAAAGGGCTTTCCAATCAGGCTATGACCAAAACGGTAAAAAATGCTTTTGACTGCCTGGGAGATACGGTGGAGTCCGAAGTCTATGATATGCACTTCCCGAAGGATGAGAAAACCCTTGAAAGAGCCAGGACCAAACTTGTATTTGAAGAATTTCTTATTTTTATGCTCCGTCTTAAGCTCCTTCGAAAAGATGAACAGTTTGCGAAGAATGATTTCAATATCATCGAATCGGCTCAGTGTGAGCGTATCATAGAAAGACTTCCTTACAGGCTGACCGATGCACAATCACGCGTATGGTCCGAGATAAAGCAGGACCTGTGTTCAAACAGGTCTATGCACAGACTGATCCAGGGTGATGTGGGCTCGGGTAAGACGGTTCTTGCGATACTGTCAGCCATCATGGTCGCGGTGAACAAACATCAGTGTGCGATCATGGCACCAACGGAGATACTTGCCGCCCAGCATTATGAATCAATAAAAAAGATCATCAGGGATTCTGACCTTGATATAAATGTCGTGCTCCTTACCGGTTCAATGACAGAAGCTTCCAAGAAAAACGTAAGAGCGCTCATTGAAGACGGATCAGCCGATATTATAATTGGAACACATGCCCTGTTTTATGAGAAAGTCATATATTCTGATCTTGCGCTTGTCATAACGGATGAACAGCACAGATTCGGAGTGGGACAAAGAAGCCGGCTTTCATCCAAGAATCCCCAAAATGATGCGCATGTGCTTGTGATGAGTGCGACTCCTATACCGCGTACTCTTGCACTCATAATGTATGGGGATCTCGACATATCGGTCATTGATGAAGTACCTTCCCATAAGCTTCCGATCAAGAATGCCGTTGTAAATGAAAGCTTCAGGCAGAAAGCATATGAATTCATGGAAAAAGAGATAAGAGCGCATCATCAGGTTTATGTGATCTGTCCGCTCATAGAGGCAAGCGAAGGGTTGGATGTCAGGAACGTGACCGATACCGCAAAGATGCTTTCCGAGCGTTGTGCCGGTGATATAAGAGTCGGTATGCTGCATGGCCGAATGAAAGCTTCGGATAAACAGAAGATAATGGACGAGTTTGCGAATGGCTGTATAGATATTCTGGTTTCAACGACTGTTGTTGAAGTGGGTGTGAATGTACCGAACGCAACCGTTATGATGATCGAAGATGCTGACAGATTCGGACTTGCCGCTCTTCATCAGCTGCGAGGACGGATTGGGAGGGGAATAGCACAGTCATATTGTATTTTCATGAGTCAGAGTTCGAATCCCAATACGATGAAACGTCTTGAGATACTTAAAAGATCAAATGACGGATTTAAGATCGCGCAGGAGGACCTTAAACAACGCGGCCCCGGAGAGTTATTCGGATTCAGGCAATCGGGAGATATCAGATTCAAACTGGGAGATATTTATACGGATTCCGCGCTCTTATCAAAAGCATCCGAGGAGGCGGACAGGATACTCCGGGATGATCCGGACCTTTTGCGGACCGAAAACAAACGTTACAGATCAGCACTTGAGGCTGCAGATCTGTTTTCCGTAAGCGCATCTTTGTAAACACAATTTTTTGTATATCCGGGCCCGGATTATACAACAAGTTGTGTTTTCTTCTTGAAAAATCATATTTTTATGGTATAATTTTGGCGGTAGAATGCCGAAGCGGTTGTGAGGGCAGCTGTTTTGGTAGTTAGTTTATGTAAGGGGTATCATATGTCACCAAGATCAACTTATGATGCAAAGAGCATCACAGTCCTTGAAGGGTTGGATCCGGTCAGAGCTCGTCCGGGTATGTATATCGGCAGCACTACTACAAAAGGACTCAACCATCTGATCTATGAGATCGTAGATAATTCCGTTGATGAACATTTAGCAGGGTTCTGCAACAGTATATGGGTAACTCTTGAAAGCGACGGTTCGGCGACCATTGAAGATAACGGGCGCGGGATCCCGGTTGGTATGCATGAAAAAGGCGTCAGTGCGGAGCGTGTTGTATTTACGACACTTCATGCAGGCGGCAAATTTGATAATGAAGTTTATAAGACAAGCGGTGGTCTTCACGGAGTGGGTTCATCCGTCGTAAATGCCCTTTCCGAATATCTTGATATTGAAGTAAGACGTGACGGAAATGTTTATCATGACAGGTATTCAAGAGGCATACCGGTAATTGAACTTGAAAAAGGTCTTTTACCCGTCATAGGCAAAGCCAGGAGCACCGGAACCAAGATCAACTTTATGCCTGACGGTGAGATATTTGAGAAGACAAGGTTCAAGGAAGAGGATATCAAGTCCAGGCTTCATGAGACTGCTTATCTTAATCCCGAACTTACCATATATTATCGGGATAACAGAGTGACTCCGAGTGAAGTTGTTGAGTTTCATGAACCTGACGGGATAATAGGATTCATCAAGGATCTTGACGGCAATAAAGAAACCGTGTGTGAGCCGGTATTCTTTTCCGGACAATGCGACGGTATCAATGTTGAGATAGCCTTTCAGTACGTAAATGAATTTCATGAGAATGTCCTCGGGTTCTGTAATAACATATACAACTCGGAAGGCGGTACTCATCTTACCGGGTTTAAATCCATGTTCACGAATGTGATGAACAGTTATGCAAGGCAGCTGAATGTTCTCAAGGATAAGGATCAGAACTTTACAGGTGCCGATATACGTAACGGTATGACGGCCATAGTATCCATTAAACATCCAGATCCGAGATTTGAAGGTCAGACCAAGACCAAGCTTGACAATCAGGATGCCGCGAAAGCAGTTTCGAAGGTTACCGGAGATGAGCTTCCGCATTATTTCGACCGTAATCTTGAAGCTCTTAAAGCAGTTCTTGCCTGTGCCGAAAAAGCTGCCAAGATCAGAAAGGCCGAAGAAAAGGCCAAGACGAACATGCTCAGCAAGCAGAAGTATTCGTTTGATTCAAACGGAAAGCTTGCGAATTGCGAGAGCAGGGATCCGAAGAAATGTGAGATATTCATAGTGGAAGGTGATTCGGCCGGCGGAAGTGCCAAAACAGCACGTAATCGTAATTATCAGGCGATCCTTCCCATAAGAGGAAAGATATTAAACGTTGAAAAAGCAAGTATTGACAAAGTGCTTGCCAATGCCGAGATCAAAACAATGATCAATGCTTTCGGATGCGGTTTTTCCGAAGGATACGGAAATGATTTTGACATAGCAAAGCTTCGTTATGACAAGATAATAATTATGGCTGATGCCGATGTGGACGGTGCGCATATATCTACACTTCTGCTTACTTTGTTCTATCGTTTCATGCCGGAACTCATATATGAAGGTCACGTGTATATTGCCATGCCGCCGCTATATAAGGCTATGCCGCAGCGGGGTCAGGAAGAATACCTGTATGATGACAAAGCGCTTGCCAGGTACAGGAAGGATCACACGGGCTTTAAGCTTCAAAGATACAAAGGTCTCGGCGAGATGGATGCACAACAGCTATGGGAGACAACGCTTGATCCTGCAAAACGCCGCCTTAAGCTTGTGGAGATAGAAGATGCAAGACTTGCAAGTGCGACCACGGAAATGCTCATGGGTAATGATGTGGCGCCGCGCAAGGATTTTATATACCGCCATGCACAGGAAGCGGCACTTGATTTTTAGTCAGGTACCGGAGCATTACTGAAATAATACGGGAGATCATTTATGCCCAGAAGATCATCAAATGAGACAATAGAAGAGACGATAATCAAGACCGAGTATTCGGATGTCATGCAGAAGTCATATATCGACTATGCAATGTCTGTCATCATATCAAGAGCTCTGCCGGATGTAAGGGACGGACTCAAACCCGTTCAGAGAAGAACTCTTTACGATATGTATGAACTTAACAATCGATTTGACAGACCTCATCTTAAGAGTGCCCGTATTGTCGGTGATACGATGGGTAAGTATCATCCCCACGGAGACAGTTCCATCTATGACTGTCTCGTTGTCATGAGTCAGGAATTCAAGAAAGGCATCGCCCTTGTAGACGGTCATGGTAATTTCGGTTCCATTGAAGGCGACGGTGCTGCGGCAATGAGGTATACGGAGGCACGGCTTCAGCGGATAACGCAGGAGGAGATGCTTTCGGATCTTGATAAAGACGTGGTTGATTTTCTGCCCAATTATGATGAGACGGGAAAAGAGCCGGAAGTACTTCCGTGCAGGTTTCCCAATCTTCTCGTAAACGGATCGGAAGGTATCGCGGTCGGCATGGCAACGAGTATGCCGCCTCATAATCTTGCGGAGGTCATCGAGGCGGAAAAGGCATTTATCAGGAATCCGGCCATTACGACAGCGGAGCTTCTTGAGATAATGCCCGGACCTGATTTTCCCACAGGCGGTATCGTGACCAATAAAGACGAACTTCTTGAGATTTATGAGTCGGGAACAGGAAAGATAAAGATACGTGGAAAGGTTGAACTTGAATACGGCAAGGGCGGGAAGCCGATGCTCGTTATTACGGAGATACCTTATACGATGATCGGTGCCAACATATCCAAATTCCTGCTCGATATAGTGTCTCTCATAGATGCCAAGAAGACTACCGATATAGTTGACATCTCCAATCAGTCAAGCAAAGAAGGTATACGTATAGTCGTTGAACTGAAGAAGGATGCGGATGTTGAAAATGTCCGTAATATGCTTCTTAAGAAGACAAGACTTGAAGATACTTTCGGTGTTAATATGCTCGCTATATGTGACGGAAGACCTGAGGTTTTAGGCCTTCGTGCCATCATATCCCATCATGTCGGCTTTCTTCGTGAACTTGCCACACGTAAATACAGAACACTTCTTACGAGGGAACTTGAAAAGAAAGAGATACAGGAAGGTCTTATCAAAGCTGTTGATGTCATCGATGTCATCATCGAGATCCTCCGCGGATGTAAAGATGTTAAGATGGCAAAGAAGTGCCTTGTTGAAGGAGATACCGAAGGGATCAATTTCAAATCGCGTATTTCCCAGAAGGTTGCATCTTCACTTCGGTTTACCGAGAAACAGGCTTCGGCGATCCTTGATATGAGGTTATACAAGCTTATCGGACTTGAGATGGAGGCTCTTGTTGCCGAACATGAGAAGACTCTTAAAGATATCAATGAGTATAAGGAGATCCTCACGAAGCCGGCGAAGATGGACGCCACGATAGTTAAAGAACTTGATGCGATACGGAAGAACTACGGACATGAGAGAAAGACGTCGATCGAGAATGCAACGGATGTTGTATTTGAAGAAAAGAAGATAGAAGAGATGGAAGTAGTATTTCTCATGGACCGTTTCGGCTATGCGAAGACCGTTGATACCGCTACTTTCGATCGAAATCGTGATACGATAGATGCAGAGTTTACCACAACATTCACATGTCTTAATACGACCAGGATATGCGTATTTACCAACAAAGGAGTGATGCATTCGGTCAAGGTGAGTGACCTTCCTTACGGAAAGCTTCGAGATAAAGGAATACCTATCGATAATGTAAGTAACTATGATTCTTCGTCGGAAACCATCGTTTACGTACTTCCGATGGCGGATCTTGTGATGCAGAAGCTCATGTTCGGGACGCGGAAGGGCATGTTCAAGCAGGTATACGGTACCGAATTTGACGTCATAAAAAGAACTGTTGCCGCAACATCTCTTCTTGATGATGATGAACTGATCACGGTATTTCCGGTCACGGAACAGAAGTATGTTGTTCTTCGTACGGAATTCGACGTATTCCTTAAATTTGAGCTTGATGAAGTACCGGTCAAGAAAAAAGGTGCAGTCGGCGTCAGAGCGATCAAACTCACCGGAAATGATCATGTAAGTGAAGTGTTCTATCTGTTCGAACAGGATGATACGACCGTTGAGGTAGGAAGCCGCGAAGTGCTGTTATCAAGACTTAAAGCGGCAAGAAGAGATACAAAAGGAAACAAACTTCGGGGATGAGGACATGAGAGTTATCGCAGGCACAGCAAGAAGACTTAATCTCGTCACTCCAAAAGGGATGAACACAAGACCTACAAGCGACAAGATAAAGGAAACGCTTTTTAATATCCTTGCGTTTGATCTGCCCGGCGTATATTTTCTCGATCTTTTCTCCGGAAGCGGCGGTATAGGGATCGAAGCGCTCTCAAGGGGAGCTAAGTTCTGCACGTTCATTGAAAAAGATAAAGATGCTTTGGCATGTATACGCAAAAACCTCGATACTACGGGATTTACGGGCAAGTCTGAAGTGATGGGTCATGATGTGTTCTCAACCCTTTATAACCTTCATCCTAAGGAAAAATATGATATCGTGTTTATGGATCCGCCGTATGATTCGGGTTTTGAAAAGAATGCATTATCAATCCTTGCGCATCTTGATATAATAAGTGATGAAGCTGTTATCATCATCGAGTCTTCAAAAGATACCGATTATTCGTTTGCCGAAGGATTGGGTTTTACGGTTACAAGGGTTAAGGACTATAAGAACAACAAGCATGTATTCCTGAAGCGGACATAACAGATAAGGAACGACGTTTTACTAAATGTGAGGTAAGCTTATGAATAAGGCGATATACCCGGGAAGCTTTGATCCTATAACATACGGACATATAGATATCATCGAAAGAGCAGCTGAGATATTTGATGAGCTGATCGTCGGAGTGCTTGAAAACAGGGCTAAAACTCCGTTGTTTTCTGTTGATGAACGTGTTAATATAATAAAGGATGTTTTAGGACAACTAACCAATGTAAAGGTGCTTTCCTACGAAGGACTGCTTGTGGATTTTGCATCACAGAACGGTGCCGGCGTTATCGTCAGGGGACTTCGCGCGGTAACCGATTTTGATTATGAACTGCAGATGGCACAGACCAACAGAGTTCTCAGCAGTGGCGTAGATACGATATTCCTTGCCACACCTCTTAAATATGCTTATCTGTCAAGCTCCACCGTAAGGGAAGTCGCAAGCTACGGCGGTGATATCGGAAAGTTTGTTCCGCCGAGCGTTGAAAAGCTGACATACGAAAAGTTTGGAATAATAAAGGGGAACCAGTAAAACAGGAGAGTGTAAATGAGCAGCAGGATCGAACAGGTAATTGACGAAATAGAATCTTTTATTTCGGAATGCAAGTATCAGACGTTTTCCAATACCAACATTATAGTTGATAAGGACAGGATGGATGAGCTTCTTCGGGACCTCAGACTTCGTACTCCCGAGGAGATCAAGAAGTATCAGAAGATCATAAGCAACAAAGAGCGGATACTTCAGGATGCCAGGGATAAGGCTGACGCCATGTTGTCCATGGCACAGGCTGAGACAGTCAGGATGGTCGATGAGAATGAGATCATGCAACAGGCTTACGCCCAGGCAGGGGAAGTTGTCAAGCAGGCAACTGAGCAGGCTCAGCAGATCGTTGATATGGCTACGGTTGAGGCCAATAATGTCAGACAATCCGCAATGGAGTATACATTCAGCCAGCTTGCCACATTGCAGGATATTATAGCTCATGCCATAGGAACGGCAGATGCCAAATACGGTGACCTGATAAGCAAGCTGAAGGAATGCGAGAACATAATAGCTCAGGATAGATCGCAGTTGTATCCGCAGGTTGAACTCGATAATGATATTGCCGCACTTGAAGGGTATCCTACGGGATCCGGCAATAAAGGCGGAACCGCTTGATGGTTCCGCTTTTTATATAAATGATCCGGGGGTTAGTACTTAATGGAGAGAGTTTTATCCGGGCTAAAGCCTGCCAAAGTATTTGAATACTTTGAAGATATCTCACAGATACCGAGACAGTCGGGAAAGTGTGATAAGATAAGCAAATATATTGAAGATTTTGCAACAGATCACGGTTTATGGCATTACCGTGATGAACTCGGCAATGTCCTTATCCGTAAAGAGTCCGATAAACATCAGGATAAGCCTTATGTGATAATACAGGGGCATATGGATATGGTCTGTGAAAAGAGCTTTGATTATGAGGCCAAGCATGATTTTAACAAGGACCCTCTTAAGCTCTGTGTTCTCGATGATCTTATATATGCAAAAGGTACAACTCTCGGAGCGGACGACGGAATTGCCGTTGCCTACATGCTCAGCATCCTCGACGATGATACCCTGGATATCCCGCCGATAGAAGCACTTTTTACGGTCGATGAAGAGAGCGGTATGAAAGGTGCCATAGGGTTTGATACATCCGTCCTGAAGGGAAAGTATCTTATCAATCTCGATCATGAGGTGGCCGGAGAGCTCCTTACATGCTGTGCGGGGGGAAAGCGTGTCAAATGCTCGATACCTGTTGATTATGAAGAAGTATCCGGGATCGCTTATGACATAATAGTATGCGGTCTTGTCGGCGGACATTCGGGCATGGAGATAGACAAGGGTCGGGGAAATGCAAACCTTTTGCTGGGGAGGATCCTTCACACTATCACCAAGAATATGCCGTTCCATTTAAGATATCTGGGCGGCGGCCTTAACGATACATCCATTTGCCGCGAAGCCAAAGCGGAGATAATAATCGACGAGCAGTATATCGATACTCTTGAGAATACCGTTGAGAAGTATTCCCGAATAATCTGTGATGAATTTGAGGGAATAGAAGAAAACATGATGATATACGCCGAGAATAAGGGAGAGGACAAAGGCATGTGTGTTACCGCCGAGTCCAAGAAGCGTATAGGGTTCATACTTAATACGATCCCCGATGGGATCATTAAAATGAGCCGCAAGAATGAAGGATTGGTGCGTACTTCACTTAATAACGGTATTATGAAGCTTTCCGACGAACAGTTTATTCTCATAACCAATTTGAGAAGTCTTGCAGAATCCGAGAAAGACGCTCTTTGCGATAAGATCGAGTATATTGTTGAAAACGCCGGCGGTTCTTTTGTTGAAGAATATGATTATCCGGCATGGGAATATCAGTCCGATTCGAGGCTGAGGGACCTGGCATTTGAAGCGTATCAGCGGATGTTCGGGAGGAATCCCAATCTTCGCGGTTTTCATGCGGGACTTGAATGCGGCGTTTTCTTTAAGAAGATCGAAGGAGTGGATATCATCTCGTTCGGACCGGATATAAGCAATATACATACCCCGAAAGAGCGTCTGTCCATCAGCAGCGCAGCTTCTGTTTACGATTATCTCCTGGAGATACTTAAGAGTATTTGATATGGGATTACCTGATCGTTTCAAGGATTCGATGAAGGATCTTCTCGGCAGTGAGTATGATGACTTTATCAGATCATATGATAACAAGAGTATAAGCGCCATAAGGATAAACACTTCGAAGATCACGCCTGAGGCTTTTGAGAAAAAAGCACCTTTTAGGATCGAAAAGATTCCTTATATATCAAACGGCTATTATATTAATGATACGGATGCTTGGTCAAAACATCCGTATTATTATGCGGGCCTCTACTATATTCAAGAGGCTTCGGCAATGCTTCCGGCCGAGCTGCTTCCGACTGATCCGGAAGATATTGTTCTTGATCTTTGTGCCGCACCGGGAGGAAAATCGACACAGTTATCCATATCCGGGATCAGGATGCTCATATCAAATGATATCAGCTTTTCCAGGACGATACCGCTTGTGAAGAACCTTGATATGTTCGGGATGTCTGATCACTGTGTGATGTGTGAAGATCCAAAGAGACTGTCGGTAATCTATCCCGAAACCTTTGATAAGATACTGGTGGATGCGCCGTGTTCCGGTGAGGGAATGTTTCGAAAGGATCCGGGTCTTATACTATCTTACGATAAAAGGGGGCCGGAGTATTACAGCCCGATACAGGAGAGTCTCCTTGACAGTGCATATAAGATGCTAAGACCCGGCGGGATGGTGTTGTATTCCACATGTACTTTCTCGGATATCGAAGACGAACAGGTTATATTGTCATTTCTGTCTTCACACAATGATATGTCAGCGTGTCATATAGATAAGGATCACGGACTTTGCGGGCCTTATGCAAAGTATTCGGAAGAGGATTCGTTAAAAAACTGTGTTCACGCGTTTCCCCACAGATTTCGCGGAGAGGGACACTTTGTTGCGCTGATGAAAAAAGAAACCGGGCAGTGTCCGGAGCAGGAAAGCCTTGATGATAATAAGGTATTTTCGTCTTTCCCACATCAGGCAGACGATATCAGACGGTTCTTTTCGGCCGGACTTTCGGAAAGGATGGAAGAGAGAGAGTTTATTTGTTCAAAGGATGGAATGATCTATATGCTTCCCGAAGGATTTGAGTCCATATATCGAAGAAATATCCGATATGTCAGAACGGGGACCTGTATGGGATCTTTGAACAGGGCCGGGAAATTCACGCCCCATACCGCTTTTGCACTGACACTTGATCCGGATGATTATACGAACACAATAGATCTTGGTATAAATGACCCTATGGTCATAAAATATCTTAAGGGCGAGACTGTTATCCCGGAGGCTGATGGTGAGTGGGATATTAAGAAAGGATTCGTGCTCGTCTGTGCAGATCACTATCCCCTGGGGTTTGCATATTACGACGGTACCAAACTTAAAAACCTGTATGAGAAGGGTTGGATATACAGATAATGTGGAAAGAAATTCTTGATGATATAGATGCCGCGATCTTTGATCTTGACGGGACGATAGTTGATTCAATGTGGATATGGAGACAGATAGATATAGACTATTTCGGCAGATTCGGTCTTGATATCCCGGGTGAATACCAGCATGAGATAGAAGGACTCAGCTATTATGAGACCGCCGTATACACCCATGAACACTATCTGCCGCAGGTTTCTGTAGAACAGATGATGAATGACTGGAATGACATGGCATATGATCATTATGTCAATGATGTTACGCCCAAAGAAAAGATCAGGGTTTTTCTCGAATACCTGAAAAACAGAGGATGTAAGCTCGGTGTGGCAACCAGTAATTCAAAAGTACTGTGCAACGCGGTGCTGGAGAAGAACGGACTGCGTGACTATTTTGATATAGTACTGACCGGCGACGAATGCGGCGCGGGAAAGCCCGCTCCCGATGTATATCTTAACTGTGCGGCGGCATTGGGAGTCAACGCTCACAGATGTCTTGTATTTGAGGATCTGTGTAACGGTATAATAGCAGGAAAGAGAGCAGGGATGACGGTAGTTACCATTGATGATGAGTATTCCGCTTATCAGTGGGAAGACAAATGCGAAAAGGCAGATTTAAACATCCGATCCTACAGGGAGATCACCGATGAAGTATGTTAACAGGCAGCTTAAGGGAACTCATGGGTACATCAGGAAACAGCTGGTATTTGAGATCATTAAGACCGTGATCATGTTTGCGATGGCGTTTGGGATCTTTCTTATCGGGTATATGACTCTGCAAACCAAGAAGAGTCTTTGGTCTGTGTTTGCCGTGCTGGCACTTCTCCCGGCAAGTAAATCCCTTGTAGGCGTGATCATGCTTGCAAGATTTAAGTCGCTTTCCGATGACGAATATTCAATGTTTGCCGAAAAGGTCGGATCTCTTCCGGTACTTTATGAGAACATCCTCACAACAACGGGCAAGACATTCTTTGTACCTGTATTATGCTGCAGATCGTCTGATCTTATCGCATATACTCAAAATGATGCCGATCAGGTAAAGGCTCATCTTGACAGCGTTATGACAACAGCAGGTTACAAAGTCAGCGTCAAAGTCTTTACCGATAAACAGGCTTTTTGTAAAAGAGCCGAAGTGATGAAAGACTCACTGAAAGATGATGCCGGTGCAGGTGCTGTACTTGATACGATAAAAGCGGTGTCACTATGAAAGAGATCATCATTTCGGAAAACGATGAAGGCAGAAGACTGGATAAATACCTCCGGACTCTTTTGTGTAACTGCGGACCTTCGTTCATTTATAAGATGCTGAGGAAAAAGAACATCGTTCTGAATGACCTCAAAGCTTCCGGTAAAGAGCTCCTTGGAAAAGGAGACAGCATAAAGCTGTACTTTGCAAACGATACATATGAAAAGTTTACGAAGCGAAGTCTTAACGTGATCAGGCCGGATACACAAATGCCACCCGTCATATATGAAGATGAGGACATCATGATAGTCGATAAACCTTCGGGTATGCTATCGCAAAGATCGAAAGAAACCGATATATCGCTTAATGAGATATGCCTTTCATATATGTATCAAAAGAAAGATCCGACCGAAGGATCCGAAGAGGTTTTCGTACCTTCGATATGTAACCGCCTTGACAGAAACACATCCGGTCTTGTGACTTTTGCAAAGACTTATCGCGGGGCCAGAGCTCTTTCAGAGGCTTTTCGCAACAGAACGGTCCATAAGTATTATGAATGCATCGTTGAAGGCAGGATCGATGAGGACATCCGCCTGGCCGGATCACTTGTAAAAGACGAAAAGACAAATAAAGTATCCGTATCATCGGATATGAGTGGAGACTATATTGAAACTCATATACACCCGATCAAGCCCGGAGATAAGCTGTCGCGTCTTGAAATACTGCTCATTACGGGTAAGACTCATCAGATAAGAGCGCACCTTGCTTCAATAGGTCATCCCATACTGGGGGACAATAAATACGGAAACAGATCGGTCAACGAACAGTACCGCAGGTCATTCGGAATAGACTCTCAAATGCTGGCGTGCTGCAGGCTTGAATTTCCGGAAGATTTTGATATTACAGGAGTTGCCGGAAAGACGATAAGTATAGATGCACCGGTATCGTTCGGAGAGGTTATGTGATGGCAACCTGGAATTCGAGAGGTCTTCGAGGATCTACACTTGAAGATCTTATCAACAGAACAAACGAATTGTATAAAGAACATGGGCTCTGTCTTGTGCAAAAGATCCCGACTCCGATAACGCCTATAAAAATGAACGAGGATCACAGTCAGATCACACTTGCTTATTTTGACCAGAAAAGTACCGTTGATTATATAGGTGCGGTTCAGGGGATCCCGGTATGTTTTGATGCCAAGGAATGCTCGGTCGATACGTTCTCACTTGCCAATATACACGAACACCAGATAAACTTCATGAATGATTACGAACAGCAGGGCGGCGTTAGTTTTATCATAATTTATTATTCGCATCTTAACAGATTTCATTATATGAGGTTTATCAGACTGAAAGAATTCTGGGACAGGATGAATGACGGCGGCAGAAAGAGCTTCAGGATCGAAGAGCTTGAGGAGGGGTTTGACCTGGTTCCGCATAACGGTCTATTTGTTCCGTATCTTGATGGAATAAAAAAAGATTTGACACTAAGATAACGGTTGTATATAATTCACCATGATAGCATGGTAGCGAATTAGCAATTTAACGCGGTAAAGTGAGGCAATATGAACGGTATTCTTCATACGCCCGAGGGCGTGAGGGACATTAATCCCGATGAACTGAAAAAAAGACTGTTAACAGAGAATAAGCTTCTTGAAGTCATGCGAGAAGCCGGTTATCTTCATATGCAGACCCCGTCTTTTGAGTTTTTTGATGTGTTTGCAAACAATATCGGACTTACTCCTTCAAGAGAGCTTTACAAGTTTTATGATAAAGAAGGAAATACTCTTGTACTTCGTCCGGACTTTACTCCGGCTATGGCAAGGGCATATTCCAAGCTGTATTTTAATGATAACAGCGCAGTCAAGCTGTGCTACAGCGGTAACACTTTCGTCAACGGAAGCGACCTGAACGGAAGGCTCAAGGAGAGTACGCAGGTGGGAGCCGAACTCTATAATGATGATTCATGCATAGCCGATGCAGGAATGATCGAGCTTGTGATCAGGTGTATGAAGACAGTCGGATTTGATGATTTTATCGTTTCCGTCGGTAACGGGAACTTTTTCAAAGGTCTGTTTGACGAACTTGGTGTATCTGCGGAAGATGAAAAGACTCTTCTTGAACTCATATCCTCAAGAAATAATACAAGAGTTAGAGATATACTGTCAGAGCTTCGTATCAGTGATGAAATGGCTGACCTTATAGTTCATATATCCGACAGATATACTACAAGAGATTCTCTGTTCGAACTGCGGGACCATTTAACAAATGAGGTATGTCATAAGGCGGTAGACAGGGTCATAAGCATAATAGAGATACTTGAAAAGAAGGGATTTTCCAGATATATATCCGTGGATCTGGGACTTCTTAACAAATATGATTACTATACGGGAGTGCTGTTTCGGGCTTATACCTTCGGATTCGGCGACGCGATTATAAAAGGCGGAAGATATGATAATCTCGTAAAGGAATTCGGAAAGGATGTTCCTGCGATCGGATTCGGAGTATCGGTTGATGAACTCCTTATCGCGCTTAACGAACAGGAGTCGTGTAAAAAAGCAGGCAAAAACGATTATCTTACATTTGCTTTTACCAAAGGACGCCTTGCGGATAAGACACTTGCACTTCTTGAAAAAGCAGGAATAACATGCGAAGAGATGAAGGATAAGGATACACGTAAGCTCATCTTTGTCAATGAAGATCTTAAGCTCAAGTTCTTCCTTGCAAAAGGACCGGATGTTCCCACATATGTGGAGCACGGAGTAGCCGATATCGGTGTCGTGGGAAAGGATACGATTTCCGAAGAAAACCGCAAGATCCTTGAAGTTCTCGATCTCGGATTCGGTAAGTGCAGGATGTGCGTATGCGGACCGGAAAGCGCCGGAAAGCTTTTAAAGACAAGGGATTTGATAAAAGTCTCTACTAAGTATCCGCGTATAGCCAAGTCTTATTTTAATGATATCAGGCATCAGAGTGTCGATATAATCAAGCTTAACGGCAGCATTGAACTTGCACCCATCGTGGGATTATCGGACGTAATAGTCGATATCGTAGAGACCGGTTCCACACTTCGTGAGAACGGACTCGTTATACTGGAAGAGATCTGTGATCTTTCCGCAAGAATGGTAGTCAATCCCGTATCAATGCGGCTTCATTCGGACAGGATTAATGAGATCATCACGAAGATCAAGGAGGAGTTATGAGGATAGTTGATCTGACAAAGGAATCCATAGATGATATACTGACAGACCTTTTGAAGAGAAGTCCCGGTCAGTATGGGCAATACGAAGATACCGTCAGAACCATCGTAAACAATGTCAGGGATAACGGCGATAAGGCTGTGTTCGATCTGACAAAGAAGTTTGATAAATGGGATATAAGTGCGGATAACTGTCGTGTTACCGAAGACGAGATAGAAAGAGCATTCACGTCTTATGACAAAGATCTTATCGCAGTCATGGAAAGAAGTGCGGCTAACATAAGAGAATATCATAAAAAGCAGCTTCAGAACAGCTGGCTTGATATGAAGGACAACGGAGTGATGCTGGGACAGAAGATAACGCCTATCGAGACTGTCGGAGTCTACGTTCCAGGAGGAAAAGCAGCATATCCTTCTTCAACTCTTATGTGCATAATACCTGCGCTTGTTGCCGGAGTAAAAAGGATCATAATGATGACTCCCGCCGGTGCCGACGGAAGAGTTGCGGACTGTACGCTGGTTGCGGCAAAGATAACGGGAGTAACGGAGATCTATAAAGTCGGAGGTGCTCAGGCTATCGCTGCGATGGCATTCGGAACCGATACCATTCCAAAAGTTGATAAGATAGTCGGCCCCGGTAATATTTTTGTCGCTCTTGCCAAGAAAGAAGTATTCGGTTTTGTCAGCATAGACTCTGTTGCCGGCCCCAGCGAGATACTTGTGATCGCGGATGACAGCGCAGATCCCAAATATGTTGCGGCAGATCTTCTGTCTCAAGCCGAACACGACGAGCTTGCAAGTGCGATTCTCATAACGGACAGTTACTCATTGGCACAAAAGGTTTCAGATCTTACCGATGAATTTACAAATGTTCTTGAAAGAACTGCTATAATACGCAAGTCGCTTGATAATTACGGATATATCCTTATAGCAAAAGACATGGATGAAGCGGCATCCATAGCTAACCGTATCGCTTCCGAACACGTTGAGATAATAACCGGGGATCCGTATGAACTTATGGCCAGGATCAACAATGCCGGCGCCATATTCCTCGGAGAGTATTCGTCGGAGCCTCTCGGAGATTACTATGCCGGCCCCGATCATGTTCTTCCTACAAACGGAACGGCAAGATTCTTTTCACCGCTTGGTGTTGACGCATTCATAAAGAGAACGAGTATAATCAGATATTCAAAAGAGGCGCTCATGGAAGCGTGTGATGATATAATGAAATTTGCAAATGCCGAAGGACTCGGCGCACATGCCAATTCCATCGGGGTCAGATTCGGAAAAGGAGTACTGTGATATGTCAAAAAAAAGTATAGATCCGCGTATCGGAGAGAAGACAAGAAAGACAAAAGAAACGGATATTTCCTGCAGCATTAATCTTGATGGGACCGGAGAAGCAAAGGTAGATACCGGGATAGGATTTTTCGATCACATGCTGGAAAGCTTTGCAAAGCATGGGTTTTTCGATCTTAACCTTACATGCGAAGGTGATCTTCTTGTGGACGGACATCACAGTGTTGAAGACTGCGGGATCGTCCTCGGTGAAGCCTTAAAGGATGCACTTGGAGAAAAAGAGGGTATAGGCAGATACGGTCACATGATCCTTCCGATGGATGATGCGCTTGTGCTCGTTTCGATCGATCTGTGCGGCAGGCCTTATTTTGAATATGATGCAAAGTTTGAAACCGAGAGGATAGGGTACCTTGATACGGAACTGATCAGAGAATTCTTCTATGCGATCAGTTACAGCGCAGCGATGAATCTTCATATCAAAGTCATATCCGGCACCAATTCCCATCATATATGTGAAGCGATGTTCAAAAGCTTTGCCAGGGCTCTTGATATGGCAACGACTTTTGATCCGAGGGTAGCAAGTGTATTATCAACGAAAGGATCTCTTTAATGAATAAACTGTTGATTCCATGCGTATATCTCAAAAAGGGTAAACTTGTACAGGGGTTCAAGAACAGCCATGTGATAAGTGATGATCCGGCGTCTTTCTGTCAGAAGCTATCCGTAAACGGGGCTGATGCACTCATTCTGTTCGATCTGTCGGACGGTGATACCGAGCATGAAGAATCCCTTTTGATGATCAGAAAGATCACAAGAAGCATGGATACACCTGTCTACGGTGCGGGAGCGATAGAACGTCTGGAAGATGTCAAAAAACTGCTGTATGCCGGTTGCCGAAAGGTTGCCCTTAATATGGCGAAAAGGTCGAATATAGAACTGATAGAAGAAGCCGGAAAAAGGTTTTCTCCCGATAAGATCTATGTTTGCGCAGACAGTTTGGAACAGATCCTTGATGATCTGAAGATCATAAAAGAGAATACAAGTGCAGCCCTTCTTTTGGGGAAGCTGTTCGTGGACAGTTTTACGGAAATACCGGTCATTCCGGTGATAAATGATGATACATCGGCAGCTGATATACTTAAGAAACCGGGTGTATGCGGTATATCCGGTGATATTGTAAACAAAAGAAGTAAAGATCTGTTCTCCGTGAAAGATGACCTTATAAAGGAAGGCATCAATATGACTGTCGGTAAATCCGCTCTTTCGTGGGACGATCTTAAGAGCGATGCCGCCGGACTCATACCTGTTGTATGCCAGGATGTCTATACGTCAGAGGTCCTTATGGTAGCATACATGAACCGGGAAGCATTTGAGCAGACTGTAAGGGAAGGGATAATGACATATTATTCCAGATCGAGACAGAGCCTTTGGAAAAAGGGTGATACAAGCGGACACTATCAGTACGTTAAAGAGCTCTATACCGATTGTGATAATGACACATTACTGGCGAAGGTCGTTCAGATCGGGGGCGCATGCCATACCGGAGCATATTCCTGCTTTTTCAATGAGTTGATCAAAAAAGACACCGGCAGGACCGATCCTTATTCGGTACTTTCTGATGTTTACGGTGTGATACTTGACAGAAAAGAAAATCCCAAGGAAGGCTCATATACTAACTACCTGTTTGATAAGGGCATAGACAAGATACTTAAAAAGATCGGAGAAGAAGCTACAGAGATAGTCATCGCAGCCAAGAATCCCGAGCCCGAAGAGAGCAAATATGAGATAGCCGACTTTTTATACCATGTAATGGTACTTATGGCTCTGAAAGGTCTGACATGGGAAGATGTTATGGAAGAACTTGCAAACAGGTGACCGGAATTTATCAAAAGTACTTGATATTTTTTATGTTAACTAATATAATGTTAACGGTTATGTAGTAATCTTTGAAAGGGGTATTATGATGAAGGGAATGATAAAGAGACTGATCGTTTTACTTGCAGGCATAGCTGTGTTTGCGGTTTTGTGCGATCCGGTCGATACATTTGCCAAAGTAAAACATAACGTAACTTATATTTACGGGGCAAAGAGTGTTACCGTACAGGTTGCTCACGGAAAGAATGCGCCTGTACCGACCGATACCGCAGTTCCGGGATTCCAGTTTGTATCCTGGGTCGGAAATGCGACAAATGTTACTGAAGACAGGGTGATATTGGGTGCTTATGTTCCCGTGGCTGTGCAGGCTGTACAGGCTATACAGTCAGCGACTGTTCCCACTCCCGTAACACCGATCACAAACACACCGCAGTGGCTTAAAAAGGTCAACAATAACAAATCAGCACCGTGGCCTGAATGGTGGTCAACGGTCAATCTTCCCAAGGGCGTACCCGGAAAGACGTGTGCGGTTCATTGGATGAACGGCTGGAACGGTGAGTTATGGAAGACAGATATCATACCTTACGGTTCTTCAATTCAGAATCCGCCCGATCCCTGTATCAATCAATATGATTTCTGCGGTTGGGAAGGCGATTGGACAAACGTTACCGAAGATCGTGTCATAAAAGCACATTATTACGTTAAGCACAAGATCAAGTTCTACGATGATCACGGCGACCTGATCGATGTCCAGTATGCAAGGGACGGAGAAGGCGCATGGGTTGATCCTCCGGAGCGTGATAATAAGGAATTTGTTCATTACGAGAGAGATGACGGCGGAACGTATGGCGGTGAAGGCGTTCATTATGATCTCAGCGTAACGGCGGTATACAAAGATAAAGATTGATATCTTACATGAAATGACAGTTTTGAAAAGACGTATGTAAATACGTCTTTTCTTATGTTAAAATCTTGATTATGAGTGATCTGGCACTGACAAGAGAAATACTGATGTCCGTAGATAAGCCCGCAAGGTATATAGGACACGAAGTAAACGCCGTATACAAGGATCCCGAAGGCCTCATACGGTTTGCGATGTGTTTTCCCGATCTGTATGAGATCGGAATGTCGCATCTGGGTATTCAGATATTATATGATATGCTCAACTCATACGATGACGTATGGTGTGAAAGAGTATACTCGGTCTGGACAGACCTTCACAGGATTATGAAAGAGAAAAACATTCCTTTGTTTGCTCTTGAATCCCAGGATCCCATCCGATCATTTGATTTTCTCGGGATAACACTTCAATATGAGATGTGCTATACAAATCTGCTTCAGATACTGGATCTTTCGAAGATCCCATTCTACGCAAATGACAGAAACGAAGATGATCCCATAGTCATTATCGGCGGGCCGTGTGCTTATAATCCGGAGCCGATCGCACCGTTTTGCGATCTTGTATATATCGGCGAGGGTGAGATAAGCTACAGAAGCCTTCTCGATCTGTATAAAGAATGCCGAAAAGACGGCATACCGCGTAAAGAGTTCATTAGGCGCGCCGGTAAGATCCCGGGGATATATGCGCCTTCTTTTTATGAAGCAGAATATAATGATGACGGAACTATAAAGAGCTTTTATCCGCTCTGCGATGACCTTCCCGCTGTCATTGAAAAACAGATCGTTTCGGATCTGTCCGATACATACTATCCCCTCAAGCCTGTTGTGCCGTATATCAAGGCAACCCAGGACAGGGTCGTACTTGAGATACAAAGGGGATGCATCAGAGGGTGCAGATTCTGCCAGGCAGGATCAGTATATAAGCCGATCCGTTACAGAGATGAAAATAAGCTTGAAGAATATGCGCGTGCCATGATAGAAAACACGGGGCATGAGGAAATATCACTGTCCTCACTGTCTTCGTCAGATTATCCCGAACTTGAGAAAATATGCACATTTCTTATTGATGAGTTTTCGGATAAGCATATCAATATATCGCTTCCGTCGCTTCGCGTGGACGCTTTTTCACTTGATGTGATGAATAAGGTCCAGGATATCAAAAAATCAGTCATTACATTTGCACCCGAAGCCGGAAGCCAGAGGATGCGAAATGTCATCAACAAGGGGCTTACGGAAGAAGACATACTTGACGGCTGCAGACAGGCATTTCTCGGAGGATGGACAAGAGTAAAGCTTTACTTTATGCTTGGCCTGCCGTATGAGACCGAAGAGGACATGAGAGGAATTGCGATACTGTCAAATGAGATCGCGAAGCTCTTCTTCGATACCATTCCCAAGGAACAAAGAAGGGAAAAAGTATCCATAGTATCTTCAACGTCTTTCTTTGTCCCAAAGCCGTTCACGCCGTTTCAATGGGCTCCAATGAATAGGCCGGATGAATTCAGATATAAAGCAAGTGTTGTAAACGCAGCGATGAAGGAACAGCTCAATCATAAGAGTATACGCTACAATTGGCATGCAGCCGATGTATCGGTGCTTGAAGGGATATTTGCAAGAGGAGACAGAAGACTTGCTCCCGTCCTTGTAAGAGCATATGAAAAAGGCTGTATGTTTGATGCGTGGACCGAGGAGTTCAGCTTTGAGCCATGGGTCGAAAGCTTTGAAGAGATCGGCTGCGATCCTGATTTTTATTATGCCAGAGAGCGCTCTTTTGACGAGATCCTTCCGTGGGATCATATAGATATAGGTGTGACAAAGGAATTCCTGAAGAGAGAATGCATCAATTCGCAGAATGAAAGCGTTACACCCAATTGCCGTGAAAAATGCAGCGGATGCGGGGCTGTACGGTTTAAATGCGGAGTTTGTTATGAAAGTAAGGCTTAGATTTTCAAAAACAGGGGCACTTGTATATATAGGTCATCTTGATGTGATGAGGTATTTTCAAAAACTGTTTCGAAGAGCGTATATACCCGTGAAGTATTCGGAAGGCTTTTCACCCCATCAGATACTTTCGTTTACACCGCCGCTCCCGCTGGGGATGGAAAGCCTGGGAGAGTATGCGGATGTTGAACTGACAAAGAGCATTACATCAAATGAAGCAATGGAAAGACTGTCACGGCAGTCCGTTCCCGAGATAGAGATACTGTCATTTAAAGAACTTCCGGAAAAGTGTGAAAACGCCATGGCATCTGTAAAAGCGGCAAGATATGAGATCACGGGGTGTAAAGAAGATATTGGGGAGCGGATCAGCGATTTTTTGTCTTCGGAAGAAGTATTTGTGATAAAAAGATCAAAAAAGAGTGAAAAGATGATAAACCTGCGCCCGCTGGTATATGAACTTGGCTATGATCCGCAAAAGAATGTGATGGAAATGCTCATCAGCTCGGGAAGCACCGATAACATCAAGCCCGATCTTGTCATTAATGCATTGTATGCAGATCATTCCGAAATGACGGAAAACAATGATCTTGTCATAAAAAGGATCGATCAGTATACGATGACAGACTCGTTTGTATCCCTTGATGACATCGGACAGGTGATACTATGATCGATAACAGAGCTGTTTTTACAAAATATGAGGATAAATATGTTCTTATGCATATAGTAGGGAACAAGGCTGAACATATCTATGTATATGACAGCCTTTGTGCCATGCCCATAGGAAGCATCATAAACTGCAGAGTGGAGAACAGGGCCGAAAACATCGGAGCTTCATTTGTACGTTTCGATAAGAACGACAGAGGATTCATTAATAAGCTGATAAAACCCGAGACTGTGCTTGCGCTTCAATACAAGAAGGAAGCATATGATGAAAAAAAAGCAACATTTACCGATAAGCTTACGATCGAGGGAGAATATGTTATTGCAGCGTACGGGGCACATCATGTGAAAGTCTCATCCAAGATCCCTGAGTCTGATAAGAGCAGGATCGCTGAGGTATTTTCGCAGATACTTGAAAATGAAGATATAGGTGTTGTGATAAGAACAAGAGCATACACCGAAGAAGACGGTATCGAAAGAGCAAAAGAAGAACTTGCCGGTATCAGAGAACTGTTTTACGGGATCAATGAAAAGAGCGGTCATGTGCCTGCGTATACGGTTTTGTATTCACCGGTACCTGATCATATAAAAGACTTACTGTATCTGTCGGATATCGGGATAGAAGAGATAGTTACGGATGACGAAGAGATAAGATGCGCAATTGAGCACAGTTACGAAAGAATATCCGGCCCGGTCAAGGTGACCGACCGGGTCAGACTGAGATTTTATGATGACGATCTTATCAAATTGTGCAATCTTTATTCATTTAATGCTAAAATATCTGAGGCGTTATCCCGAAAGGTGTATCTTAAAAGCGGAGTGTACATAACGATCGAGCAAAGCGAAGCGCTCGTATCGGTCGATGTCAATTCCGCCGGGTGTCTTTTGAATAAGAACAGGGAAGATACGATCCTGGCGATCAACTGCGAGGCCGCAAGAGAAGTGGCAAGGCAGCTTCGGCTGCGCAATCTGTCGGGAATGGTGATAGTTGATTTTATTAACATGGATTCAAAGGCAGATTATGATATCCTTGAGGATGTAATAAGAGATGCCCTTTCAAAAGACAGGATAAATGCGGGATTTATTGATTTTACCGGACTGAAGCTTTGCGAGATAGTACGCAGGCGATCAGGCAGGTCATTGTATCACAGTTTAAGAGGCTGATCATGGACGAAAAAATGTCCCCGATGATGCAAAAATACATAGAGACCAAAGAGGAATACAAAGACTGTATACTCTTTTACCGCCTGGGTGACTTCTATGAGATGTTCTTTGATGATGCCATAACCGCATCGAAAGAGCTTGAACTTACTCTTACCGGAAAGAACTGCGGACTGGCAGAAAGAGCGCCGATGTGCGGCGTTCCTTTTCATGCTGCGCAGGTATATATAAACAAGCTCGTCCAAAAAGGATACAAAGTGGCTATTTGCGAGCAGGTTGAAGATCCGAAAGAAGCCAAAGGTCTTGTAAAAAGGGAAGTTGTCCGTATAGCCACACCGGGTACGAACACCGATATGGATACTCTCAATGAGGAATCCAATAACTATATAATGTGCATATATTATACGGAAGATGTATACTCGATCGCTGTATCCGACATAACCACGGGCATTTTCATGACAACGGAAGTAAACGAAGAAAAACGCCTTATCGATGAGATCTATAAGTATTCTCCGTCAGAGATCATCTGTAATGAAGCTTTCATGGTTTCGGGATTTGATTTTGAAGGGATCATATTTCATATCAATGTTGTCATATATCCGATAGAACCGTGGTATTTTGATGACGGATCATGTGCCGATGCGATCAAAAGACAGTTTTCGGTATCATCCGTAACGGGACTCGGTCTTGATGACAGATCAGGAATGGTCGTATCATCAGGCGCTTTGATACAGTATCTTTTAGAGACGCAAAAAGGCGGGATAGATCAGATCAGGAATATAAGTGTATATTCGGTGACTGACTATATGGTTCTTGACAGTGCAACAAGACGTAATCTTGAACTCACGGAGACAATGCTGGACAAGACCAAGAAAGGGTCGCTTCTGTATGTGCTTGATAAGACCAAGACAGCTATGGGTGCACGAATGATACGGTCTTTTCTCGAACAGCCACTTACGGACATAAAAAGGATCAACGAAAGGCTTGATGCGGTCGGTGCATTTACAGAAGATCTTATACTTCGCGAGGAACTGCGTGAATACTTAAATCCCGTATACGATATAGAACGTCTGATGGGCAAGATCAATTATCGCTCGGCCAATCCGAGGGATCTTATCGCTTTTGCCAATTCGATACGTATGCTTCCGCCTATAAAGGAACTGTTATCGGACACCAAGGTCACCGCCGTAAGGAAACTGTGTGACGGTCTGGACACGCTTGAAGACCTGTGTGCCGTCATTGATAGTTCCATAAGTGAAGATGCTCCGATAAACATAAAAGAAGGCGGGATCATAAAGACCGGTTATTCCGATAAAGTCGATTCCCTCCGAAATGCGAAGACGGAAGGAAAGAAGTGGCTTGCCGAACTTGAGTCGGAAGATCGGGAGCGGACAGGTATCAAGAATCTTCGCATCAAGTATAATCGCGTGTTCGGGTATTATTTTGAGGTAACAAATTCTTTTCTGGAACTTGTTCCCGAAGACTTTATCCGCAAACAGACACTTGCAAATGCGGAAAGGTATACGACGCAGCGCCTCAAAGAACTGGAAGATACAATACTCAACGCGGAAGACAAACTGTTTTCGCTCGAATATGATCTGTTCATAGAGATCAGAAATAAGCTCGCCGCTGAAGTGGACAGGATCCTGGGAAGTGCGAAGGTGATCGCGCTCGCCGATGCCTATGCGTCACTGGGATATGTTGCAGCCGCCAACGGTTATGTAAGGCCGGCACTTAATACAAAAGGCATCATTGATATTAAAGAGGGACGTCATCCGGTCGTTGAGCAGCTTACCAAAGACGAGATGTTCATATCAAACGATACGTATCTTGACAATAATACAAACAGGATCAGCGTCATAACAGGACCCAATATGGCCGGAAAATCAACATATATGAGGCAGGTGGCGCTTATCGTTCTTATGGCGCAGATCGGATCATACGTTCCGGCTTCATCGGCCAATATAGGTGTTGTTGACAGGATATTTACCCGGGTGGGAGCAAGCGATGACCTTGCAAGCGGCAGATCCACCTTCATGGTGGAAATGACCGAAGTAGCCAATATACTCAGAAATGCAACGTCAAAGAGTCTTCTGATACTCGATGAGATCGGGCGGGGTACATCTACTTTTGACGGACTATCCATTGCGTGGGCCGTTATAGAGTATATCAGCAACAAAAAGCTCCTTGGAGCCAAGACATTGTTTGCTACGCATTATCATGAGCTTACCGAACTCGAAGGCAAGATAGAAGGCGTTAACAACTACTGCATAGCCGTTAAGGAACAGAAGGATACGATAGTATTCCTGCGTAAGATCGTTAAAGGAGGCGCCGACAGAAGCTACGGTATAGCAGTCGCAAAGCTTGCCGGACTTCCCGATACAGTTGTTATTCGAGCCAACGAACTTGCGGGTAAACTGTCCGAAAATGATATTTCTGCAAGTGTAAGGTCCATTGCGGATTCTCCCGTCAAGAAAGATATACTGAAAAAGAGTGATGATGTTGACAGGGGTCAGATGTCATTGTTTGATACTGTAAGTGATGATGAGATCATAAAAGAGCTTAAAGACCTTGATTGTAACAATATGACTCCCATGGAAGCGTTAAATGCGCTGTGTATGCTCCAGAGCAGATTGAAGAACAGATGGTGAAGATATGCCTCATATAAATATTCTGGATGAATCAACGATCAATAAGATAGCTGCCGGTGAGGTGGTGGAAAGACCGGTATCGGTCATCAAGGAACTTGTGGAAAATGCGATAGATGCCGGGGCCGGGAACATCAGCGTCGAGATAAAAGGCGGCGGCATCGACTATATAAGGGTAACCGATAACGGATGCGGAATAAGAAAAGAAGATATACCCAAAGCATTTTTGCGTCATGCGACAAGTAAGATAAAGTGTGCCGAAGATCTTTGCGATATCAACTCCCTCGGGTTTCGTGGTGAAGCATTATCATCCGTTGCGGCAATTGCAATGGTCGAACTCATGACCAAAACGAAGGAAGAAGTATTCGGATATCGCTATCGTATCGAAGGCGGTAAGGAATTGTCTTTCGATGAGGCCGGGATCCCGAACGGAACGACCGTTATCGTCAGAAATCTGTTTTATAATACCCCCGCAAGAAGGAAATTCTTAAAAAGTGCCGTTACCGAAGGCGGATATATCACCGAACTGATGGAAAGACTGATCCTGTCTCATCCTTCGGTGTCTTTTAAATATACGTTGAACGGAAACGTTAAGCTTGCCAGTACGGGAAGCGGTGATGTGATGTCTGATGTGTACACCGTTTTCGGAAGGGACATCCAGCGCCTTCTTGTAAATATTGAATATGACAGTGAAAACGTACGCTTAAGAGGCTATGTCGGGAAACCGGAACTGTGCCGCGGAAACAGAAATTTCGAGCTTTTCTTTGTAAACAACAGATCTATCAGGAGCAAACTTCTTTCATCGGCAACTGAAGAGGCTTACAAACCGTACATGATGCTCCACAGATTTCCTTTTGTCATTCTCTATATCGATATAGACAGCAGTTTAATTGATGTAAACGTACATCCCGCGAAGACAGAGATCAGATTCTATGAAGAACAGGAACTGTATCGTATCGTATGTGAAGCCGTAACGGCCGGTATCACAAAGCGTGAGCTTATTCCCGAGACTGTTACAAAAGCGCCCGTAAATGTTGCCCCCCAACCCGTAAAGAGTGTAACTGTTCCCGAACCGTTTGAGGAAAAAAGACTTGAAGAATATACGAAGACCGTTAAAGAAACAGCGCTAGCAGGATCAAATGTGCCCGAACCGGTTCAGGAAACCCTGTTCAAAGAAGGGTTCCTATCCGAAGAAGCGAAAGAAACCCACAGGATAATCGGTCAGGTGTTTGATACGTATTGGATCGTTGAATACAAAGACAGTATGTACATAATCGATCAGCATGCGGCCCATGAAAAAGTTCTGTATGAAAGATTCTCCAAACAGATCGCATCAAATGCCGTAACATCACAGCTGATCAGTCCTCCATGCATCATGACCTTTTCGCCGGCTCAGGCTGATATCATAAACGAGAACCTTGAGATACTGGAACAGACAGGTTTTACCGTCGAACACTTCGGCGGCAATGATTTTGCGCTAAGCTCTGTTCCGACGGAACTGTTCGGAATGTCCGAACGGGATTATTTCATAAGCGTTATAGACGGACTGTCGGAAAAAAACGTAAAAAAGCCCGAAGAGATCAAGGACAGGATAGCCACAATGGCCTGCAAGGCTGCCGTAAAAGGAAATATGCGAATGTCTGAGGCTGAAGCCAAGGCTCTTATATCCGAGCTTCTCCTTCTTGATAATCCGTATAACTGTCCCCACGGAAGACCGACGATAGTATCTTATTCAAGATCGGAACTTGAAAAGATGTTCAAGAGGATAGTGTGATATGAAACCGCTTGTCATCATTGCCGGACCTACTGCAGTGGGAAAATCGGAAACAGCGATAAAGCTTGCGCAAAAGATAAACGGAAGCATAATCAGTGCCGATTCCATGCAGGTCTACAAAGGGATGGATATCGGTACAGCCAAGGTTCCTCTTTCCGAAAGAGGAGGAATAGATCATTATCTCATCGATGTTCTTGATCCTGCTGAGGATTTTAATATAGTCATGTTTAAGGAAATGGCCGAAGCTGCCATGAATGAGATATGGGATAAGGGGCGTATCCCGATCATCGTCGGCGGGACCGGGTTTTATATTCAGAGCGTTCTGTATGATATCGATTTTACACCTGCCGAAGAGATGATCTCATACAGAAATGAACTCAGCGATCTGATAAGAGTAAATGGCAGACAGTATGTTCATGATATGCTGCGCATGGTTGATCCCGTATCTGCAAAAAAGATCCATCCCAATGACAGCCGAAGGATGATACGTGCGCTTGAATATCATAAACAGACGGGAATGCCTATCTCAGGTCATAATCTTGAGAGCATGAACAGATCGTCACCATACAGATTCTGCTATTTCGTTCTTAATGACGACAGACAGAAGATATATGACAGGATCAACAAACGTGTTGATAAAATGATAGCGCAGGGACTTGTAGATGAAGTAAAACACCTCATGGATAAAGGGCTGGATAAGAATAACGTATCAATGCACGGACTTGGATACAAAGAGATAATAGATCACCTTGAAGGCAATTTATCACTTGAAGAAGCTGTATATATCATCAAGAGAGATACAAGGCATTTTGCAAAAAGACAGCTTACATGGTTCAAACGTGAAAAGGATGCTCTGTTTGTGAACATAAGTGAAGAAACAGATATTATAAAAACCATGACGGATCGGCTTGAAGCAAAGGGGATAATAAATGGATGATCTTATCCGGTACTATGAAAAATGTAATATAAGCAAAGAAGTATATGAATTCGGAGAGAAGATACTTGCCTGTCTTAAGGAAAGATTCGAAGACTTTGATAAAACGGCTGAATACAATCAGCTCAAAGTCCTTCATGCCATGCAGGAATGCCGTGTCAGCGAGGCATGTTTCATGCCTTCGAGCGGATACGGTTACAATGATCTGGGAAGGGATACACTGGAAAAAGTGTATGCAAAAGTGTTCGGGACCGAGGATGCGCTTGTCCGCCCGCAGATAACCTGCGGAACCCATGCATTGTATGTTGCCCTTTCTTCACAGCTTCTTCCCGGGGACGAGCTTTTATCTGTCTCGGGAAAACCTTACGATACACTTGAAGAGGTCATCGGGATCAGAGAGAGCATAGGGTCTCTTTACGAATACGGAGTATCTTATTCTCAGGTGGATCTGCTTCCCGACGGATCATTTGATCTTGAAGGGATCAAAGCTGCTATCGGTCCCAAGACCAAAATGATCGCAATACAAAGATCGAAGGGATATCAGACAAGACCGTCTCTTTCGGTAAGTTCGATAGGTAAAGTGATAAGCTTTATCAGGGATATAAGACCTGATATTATTGTTATGGTTGATAATTGCTACGGTGAGTTTGTTGATACGATAGAGCCGTCTGATGTCGGGGCCGATATGGTCGTAGGTTCGCTTATCAAAAATCCCGGGGGAGGCCTGGCTCCTGTCGGCGGATATATCGCCGGAACGAAAAAGTGCATTGAAAGAGCAGCATACAGACTGTCATCTCCCGGACTCGGTAAGGAAGTGGGAGCAACTCTTGATATAAACAGAACTCTGTTTCAGGGACTGTTCCTTGCGCCTACCGTAACATGTTCCGCCTTAAAGGGTGCGGTATTTGCCGCAAATATATATGAAAAGCTTGGATTCCCGGTGATCCCAAATGGATCGGAGCCGCGAAATGATATCATACAGGCAGTTACGCTCGGTTCGCCGGAAGCTGTATGTGCATTCTGTAACGGGATCCAGTCGGCTGCACCTGTTGATTCACATCTTACTGCCGAACCATGGGACATGCCCGGATACGACAGTGACGTTATAATGGCTGCGGGAGCGTTTGTTTCCGGCAGTTCAATCGAACTTTCCGCCGATGCTCCTATGAAAGAGCCTTATGCGGTGTATTTCCAGGGGGGACTTACGTGGCCCCACGCTAAACTGGGCATACTGAAATCACTGCAGATGCTTGTTGACAAGCATTTAGTTGATATATACATCTAGCGATTCTTATGGTAAAATATGCTAGATATTGTATTGGAATGAGGATTTTGTTTTGGCGATCAATGCTTTCGGTATAGATCTAGGTACCTATAATATAAAAATATATAACGGATTTACCGACAGGATCGTGTCCCACAAGAATATGATAGCGATCCAGAACAGACGTAATCTGTTCGCATACGGAGATGATGCTTTTACGATGTACGAGAAGTCACCCGATAATATCAAAGTGACTTTTCCACTTACTTACGGTGTCATTGCCGATATCAATCATATGCAGATCCTTATCCGTAATTTCATCAACGATGAAATGGAAGGTAATATCCGGAGTGCGGATTATTACATCTCTGTTCCGACGGATATCACTGAAGTTGAAAAACGTGCATTTGTTGATCTTGTCAAGGAATCAAACATAAGAGCACGTAATATTTATATCGTGGAAAAAGCCATAGCCGATGGGATCGGAATGGATACCGAGATGCAAAGGTCTCAGGGCTTTCTTGTCGTTAATGTCGGATATGAGACCACAGAGATATCCATCTTAAGTCTTGGGGGGATAGTGCTGTCCAAGCTCATTAAGACCGGCGGCAAGAAGTTTGATGAATCCATCAGGAATATGATCAGAAAAGAATACAATCTCCTGATCGGTGCCAAGTCGGCAGAACAGACGAAGATCGAACTTCCCGATCTGGAAAGCTCACAAAGAGATGCGGTAGTGTACGGAAGAGACATAGTTACGGGCCTGCCCGTAGAGAGAACGATACCTACAATGCTCATAGAACGTGCAATGCATGAGCATTTCGAGACTATCATAGATAATGTAAGACTCATCCTGGAGAGAACTCCGCCGGAGCTGGGTGCGGATATTTACAAGAAGGGGATATTCCTTACGGGAGGAAGTGCCGGGATAGGAGATCTTCATGAACTTATCTCCAAGAGCACAGGCCTTAATGTTCTGTTTTCACCTCACAGGGAAGGCAGCGTTGCATACGGTCTGTCGCAGATAATCAAGAATGACAGTCTTCATTCCGTTGTTTATACGATGCAGGATTTTTCCGAGTGATCATAAATGGCCAGAAAGAGATCGAACAGAAATAAAACCAATATTCCGAGTAAGTATATTTTGCTGGCACTGTCAATATTATGCGTTATCATGATGGTGCTTTCTTATGCTACAGATATCATGAGCGGACCGCCGCAGGCTGTTGCGGGCTATACGGTCATTCCGTTTCAGAAAGCCATATCATATGCGGGAAGCTGGTTGTTCGGACGCTCCAGATCATTAAAGGAACTGGAAGAGCTGCGTGCTGAGAACGAAGAACTCCGCGAAACCGTCAAAGACCTCACTATCAAGATGAACGATCTGACTACCGATAAGTACGAACTGGCGGAGCTCAGACAGCTCCTTGCTCTTGACGAAAGATACAGTGATTATCCGACTGTGGGTGCAAGAGTCATAGGTAAGGATGCCGGAAACTGGTACTCAACATTTCTCATTGACAAAGGCAGTAATGATGGGATCAAGGTCAACATGAACGTCATGGCCGGAGCGGGACTTGTAGGAATAGTTACGTCTGTCGGGCCTAACTGGGCAACGGTCAGGTCGATAATAGACGATGATTCCAACATAAGTGCGATGGTACTCAACACATCCGATACGATGATCGTATCCGGAGGTCTGGAGATGTATTCAAACGGAACGATAAGATTTTCTGATCTTCAGGATGAAGACAACGAGGTATCCCCCGGGGATCAGATAGTTACGAGTCAGATCAGCAACAAGTATCTGCCCGGGATCTCGATAGGATATATAAAAGAGATAAGCGATGACTCGAATAATCTGACCAAGTCCGGTTATATCACTCCCGTTGTTGATTTTGAACATCTGGATATTGTACTTGTTGTGACGCAGATGAAACAGACAAAGGAATGATATGTACAGAAAGATAACCATGCTCCTTCTCATACTCATCGCATATCTGCTCCAAAGCACGATGATCAGGATACTGCCTATGGGCGGAGTGGCTCCGAATCTTCTTATCATACTCACATCGTGTTTCGGCTTCATGCGCGGTAAAAAAGAAGGATTGTTCATAGGTTTTGTTTCGGGGCTTATAATGGATGTCCTGTTTGGGAACATCATAGGGTTTTATGCACTCGTATATATGATAATAGGATATCTGAACGGATTCTTTTCAAGTATATTCTATCCGGAAGATATCAAGCTTCCGATGGTGCTGATCACGAGCAGTGAGCTTGTATACTGCTTCATCGTGTACTTTTTCAGATTCCTGATACAGGGGAAACTCAGATTCGGATACTATTTTCTGCACATAATACTGCCTGAGATCGTGTATACGATCTTTGTAACGATAATAATCTATAAGATCATTCTTAATATAAATGAATGGCTCGAAGATATGGAAAGAAGGAACGCCTGATTGTTTTCCGACTTTAAGGAATGGCTCAAAGAAGCCATTTTTAACAGATTCACAATACTGTTTGCGGTTTATATCGTTCTTTTGATCGTTCTTGTACAGCGTCTTTTCGTCATGCAGATAATCAACGGACAGGATTATCTTAATAATTTCAAGCTTACGATCAAGAAAGAAACAACACTAAAGAGTACCCGCGGAAACATATATGACAGAAACGGGAAGCTCCTTGCGTATAATAAGCTTGCGTATTCGGTAACGATAGAAGATAATTTCGAATCCGGCAAGAACAAGAATGCACTTATCAACGATTCGATATATCGTGCGATCAATATAGTCGAAGGGTGCGGAAATACCGTATCCAATGATTTTAACATCATAATAAATGATGACGGTCAGTATGAATACGCTATCAACGGAACAAAGCTCGTAAGATTCCTGGCGGATATTTACGGACACAAATCAACGGATGATCTGACGACGAGTGAACGTAACTCGACACCGGATGATGTCATAAAGTATCTGGCCGATTCGAAAAAATACGGCATAGGCCATACAGTCATAGATGAAAAAGGCAACAGCCGGTTCGTACCTCTGGAAGGTTATACAAAAGAAGAGGTACTCAAGATAATGACGATCCGGTATCAGCTTGCCATGAACAGCTACCAGAAATATCTGTCTACCGTGATAGCAGATGATGTCAATGATGAAGCTGTTGCCGCAATTAAGGAAAATTCCGATATCCTTCAGGGTATCGGTATAGAAGTAAATACACTTCGCCAGTATAACGATCCGGTGTATTTTGCCCATATAATCGGATATACGGGAAATGCTTCTCCGGATGATCTTGTTGAGCTTGCCTCATCCGAGCATGAGTATAACGGTGCGGATATGGTGGGAAAGTCCGGCATCGAAAAATCCATGGAGGAGTATCTGCAGGGAACAAAAGGCAAGGATGCGATGTATGTCGATAACATGGGGAAGATCATCGAGTCGATCTCCCATGTGGATCCAAAAGCCGGAAATGATGTGTATCTGTCAATAGATGCCGATCTTCAGACGGCCGTGTACAATATGCTGGAACAGAAGCTTGCAGGTATACTTGTATCCAAGATCGTCAACATGAAGACATATAACAATGATGTTGTAAAATCGTCACTCATGATGATCCCGATCGATGATGTGTACTATGCTCTTATAGCCAATAATGTCATTGATACCGAGCATATGGGCGACAAAAATGCCGCAACATATGAGAAACAGGTGCATGAAGCGTTCCTTGTAAAACAGGCATCGGTAATGGAAGGCCTTCGGAACGAGCTGGTAAATAACAAAACGCCTTATCGTGAACTTCCCGATGAGATGAAAGTATATGAGAGTTATATCGTCACAAGACTCATGTCTCAATCAACAGGTGTACTTGTCTCGGATCTTATCGACAGGGATGATGAGACTTATATCAACTGGACGACCAATGAGACCATCAGTCTTAACGAATATCTCCATTATTGCCTTGCCAAGAACTGGATAGATGTTACCAAGTTTCATTTAAACAGCCAGTATTCGGATTCGGAAGAGGTATTTGACCAGCTTGTTGATTTTATCATAAGCGATCTGACGCAAAACAGCGGTTTCGGTAAGAAGATGTTCAAGTATATGATCGCAGATGACAATATCTCGGGACGGCAGCTGTGCATGATACTGTACGAGCAGAAGATCATACACGGATCGGCCGCGGATAAAGCGATGCTTGAATCCGGAGCAAAGACTCCGTATGACTTTATCATCAACAAGATATCAAATCTTGAACTGACACCGGCCATGCTTGCACTCGATCCGTGCTCCGGGTCGTGTGTTGTGGCAAATACGAAGGGAGAACTGCTTGCGCTTGTAACATATCCCGGATACGATAATAACAGGTTTGCCAATTCGATAGATTCAGAGTATTATGCCAAGCTTTTATCCGATCTGGCCAGTCCGCTGTATAATAACGCTACCCAGCAGATGACTGCGCCCGGTTCCACATTCAAGCCATGTTCGGCAGCATGCGCATTGGAAGAAGGTGTTGTCAATCTGGGTGAGACTATCCGATGTAACGGTATCTTTGAATACTTTGATGTTGAAAAGCAATGCTGGGTATATCCCGGAGGGCATGGTCCGCTTGATGTGGCAGGTGCGATAGGCAATTCCTGTAACGTATTCTTTTATGAAGTGGGATACAGGCTTGCTACCAACGGACATACATCAAATTATGATGAGGAACACGGACTTGCAGTTCTGAAGAAATATGCTGATCTGTTCGGTCTTACATCAAAGACCGGAATCGAGATGGAAGAGAACACTCCGAAGTTCTCCGATGAACTGCCTGTTGATTCGGCTATCGGACAGGGATCTCATAACTATACTACGGTAGGTCTGTCAAGATATGTAACGACCATTGCTACACGCGGAACGTGTTATAAATACACTCTTATCAATAAGATCGTAAGTCATGACGGCGGCATTATCCGATCAGGCTCCCCTGAGATACAGAACAGTGTGCTGTTTGCCGACAGTACGTGGGGTCAGATATACAGCGGAATGAGGCATGTTGTACAGACTGCTGCGGCATTTAAAGGGTTCCCGATCGATACCGCAGGTAAGACCGGTACGGCACAGACAAGCAGATCCAGAACAAATCATGCCGTGTTTATCGGATTTGCACCGTATGACGATCCCGAAGTGACGATAGCAACACGTATAGCATACGGTTATACTTCGGCCAATGCAGCACAGTTCTCGAGAGATGTGCTCAGTTATTACTTCAAGGTTGAAGGATCTGATGCTCTTATAAACGGTGTTGCCGATGAGGCGACAAATGAGATAATAGATGACTAATAAAAAGGTGGTGTGCAGATGAGACCCGCAGTTACTATCAAGAGTTTTCCGAACGGACTTAAACTTATACTTGATCCCGATATCCCTTTCAATGATCTGTATGTGGCATTTGCCCAGAAACTGATCGATTCGGAGCGTTTTCTTGGGGACGCAAAGCTTGTGATAAGCTTTGACGGACGAAAATTGTCCGATCTGGAAGAACGCGCTCTTATTGAAGCTTTCGGAGAATATACGCGTGTGACTGTCCTGTGTGTCATGGAGAAGGACGAAAAGAAGAACGAGGTGTTCCTGCAGGCGGCAAATGCTTTCTCGCCAAGCGGTAAGGTTGAGAATACATCGGTATACAAAGGAACGCTTCATGCGGGACAGAACCTTGAGACGGAAGGAAGCATGGTCGTTCTCGGAGATGTCAATCCCGGAGCCAGCGTATCCGCTGTCGGAAGTGTTGTAATACTCGGTACTGTATACGGCGATATCTATGCGGGTATAAACGGTGATGAGGGTGCATTTGCTGTTGCGCTCGATATCAAGACAGATTCCATATCTGTGGCAAAGCAGGAGTGTACAATGTTCACAAAGAGCGCCGGATTCCTTCGTCGTCTTGCAGGTGCCAAGATAGTATACATCAGTCCGGAAGAGGGGATCGTATGTGACGATATCAGCAAGGAATTTCTTGCCGAGATACCTTTCTAGGAGCATTCATATATGTTTGAGGGCTATAATTTTAAAAAATATGATTTTCTCCTTGTTCTGCTGTGCATAGCGATAACATCCGCAGGCATAATCTTCATAAAGAGTGCGGATGCCTCATACGTAAAGCATCAGCAGGAAGGTTTTGTGATGGGCCTGATACTGATGGTGATCGTATCGTTCATCAGTTACAGGTTTGTCCTGAGATTCTATTGGATCATATATGCTCTCAGTATCGGACTTCTTGTAGCGGTAAGATTCTTCGGTGATTCGGGCGGCGGAGCCCAGAGATGGTTTGAGATCGGCGGCATCAGATTCCAGCCTTCCGAGCTGGTCAAGATATTATTGATTTTATTCTATGCCGCGTTTATTATGAAACATAAGGAAAACATCAATACAGTGCGTATAATACTGGCCTGCGTGATCCTTATCATACCGCCTACCATTCTGATCTTTAAACAGCCCGACCTGTCTACGACCATTATGATAGTTGCGATATTCTGTGTCGTCATGTTTATAGGCGGTATCAGCTGGAAGGTCATAGGCGGCGCCATACTTGTCGCGGTTCCCTCTTTCGTATTGGCGCTCCGTTACCTGATGCGTGATGATGTTCATATCATAAAGGATTATCATAAGGGCAGGATCCTTGCATGGCTGTATCCCGATGAATACGGTCTGACCGAGGCATATCAGACGCTGAATGCAATGACCGCCATTGGATCCGGACAGTTGTCGGGAAAGGGAATAAACAATAACGTTGTGGCTTCGGTCAAGAACGGTAACTTTATTTCGGCGGCTCACACGGATTTTATCTTTGCGGTTATCGGAGAAGAAACCGGCTTCATAGGATGCTGTGTGGTTATAGGGCTTCTGTTTATGATATCGATATGCTGTATACTGATAGCAAGACGTGCGCAGGATGTGGGAGGTCAGATAATTGCCGGCGGAATGGCCGGACTTATCGGAATACAGACTTTTATCAATATCGGCGTTGTTACGGGACTTCTTCCCAACACCGGACTGACACTTCCTTTTGTCAGTTACGGACTGACGAGTCTTGTAAGTCTGTTCATAGGAATTGGATTTGTACTGAACGTTAAGCTTCAATCACCTGCAAGTGAATACTTTGAAGGAGAATTCTGATGAATATTGGATTGATCGCACATGAATCTAAGAGAAAGCTCATGCAGAACTTCTGTATAGCATACAGAGGATCGCTCAGCAAGCATGTACTGTATGCTACAGGCACGACCGGACGACTGATAGAAGAAGTGACGAATCTTTCGGTACATAAGTATCTTGCGGGTAATCTTGGCGGAGAGCAGCAGATAGGTGCCAAGATAGAGCATAATGAGATCGATCTTATGATCTTTCTTAGGGATCCGCAGGCTCCGGACATGCACAAGCCGGATATCAATTATATCGTTAAGCTTTGCGATACTCACAATATCCCGCTGGCGACCAATCTTGCGACAGCGGAACTGCTCATCAAATCACTTGACAGAGGAGATATGGAGTGGCGTGAAATGTACAAATAGATCCGTCAGGATCATTGCATTAACCGTTATCATTGCAACTTTACTGTGTGCATGTAATAAAGGCGTTTCTTTTGAATTCGATCCGGATTCTTCGGATGCTCTGTTCAATATAGGCGGAACAGGGGCATCTTCCGATATCAAACCTTTTGCCGCTGATATATGTGTGACTGATAATGATTTTGAAGCTTTGTCGCTTGCTATCGATGAAGCGGAAGCCGGCGGATTGTTTGATGCAACGAGCGCGGAAACGGTATATGCAAAAAACGCACATAAAAAACTGAATCCCGCTTCTCTTACAAAAGTGATGACTGCATATATTGCTCTTAAATACGGTCATCTCGATGATACTCTTACCGCTTCTTCCAATGTTGTCATAACCGAATCGGGGGCACAGCTCCTGGGTCTGAAAGAAGGAGATAAGCTTACTCTTGAACAGGCTCTTAATGCGCTGTTACTATATTCCGCCAATGATGCGGGAGTACTTATAGCCGAGTACCTGTCGGGAAGTGTTGAAAGCTTTGCGTCGGTAATGAATGATGAAGCGGTAAAGCTTGGGGCAACAAATACTCATTTCATGAATCCTCACGGACTTACGGACGAAGAACACTATACGACGGTCTATGATCTGTACCTTATTTTCAATGCGGCCATGCAGTTTGAGGAATTCAGAAAGATCATAAATACAACGGAGTATAAGAGCACATATAAGGATCGCGAAGGAAATCCCAAGAACATTGATATCGGAACTACCAATGCATATCTTAAGGGAGATGTACAGGCGCCTGCCGGAGTCAGTGTCATAGGCGGCAAGACCGGAACAACAAAAGCAGCTAAAAGCTGTCTTATCCTCCTGTCAAACGGTGATAACGGTCATACATATATATCAGTCATACTCGGCTCGACTGACCATGACAGCCTGTACAGGAATATGACGACACTTCTGACCGATATTAAGTGATTACTGTTGTGTTTTGTCCGTAAATAATCTATAATTATGTAAAATCTTTATACAAGGAGGAGCTGCGATGATTCAGCTTATAGTTGGAGCCAAAGGCAAAGGCAAGACTAAACATTTATTGGAAAAGGTAAATAACGCGGTCAAGACCGTTGACGGCAATATTGTCTATCTTGACAAGAATTCCAAGCATATGTATGAGCTTAAGAACAAGATCAGACTTATCAATACATCAGAGTTTCCGTTTTCGACCACAGAAGAGTTCTTCGGATTTCTGTGCGGGATAGTTTCTCAGGACCATGATCTTCAGGAAGTTTACCTCGACAGTTTCATGGATATCGCTTTCATAAAGGATAAGAGTATCATTGAAGGCGTTTTTGACAAGTTCGACCGTATCAGCACACAGTTTGATGTGGATTTTGTGATCAGTGTTTCCCTTGAAGGGGATGAAGTTCCCGACAAATACAAGTCAAATGTGATAGTATCACTTTAAGAGCAATATTCAGGAAAGTCTCGGGTAACCGGGACTTTCCTTTAAGTATGACGTTATGCCGCGTAAGAAAAAGAAGAGAACCAATCAGGAAGAACCTCGCACCAAAAAGATACTGAAGTATCGCAAACCGATAAGCATCAATCCGGGAGTACTTGTATTCCTGGTTATTTTTGTTTATATAGTCATAATGGTCTTTTCATATTTCAGGCAGACTCACATCACTCCGTACGAAGTTAAGCTCGGTTCCCTTGCGATCAACAATACGTATGAAGGCGTCATACTGCGTGAAGAGAAGGTGATCACGAGTGATTTTTCCGGTTATATCAATTATTATGCCCGTGAAGGCGAAAAGATAAACGCTTATTCCATGGTCTACACTGTAGATTCCACCGGTAAGCTCTCTGAGATGATAAGAGATGACAGCAGTGATGACAGTTCTCTTTCAAACGAAAGCCTTTCCGATATTAAAACAGCCATATCAAGCTTCGCTGTTGATTTTCGCCCCGAAAAATACATAGATACATATGCATTTAAGGGGAATATAGAAGGTACTGCTCTGAAGCTGGCCAATACCGCCGTTCTTGCCAATATCGACAAGCTCAGAGCCGAGAACTATGCGGATTCCATAGATTTCGGATACGCACCTGTTTCCGGCATAATCCTGTATTCGACTGACGGTTATGAGGAACTTACTGCCGAGACTATCACTCCGGAGCAGGTAGAGGGAGTTGATTATGAAAAGAATTCCCTCCACTCAAACGATCTGATCTCCGAAGGAGACAGCGCATATAAGCTTGTAACGAGCGAGCTGTGGTCCATCATGATCGAGATAGACGAAGAACGTGCGCAGTCCCTTGCGGATGAGAATTATATTGAAGTCAGGTTCCTTAAGAACAACTATACAGCCTGGGCTGCTGTCAGTGTACTTCGTCAGAACGGCAGGACATATGCCAAGCTTGATTTTAATAATTCGATGATCACATTTGCTTCCGACAGATTTGTTGAGATAGAGCTTCTTGATAATGCAAAGATGGGACTTAAGATACCCAATTCGGCAATAATCGAAAGGACATTCTATCTGATACCGGAAGACTATCTGACATACGGCGGCAATTCATCGGATGCGGGATTTAACAGAGAATCCTACTTGGAAGACGGAACTTTGTCTACGGAATTTGTTCCCGCGACCGTTTATAACAATGTGGACGGTATGCTGTATGTTGATGAATCGGTATTCAAGATAGGAGACTATGTCATAAAACCCGAGGACGGGAGCCGTTATGCGATCTCCAAGCAGGCAAGCCTTATCGGCGTATATAATATCAATAAAGGATATGCGGACTTTAAGCAGATAACGATACTTAACCAGAACGAAGAATACTCGATCGTCAAATCCAACAGTGAGTACGGTCTTTCCGTGTATGATTATATAGCTCTGAAAGGAGATTCGGTTACCGAAAATGACTTCATCTATGATTAAAGAAAATCTTGAAAAAGTAAGAAATAATATCATACAGGCTGCAAAGGATGCCGGAAGGGATCCGGAAACCGTTACTCTTATTGCGGTATCAAAAACAAAACCCGTTGAATTACTTCAGGAAGCTTACGATGCGGGGGTCAGGGATTTCGGAGAGAATAAGGTTCAGGAGATAACCGAAAAGTATCCGCTCCTTCCGAAAGACATCAGATGGCACATGATAGGGCATCTTCAGACAAACAAAGTCAAATACATCGTTGACAAGGTTACGATGATACACAGCGTGGATTCATATAAGCTTGCCCAGGAGATAAGCCGCCAGGCCGTAAAGCATGACACATGCGTGGATATACTGATCGAAGTTAACGTAGCCGGGGAAGAGAGTAAGTTCGGAGTATCCACCGATGATGCACCTGACCTTGTGGAACAGATAAGCATACTTCCCGGCATCAGGATACGGGGACTCATGACCGTTGCTCCGCCGGTATCGGATCCATGTGAAAACAGAGCCGTTTTTTGTGCACTTTCCCAATTATTAGTTGACATAGAAGCCAAAAACATTGATAATGTCAATATGGATTGTCTGTCAATGGGCATGTCCGGAGACTATACTGTTGCAATTGCTGAAGGGGCAACACTTGTAAGAGTCGGTACATCCATATTCGGAGAGAGGGAGTACAGGGTCGACAGATAGGAGTTTATTATGAGTTTACTAGACAAAATGCTTGGCGCAATGAAGTATGATGAGGACGATGAGTACGAAGATGACGGTTACTATGATGACTATGATGATGACAAATCATCAAGATCGGTCAACAAAAGAGCCGTAAAATCCCAGACGATCGACGATACAGAGGATGCAAAAGCAAAAGCGCCTGCCAGAAATACACCGCGTAACGGAAGAAACAGAATGATGAGCAACGGAATGGAAGTATGTGTTATCAAGCCCACTTCCGTTGAAGATGCCAGAGAGATAACGGATACACTTCTTGAGAATCATACGGTACTGCTCAACATGGAAGGGCTGGACGTTGACATGGCACAGCGCATCATAGATTTTACGAGCGGCAGTACATACGCAATAGACGGTAATCTCCAGAAGATCTCGCATTATATTTTCATACTGACTCCCAAGAATGTAGATGTTTCAGGTGATTTCCAGGAAATCTTATCCGGAGCCTTTGATGTTCCGGCGTTGAACAACAAATTCTGATTCAAGGCTTCCGATCACAGGTCGGAAGCTTTTTTTAGGAGTAAACGGAGGATCCGATATGGATGATTTTCTGTCTGTTTCATATAAGAATAGCGGCAGTTACAAAGTTGTTATTAAGAAAGATTATTCCGCTCTTGCGGATGAGATAAAGGAACTGTTTCCCACACTTCGCCGCATATGTATAGTAACCGATTCGAATGTGGCAGGGCTCCTTCTTGACAGTGTCAGATCCGCGCTTTGCGATTGCTGTGAAGTCATTATCGATTACGTGTTTGAAGCGGGAGAGAATAACAAAACGCTGTCAACGGTAAACGGATGTTATGAAAAGCTTCTCGCTAATGATTTTAACCGAAGGGATCTCATAGTGGGACTTGGAGGCGGAGTAGCGGGAGATGTTGCTGCTTTTATAGCATCAACCTATATGAGAGGATGCGCCTTTGTTAACCTTCCGACTTCGCTTTTGGCCATGGCGGATTCTTCGGTCGGCGGAAAATGCGGAGTGGATTATGAGCAGTATAAAAACCTTATAGGAAGCATATATATGCCAAGACTTGTGTATGCGGCCACTTCTTCACTTGATTCTCTTCCGGATCGCGAATTCTCTTCGGGAATGGCTGAAGTATTAAAAGCAGGTCTTATTAAAGATGCGTCATTTTATGAGTGGATGATAAATGATTTTTCAAGCATCATGGATAAGGAACCTGAAGTAATCGGTGAAATGATAGGAAAAGCGGTGTCGATCAAACAGTATTTCGTGACAAAGGATCCGTTTGAACAAAATGAGAGGATGATGCTGAATTTCGGACATACTATAGGTCACGCGCTTGAAAAATACTTCAATTTCAAATATTCGCACGGAGAATGCGTATCCCTCGGAAGTGTAGCGGCCGCATATATTTCTTACAAAAGGCAGATGCTCTCCGACGAGGAATTCTATGAGATAAGAGATATGTTTGTTCCTTTCGGTCTTCCTATATCGCTCGATCCGTTTGATGTTGATGCGGTCTGCTCCAATATCGCACACGACAAGAAGAACACCGACACCGGTCTTAAGTTCATACTTTTGAAAAAGATCGGAAAGGCTGTTATCGTAAATGATGTTACGGAAGAAGAGATAAAGGAAGCAACGAAAAGTCTGATCGTGGAGTGGGACTGACGGATGAAAGTTAAGATAAAAAGGTGCACAATGGATCTGATCCTGTTCCTTGTACTCATACTTGTGGACAGGTTGACTAAGACATGGGCGGTGGCGGCACTCAAAGACAGCAAGCCCATTCCCCTGATCAAAAATGTTCTTGAACTGTATTATCTTCCCAATGGGAATACCGGTGCGGCTTTTGGCATGCTGTCGGGTCACAGGATATTGTTTCTCGTGATCGCAGCGGTCGTTGTGGCTGTGATATTCTATCTGATCTATAATATGCCGGATGGCAGTAAGTACCGGTATATCGAATTGCTTCTCGTATTTATAGCCGCCGGTGGAGCCGGCAATATGATCGACAGGTTCATGCAGGGTTATGTCGTTGACTTCATCTATATATCATGTATCAATTTCCCGATCTTCAATGTCGCGGATATGTATGTCTCAATATGTACGGTCCTTCTTGCGGTCAAAATGCTGTTCAGGATAAGCGAAGAGGATTATCGCACTATGGAGAATGCGTTCAGATCTCCGATCAAAAGATTATTTGATAAGAACGGAAAATGAAAGAATATACACTTACGGTAGAAGAATACTTTGAAAATGACAGGATCGACAGGTACGTTTGTGACGCACTTGCCGATTTTTCACGTTCATATATACAAAAACTGATTGCTTCGGGTGATATCACGGCCCGGGGGAAGGCTGTCAGATCAAGTTACAGGGTAAAGACCGGTGACATTATAAAAGTCATAACACCCGACAGCGTGATCCCGGACATTACAGCCGAAGACATTCCTCTTGATATTCTGTATGAAGATGATGATGTCCTTGTCGTGAACAAGCCGAAAGGAATGGTCGTGCATCCTGCTCCGGGGCACTATGAACATACTCTTGTTAATGCCGTTATGTACCATTGCGGCAATGGCCTGTCGGGTATCAACGGAGTGATGCGTCCGGGGATAGTTCACAGGATAGATAAGGACACGAGCGGTTCGCTCATCATATGCAAGAACGATACGGCTCATGAAAGCATAGCCGCACAGCTTGAAAAGCACACTATAAAACGTGAATACATTGCAATAGTAACAGGCGTTATCAATGAAGATAACGGAAAGATCGAAAAGCCTATAAAGAGATCTTCCTCAGACAGAAAAAAAATGGCGATACTTCCCGACGGGAAGAGAGCAGTCACCAACTATGAAGTTCTTGAAAGGTTCGATCGCTTCACAATGATAAAATGCATTCTTGAGACCGGCAGGACACATCAGATAAGAGTTCATATGGCCGGTATCGGGCATCCTGTAGCAGGAGATACCGTTTACGGAAACGGTGCAAAAACGCCGGTCGATACTAAGGGTCAGGCACTCCATGCACATATACTGGGTTTTACTCACCCTCGCACGGGAGAGTATATAGAAACGGTTGCTCCGATCCCCGAATATTTTAATAACTTTATTATGGCTATTAGATAATGTTTGTGGTAAAATCTAGTTAATTATATGAGGGATCATATAATGCACATCAAATATTTCATACGGAGGGTTACTTATGAGCGAAGAGAACAATCAGGTTAAAACAGAAAATCCGTACACAGGCACATCTAAGCTCACGGACTATGATGTCACATCAATGCTTTCGAATGTCAAAGATGGTGACATGCAGGTACTTACAAGACTCATCGTTGAGATGAAGAATGAGAATGAGGCTGCGAACAAACGTGTTAAAATGCAGAGCATCTTTTCTCTGTGCACATCGGTTCTTTGCCTTATCATCCTTGTGATAATGCTTGTTACGATCAAGAACTTCATTCCTCAGCTTGAAGGTGCCGTTGCAAACGCAAACACTCTGATACTTGCTGTAAGCGATGAAGTTGAGACGGCTTCCGAAGCTATCGACAATGCGGTTGTTATAATCAATCAGGCCGGTGATGCCATGACAGAAGCAAGCAAGGCCATAACAGTTGCAAGCGATACTGTTTCACAGGTTAACTCAATGATGGGTGAAGTTCAGGATGTTGTGACAAACCTTGATAAGAGTACAAAAGAACTTGCAGCTATTGATCTTAATGATATGCTCGCAAATGTTAATTCACTTGTTGACACAAGTGAAAAGAGTGTAGAAGAAACAGTTAAGAAACTCGATGATCTTGATCTTGATTCACTCAATAAGGCCATCAAGGATCTTAGCTCAATAATCTCTCCTTTGGCTAAGCTTTTCAGAAAATAAACATATAGAGTTTTCTTTATAAGGATGGTCGTTTTATGATTGGCGCTGATGCGATCGTAAAATGCCTGGAAAAAGAAGGGGTAACGACGCTTTTCGGGTATCCGGGAGTTGCGATCTGCCCCTTCTTTAACAGCATTTTAAACACTAAAATTGAATCAATACTCGTAAGAAGCGAGCAAAATGCTGCACATGCCGCAAGCGGCTACGCAAGAGTAACCGGCAAAGTCGGTGTATGCGTGGCCACAAGCGGCCCGGGTGCAACTAATCTTTTGACCGGTATAGCAACGGCATATGCCGATTCGATACCGCTTATCTGTATAACCGGTCAGGTGGATTCAAAGCTCCTCGGGCAGGATGTATTTCAGGAAGCCGATATAACAGGAGCAGCCGAGAGTTTTGTCAAATACAGTTATCTTGTAAAAGACGTCTCTGATATTCCGAGAATATTTAAAGAGGCTTTTCATATAGCAACAACCGGCAGGCGCGGGCCTGTTCTTATAGATGTACCCATAGATATCCAGAATAAACAGATATCGGGTTTCAAATATCCGGAATCTGTTAATATGCGTACATACAAGCCTACAGTCAAGGGACATGCCGTACAGTTGAAAAAAGTCGGCAAAGAGCTTGAAAAAGCAAAAAAGCCGCTTATATGTGCGGGCGGCGGAGTGATACTTTCGGGTGCCGAAAAGGAATTGCATGATTTTTCCCATCGTTTCAATATTCCGGTTGTAACGACGATGATGGGGATCAGTTCTTTATCTTCCGATGATCCGCTTTACTTCGGTATGATCGGCAATAACGGCAGATCATATGCCAATCGGGCGATGCAGGAATCCGATCTTCTTATAGTCATCGGGGCCAGGATCGCAGACAGAGCTGTTTCGTCACCGGATCTTGTGGCTGAGAATACGGTGCTCATCCATATTGATGTGGATCCTGCCGAAATAGGTAAGAACGTAGGACCTACGATCCCTATTGTCGGTGATATCAAGCATATATTTACAGATCTTTTAAAAGACAGCGCAACATGCGATTTTACGGAGTGGGTTGATACTCTGAACGAGTACAGAAGATCTGAGAAGAAGCGCAAAGCTCCCCGCAGAAGTTATGTGGATCCTGCCAAGTTCATTACATCTTTGTCTGAACAGATGGATGATAATGCCGTATATGTTGCCGATGTGGGGCAAAATCAGATGTGGTCCTGTATGTACTATGTTTCCAAGTCCGGCAGATTCCTTACAAGCGGCGGAATGGGAACCATGGGTTATTCAATACCCGCTGCGATAGGTGCCAAGAAAGCAGATAAACGGCGAATGGTCGTTGCAGTTTGCGGTGACGGATCCTTCCAGATGTCAATGAATGAACTGGCAACGCTGATCCAACATGACATACCGATTAAGATCATAGTGTTCAACAACGGATATCTTGGTCTTGTCAGAGAGTATCAGTATAATACATACAAAGCAAACTATTCCATGGTCGATCTCGGAACTGTTCCGGATCTGTCCCGTATAGCAGAGGCTTACGGTATACCTTTTGTCCGCCTGAAGAACAATAACGGCATGGATGAGGCTATAAGAAAGTTTCTTTTGGCCAAAGGCCCGGGACTTATGGAATGTTTGATCGATCCCATGGATTGCGTAAGGTAGAGATAATGAAGAGATTATATTCAATCCTTGTTGAAAACAGATCGGGCGTATTGTCCAAAGTAAGCGGTCTATTTGCAAGACGATGTTTTAATATCGATTCCCTTGCCGTCGGTGAGACCGATGATCCGGCTGTATCATGCATTACGATAGTGAGTTCCGGAGACAAAGGTACGCTTGAGCAGATCGAAAAACAGCTCAACAAGAAGATAGATATTATCAAGATCAAGACTTTCTCGGAAGAAGAGAGCATATCAAGAGAGCTGATGCTCGTTAAGGTAAAATATACGAAGGCGAATCGCAGGGAGATCATGGAGATATGTGAGATACTTGACGCGAAGATAGTCGATATGTCCAAGAATCTCATGATGATACAGATATGCGATACGCCGGATAAGACTGCGCTTCTGATTCAGATGCTGCGGTCTGTGGCGATCGTTGAAGTGGCCAGGACAGGGACCCTTGCTCTTCAGCGGTGTCAGCTTTCCGACTGATCTGTCATTGAAAGGAGTTATATGCTATGATCAAAGTCATTCAGCTTATAGTTGATAATACATCCGGTGTGCTCTCAAGGATCTCGGGCCTGTTTTCAAGACGCGGATACAATATCGAGAGTATAACCGCCGGTATAACCGCCGATCCGAGATATACGAGGATCACTATAGTTACGAGCGGAGATGCGGATATACTTGAACAGATCGAAAAACAGGTAGGAAAGCTCATTGATGTTAGAGACATCCGTGTTCTCGATCCGGAAGATTCCGTATACAGGGAGCTTGTACTCATCAAGGTCAAAGTCGGTGAGGATAAAAGACAGGCTCTTGTTACTGTGTGTGATGTGTTCAGATCCAAGATCATCGATATCACCAAAGATTCAATGATAATCGAACTTACGGGTACTCAGTCCAAGGTCAGTGCATTTATCGAGATGCTCAGTGACTATGAGATACTCGAGATCGCCAGAACCGGTATAGCAGGACTTCGACGTGGAAGCGACGGAGTTGTGTATTTATAGAAATATCTTGATATCACAGGAGGACTTAAAATGCAAAGGATTTTTTATCAGGAAGATTGTAATCTGTCAATGCTCGATGGCAAGACTATCGCAGTGATCGGATACGGCAGCCAGGGACATGCTCATGCGCTTAACGCTAAAGAGTCTGGCTGTAACGTGATCATAGGATTGTATGAAGGTTCAAAGAGCTGGAAGAGAGCAGAGGAGCAGGGCTTTTCGGTATATACAGCTGCCGAAGCTGCTAAGAAAGCTGACATCATTATGATACTCATCAATGATGAGCTTCAGGCTGATATGTACAAGAAGGATATCGAGCCCAACCTTGAGGCCGGCAATATGCTCATGTTCGCACACGGATTCAATATCCATTTCGGTTGTATCAAGCCTCCCAAGGATGTTGATATAACAATGGTTGCTCCCAAAGGGCCCGGACATACCGTAAGAAGCGAGTATCAGGCAGGAAAGGGCGTTCCCTGTCTTGTAGCTGTTGAGCAGGATGCAACCGGCAAGGCACTTGATATTGCACTTGCATATTCACTTGCCATCGGAGGCGCCAGAGCAGGTGTTTTGGAAACAACGTTCAGGACTGAGACAGAAACAGACCTGTTCGGTGAGCAGGCAGTTCTTTGCGGTGGTGTCTGTGCTCTCATGCAGGCCGGTTTTGAAACACTCGTAGAAGCCGGTTATGATGAGAGAAATGCATATTTCGAGTGTATCCATGAGATGAAGCTCATAGTTGACCTTATATATCAGTCGGGATTTGCCGGAATGAGGTATTCAATATCCAACACCGCCGAATACGGTGATTATGTAACAGGTCCCAAGATCATTACGGAAGAGACCAAGAAGACGATGAAGAAGATCCTTTCCGATATCCAGGACGGTACATTTGCCAAGGAATTCCTTCTTGATATGTCACCCGCAGGAAGAAAGGTTCACTTCAATGCAATGAGAAAGCTTGCAGCAGAACATCCTTCAGAGAAGGTCGGAGAAGAAGTACGTAAGCTTTATTCATGGAATAATGAAGATGATAAGTTGATCAATAACTAAAGTTATTTAATTCGGAGGGCCATATATTGAAATCCATTATAACAATAGGAAGACAATTCGGAACAGGCGGACATGAGATAGGTCAGAAACTTGCCGAGAAGCTCGGTATCAAGTGTTATGATAAGGAGCTTATAAAGCGCGTTGCTCAGGAATCGGGTCTTTGCCCTGAGATACTTGAGAATAATGACGAACGTCCTACGAGCAGTTTTCTGTATAATCTTGTTATGGATACATATTCGTTCGGGATCACCAATTCCAACTATGTGGATATGCCCCTCAGTCACAAAGTATTTCTTGCACAATTTGATACGATCAAGAAGATCGCAAATGAAGGACCATGTGTTATCGTAGGCAGATGTGCCGATTATGCGTTATCTGACTACGATAACGTCCTTAATCTTTTCATATACGGAGATCTCAATAAAAGAATAGACCGTGTTATGAAAAAATATGATGTATCCGAAAAGGATGCAAGAGATATGATCATCAAGAAAGACAAACAGCGTGCCAGCTATTACAATTATTATTCCACCAAGAAATGGGGAAAAGCTGAAACGTATAACCTTTGTGTTGATTCCACGGTTCTCGGGCGTGACGGTACGGTTGATCTCTTATGCCAGTTTGTAAATGATTATGAACAAAGACTCCAAGCATAATTTTTATCTGAAAATAGGTGTTAACGGGCTTCTTATCGTTTGCGGCGGGATATTTTTCTATTATATCCTTTTCCATTCGGATAAGCTTTCTGCGCTTATAAACGCTTTATTATCGATACTGACTCCGATAATCTCGGGTCTTGCGATCGCGTATATTCTCAATCCTGTCATGAGATTCCTTGAAAAAAAGGTCTGTTTTCCGCTCTGGAACAGGATAAAACCCCAAAAGGATCATGAATACTCAAAGGAGAAGATAGTTATACGCGTATTTTGCGCTGTTCTTACCGTTGTTTTGTTTATCGCCCTGATATACGGCCTTGTGATAACGGTGGTTCCTCAGCTGGTTACAAACATACAGAGCGTTCTGTCGCGTGTACCGGTATATCTTCTTAATATCAACGAGTATTATGCCAATATACTCATTAAGTATCCCAACCTTGAATCAATGCTCACACAGTACAGCATAGATATGTCGAAGCTGTTCTATAACAAAGTGCTCCCGTATTTTGAGGATATTATAGGAAAAACATCATCAAGCCTTCTGGGAAGCATAATCACAATATTTAAGAGTGTTCTTAATTTTGTCATCGGGATCATCATTTCCCTACATCTGCTCATTGATAAAGAGAGATTCACAGCCCAGTCCAAAAAGGTTCTGTATGCGTTTTTGAAGCGGGAGAGGGCTAACAATTTCATAAACAACCTGCGTTATACCGATAAGATATTCGGCGGATTCATTACCGGCAAAGTCATTGATTCATTTATAGTCGGAATACTGTGTTATATAACGATGCTTATCCTTCATCTGCCTTATACGGTGCTGATATCCGTTATAGTTGCGGTAACAAATGTTATCCCTTATTTCGGACCGTTTATCGGAGCTATACCGAGCGCATTCTTCATTTTGATGGTAGATCCGAAGAAATGTCTGATATTCCTGATACTTATATTCATATTGCAGCAGATAGACGGAAACGTTATCGGACCGAAGATACTTGGAGATTCAACGGGTCTTAACAGTTTCTGGGTAATATTCTCGATCACGGTATTCTCCGGATTGTTCGGATGGGTGGGAATGTTCTTCGGAGTTCCCGCATTTGCCGTAATATACGCTGCATTTCGTACGCTTATCAACAAGCGTCTTGAGATCAAGCATATGCCGATAGAAACAGCATATTATGTTGATTCCGACTTCACATACGAAGAAGATGAGCGCAATAATACCGGCCAGTCGTTCAGATTTGCCAAGAAAACGTTTGATAAGGTCACACAGGAGACTATCGAGGAAGATTTGGATCGTGCCAATTCTTTAACGAATAGTTCTCCGAAAGACAAACTCCTTAACGAAAAGGATGAAATATCGGAGCGATAATGAAATTTCTGATACAGGTTGTAAAGAATGCGTCTGTAGACGTTGATAATAAGACTATAGGTCAGATAGATCGGGGGTTTTTGATCTTTGTGGGCGTATGTGACAGCGATACAAAGGAAATCGCCGATAAAATGATACGTAAAACCGTTAATTTGCGTATATTTGAGGACGAGAACGGCAAAACCAACCTTTCTATAGGTGATATCGGAGGGTCCATGCTCGTTATATCGCAATTTACGCTCTATGCCGATTGTAAAAAAGGAAACCGGCCTTCGTTCATAAAAGCCGGTGATCCAAAGCATGCAAAAGAATTGTATGAATATATTCTGTCTGAATTAAAGAATTCATATGGCATAAACACTCAGTCCGGATCCTTCGGTGCCGATATGCAGGTATCACTCATAAATGACGGTCCGTTTACGGTTATGCTTGATTCGGCTGAGATCCTGTAATACAAGGTATCTTTATTTTTTGCCCTATATTTATTCGTTAAAGCTGTCTTTCGCGAACAGATACATATCTCCGAAAACGCTAATATTCTTTTGATCAATCCCACCAATAGTTTCCGTAGACAGCGTCAATATGATCTCCCGTTATGGAAACGTCATATACTCCGAGCAGATCCGGTCCTTTGGCATTATTGAACCATTCAACAGGTGATTCACCTTGCTTGTAACCTCCAAATGTCTGCATAGCACAGGAACTGTCAAATACCGTGTTCGAATCGATGATAAGAGTCCTGGGGCCTTCGGCATCTGAATTACCCGAAAGATCCTCAGTGGGGATATCGTTCATGGTAACCTTTGAAGGAGTGATCTCCAGCCCCTGATCCGAGTATATGTAGCAATATACACGCTTACACAGCCTGTTTCCGGTATATTTTACATAAGCATCGGGGAAACCTGCTTTTGCCGCATCATCGATATAGCCTTGAGCTTCCGGTTCTGATCCGGATAATCCTATTGTTACGCACCATAATGGTTCTTTGTTCAGGTTTTCATATTCACATGAATAAATACTGTATGCTTCAAGCCCTTTATCTTTCAGTTTATCAACAAGATCAAGCGCTAACTGCTTTTCCTTGAATGCTTCAACCCATAAACCGAAGAACGGATCATCGTTGACAGCTTCTGTACTGCCTGTCTGAGCCTGCAGTACGGATTCCGGAGCGTCATCCTTCTTTACAGCCTGAGCCTTGATATCAGGTATATCTCCATTCTTGTAGTTATCGTATGTATCCGTGAATATATCGGGATAATCGGCAAAGCTTATCTTGACAGCCTGTGAACCCGCAACATATGCTCCCATAGCGTAATCCTCAAAATACAGCCATATTCCGTCATAATCGAGCGCCCATGCAAGCCCCTTGGCATTATCCTCAAGTCTTGTCGGAATATCTGCAAGGAGGTTTTCCTTATCACCCGGACATTCTTTAAAGTAATCTTTCAGCTCATTTTGTTTTTCGAGTTCATCAACTATGATCTGCGGAAGCTTATCCGTATCCTTTACAATATCCGAAAATGCGATACTATTTCCGGTCTTCGGATCATAACAGTAGCCGTAATACTGTGTAAAACCGTGTGCTCCGCCCATATAACTGTAATCAAGCAGCCCGAATGAGAATGCTTTATCATCGGCTCTTAAAAGATAGATATCGGTAAAGACCTCACCGGATCCTTCAAATCCTTCGTTTTGAAACTCGATCATGTCCGCCGTATACGAATTCATAGAATCCTTTACTCTCTTCTCTTCTGCTTCGTTGTAAGTACAGAGAGCCTCGTACAGATCGGGATAAAGTTTAATATCACTGCTGTCCAGATCGATCGTATAATAGTTGCCCGACATAAGATCCGAACCGGAAGTCGGGTTTTTCAATATACAGGAGTTGTTCCGATATGAGAAAAAGACCTTTTCAGGCATTATGTCGGAGGACTCATCTTTTGCATTATCTTCGTTTTGCGTTGATAATACCTCTTTTTTTGCTGCTTCAACGTTTGCTGCGGGTTCGGTTGTAACCGAAGCCCCACGGCTGCATCCGCACAACAATACCGATGCCGTAATCATGCAAACCAGTTTTATGGATCCGGATCTCATAGTAATTCCTCCTGTACATGGTATAAAGATTGTTTTGATTTTGTAAGGTTTATAAAGTATAATACGCTTATCCGATGATCATTACGGGATCATAGCTCAGCTGGGAGAGCGTTCGCTTGACGTGCGAAAGGTCATGGGTTCGAGCCCCTTTGGTCCCATTTTCATTTTTTATTGTTCTTTGCCATGCCGAATGAAAGTGCCTTCTTCGGACAAGCATCAACACATTCCCCGCACCTTATACATTCTGCGCTGTTAGGTTCCTTACAGGGACTGACATTCATTTTGCATGTCCTTGTGCAAAGCCCGCAGTTTACGCATGCATCGGTATCAATACGAAGCCTTAAGATGCTTACCTTCTGGAACAGTGCATAAAACGCGCCAAGCGGACATATATACTTACAGAACGGTCTGTATATGAATATCGAAGCGGCAATACACAATATGAGCAGTAAAAATTTCCACTTAAAAAGCCATCCCAGCGTCGCTCTCATACCTTCGTTTAACAGAACAAGCGGAATACCGCCTTCAAGAGTACCTACCGGGCAGACATATTTACAAAAGAACGGATCTCCCGCTCCGTATTGGCTTCTGTAGAAAAAAGGAAGCGCAAATACCATGACAAGAAGCATCACGTATTTAAGATAACGAAGGGGTTTGTCGATCTTCTGCGGGATTGTGAGCTTGGGAGTCGGGATCTTATACAGCAGTTCCTGGATCAATCCGAACAGGCACAACCATCCGCATATGAATCTTCCGACGAGGAGTCCTATTGCAGCAAGAAAGCCGACAACATAAAAAGCAAACTTTCTGCGTCTGCCGTCAAATACTGCCTGCATGGCTCCTATCGGACAGGCTCCGAGAGCTCCGGGACATGAATAACAGTTCATCCCCGGTACACAGAAACGTTTAAGCGGTCCTTTGTATATTACGGGATCACCGGGTAAAAATCCTTTAACATACGAATTGGACAGTATACCCCATGCAGCCTGTATGATCTTCCTGAGTCTTTGCCTATCCAAGTCCTATACACTCCATACATATATTAACGGCTTTATTAAACACCGTTTTTGTTTCGCCTCTGTATATGCCAAATATACAGCTTATTACAGCCGCAATAATAAGAATATAAGTTACGAAAACAGGTATTTCTCTTTTTTTCATATCAATCCCATCCATTATTAGTCAGTTATTAATATAAGGGATCGCCGGGGCGACCCCTTAGTATATCATTTGGTATTAAACAAAGATGATCAGATCGTGAACATCTTAACGTTCTCTCGAAGGCCGTTTGCTATGCTCTCAAGATTCTCTGCCTGTTTAACAACATCTTCCATGTTCTGGTCGAGCATTGAAAGAGAAGCATTGGTCTCTTCTGTTGACGCCGCATACTGCTGTGATACAGATGAAAGCGACTCAACTGAATCAAGTATTGAGTTCTTGTCGGAATCAAGCGTCTTGACAAGGGATACGATCTGTTTGTTGCCCTGCTCTGTCTGGCGAAGCATCATGAGCATTTCTTCGAACGATTCGCTCATGCTGTTAAGCGCATCTGCCTCATCTTCCGTTGCGGACCTGATATCCTCTGTGAGCGACATGTTCTTCTCTGAAAGATCGGATATCTGTTTGAGCATTCCGGTAATCTCGTTCGCAGCTGCATTTGACTCTTCAGCAAGATTCTTGATGTTGTCGGCAACAACAGCAAAGCCTTTTCCTGCCTCTCCGGCTCTTGCTGCCTCGATGGATGCGTTGAGAGCAAGAAGGTTAGTCTGGTTAGCGATCGATATGATAAGTTCAGCTGACTGGGAAATCTGAGCAACCACCTTGGCGGTATCGCTTACGGATTCGGAAACCTGCTTAGCCTTATCTCTGGTATTCTGACCGGAAGACATAAGCTGTCCCAGCTCGTTCTGAACACGTGTTGACTCATCAATGACTGCCCCACCCTTTTCAAGGTTGGAATTGGCTGCCTCAAGAACCGTCTCAACAGCAGTACCGATATTGATCGTTATGCTGGAAGTCGACTGAACATCTCCTGCCATAGAAGTGGCACCGTTAGCAAGATCCGATACTGCCTGATAGATATCGTTGGTAACTCTCTGGCTGTCGGAAATGCTTGTCTTGGCATCTGCAGCTCCTTCATCAACGCTTGTCGCACTGATGACGATCTGCTTAAGCGCTTCGTGAAGATTGTGTCTCATGTTCTCCGCAGATTCAGCAATATACCTGAATTCCTTGATAGGTGACTCTGTTTCAAGATGTGTGACAAAATCGCCCTTGGACATCTGATCGATAGAATTGGCAGTTCTTTTAACACCTTCCGTAAGTGCTCTTGCGGTAAATATTACAAGAACATACAGAAGAACCACTATAACACCGAATATTATGCTGAGCGTTGTTATTTTTTTTGATATTGAAGCTTTTTCAGCCGCTTCCGCATTTTCGGCCCATGCTTCAGCTATATCGGTCATGTTTGATATACCGTCTCTGGCAGTTTCAAATGTCTCGTTAAATGCCGACTGATCACCCTCGCCGGTCTGAAAATTAAAGGAATCAAGCCAGATCCGGTAATCCCTGTTAAATGCATCATAATTATCTTTAAAGCTCTTACCGTCAAGAAGCGTACCTGTATAAAGATCCTGATTGTTCATAGCTATATTGGCAGCTCCGTTAACTCTTTCAAGAGTCTGGGACAGATTATCGTTATAATCTTCAACTCTGCCGGCAAGCATTGGTGCTGCCACATCAGCCGGAAGGCCGTCACCTGCGGAAGAAATGCTCAGATACTGCTGCGCGGCGTTCATAGCCTGATACAGGTCTCTGTCAGCATTTACAAGCTTGCTGTTAACCTGGTAAAGAGTGTCAAAATAAAGCTTTTCCGCCTCGGAATATGTGCTGTTCATCTCCTTGCCGAGAAATACGAGCAAAATGATAAGACAGATAACAACTGGAGTAACGAGCATCTGAAGCGCTATCATAAATGACAGGTTCGTTTTAGAGAATACCTTCCTCAAGAGTACACCTTCTTTCTGTACCGGTATGTACATTTAATAGTGATACAATTGTATTAACATATATTATACGAAATCTGATATAATAAGTCTATGGAATTACAAAGATTATTAAGTCTTACTCGAAAAGCAGTGGATGAATACCATCAGATCCAGGATGACGACCGTATAGCAGTCGGGATATCCGGCGGAAAGGACTCTCTTACTCTTCTGTACGCACTGGCAAATCTGCGAAGATTTTATCCTCACAAGTTTCAATTGGAAGCTATAACAGTAGATCTTGGACTTCCCGGCTTTGATACTGAAGGTATCTCAAAGCTCTGCAAGGAGCTATCCGTCCCATATACAGTAGTCAAGACCGATATATACGATATAGTGTTTAATAACAGGCAGGAAACCAATCCGTGCAGCCTGTGCTCCAAAATGCGAAAAGGAGCATTAAACGAAGCGATAATTAAGCTTGGATGTAATAAAGTCGCATACGGTCATCACAAGGATGATGTGGTCGAAACCCTGATGATGTCGCTGATCTATGAGGGAAGGCTTCATACATTCTGCCCCGTGACATATCTGGACCGGACAAAACTGTATGTTATCAGGCCCCTGTTATACATAGACGAATCGGATATCATAGGATTCAGAAATAAAATGGATCTTCCCGTAGCGGGAAAGCTCTGTCCTGCCGACGGAGATACAAAGCGGGAATATGTCAAACAAATGCTTCAGAAGCTCAATGCCGAAAATCCGGGTGTAAAAGATCGGATATTCACAGCCATACAACGTTCAGGCTTAAAAGGATGGAATATAAATGAAGAACATGAACTATCATGACCAGAAGAATGCGGATAACATGCTAAAGCTCAGAGAGCTTATGGGCTCTCTTCCGCCCTTTTGCAGGGAATTCTTCCTCGGCATCAAGGATACTACGTCTACAAGAACAAGACTTGCCTATGCATATGATCTTCGGATATTTTTCGAGTTCCTGCATGAAAATCACCCCCTGTTCATGAACAAAGAGATAACCGAATATGAAGTAGAGTGGCTTGATGAAGTAAAAGCGCTTGATATAACCGAATATCTAGACTATCTCTCGTATTACGAAAAGGACAATGAAGCCATAAGCAATGATGAGCGCGGAAAACAGAGAAAACTCGCGTCACTTCGAAGCTTCTATAAGTTCTTCTTCAACCTCGAGATCATCAAGAAGAATCCGGCATCACTCGTCTCCATGCCCAAGCTTCACAAAAAAGAGATTATAAGGCTCGATCCGGATGAAGTTGCTCTTCTTCTCGATCATGTTGAAAACGGAGACAAAATGACAAAACAGCAGGCTGCCTTTCATGAAAAGACAAAGATAAGGGATCTTGCTCTTATAACTCTTCTTCTCGGTACGGGTATCCGTGTATCAGAATGTGTCGGACTGGATATAAAGGATGTAGATTTTAAGAACAACGGAATACTGGTCAGAAGAAAAGGCGGATCCGAAGCCATCGTATACTTTGGCGAAGAGGTGGAAAAAGCTCTGAAACAGTATATGGAGGAACGTCATTCGATCATTCCGGAAAGCGGTCATGAAGATGCTCTCTTCCTGTCGCTCCAGAATAAACGTCTCTCTGTTCGTGCAGTGGAAAAACTGGTCAAGAAATATGCATCAGCGGTGACTTCATTAAAGAAAATAACGCCTCATAAGCTTAGAAGTACCTACGGAACAAGCCTGTATCGTGAAACCGGGGATATCTACCTGGTAGCAGATGTGCTTGGCCATTCAGATGTAAATACTACAAAAAAACATTATGCTGCTCTTGAACAGGACAGAAGACGTATGGCTGCTTCTGCGGTAAAGCTTCGCGAAGACAGTGATCAGTAAACGGATGACTCACAAACGGGGATAACTATATAATTACCGGGAATGAGTGTTTCGTCGGCAGAAAGATGATTGATATGCCTGATCTCATCGGCCATCTTATCAACCGTTGAATAGTTCGTGCAGAAATTCTCCTCTGCTATCGACTCAACCGTATCATGACAATATATCTTGATACTTCTGTAAGTCTTGGAAACATTACCCTCACTATCCTCGCTTGTACCGGCAAATGCTCTTATCGAACAGAAGAGAACTAAAGCTATCGTAATAAGAAGTCCTATAACTAGAAGCTTCTGTCTCCTGACCTGACGGGTTCTCGCCTTCCTCCTGCTCCTCTGCTCATCAACTCTTATCATATAGTTGTAATCTCCGTAATAGATAGCCCTCATCTTTACTCCCATCTTCCCTTCAAAAGCAAACATATATTCCGAACAATTGTTCTGTATGTTCGTATTATATCGAACACCTATTCGAATGTCAACACTATTTTTTAACTTTTTCGAACATATTTTCCGAAAATATGTTTGCTTTATCATCGGATCTGTGTTATTATGTTCCTGACAATGATAGGATATTACATTTTGAGTCCGATAAACCCGACACAATCAATGTTTTGATCCATATTTATGAGGAGGTGTATATGGCTAACGGAAATATTTCAGCCAAGCAGCAGGAGATCCTTGAATATCTGAAGGAAGTGATACTTAAGAAGGGTTATCCGCCCTCGGTCAGAGAGATATGTACTGCTGTGGGGCTCAGTTCCACATCAAGTGTATTCAATCATCTTGAGAAGCTTGAGAAGAACGGTTACATCAGAAGGGATCCGGCTAAGCCCAGATGTATCGAGATCGTAGATGACAGTTTTCAGCTTACCCGCCGTGAGATGACGCAGATCCCGGTAGTCGGTACCGTTGCTGCAGGTCAGCCTATACTAGCTGCACAGAACATAACCGATTACTACCCTATCCCTGTTGAATATGCTCCCAATGCCGAGAGTTTTATTCTTAAGGTTAAGGGCGAGAGCATGATCAATGCGGGTATTCTTGACGGTGATATGATATTTGTCGAGAAGTGCAATACCGCCAGGAACGGTGATATTGTTGTGGCTCTTTTGGATGATTCAGCCACTGTCAAGACATATTACAAAGAGAACGGGCATTATCGCCTGCAGCCTGAGAATGATTCAATGGAACCGATAATCGTCGATCAGGTTGACATACTCGGCAGAGTCTACGGAGTGTTCCGTTTCATGAACTAGATAACTGTTATGAAGTGACCTCCTGTCAAGTACTTTTTTAGGAAATCAATTCACCCTTCCTTTCTTAAGTTTTAACACTGGGTACAGAGGCAGAGCCTCAGACTAACAGTCCCCGGCCTTGGCCACTCTGTTATTCGTGGA
>JAGAFR010000065.1 GCA_017612555.1 Lachnospiraceae bacterium | reverse complement strand
GGCAAAGGTTATACAAACGGGATAACAGATGATCAGATGTTTGATCTGATACCGAAGAAGGAAAGCGGTGCGGTCGAATTTTCCGTGAGCACCGCTGACGGAATAATGTCAGATGCGAATGGCAACAACAGATTTACAATAAACATAAATCCTGAAGAGACAGGAGTGCTGAAAGCAGATCCCAAGGGCTACAATCTGCTGTGTGGATGTGAGAGAACACAGACACTTGATCTTACCGCAGATCAGGAAACGGTTTCCAAACTTGCGGACGGAAACTGGGGGATCTTTTTCTCAACGCAGAACAGGAATTATAACGCAGATAGCGTTGCGTCCGCGCTTAGCAAAGGAAGTTCGATAGTCGTACACAACTATGGTGCGGATGATATCATAAGGCTGACCGTCGAGGATATGACGAACACAAAGAAGGGCAATTACGATCTGTATGCAGCCATATGGACAACGAAGACCGAAGGAGAAGATGTAACTCCCGTAAGTCCTGTTACGAAACCCGTAAAGGTAAAGGTAATGCTTGCTCAGCCGAAGAAGCCGTCCGTGGCACTTAAACCGGGAACGGTAAAAATGAATGCGGTATTTGAATCTGAAGAAGTAAACTCGGTGATCATCAATTTCTCCAAGTGGAAAAACGCCATGGATGTGCAAAACGTTGAAGCGTGGAACAATAACGCAGGCGGCCGGGTAAATGATTTTGCATCATATTTCAAGGCAGAAACGGATATCAAAGACGGGAAACCTTTCATAAGACTTGTCATGAAAAAACAGGTGGAAGATACCGCGCCGATGATAGGCTGGATCAAGTATACCGTTACCGGAGAAGATGGGTCCACGCAGATCGACATGTATGAAAAAGTCACTGTAAAGTATAAATGATAGCATCTTAAGAGAGGGAACTTATGATCAAAAAGAGAGTCGTATCAATAACGCTTGCAGCGCTTCTTGCGGCAACTTCGGTAAATCCGGTTGCAGCGACCGAAGTCGGGGAAGCCGGACCTGTCGAAGGAGTTCAGGGGATATTTGCAGAAGATCCGGAGATCATAGTAGAGGATCCGGAGTCTGATGCAGAGGTTCCCGAAGTCATCGAAAACGATGACGAAGAGAACGTAGGCTCTACAGGGGAAATGTACGAAGTCGAGGGCATCAAAGGCGGCCGGGTACAGTTCGACAAAAGCACCGGAACCATCACCTGGTTTGAAAAAGGTGTAACCGAAGCAAATATCCCCGAAAAGATCGACGGTGTAGCTGTAACGACTATTGGCGAATGGGTCGGCCAGAACAGCAACATCACGAAAGTTACCATCCCCTCATCTGTCACCACATTTGAGGAAGGTGTCTTCCGTAATACTAAGATCACTGATCTTACGATACCGGGAAGCGTAAAGGTCATCTCTAAGAATTCCTTTGCGAATAATGAGTTACTGAAAAACGTTACGATCGAAAGCGGCGTGACAGAGATCGGAGATTATTGCTTTACATATTGCGAAGAACTTGAGACTCTGTCAATGCCGAAGACACTTAAGAAGATCGGTGAGTACTCGTTCCGGAGTTGTTTTGATCTGGAAAATGTCTCCTATGACGGCAGGAATGATTTTTACCCGTTCGACGGGAGTGAAAAAAAGAACATAACTCTCGGGGAGGGGTGCTTTGTTGGCGCCCTTTTCGGCCATCCGGATTTCAGCGACTCCTATAAAAAAGGTAAGTGGTATCGCCAGCTCCATTCTGTTACTCCGACAGGAGATTATCTGAATGATCTTATGGCGATCGCCGAGTCGCAACTGGGATATCATGAGGGCAACAACCTGAATCAGATGGACGGCACCTCAAAAGGCAGCGGCGACTATGCGGAGTATAACTACTGGTGGAATGAACCGGGAAGCAAGTGGTGCGGAGAATATGCTGCATGGTGTATTGCCATGGCAAGCATCCCGTATGAGATCATAGAGCCCAAATACCAGACAATGGACGGAGAAGGGAAGAAACGCAACTATTCATGGGAAGATACCGCATATGCAGGCGGCGATAAAGGCTATGAACTGAAAAAGGGTGACGTCATACTGTTCAAGTATAAGAACGGCAATCACGTAGTCATTGTAGATTCTGTCTTTTCAACCGGAAGCGCCGTCACTGTTGAAACCGTAAACGGAAATCACAGCAATGATGTATCGCACGATTCATATACGATCAATGCGGCAACGGGTAAGACGACTGACTGCTGGACCGACATAAACGGACATGTGGATACGATCTACTCTCCCGATTTTTACATAGCTTCACATCTTACGTACCATACCGTAAACTTTGATATGCAGGGCGGAAATGCTTCATGGTCAAGTAAGAAGCTTACGAACAATGCTTCATACGGACTGATGCCGCTTCCGGTAAAGAGCGGATATACATTTGACGGATGGTTCACGGAGCCTTCCGGCGGAAAGAAGATCACTTCATATCGAAGAGTAAAGCTTACGGGTGATCAGACGCTCTATGCGCACTGGACTGAAGGTGGAAGCCAGGTGGAGCCCGAAGATGACATCGATACATCCGGCTGGGAATTTGACAGTAAGACCGGGACCATAACATGGATCCCCAGAGACTGGACCGGAGGAAAGATCCCGTCGAAGATAGACGGGGTAACGGTAACTGCGATCGGAGAATTCGCGTGCAGCGGGCGGAACAATATAGAGTCCGTTACGATTCCGGCCGGCGTCAAAACGATAGGTAAAGGCGCGTTCCAGAATTGCAGTGCGCTTGAGACGGTTATATTTGAAGGGAACAAAGAGAAGATCAAATACGGACGCGGCGTTTTTGCAGGAACGCTTTTCATGCGGTCCGATTTTTCAGAGCCTTATCAGAGAAGTAAATATTATCAGAAACTTACGGAAGTTGATCTTACAGGTGACTACATAGCTGACGCGATCGCCATAGCCGCATCTCAGGACGGCTATCACGAGGGAAACAGCTTCGAAGAGATGGACGGATCCAACACCAAGGGGACAGGTGATTATGCGGAGCCGGCATACTTTACGTGTTCGCCTTCATACAAGTGGTGGCCCTATGAGACCGATCATTATCAGTATGGCGGATGGTGCGGCAACTTCTGTAACTGGTGCCTGTCAATGGCCTCGATCCCGCAGGAGATCCACGGCTGGTGGGCTATTAACAAGGAGTCTGAGTATCCCACGTGGTCCGATACGGTATATGCAGGCGGCGCAATGGGATATACGCTTAAGGCCGGAGATGTACTGAAGATGAACATCGGTCACTTCTGCCTTGTTACAAAAGCTTGGCAGGAAGGCGATGTTGTATATGTTGAGACATGGAACGGCAACCACAATAATAATGTGGAGTTTGAGAGATATGAGCTTCGGGCAAGAGACGGATACAATCTGGGTTATGCGAGGGATTATCCATCCAAGTCACAGGATAACGGGGAGCGTTATCAGGTCAAGTGGATCGAGCCTTATCTGCCGGATAATATGTCAGAGGTTAAGCTGTATAACCTGAGATTTGATCCGAACGGCGGAACCCTTCCTTCCGGCAAGAATGTAAAGAGGCTGGCATCCAGTTCATTCTACGGGGTCATGCCTGTTCCTCAAAAAGAGAACAGCAGATTCATTGGATGGTTTACCGAGCCCGAAGGCGGTAAGAAGATCGGCGCTTACCGGAAATACCTCCGGACAACGGATCAAACTCTGTATGCACACTGGGAGATGACGGAAAAAATGCAAGGTTCAGACTCGGGCCTTGATCCTTTTCCTCATTCGGAAGCGTCTGAAACAACGATAAGAGCATGGTTTGTTAAGGGGCAGAGTTATAATTTCAGAAGGGGTGAATGGCAAAACGGAGATAAAAAGATAGCATCCGTGACAAAAACCGGAACCATTACCGCAAAAAATGTGGGAACAACCGTCCTGAAATGGTTAAGCCCGGGTGGAGAAAACATAGATATGATCGTGAATGTGGCTGAGATCGCCATATCACAAAAATCCATGAAACTTCTTGTCGGTGAAAAATCCGAACCGTTGAAGGTAGTTTTTAAAGGGGCTTCACCCGAGTATTATTCAGTGTCATTTACTTCATCCAATCCCGCGGTCGCTTCCGTCGATGAAACGGGTACGGTTACCGGTGTTGGCAAGGGAAGTGCGACGATCTACGGATGGTCGGGAGGAAGGTCTGTTGCTTGCAAGGTTTCGGTGACCGATAATGCGGCTTCGCTCAATCCCAAGAAGCTTAGCTATGGAGCGTCTGTTTCGATAGGAGCGTTGCAAAGCTATGCACCGAAATATGTCACCTCGAGCGGCAGGGCATTCAAAGCTAAAAACGCAACGTGGGGATGGTCGGATGACCCCAATGCTGCGCTTGAAGACGTAAAAGACATGACTCCCGTGGAGAACAAGGGGAAGATAAAAGGATACACAAACGGTATCATTGAAGTTGATGCCGCAAATGGGAAGCTTAAGGCAGTCGGCCCCGGTACCACGACGATCTTCGGAATAGAAAAGGTTGATTCTCCCGGTCTTGATAACATCACAAAGCTGACGGTGACAGTAAGAGCTGTCCCGACTCAGTCGACGATCTACGTTTCTGCGGGCAAAACCGTGGCAGTTAAGTTTGCCGGGGTAAAGAATGACAAGGCCGAGTGGTCGATCACGGATATAGACGGAGAGCCGGGGTGTATCACGCTTGAGCAGAAGAACGGCAAGTACACAGGTAAGGTAAAGACTGTAGCAGGCACGAGTGGAAGCGCTGAAGTGACATGCAGCTGTGGCGGCTTTACATGGAAGAGCGTGGTATGCGCCGAGAATCCCACATTGAAAGAATCCGACATAACCATGTCGGAATATGGTGCGATCGATCTTCAGGGTGTATATCAGAAACCATTATGGAAATCAGCCGACAATGATGTTGTATTTGTTGACGAATCGGGAAGTCTTTATGGCAGGAGTCCCGGAAAAACCACAGTGCAGACTAAGATAGGCGGTAAGACACTTAAACTGAATGTGACGGTACAACCGTAAACAGGAAGGAGAGAAACTACATGAGAAAAGCAATTGATTTTATGAAAACACATCCGCTCTTTACGGGAGCATTTGCGGTAGCGTTATCCGTTGCCTCGATCAAGATCCTTAATCCGGATGCACGATTGTTCCCCATGGCTCTTTTGAGAGTGCTGATCATTTTTGCGGTGAGCATGTGCATTTACCTTATCTCAGGAACAAAAGCGTTTGAAAAGTGCCACACGACAACGGGATTTATAATGAAATGGAATGTCCTGGTCATGATCCTGGAGATAATTCTCGGTATATCTGCTCTTCTCATGATCTTTTCCGGAGAAACCCCGCTTGTGGCTGAATGGCCGTCAAGGCTTGCCGGGGCGGTGGTCCTGTTTTCTACCGTGGGTTTTGTGGAAGAGCTGACATTCAGAGTGGCCATAAGTGATGCCATACTGTACCGTTTCAGAAACAGTAAGCATGTTTTTGTCTGGATAGCAGTAGTAAGCTCACTTGTTTTTGGAGGGGTCCATATCATAGGAGCAAACATATTTGAATCTCCGCTGGTCTTTGGAACGTCCATGCTCAAACTGTTATCAACGGCGGTCACCGGATTGTTCTGGCTGATCCTTTATTGGAAGACAAGGAACGTTTTTGGTATAGCCATTGGACATTCTATATATGATTTTATTACGGTTGGCTTTAGTCTGCTCACGTCGGAGACCGCACAGGTAGGTGGTGCGGAGACTTACGCCGGCGGAGGGGTCATTGCAATAGGAGGCTATTTGGCACAGATCTTATTCGAAGTTATCCCGCTCATAATACTGTGGAAGAAAGTCGGAAAGACCATAGATTTTGACGAGATCCGAAAGACCTGGTAACAGATAAGATCAATGTTCTTATGAGAAAACAGGAGGTACGCAAATGAGCAGAAAGAGTAAAGCGGTGACGGCGGTATCCACAGTCATCAGCATGCTGGTTCTTACGGCATGCGGTTCCGTGAATCTGAGCGGGATGAGCCGGGAACTTGATAACAGGATAGATGAAAGGATAGAGGCGGCACTTTCGGGGGAAACCGCAGAGGAAGAGGCACCTGAAGCATACGAGATAGAAGAAAAGGAACTGCCTCTTTATACAAGCAATGACCCCGCCGAGATGACACTTAAAGTTGCTTTTATCAATAACGTAACGGATGTCCCTTATATCAATATAAAGGATGCGATGGATCTGCTGGTGATGGTCAATCAGGCCCGCGGGGCATCGGATTACGAGATCACATACGAGGACAAAGGGGAACAGTTGAAGCTGATCCGTGAGAACGGATACCCTGTTTTGGTAGATTGCAAAGAGGATACGATCGATTTTTTGGATTACGATGCATTTATTACCTCATCGACCAGTCCGACGTTACTTGATGTCGTTGAGGATCTCGGTATTGATGAAGAAGGAAATGCTGCTTATTTTGAACATAGCGACAGTTCATATGAGAGATACGGAGAGACGGTCACGATCCGTCCGGGAGACTACGGGATCGATCTTGTTCAGGCAGACGGAAAATACTATATGCCACTTCAGTTGTTCTCTGATTTCTTTGCACAGAGCCTGAAAGTACAGGTACTTTATAACGGTTCCGCACTGTTCTGGATCAGCGGGCCGGAAACTGCGGCCGTTTCGGAGGTTTATTATGATGTGGAACGTCCCGAAAAGAGAAGTAAGGAGCTGATCGATTTTAATTACAATGAACTGTGCCTGATGCTCGACAACTTCTATGGTCTGAAGGATCAACACGATATAAAGGACTTTAATACACTGTTCATGGAAACCGGTTTGATCACCGGCCTGATGAGCGAGGATCCCCAGGAGGCTGGACAGGCTGTCGCGGATCTTACCAATCTGCATCTGGATGATCTGCACAGCGGAAACGGAGATCGTTCATGGATGATGGGAAACGACGTTGAGAAGATAAAGGGTCCTTCAATACTGCGGTATCTGGCAGACATAGAAAGGTATAGGGAAGCCAGAAACAAGTATTATCCGGATGGTTGTCCCGGCTATGAGGAAGTAGGGAATACGGCGTACATTACATTTGATGGCTTTGATTATACCGGTGTCGATTATTATAAAGAGAAGGCACAGAACGATCCCGAGGATACAATAGGTCTTATGATCTATGCGTATGATATGATAAACCGCAAGGACAGTCCGGTTGAAAACGTGGTACTGGATCTTTCAAATAACGGCGGCGGCGCGGCTACGTCAGCTGCGTATGTTATAGGCATGTTCCTTGGTGATGCATCCATCAGCGTAAAGGATACCATGACAGGAGCTCTTGTTACGCAGAACTACAGGATTGACGCAAACCTTGACAGAAAGTTTGATGAAAAAGATTCTCTTTCGGGTCACAATCTTTTCTGCCTGATATCTCCCAAGAGCTTCTCATGCGGTAACCTTGTTCCGAGCGTACTGAAGAATTCCCATACCGTGACAATGATCGGACAGACCTCGGGCGGCGGCTCGTGTGCCGTACTTGCGGCATCGACTGCGGACGGCAATACATTCCAGATTTCAGGACCGCTGTGTATGTCATATATGAAGAACGGTTCATTCTATGATATCGACCAGGGAGTTGATCCTGACTTTATCCTTGCAAATCCCGATCTGTACTACGACAGGGAGCATCTGACCGAATATATCAACACGGAGATACTTCAGAAACAATAGAATAATCCATATAAGGCAGGAGGATTTGTTATGCAAAATTGGAAAAACCATATATTCGGATTAAAAGATGTTGTGATCTTTTCACTGTTCTTTCTTCTGTTTGGGACTCTGTGCGGATTTCTACTCGCTCCCGTAAAAAAGGGCCTTAAGATAGGATGCAACAATGGAAATTATTACGGTTCCAAGGAAGAAGACGAATTCCGGAACGATCTTGAAATGGAAATGAACGAACTTCGATAGAAGTTATGGACGATTTCGTCAAAATGTGTTAAACTTTTACCGTAAAATGTCGATAGATATTTAAACGGATTTTGAACTTATAATGAAACGGATTTCGCCAAGCGAAGTCCGTTTTTTTATAAACAAAAAACTATATCTTGATTATATCAGGGTGTTAGAGTACAATATAAAGGGTTTGCCCGCAGATGAGGAGATTATTCTATGATAGCTTCGGGAGTATATGATTACATCAACGTTCTTGGCAAGGCCGCAGACGGCGCATGGGCAAGAAATGAGGCGATAGCGAACAATATCGCCAATGTTGACACGCCGGGATACAAGAGACAGGACGTATCGTTCGAGACCGAGCTTCAGCACGCGCTCAAGGCGAGCAAATACAGGAGCCTTGATTCGAAGATCGCGGATGCCAATGAACATCTTGACAGGCTCGAACCAAGGGCTTACAGGGACATTCCCAACTGGTCATACAGAATGGATAAGAATAACGTCGATATCGATACAGAGAACGTAGAGCTGGCCAGCAACCAGATCAAATACAACGGTATCACGACGAGTATAGATAACCAGTTCAAGAACCTTAAGACTGTAATTAAATGAAGCTAGGGGAGGTCTAAATGAGCATATTCAAAAGCTTTGGCGTTAACGCATCAGGTATGACGGCTGAACGTTTCAGGATGGATATCATCTCCCAGAACGTTGCCAATGCCAATACAACCAGGACCGAAGAAGGAACACCATACAGAAGAAAAGTCGTTACGTTCCATGAGAGGACTGAAGATATCACGAGCTTCGGAACGATATTCAAAAAGGCCCGCGGCATGGACGTCGGAGACGGCGTAAAGGCAACAGGCGTATACGAGGATCAGTCGGATCTTGTAATGGTATATGATCCTTCACATCCCGATGCGAACGACGACGGATACGTTCTCTATCCGAACGTTAACATCGTAACAGAGATGACCAACATGATAGATGCCGAGAGAGCATACCAGGCAAACGCAACGGCATTTACCGCCAGCAAGTCCATCGCGATGAAGGGACTTGATATAGCAAAGACATGATCCGGGGAGATATATAAATGGACATCACCAACATTCTTAACATAGGCTCACAGCCCATTGCCGAAGCGGCAGCCAAGGCATCAACGAAGACCGAGTCGACCGATGAGAGCTTTACATCCCTGTTCAACTCGATGATCTCGAATGTAGGAGAGACGAACTCACTCCTCAAGAAAGAAGAAGAAGAGGAGATCAAGTTCGCGCTCGGCATCTCCGAGAACACGCACGATCTTGCGATCGCCGCAGCCAAGGCTTCGACGGCATTGAGCTACACAGTGGCCCTCAGGGATAAGTTCATAGATGCATACAAGGAACTGATGCAGATTCAGGTTTAGTATGTTGCTAGGGGGAACCGCAAAGCGGTGGGACCCTGGCTACACGTGGAGCGCACATCGACGTAGTCGATCCAAATGCGCGACACACCTCTAGTATTAATACAAGGAAGTAACACAATGGTAGACCGACTTAAGGAAATGCTCCAGAAGGTGCTGGAGTGGTGGAACAAGTTTACCGCAAAACAAAAAACGATAATTATCAGCGTAGCGGCAGGTGTTATTTTGGCACTTGCCATTTTGGCTACTATTCTGACAAGACCGAGATACG
>JAGAFR010000064.1 GCA_017612555.1 Lachnospiraceae bacterium | reverse complement strand
TCCACGAATAACAGAGTGGCCAAGGCCGGGGACTGTTAGTCTGAGGCTCTGCCTCTGTACCCAGTGTTAAAACTTAAGAAAGGAAGGGTGAATTGATTTCCTAAAAAAGTACTTGACAGGAGGTCACTTCATAACAGTTATGTATAAATCCTTTTTTGGAAGCGGAAATAATATTGCTCTTTGGAACGTTGATGATAAATTGGAATTTATTGGCAGTAAAGTCTATATAAACTATTGTTCTAATCATGCGTTTGTTAGTATGGGGGATGGAGAGGCAATAAAGAATACCACGATGTTTAATAAGCAAGTGCGAAAAGGAGCAGATAAAGCAATAAAGGAAACTGAGGAAATGTATGAATCCCTTATCAAGAAGAGCCTTAAAGACGGGGGCATGACCTAATGAAAAGCCTCCGTGAACAAATTGTGAAAAAACTTCCATCAAAGGTAAACATTAGATGAAAAAGAAGATTATGATATCGGCGATAGTGCTGCTGATAGTAGCACTGGTATGTTACGGATTAAGCGCATGGTTCTATTATCAGGGCGGACTGGTAATGGATGGGCCCGGGGAATTCTATCAAAAGATGGGGCAGCGCGCTAGAGTGTGCGAGAATCTTGCAAAAGGTTTTGGTATTACAGGGGCTGTTCTTCTTGTAATATCTTTTTTCGTTAAGAAGTGCAGGGGTAACCGAAGATTATGAATGATCCGGTAAGGATGGGCGTTATAATCACATTTGACGTATTTGCCATTATCATCATCCTTATTGCTGTTTTCCGGCATTCTCAAGTAGAGTCGCCGGAAATGCGTGCGGGCAGGCTCGGGGAGCAGTTTGCAACAACCCTTATTCGGGAGATCCTTACGGATGATGACGTGCTCCTTACAAATGTTCCCTTATTCGCCTATGACAAGCAGACAGAGCTTGATAACCTTGTTGTTAACAGTCACGGGATCTTCATCATAGAGGTCAAGAACTATGACGGACAGCTTATCGGGGATGAGGATGACTTCGAATGGCTAAAGACCTCTATATATCCTGCCGGAGGCTTTAAGCAGACGAGGGTAAAGAATCCGATGGCGCAGGTAAAGCGGCAGATATTCATACTGTCACAGGTTCTTAAGGCGCATTACATAGATGTGGGGATAGACGGATATGTGTTTCTGACGGAGCGAAACAGCCCGGTGGAATCCCCTCTTATACTGGATACACAGGCAGACATGGACAGGGTTATACATAGCGGGGATATCAGACTTACCTCCGGCATGATCGAGAAGGTAGTTTCGGTTCTGGTACCTGATGAGGAATGAGGCAGAAATGCTGATAGTTTGAAGTATTCTGGGCAAAACGGAGAACTACCTAAGATGAAACGAATCACCGGAATAAAGAAATCTCGCCATACAATCGGCATAGAACAACAGCAGGCGTTACTTGCGGTTGTGCCCCAGAGCCGATGAACAGTGAGCCGTACATTTGTGTTATAATATATTAAACATGTATAACGCTATTTTAAGGAATTGGGGAAAAGCATTTTACGAAAAAACATTGGAAAAAAAGATCCAATAACGGGGTCAGACCCCATGAATAAAACTTTTGCCGCACTGAGAACAAGAACAGTGGCTCCTTCCACCGGCAAAAGAATTGATTGTCATGGGTGTTTCGCACTGCGGACAAATCCTCCATGCGTTACTGCCATCATCTCCACCACTTACCTCATCAAGATCCGAATCTGATAGCGGCTGTATATTCACATTTTCATCCTTGCGGGTTTCGTTCATGTTGGTGGCTCCTTCCTCTTTTTCTATGCGATAATTCTACTCCCGATCTGATCAATTATCAACAGCCGGAGATTGAGAAGAGGGCGAAAGCAAATCAAGGGAGCCGAACGGACATATACTTGAATAGCTCATTGTGGTAAAATATATAGAACTGTCAAACGTTACAAACAGGAGGTGCAACATGTCGTTTATAGCAGCTGTGATCATAGGCGGTGTTTCGGGGTGGCTTGCCGGGAAGATCATGAAGACTCACCATTCCGTTATATTCAACATAATACTCGGTTTTTTCGGCGGTCTTTTTGGCGGATGGCTGGGCGGTTTAGTCGGTATCGATGAATCGGGATGGATCAGCAGGATCATCATTTCCGTGATAGGTGCATGCCTGCTCATATGGATATCGCGGTTGATAAATAAGAATGATTAGTTATTAGGCTTTGCAAGATAATGAAGAGTGGTTGTCTGATACCGGTTTTAGCACTGGGTTCAGGAACAGAATAGTTCAAGTTTTGCGATCAGGTCCTCGAGTATATATCTGCTGTCGACATCCGTATAGAGCTGTATCTTTGGGGCTTTAGTATCCGGTGACGAAGAAGTATCCGCATTTATGGTCGGAGCATTTATTGTCTTAAAGTGTCCGCAACCCGGGTTTATGGCAATGGCGATGGCAGGTGAATCGCCTAAAGACCAGCTTTCGCCCTGCGTCCATGCTGCGCCGTCAGAGAAGTTATAAGCCATCAGATTTTCATAGAGGTGCTTTCCTATGTTGCCTAATGGGCTGATGCGGCGCTTTATCTCTGCGATCCCTATGTTGATGGTTGTATAGACCTGCGATGGAACAAGCCAAAGATCGATCCCACTTTTAAGTACAATATTGGCAGCTTCTATGTCGTTGCCCACGTTGAATTCCTTGAAAGGTGCGACAGTTTCTTCGCCGTGTGTACCTATCCAGATCACTGTTGCTTTCCCTATTATTGAAGGGTTTGTCTTTATTGCCATGGCGACATTGGTTATGGCGCCCTGGCAGAGGATGAAGAGCGGATAGGGACTTTCGGCAAGAGATTCTTTGATGATGTGATCCACTCCTTCAGAGACATATGTATCTTCTGACAGCGGACCGGACTGTCCCATGAATGAGGGGAATTCGATAGCCATAGCCTGTTTTATCGCGGATATCTCGTTGTAGCTATCCTCCATAGAGTGAGGCATATTAAAGTGCTCTGCAACAACACCCCTTACTATGAGCTTTGGAGAGAGCAGTGCATGGACTATCGCAAACGGATCGTCCGCTTCGCAGGCGGCGTCCGTGTCTACTATCACTCGTATCTTTTTGTTGTCCGGTATATCAAATCCTATATCAGTCATATGTCATACTTGGGATTTCCCTTTTCATATAGTTGAGTGCGAGAATCTTGCAAAAGTTTTTTGTATTCAATTAATTGCGTGGTTCTTGTATTTTTCCAGTTCGGCCTGGAGCTGCGCGATAAGGATGTCCTTATCGGCAAGCTGAGAATCCATAAGCGTAAGTTGCGAGACTAAATTAGTAAGTTGAGAATCCTTGTCGGCGATTACGAGTTTCATTTGGTTTATTTCATCGGCGAATAATTCGTTAACGGCTTGGCACATGGAAGGTTCCTCCTTGATCATTTGGTCCACAAAGCTCATGTTTGTGGCTGTGAATATGTTCATTATATTGTCGGCATGCTGTTTGTTATGCTCGTCCAGCGTGCGTGTGTTGTTTATAATACACTCGAGATTATCGGTTGTTCCGCGCTTTGTAAGGCATTTGAGCCAGGAACTCATCTCGGGTGGAATCTCTTTTGTAACGATCACCTGTGTTTTAAATGGCAGGTTATTTGATACGCTGTATATCCCGGGCCGTTCCGGTAAGATATCGAAGCCGTCCTTGCGAAGCCTTTTAAAGAGATCGTAGGGATGGGGCTCTCTTACAAATGTCATTGTATAATCGTTGGCATTGAAGCGCTTATCATATGTCTCGTTAAGATGAAGACCGGTGTACGCAAGCACTTTGTAGAAATCGCCGTAGGTCAAAGACTGTTCCGGACTTTTGTATTCGCATACGTTGAATCGCGAGAACAAAGCCCCGATGGGATTGACGATTCTTGAACCCTTTTCGTTCTTGATAATGAGTAGATCTATACGCTGAGATCTGTTTGCAATCGGATGCTCTTCGTGGTATGTAAGATCCCTCTCATTTTCGACAAGTTCGAGCTTCATGGCTGACACAAAACCGGAGTGCCAATCAATCTTTTGCATAAGCTACTCTCCTTTGTATTATAAGATTATTATGATGGCGTTTCAAGCGGAGGAAAGCTCCTGGTATCTGACAGAAAGAATTGGTCAGATGTGTCGTCTAAAATGTGAGGACATTATAACATGAGTGGATGGTACGGGTAAGGTAAAAGTGCCTGAAATCAAAATTCTGTGAAATGCAAACAAATTCGATTTAGTACGTGAAAGTGAATTTTGTGGAGATGATATAATACACAGGTGGATTTTTATAAAGGAGTTATGAGCGAATAATGGCTGAAATAGATCGTTTGTATGGCATTGTTAAGAAACTGAGATCTGAAAGCGGATAATCTCAAGGAGGAACTCGGGGATCTGCTGTTGCAGGTGGTGTTTCATTCCGTGATCGCCGAGGAGGAGGGACTGTTCACGCTTGATGACGTGGCAGAAACTGTGTCGGAAAAGATGATAAGACGGCATCCGCATGTATTCTCGGGAGTTACGTATTCCTCAAAGGAAGAACAGCACGCCGCCTGGGAGTCTCACTATCCACCCCCAAAAACTATGTCAAAATCCTATTTCTCCGCACTCTGCGTTATGAGTTTTCCTTTGATTTCGAAAATTTCGCTATCTGTCAAACCGGATGATTTTAAGTATTCCTCTGCACATTTGCTAAGATCAGCTTTCGACGGATCAGAATTATCTCCTGTTATGAATTGCAAACGGGGAAGAAAAACATCTGATACTATGATTTCGTATTTGTCAGGATCACTTTCTTTGGTAATACCATAATAATTCGCATAGGTTATCATGTAGTCATCCATCAATTCATCATAGCTTGCACCGCATAAGGCTTCCAAAAGCATGCATACAAAGCCCGTCCGGTCCTTTCCTTCCGTGCAGTGAACAAGATACGGTCCGTCGTGAACAGTCATGCTCCTAAGACCATAAGCCAGTTTTTCACGAAACGTGGCAGAAGCAAAATTCGTATTTAGAGCCATTGGAATAACATACCCTTCATCATACAAAGATAAAAAGTATGGTGAATCAAAATCATCATCGGATATATAATTCTGTATCTGCTCCTTTTCATCGGCAAGATCAAGGATAAACCTGATATTTGCCTCCTGCATCAATCTGTCAACATATTTTGCACGATCACATATGTTGTCACAGGGCGAAGCTGACCTGTACAGTATATTCTTTGAGATATTACCGGCATTTACACTTCTGAAATTTGCAAAAACCTCATCCGACGAATATAATGTCCGGTCATTTGAATAGTGAATATCTCTGGCATTTTGAATGTCCAGGTATTTTCCTTTTTTGATAAGCGAAATATCTGCCGTATCGCCCTCTGCCATATCCGCAACTGTCCACAGGGATTCACCATCATTAAAGGCAGCCTCTATATATGGATAACCGGGATAGCCGACAAGCAAAGGCTGTCCGGTTTTAGCGTAATACCCGTTATAATATGGAATGTTCTCAAGCTTATAACCGTTCGAAAAATATATACTTACTTCGTCGCCATAATCAAATCCCAGGGCATTAAAATCTTCTCTGGAAAGATCGATGTATATACCACCGAACTCTTCTTCATGAATGACTTTTCTCGCTGAGACCGTAACTGTTTTGTCTTCATTATTGAGATTAACGTTTACCGTACATCCTGTCTGAAAAACAATACAGCACAACACAGAAATTAATATAATCTTACTCGTTATATTTCTCATGTTTAAAAACCCGGTTAAAAAAGGTGGTGGAAGGTTCTCTTTCCCTCCGCTTTTTCTTTCAGTTCTTTGGCAAGTTCCATAAGCATCATCTCACTTTCTACATGTTATTATAAGTTCTTACGTAAAAATTGTAACTTTCTTTTTTAATATCCCAAACATAGCGAATAATTGATAACATACCGCCAATGTGATATATTCAAATGGCGGTATTTTTGTTTCTTTGGGGATTCTTATGAGTGGTCTCGTATTCACAAATGATAACTGTGTAGGCTGTAACAAATGCATTGCTACGTGCAGCTGTGTCGGCGCATGCGTTTCTACCGAAGCAGACGAGAACGGCAGATCCCGTATCATGGTCGACAGTTCACGATGTATTGCCTGTGGTGCATGCTTTGATGCATGCGAGCATAATGCACGTGAATATATGGATGACACAGAAGCTTTCTTTAAAGATCTTTCAAACGGTGAGGATATCTCGATCCTTATCGCTCCCGCTTTCAAGGCAAACTATCCCGATAAATACGGACGTGTACTCGGCGTTCTTAAGAACCTGGGCGTAAATCGGATGATCAACGTATCATTCGGTGCCGACATAACGACCTGGGGTTATATCAACTATATTCAGCGGTATGATTTTCACGGAGGTATCTCACAGCCCTGTCCGGCCGTTGTGACCTATATTGAGAAGTACCATCCCGAACTGATCCCTAAACTGTTTCCTGTACAAAGCCCCTTGATGTGTGCGGCGATCTATGCCAAAAGCAGGATGGGTGTTACAGGGCGGTTTGCCTTTATAAGCCCGTGTATCGCCAAGAAGCTTGAGATAGACGACCCGAAGAACCGGGGACTCGTATCATATAATGTCACTTTCTCGCACCTGATGGAGTATGTAAGAAGCCATGGGCTTGATGCCGATCCCGTCACTGACGAGATAGAATACGGCCTGGGAAGCTTTTATCCCACTCCGGGAGGCCTTATGGAAAATGTACGCTGGCTTCTCGGTGAAGATACATTCATCAGGGAGATAGGCGGCGAGAAACGTCTGTATGAATATCTGCGGGAAAATGCCAAAACGATAGCTGACGGGACGAGCGCTTTCCTTCTGTATGACGCGCTTAACTGCGAAAACGGATGCATATGCGGTACTGCCGTAGATCCCGAGATCTCGGGAAACGACAAGGCTCTCGGGAATCTCTTAAAGATACGCGAGAGTGTCAAGCGCGACAGTGACGGCGCATGGGCAAGAGAACTTACACCCGGTCAGCGCCTGGATCTTTTGAACGAACAATTTTCGGATCTTGATCTTAACGATTATCTGAGAGAATACACCGATCTATCAGGAAATATAAAAGAACGTATTCCGGATGAGAGCGATCTCGAACTGATCTATCTCATGATGCGCAAGGATACCGAGGAATCGCGAAAGATCAACTGTTCCTCGTGCGGATACGATACGTGCCGCGACATGGCATATGCGATCCACAATGGATTTAACCATCGCGAGAACTGCGTCTACTACCTGAAGAAGGAAGTTGAGGACGAGAGGGAACAGCTTGTATATCAGACAACGCATGATGATATGCTCGATATATGGAGCCGGAACAGTGCGATCCCGCTGCTTAAGGATATCATGGAAGAAAACCCCATGTTCTCTGTTATTGTAGCCGATATCTCGGGATTTAAGAGCGTTAACTCAACATACGGACATGCGACTGCGGATGCATTCTTAAGGTTACTTGCCGAAAGATTCCGTAAGGAACTGGAACCAAAAGGCATTCAGGTGGTACGCCAGGGAGGCGACGTGTTCCTCTTCCTGATACCCGGTATCATTGCGGAGCCGGACAGTCAGATAGTCCGGGATATACAGAAGACATTTACAGATCCGATGAAGATCGGACATAACAATCTGACCATGAGTGTCAGTATCGGAATATCGCAGCCGGATGGAGTGGCGGATGCCGAAGAACATATAGAAAACGCGGAAGCTGCAATGCGCGAGGCGAAGCTACACGGCAAGAACAGCGTGTTCGTCTATGCCGAGGAACTGAAAGCAAAAGCCCGCGAAGAAAAATGGATAGTCGAGAAGATCAAGGATGCCATCGAACACGACGGCTTTGTGATCCTGTACCAGCCCAAGGTCGATTCTAAAACGGAAGTAACGAGCGGTTTTGAAGCACTGGTGCGTATGAAGGAACCGGGGCTCAGTCCGGGCAAGTTCATTCCCGTTGCCGAGAAGAACGGCTGGATATGGCGCATCGGAAGGATAACGACCGAACTGGTCATCAGGCAGCTGGCTATGTGGCGCAGGGAAGGACGCGAGCTCTATCCCGTCTCGGTCAACTACTCGAGCAATCAGCTCAGCGACTCCGGATATATTGATTTTCTCGAAAGGACTCTCAGGGAATACAATGTTCCGCCGGAGCTTCTGGAGATAGAGATCACTGAGGGTATCTTCCTTGATAAGACCGCGCAGGCGGATGCTTTGTTTGACCGCTTCAAGGCGCTTGGAATACGACTTCTTATGGACGATTTCGGAACGGGATACTCGTCTCTGGGATATCTGACATACATTCCCGTTGATGTGATCAAACTGGATAAGTCACTGGTGGACAATTATCTCGTGGAGGGTAAGGACAGCTTCATAGATAACGTTATCAGGCTTGTTCACGACCTGGGTAAGAAGATGATCGTAGAAGGAGTCGAGGACAGACAGCAGTACGAACGACTCAAGCGCTTCGGCGCAGACATGATACAGGGGTTCTATTTCAGCAAGCCCATTCCGGCAGATGAAGCTATACGTTTTCGCACCGGTAAAGGAGATGCCGTATGTTAGATGATTTTCTTGAAAGCGGAAATAAAAGGCTGGACCAGCAGCTCCTGTTTACGGCCGAGATCGACAGGATGACAGATGTCCTGCGGCGTACGCTTCTGATCAACAAGAGCCGGCGGGAGAATGACGCCGAGCACTCATGGCATATAGCGGCGATGGCTATGCTCTTTTCCGAGTATGCCGTACAGCCGGTTGATGTGGGAAGAGCCGTACAGATGTGCGTGGTGCATGATATCGTTGAGATAGAGGCCGGGGACACTTTTGCATATGATGCACAGGGAAATCTGGACAAGGCAGAACGGGAACAGGCTGCTGCGGACAAGCTGTTCGGTAAGCTTCCGCCCGATCAGGGAAAGATGATCCGGAGCCTTTGGGAAGAGTTTGATGCCATGGAGACACCGGATGCGAAGTTTGCCGCTTGCATGGACAGGATCCAGCCCTTCCTTCATAATACGCTGACTGACGGTCACACCTGGGGGAACGGAAGAGTTGCACGCGGGGACGCTGAAAAACGTGCCGCCATCGTAAAGGAGTTCATGCCGGAAGTGTACCGTTGGATGGAGATCAACATGGATCGTGCCGTTGAGAAAGGGTGGATGGCACCGTAATAACGATATCACAAGCGGAAATATAAGAAAGGCAGCCGGTCACAACAGCCTTTATCCGGGAAATGAACAGGCAATACGGTTCGGTTCTGTGTAAGGATATCAAACATGATAAGGCGTGGATCAAATATCCGGTAAAAACGGAGGCGGAATGTTGGGAATATTGTCGTCTCCGCCTGCAACACGGTCTAACTCTGCATCGTCAAGGACTATGCCGGCGTTCTCGATGATCTTCCTGGCTTCTTCTTTCGTCGCTGCCTTTTCGATTTTCTCTTTCAGTTCTTTCGTAAGTTCCATAGGTTACACCTCACTTTCTGTCTGATAATATATTCTAAACACTATTATATATTCTTTCGAAGAAAAATGCGACAGAGAACCTTAAACGAATACATCACACAGAAATACGGGAAAAAGCTTTATAAGCTGGCACTCAATGCAGGCTTTACCTGCCCTAACCGTGACGGAACGAAGGGCAGGAGAGGCTGCATATTCTGTTTGGGCTCAGGAGAGTTTGCGGAAGATCCGGGGATCTCCATAACAGAGCAGATAGAGCTCGCAAAAAGAAGAGTCGCAGATAAGCTCCCGCAAAAAGGATACGGCTACATCGCCTATTTTCAGCCGTTTACCAATACATATGCGCCCGTGGATGAGTTAAGAAAGATATACATGGAGGCCGCGGATCATCCGGACATTGATATCATATCGATCGCCACAAGGTGTGACTGCCTGCCGGATGATGTGCTGGATCTAATATCGCAGGTAAACGAGATCAAGCCCGTATGGGTTGAACTCGGACTTCAGACCATTCATGAGAAAAGCTCCGAATATATAAGGAGCGGATTTTCTCTTGCTGATTATGATGAAGCGGTAAAGAACCTGCAGGAGCGGCACATAGAGACTATCGTGCATGTCATACTCGGGCTTCCCGGTGAGACGGCCGAAGATATGACCGAAACGGTCAAATACGTGGGACAAAGCGGCGTACAGGGGATCAAGCTCCAGCTTCTTCATGTCCTTCGCGGAACGGACCTTGCCGAAGATTATCTTGCAGGCAGGTTCTCATGTCTGACCCTTGAGGAATATACCGGTATTCTCAAGAGGTGTCTTGATGTACTTCCAGATGATATGGTGATACACAGATTGACCGGAGACGGAGATAAGAAACTGCTCATTGCTCCGAAATGGAGCGCCGATAAAAAGATGGTGCTGAACAGTTTACGCCGTCGTTTGAATATCCGGAATTGATGATACCGATACTTCTATGGTATCCTAAAGGGCAGATAGTTCCCTAAGATCATGCCACCGAAAGGAGTCGATATGACAAACAGGAAAAATACCCGCTTTATTTGCTTACTCCTCGCATCATGCTTTATTGCATCAACGGTCCTGACCGGATGTAACGTAAGTGTTGCAAATTCCGCAGATGCCGGCAGTACCGAACAGATACAGCCGGAAGAAAGACCGGATGAGGATACCACCGATCTAAAGGATACGACTGATTTAAAGGATAAGGTTCTGACCGATCTTCCGACGAAGTGGGACCTTACATGCCTGTATGCCGATGAGGATGCATTTGAAGCCGATATGAAGAGGGCTGAAGAACTCATACCCGAGATAGACAAGCTTCGCGGAACGCTTAACAGTGTCGACGGGCTTCTTAACGATCTTGAGAATCCCTCGCTTATGGAGATAAAAGTGATAATAAACAGGGCAGCAATGTATACAAAGTTCCTTAATGCGCTTGACGCAACGGATCCGTGGGCGGTAAAGGCAACAGCCAGATACAACGAGGTATTTCAAAAACAAGCCATCGCATATGGATTTGAGGATGCGGAGATCATGCAGATGCCGCTTGAGAAGCGTATAGCGATCTTCTCGGATGAGCGGCTTGCACCTTATGCTTATGCCATGAGACAGTATACGAATCCTGATTATGTGATTCTGTCCGAAGATGCACAAAGGGTTAAGGCTCTTATGAAGACCGCGCAAAATAACCTGAACACCCGGAATATCCTTGATTTTGCCGAGCTCCCTATCCCTACTTTTACATACCCTGACGGAACTGAAGGGAAACTGACCGAAGAGGAATACTTCAGGATAGTGAGCGATGATGAATACGATCATGATTTTCGTAAGGAGATAGCCTTACTCCATTTTTCCATCAGAGCTCCGTATGCCAATACTTATGCCTCGTTGCTTGAAGGACAGATGCGTGCCAACTGGGCCGAGGCACAGATAAAGGGGTATGATTCATCCAGGGCAGCCGCTCTTGCGGACACTGATGTGTCACCGGAGGTATACGATAAGATAATCGATTTTGCCCATGATCTGCTTCCGCATATATATAAATACTTCAAGGCAAAGAAGGAACTTCAGGGTCTTGATGAAATGATGGGCTTCGATACGTTCGAGATGGTTTCGGATTATTCACCGAGACAGGTATCGTATGAAGAGGCAGTCAATACCGGAAGAGCCGCGATCGCCGTGTGGGGAGATGACTATCTTGAAAAGTTTGATAAGATAATCGAAAGCCCTCATATAGATGTATACCCCGCGGACAGAAAAGCGGGAGGGGCTTATGAACTGCTCTGTGGGAATGAGACGACACCGTTCGTAATGTACAATTTTGACGGTACAGAACCCTATACTTCAACTATAGTTCACGAGATGGGACATGCGGTCTATTCCGAGTATGCCGCTGAAAATCAGAATTATTACAACAACTGTCCCAATATTTTCACTCAGGAGGTCGCATCAACTGCGAATGAGATCATGTTCCACAGGTATATGATCGATAATGCAAAGAGCGACGAAGAGAAGCTTTACTGGCTTGAACAGGAGATAGGGCTGTTCAACAAAACGATACTTAACCAATGTTTGTTCGCGGAATTTGAGGATTACTGCTACAAGACGATAGAAAACGGAGGGGCGCTTAGCGCCGATGATCTGTCGAAGAAATATCTTGAGCTTACGAAACTGTATTACGGGGATGATATCACGATACTCGATGAAGCCGGCACCGACTGGACGAGGATCGATCATTTTTTCAGTAACTATTATGTATATCAGTATGCGTCTTCGATCACATATGCCGCATCGATCTGTAATCAGGTTGACGAGAAGGGGCAGGAAGAGATTGACGCTTACCTGGATTTCCTCAAGGCAGGAAAAAAAGCCGATCCCGCAACGCTTCTGTCGATAGCCGGAGTAGATCCTCTCGATGATGCCACATATGATGCAGCGATCAAGCTGATCGGTGACCTTATCGATGAGTTCGTAGCTACGGCGCAAAAATAGAACGTATTATTCAGTGCATGGATCTGAAAACCATGAAGAGGTATACAGTCATGGAAGAGAATGAAAAACCTATGATCCCAAGTGCCATTAATATTGTATCCATTTTATAGTGACTCCTTTATATTTTACCCTTTCACTATATATATACGAGAACGCCGGATGAAAAATCGCTGTCGTTTTGGAGAATTATTTAATGAAGATCGTACTTAAGAATCTGACCAAGAAGTTTCCTAACATGGACAAGAAACAGGGCGGGGAGGTCATTGCCGTAAATGATTTTGATTTTGAGATCCCGGACGGAAAGCTCGTGGGGCTCCTTGGGCCTTCGGGATGCGGAAAATCAACGACGCTCAATCTCATATCGGGTCTTGAGAAGCCGACCGAAGGAAGGATATTTTTTGATGATGAGGATGTGACTGATCTTCCGGCACAGGAGAGGGGTGTAGGGCTCGTGTTCCAAAGCTATGCGCTCTATCCGCATATGACGGTTGAAGCCAACATCCGATTTCCCCTTGAGAACCTGCGCGGGGATGCAAAGCTTTCGAAGGAAGAGATGGCAAAGCGCGTAAGGGAAGCCGCGGCGCTTGTGCAGATAGACGGGCTTCTCCTGAGAAAACCTTCCGAGCTTTCGGGGGGACAGCAGCAAAGAGTCGCGATAGCACGCGCTTTGGTGAAGACTCCGCGGGTACTCCTTCTTGACGAGCCGCTCTCAAACCTTGATGCGAGACTACGCCTGCAGACAAGGGAAGAGATACGACGCATTCAGAAAGAGACGAACATCACGACCGTTTTTGTTACGCACGATCAGGATGAGGCGATGAGCATATGCGACATGATCGTTGTGATGAAGGACGGAGAGATGATGCAGATGGGTCGTCCACAGGATGTGTATGACGATCCGGCGAGTCTCTTTGTGGCAAAGTTTTTGGGAACGCCTCCGATCAATGTGTTTGAAGGAAAGACTTCGGGCGGGAAGCTTTTTATTGGACAGGACCCGGTACTGTCATCGGGTGATCTTAATACGGAAAGAGATGTATTTGTTGCGATAAGACCGGAGGGATTCCGGCCCGACGGCGGACCGCTTTCGTGTAAGCTCGAGAGGATCGAGGTGATGGGAAGGGATGTATCCATCGTGTCGAAAAATCCTGCTTTTACCGGCGAGACAGGCTTGATCCGCTCTATAGTCGATGCTGACAGCGTCCGCGATCTGCATGGGGATGAAGTACGATTTTCGCTTAAGCCTCATAAGGTTTTCATATTTGATAAGAATACGCAGGAACGTATAAGGTTTGAGGTAGGAAATGGATAAGAAGGGCTTGCTAAAAGGGTGGCTCTTCCTGCTTCCCGCGATACTGTTTCTTGCAGCGTTCATGCTATATCCCCTCTTTGACGTGTTCATCTACTCGTTCGAGGAAGGGTTCAATTTCGCAACACAGTCATATTTCGGAACGGGGACATACAACTATTCGTATGTCCTTCGGGATCCTTATTTCATTCAGGCGCTTGAAAATACTTTTATCATAGTCATGATAACGGTGCCTGTTTCGACGCTGCTGGCTCTTTTCATATCCCTGGGGCTATCTTCGATAGGGCCGCTTCGGGAACTGTTCCAGACGATTTTTTTTCTTCCGTATGTTACGAACACTCTGGCGGTTGGACTCGTGTTCATGATCCTGTTTAAAAAGACCGCATATTCCGACGGACTGGTGAATCTCCTGATCAACCTGTTCGGAGGAGAGAGTGTTGATTTTATCACCGGACCGTATGCCGCAAAGATGTTCGTCATGTGCCTGTATACGGTATGGGTCGTACTGCCTTTTAAGATCCTGATACTGACATCCTCGATCGCGTCTGTACCGAAGGTGTACTACAGTGCGGCGGAGGTTGACGGGACAAGACCCTGGAGGATGTTTACCAGGATCACGCTTCCGATGATATCGCCGATGATCTTCTATCTTGTGATCACCGGGTTTATCGGAGCATTCAAGGCATACTCTGACGAGGTGGCGCTCTTTGGTACGGATCTTAACTCCGCAGGGATGAATACCATCGTCGGCTACATCTATGACATGCTCTACGGAGACTCCGGCGGGTATCCGTCGTATGCATCCGCAGCCGCAATAATACTTTTTGTGATCGTTCTTACGATAACCGTGATCAACCTTCTTATAAGCAACGAAGCTAAAAGGGTACTGTAAAAGATGAAATACGCCAAGGCAAGGATCATAAGGAACAGCTTTATATATCTGTGTCTGTCGCTGTGGGCTTTTATCGTCCTGTTCCCGTTCTACTGGATGATACTTTCGTCGATCAAAAGTTACAGCTCATACAACAGAGAGTACGTTCCGAAGTTTTACGCGACGTCACCGACGCTTTCGAACTATGTCGATGCTTTTACGGCGGTGCCCCTTGCAAAGTATCTTCTCAACACGCTGTTTTTCACGGTGGCCACGACTGCTATAATGCTGATCGTTATCACGCTTGCGGCGTTTGCTTTTGCAAGGCTTGAGTTTAAGGGAAAGGACACCGTGTTCACTCTTTTTCTCGCGCTGATGATGATACCCCAGGAGCTTGTCGTCATAACCAATTTTGTTACGATCACGAAGCTCGATCTTCGAAACACTTTCACGGGACTCATACTTCCGTCGGTCACGTCGGTATTCTATATATATCTTTTGAAAGAAAACTTCGAGCAGGTGGGAGATGATCTTTACAAGGCTTCGAAGGTGGACGGGACATCGGATTTTCGTTATCTGACCCGTGTGTTGATCCCAATATGCAGACCCACGATGATAACGATCGTGATACTCAAAGTCATTGAGTGCTGGAACAGTTTTGTGTGGCCCAGGCTCATCACGGACAAGCAGGAATATTTCCTTGTATCAAACGGTATACAGCAGATACGTGAGAACGGGTTCGGGCGGGAGAATATCCCTGCAATGATGGCTGCGGTCGTGATCATATCACTGCCCCTTATCATACTCTTCCTGGCGTTCCGTGACAGGATCATGGAAGGAGTTGCGACCGGAGGGACAAAGGGATGAGTATGAAAAAAGGAAGGCTGTCGCTGCTCATATTTCTTGTTCCGGTGATGATGTCGCTTTGCGCATGCCACGGATTAAAGGGGCTTCCGGAATTTGAGATGCCTGAAGAGTTTGACGAGAGCAGGACATACAATATCACGTTCTGGGCCAAGAACGATACGAACAAGACTCAGAGCGACATATACAAAAAGACCATTTCCGACTTTGAGGCGCTGTATCCGAACATAAACGTAAACCTGCGGCTTTACAACGACTACGGCAGGATCTACAACGATGTCATAACGAACATTTCAACGAACACGACACCAAACGTGTGCATTACCTATCCCGATCATATAGCGACATATAAGAGCGGAGTCAATACGGTCGCGGTGCTTGACGGGCTTGCTTCTTCTCCTGATTACGGTCTTGGAGGGGCTAGGCTTAGGTTTGACGGACCGAAGGCTTCCGAGATAATACCTGAATTCCTGGGCGAGTGCAGGCTTGGGGATGAGCTGTATGCGCTTCCTTTCATGCGCTCTACAGAGGCCATCTATATCAATGAGGACATGGTTCATGACATGGGATACGAAGTGCCCGATATACTGACGTGGGATCTTGTGTGGGAGATTTCCGAGAAGGCGATGGAAAAGGATTCCGACGGGGATTTTAAATTGAACGGACAGAAAGTGATGATACCGTTCATATATAAGTCGACCGACAACATGATGATATCCCAGCTGCGTCAGAAGAATGCGCCTTACTCCACACCGGAAGGAGATATTGAGATATTCAATGATACGACAACGCAGCTCCTTCTGGAAGTATCAAAGCATGCAAAGACGGGGGCGTTCTCAACGTTCAAGATATCAAGCTATCCCGGCAATTTTCTTAATGCGGGACAGTGCGTGTTCGCTATAGACTCAACCGCGGGCGCAACATGGATGGGGGCGGATGCGCCTCTTTCGGACATCGCGGAAGAAAACAGGAAGGAGTTTACGACCGTAGTGCGTCCGATACCGCAGTTTGATCCCGATCATCCGAAAATGATCTCCCAGGGGCCTTCCGTGTGTGTGTTCAACAAGGAGGATCCGCAGGAAGTGCTGGCATCGTGGTTGTTTACGCAGTTCCTTCTTACAAATGAAGTTCAGATCGCGTATTCCAAGACAGAAGGGTACGTACCGGTTACGAGTAAGGCAAGGCAGAGCGAAGAGTACATGGAGTACCTGGCACTTTCCGGAACAGACAGTGAGCACTACGGTGTCAAGATGGATGCGACGAAGATGCTGCTTGATAATACGGCCAATACTTTTACGACCCCGGTCTTCAACGGTTCGGCATCGCTTCGGGATGCAGCGGGCGCGCTTGTGGAAAACGTGACGAAAGCGACAAGACGCGGAACCGATGTGGACGAGGATTTTATAGAGAAGACGTATGAAGACGTAAGAAGCCTCTATAAACTCGATGTACGAAGGCAAAACGGGGACAAAAGTGACGCAGAGGGCCCTCTCCCGTTTGCTTCAAAGCTTCTGATCGCGGCACTTATCGCAGCCTGGGTTATGATAGGAGCTGTCTTTATCCGAAGACTTCTTGTGCAGCGCCTGCACTCTTGATTATTTTTCCCCATGATATATAATGCTATCAAGTCCGCGTTTTCGGCGGATAAAGGTGATTTGAAAAGGAGATCGATATGAAAAAGTTACTTACAGTTGCGATGGCTTTTACCTGCGTTCTTGCACTTGCGGCATGCGGCAAGGGTGGTGATACGGAAAAGAAGTCGGAAGGTGTCATGACGTATGAAGAGTATAAGGCTGCACCGCTTGATTCCGAAGTTACGATAGAAGCGTATGTTCAGGCTCATCAGTCATGGTGGGACGGAAAGGTTACGGTATATGCTGCTGACAGGGACGGCGCATACTTCCTTTATGAGATGGCTTGTACCGAAGACGAGGCAGCAAAGCTTACTCCCGGAACCAAGTTCAAGGCAAAAGGTTTCAAGTCCGAGTGGTCGGGAGAAGTCGAGATAACCGATGCGACATTTGAGATCGAGGACGGCTCATATATAGCCGAAGCAAAAGATGTAACTGATCTTCTCGGCAAGGATGCTCTTGAGGATGAGATGAACCGTTTTGTATCCTTTAAGGATCTCGAGATCGTGGCATCAAAAGACGGAAACGGAAACGAAGCTCCTTTCCTCTACAACTGGGACGGATCAGGTGAGGAAGGAAATGATGTATACTTTAACGTATCAAAGAACGGACAGACATTTACATTCCTTGTAAGGGCTTATCTTACGGGTCCTGATACCGATGTCTACAAGACTGCCAAGACACTTAAGATCGGCGACAAGATCGACTGTGAGGGATTCATGTACTGGTATGAAGGTCCCAATCCGCATATCACAGGTATCACGATCAAATAACAGATTACGGATTTAAGAGGAAAGAGTGACCGCAAGAACCGATAAAAACAGAAACTATATCATAGCGATCGTCTCAATACTTCTGGTGCTTGTCATGATACTTGACATGGTGCTTGTGTTCCGCATGACATCAAGGCAGACAAGGGAAGTTGGCGGATACCGCCTTGTCAGTATAAGCAGCGAGCTCGAGACGACCATCAACAGAGCCAAAGAGCTGACAATGAAGATGGGTGTTGATATAGAGCATGTTTCTGACGATGAACAGGCTGTATCGGATTATATATACGAACAGATAGACAGGCTGTCCGAAGAAGACAGCGGAGTATTCAACGTATATGCGGCGGGAAGCAGATGGCGCGTACTACCCGGACTTGATGATCCGTCAAGCCTTGATGTGGAATCGCGCGGATGGTATGTGGGAGCTGCCAGAGCCCCCGGGATACCTTATGTAACGCCTCCGTATGTTGATGTCGTTACCGGCGACATGTGTTACACGGTGTCGGTCATGCTTCCGGACAAAGATACGGTCGTAGCGGTCGACTATTCTCTTTCAACGGTCCAAAACTATATCAATATGATGTATTCCGCCGGCTCCGGTGAGGCAGTCATACTCACCGGAGAGGGGATCATCGTCGGATGCTCCAATGCGGAGTATGTCGGAAAGAATCTTTCAGAAGCAATTCCCGAATATGAAGGCGTTTTTTCGCTTACCAAGAACAGAGACAGTGTTGTTAACAGTAAGATCAGAAGAAACGGAATGACGGAAAATCTATTTGCCACCAGATCTGAGATAGGGTGGTTTCTTATCGTGGGGGAAAATGACTGGACGTTGTACAAAGAGTCATACCTGCAGCTGTTCTTCGCGATCGGGTTAACGATAGCGTTGCTCGCTGCGATCATGATCCTGTATGTACGCGCCCAGAGAAACCAGAACAGGGTCGAAGAGGCACTCCGGTCAAGATACGAGTTCATGGACGGTATCACCGAGGAACTGCGGGGCCCGATAAACCGGATCCTGGACAGATCCAGCAAAGCGAACGTTGGAACCCTTGAAGATTATGAAGAGGCTTTTGCGGGGATACATGATGCGGGAGAGCGTCTGTCCGATATGATCGGACAGATAATGTCATATTCGAGCATAATACGTACCGAAAAGGAAGAGCAGAGCAATAGAAAAGGTAAGAGACTCGGAGCCGTCAACAAGAGGTTCAGGATGCTCATATTGATCGCAATGGCGGCTGTTATGCTGATAAGCATGTATACGAATCTGTCGGCGACCTACAGGTGGGGCAACGAGATGATGCAGAGGGAAGCCTCCGGATACGAATATGAGGTTTCCGACTGGATCAACACGCAGGAGACACTTCTTGACACATATTGTACCGAGATAGCCTCAAGACCGGAGATGCTTGATGATTATGAAGGGACGATCGAATATCTTGATAAGGTTACGAAGCAATACCCTGAGATATCCGTTTCATACATGACCAATCCCGACCTTGAGCATACGGTATACATGAACAACGGATGGGAACCCGATGCCGACTGGCACGTAGAGGACAGGCAGTGGTATATCGATACACTCGCACGTGGCGGCTTCAGTATATCTTCACCCTATTATGATGAGCAGACCGGTGGGTACTGCATAACATTTTCCAAGGTCGTAAAGGATCAGGAAACAGGTGAGTTTCTCGGGATCTTCGGCATAGACTTCTTCATGGACAAGCTTATCGATATCCTCGGAGACAGCTATACGGACAGCGGTTATGCTTTCCTTGTTGATCCGAAGGGTGACATCATAAATCATCCTTACGGCAGTTATCAGATGTCACTTGATTCGAGCACTAGTGTTGCGGACAGTCCATATGCCGATGCCGTGATGGATAAAGAGCATACTACCCTGATCAGGGACTATGACGGAAGATACCGTATACTTGTCGCAGCAGAGAACAAGGAATCAGATTTCAAGATATACGTTGTCTCGGATGTATGGAAGATATACGGTAAAGTTGTGGTTTATGGCAGCATCTGCCTGATCGCATTCTTATTTGCCATAATAATGATCTACCGTCTGATGTCGGATATGATCCTGCTTCAGGATACGGCAAACAAGCGTATGCAGGAAGCTGCGGATGAAGCTATCGCTGCCGGCAAGGCCAAGAGCCGGTTCCTTGCACAGATGTCGCATGAGATCCGTACTCCTCTTAATGCAGTGCTGGGAATGAATGAAATGATCCTTCGCCAGTCGGATGACAAAGAGATTCTCGATTACTCGGCCAACATCCGCTCGGCAGGAAAAACACTGCTGTCGATCATTAACAGCATACTTGATTTTTCCAAGATCGAAGACGGAAAAATGGAGATCCTGCCGGTCAAATATGATGTGGCGGACATGATCCGCGGCCTTGTCAATTCGGTATCGGAGAGGGCAGCGGAGAAATCGCTTGCTCTCAACGTAAAAGTTGATGAAACGATCCCCAGGTCTCTTATGGGAGATGATGTCAGGATCACCCAGATCGTTATGAACCTTCTGACAAATGCCGTCAAATACACGGAAAAAGGCAGTGTGACCCTGTCGGTAGATATGGTGAGCAAGACGGAAGATACGGTAAACCTTAAGTTCGATGTGACCGATACCGGCATCGGCATCAAAGAAGAAGACATGGGTAAGCTCTTTGAGTCATTTGAGCGTTTAGAGGAAAAACGCAACAGGAACATCGAAGGCACCGGACTCGGAATGTCCATCGTCACCAAGCTTCTTGATATGATGGACAGCAAACTGGTCGTAAAGAGTGAATACGGAAAAGGCTCGTCATTCTGCTTTGAACTGCGTCAGATCATTGTTGATGCAAGGCCGATCGGAAAGTATGAAGAAAATCAGAAGATGGGTAAGGATACCGCGGAAAAGACAAAGCTGTATCTGCCCCATGCCCGTATCCTTGTCGTCGACGACAGCATAATGAACATAAAGGTGGCCAAGAGCCTGTTGAAGCTTAACGGAGTCGTACCTGACGCATGTAAATCGGGAGCCGAGTGTCTCGAGCTTCTCAAAAAAGATCATTATGATCTGATCCTGCTCGATCATATGATGCCGCAGATGGACGGAATGGAAACATTAAAGCGTATCCGCGAGGAAGGACTCATTTCCGACGATACGAAAGTGATCGCCCTTACGGCCAATGCGATAAACGGCGCAATGGAGATGTATCTGTCAGCCGGATTTGACGATTATCTTTCCAAGCCGATCGAGGTATCACGCCTTGAAGACATGCTCCGAAAATACATTCCGGAACAATAGCTTGAAATTCCTTTTGACGTAATGCGATAGTCTTGTTATAATACAAAAGTTGTTATAGTATTTACGGCTATAGCCAAGCGGTAAGGCACAGGATTTTGATTCCTGCATTCGCTGGTTCAAATCCAGCTAGCCGTGGTATGCAGATAGGGATACCGCGGAGCGGAGGGACCCTGTCTG
>JAGAFR010000063.1 GCA_017612555.1 Lachnospiraceae bacterium | reverse complement strand
TCATCCGTAACCGTGGGATTCTCCGGATCGGACTGGTCTATCTTTCTGTATGGTACCTCAACAATCCCGTACTCTTTGATCCTCGCATAACATGCAAGCGAGTTGATAAGACCGATGTTGGGACCTTCGGGTGTCTCGATGGGACACATTCTTCCGTAATGGGAATAATGAACGTCTCTGACCTCGAATCCGGCACGATCTCTTGAAAGACCTCCGGGACCGAGTGCTGAGAGTCTTCTCTTATGAGTAAGCTCACCAAGAGGGTTGTTCTGGTCCATGAACTGTGACAGCTGTGATGAACCGAAGAACTCCTTAACGGCAGCCGTTACGGGCTTGATATTGATAAGCTGCTGAGGGGAAATTCCTTCAAGGTCCTGTGTTGTCATTCTCTCACGAACGACTCTCTCAAGTCTTGAAAGACCTATCCTGTACTGATTCTGTAACAGCTCTCCGACCGCACGGATACGTCGGTTACCAAGATGATCGATATCATCGTCGTTTCCGAAACCGTACTCAAGATGCATATTGTAGTTAATGGAAGCAAAAATATCTTCCGGAGTGATATGCTTCGGTATAAGCGCATGAACAGATTCGGATATTGCTTCCGCAAGCTCCTCCGGTCTGTCGGCATATTCCGTAAGGAGTGCCTGAAGAGCAGGATAATAAACAAGCTCTGTAATACCAAGCTCCTTCGGATCACAATCTATGAAGCTCGTAATGTCTACCATCATGTTGGAAAGAACTCTTACGTTACGCTCTTCGCCCTGTATCACTACATAAGGAACTGCGGCATTCTGGATCCTGTCGGCGAGTTCAACGCTGACCGTCGCACCTGCTTCTGCCAGGATCTCTCCTGTGTTGGGATCCACAACATCCTCAGCAAGTACCCTGTTTCTGATACGGTTGCGGAGCATGAGCTTCTTATTGAACTTATAACGACCGACCTTAGCCAGATCGTATCTTCTCGGATCAAAGAACATGGCATTGATGAGGCTCTCTGCGCTTTCAACCGCAAGAGGCTCACCGGGTCTTATCTTCTTATATAACTCAAGAAGACCTTCCTGATAGTTGGTAGCAACATCCTTTGAAAAAGATGCCATTATCTTCGGCTCATCACCGAACAGATCAAGTATCTCCTGATTGGTGCCAAGCCCGAGTGACCTGAGCAGTACCGTAACCGGTACCTTTCTGGTACGATCCACGCGCACAAAAAACACATCATTGGAGTCCGTTTCATACTCCAACCATGCACCTCTGTTTGGTATCACCGTACATGAGTACAGCTTCTTACCGAATTTATCATGAGTTATTCCGTAATAGATTCCGGGGGAGCGAACCAGCTGGCTGACGATAACACGCTCTGCTCCGTTGATAACGAATGTGCCGGTTGCTGTCATAAGAGGAAGGTCACCCATAAAGATCTCGTGTTCTATGATCTTGTCATCCGTCTTATTGTAAAGACGTACACGGACCTTAAGGGGGGCTGCGTATGTTGCGTCACGTTCCTTACATTCCTCAATAGAATACTTGACATCTTCTTCGCATAATTTAAAATCAACAAACTCCAGACTTAACTGTCCGCTGTAGTCAGTGATCGGAGAGATGTCCGCAAAGACTTCCTTCAGACCGTCATCCAGAAACCATTGGTAAGAGTCTTTCTGTACTTCGATGAGATTTGGCATCTCGAGAACTTCTTTCTGACGCGAAAAGCTCATCCTTGTGCTCTTGCCAACTGTGACCGGACGTATCCTGTTCTTTTCCATTGACGTTTTCACCCCGTTTTTCTATTTAAATTTCAACACAGCACAATTGTGGACGCATCCTTCGAAACCCCCATATTTAGCGGTTTTTCCGAAAAAAGGCGCACAAAAAGAGCCTATGGAACCACAATAGTGCGTTATCCATGGTAACACAAGCTCTTTTTTGAGTCAAGAAAAATATTTAGATTTTTAATGAACAATATCGATTACTTAAGAGTAACCTTTGCGCCTTCTGCTTCGAGCTTAGCCTTGATATCGTCAGCTTCTTCCTTGGAAGCGCCCTCTTTGAGGATCTTGGGAGCCGAATCAACGAGATCCTTTGCTTCCTTGAGGCCAAGACCGGTTGCTTCACGAACAACTTTGATAACCTTAACCTTGTTGGGACCTACATCGGTAAGCTCGATATCGAACTCGCTCTTTTCTTCGCCTGCTGCGCCGCCGTCAGCTGCACCTGCTGCTGCAACTACAACGCCTGCTGCTGCAGATACGCCGAACTCTTCTTCACAAGCCTTAACAAGATCGTTAAGCTCTAAAACGGTTAACTCTTTTATAGCATCAATAAATTCTGCTGTTGACATTTTTGCCATTTTATTTTCCTCCTACTTATTATGTTTAACTATACTTGATTTTTTAATTGAGACTCGCCAAGCGGGCCCCTCCTATTTGCCTATGCTTCTGCTTCAGCAGGTGCTGTTTCCTCGGCAGGTGCTTCTGCTTCTGCGGGTGCTTCTGCTTCTGCGGGTGCGGCTTCTTCAGCAGGTGCTGCAGCTTCCTCAGCGGGTGCTGCTTCCTTAGCTGACTCTCCGCCACCGTTCTGTGCGATCTGATTGAGCACACGGGCAAGATTTGAAATAGGAGACTGCAGTGATCCAAGCAGTTTGGAAAGAAGCTCTTCCCTTGAAGGGATCTTGGCAATCTCTGTGATTCCTTTTGCATCATAAAGCACGCCTTCTACAACGCCTGCCTTGAGCTCTAACTGGGGAGCATCCTTGGCAAACTTGACGATAACACGTGCGGGCGCCGTTGCATCATCCTTTGATACGGCGATGGCACTGGGGCCTTCAAGATGAGGTGATAATGCCTCAAAGTCGGTTCCCTTAAATGCAAAGTTCATCATTGTGTTCTTGTAAACCTTGTAAGTGATCCCTGCTTCACGAAGCTGCTTACGCAATACGGTATCCTGCTCAACGGTAAGTCCGCGATAATCAACGAGCACAAGACCCTGTGCGTCCTTGACTACTTCTGAGATCTCATCAACAACAGGTTTCTTAAGTTCTACCTTAGCCATTTTTTACCTCCTTTACAGATTTTTCGTTTGACCGAAAACGAGGCTCTTCTGATATAAAAAAGCCCGCTCCGAAGACGGAGAGGGCATAAGATCATAGTGATACTACTCGTAATCTCCTCGGCAGGCGAATAAAACTATTACTTACACGGAAGGACGCTCGCCCATTTAATGACTTGATTGCGAAGCAATCGAGTCGCAGCGACATCCTCAAAGAGGATGTTGTGGGGGCTCGCGGTGCAGACAGGTTCCTCCCAACCCTCGCCGGGTGGCATCTCGCACTTCGTGCAAGATAGCTCGTGGGCCCCTCCTATCAGCAAATCCGCACCTGCTGTCTTCGGCCGGCCGCTTAAGCGACCTTGTCTAAACTATCATAATGACGCTTTCATGTCAATAGTTTATTGTATCAATTCGTATCAACCGCCCAGTCGGGAAGGGCTTCCTCCTTCGGAGCCTGTTCCTGTGCGGGCTGAGTCTGTGCTGCCGGAGCCTGTTCTCCTGCAGGTTCTGATTGTACTGCTGCATCTTCAGGCTCTTCTGCTTTTCGGGCGGGAGATGTATTCTTGCCGTTCTGGGTATTATGATCCTTGTCAGACTTCGTAACAAAGCCGTCGTCATCTATCTCGGCATAATTGGATATGCCTCTCATGTACTCGATGATCCTGTCATGTTCAGCCTGACTTGCGGTTACAACCCCCGATCCGCGCTGGATGCAGGGTATGAACCGAACACTTGAAAGCTGACAATCCTTGTTAAGTGTAGCGGTTACTATGCATGTATCCAGTGTCTTGGAATTGAACCAAAAGTTTCCGAGACTGTAGAACACGGGTACATCATCTATATAATCGATCCCCTGAAGGCAGTGCGAATGCGCTCCTATCACAAGATCGGCTCCCGCTTCAACATATGCCTTTGCAAGATCACGCTGACTCTTTTCGACCAGATCCGTGCTCTCCGTTCCCCAGTGAACGAACATTACCGTAAAATCACTGTTTTCCGATGCAGTTTTAATGGCCTGTACCGCTTTGGCCGGATCGAGTGTACGAAGAACACCGGGAGAATCAGCGGTGGCTTCCCTGGTATCCGGGCTTCCCAGCCTCTCTATCTGCGTTGCGGCCACTATCGATACAACATTTCCGTTTACATGAAAATACGCCGGCCGCATGGCTTCATCGATGTTTTTCCCTGCTCCGACAAAAGGAAGATGCGCATCATTTAAAGTATCTATCGTATCGATAAGAGCGTCCGGGCCGTAATCATAAGCGTGGTTATTGGCAAGACCCACGATATCAACACCCATATCTTTCATTATATGGACATCCTTCGGGTCTGCACGGAACGTATATGTCTTGTTCGGAGTAGGAGTTCCTCTGTCACTGTACGGGAACTCATTGTTTGCCATCATTATATCGGCCGACTGCATCATCGACAGTACACCGTCATCAATGCTCTTGTGAATATCATCTCCGTTACCGTGATACTTGTTTATCGTCGCATAGCCTTTTGCAAAACCCACATCCCCCACAAAGGACAGCGTTATCTGATCAGGCGAAGCAGTCATGACCGAGTACTCTTTTCCTTCGGGATCATATATCTCCTCGAACCCGGCCTCGTCCTCTGCGTCTTCATGTTCGGTTATCACGGATTCTGTGTCGTCATTTATCGAGATCACCGGAGGGGGACCGATAAAGTCCTGTTCCTGAGGCGATACTTCTTCTGCAGTTTTAGATGCTTCAGTCACTTTGGGAAGCGGAAATACCCCGGTTATCTTAATATCACAACCGGCAAGAAGCAGCACTGACATCGTCAGCACGCATACGATCCGTATTCTGTTTTTATTCGATCCGGTCTTCATATCTCATTACCAAAAAAAGAACCCGACAGTTACCTGTCGGGTTCATGATAACATATTTTAGTACTTTGCTGTAGAAACTTTTACGCCGGGTCCCATTGTCGTGGAAAGGCTGATGCTTCTTAAGTACTGTCCCTTAAGTGCTGCGGGCTTAGCCTTTACAATGGCTTCCATGAGAGCATTGAAGTTCTCATTGAGCTTCTCTTCCGAAAAGCTTGCCTTGCCGACAGGACAGTGGATGATGTTGGTCTTATCAAGTCTGTACTCGATCTTACCTGCCTTGATATCGGCGATAGCCTTTGCTACATCCATTGTGACCGTACCTGCCTTGGGGTTGGGCATAAGACCTTTAGGTCCGAGCACCTTACCGAGACGACCTACAACACCCATCATATCAGGTGTGGCAACAACTACGTCAAAATCAAGCCATCCTTCATTCTGGATCTTGGGAATGAGCTCATCGCCTCCGACATGATCAGCTCCTGCGTTTTCCGCTTCAGTGATCTTGTCGCCCTTTGCGAATACAAGAACTCTTACTGTCTTACCTGTTCCGTTGGGAAGAACAACCGCTCCTCTTATCTGCTGCTCGGCATGTCTTCCGTCACATCCTGTACGGATATGAACTTCAACCGTTTCATCAAACTTTGCTGTTGCTGTTTTCTTAACAAGCGCTATAGCTTCAGCGGGCTCGTAGGAAGTTGCACGATCCACAAGCTTAGCAGCTTCGACATATTTCTTTCCGTGTTTCATTTAAGCTTCCTCCTACTCCTCAACTGTTACGCCCATACTTCTGGCTGTTCCTGCTACCATGCTCATAGCTGCTTCAATAGATGCTGCATTAAGATCCGGCATCTTCATTTCAGCTATCTCACGACACTTCTCTTTCGAAAGTGTTGCAACCTTTGTCTTGTTGGGAACGCCCGAACCTGACTTGATATTGCAAGCCTTCTTGATAAGAACTGCAGCAGGGGGTGTTTTCGTAATAAAAGAAAAGCTTCTGTCTGCATAAACTGTGATAACAACAGGAATAAGGACATCGCCCTTATCTGCTGTTCTTGCATTGAACTGCTTTGTGAACTCAACGATGTTCACACCGTGCTGACCAAGCGCAGGGCCAACCGGGGGTGCCGGTGTTGCTTTTCCGGCAGGAATCTGAAGTTTGATATAACCTTCTACTTTCTTAGCCATAATAGCCTCCTGTAAATATAAATGTGGTAGTGGCGGGACAATCCCTCCCACAGTTCCGCATGGAACTCATATTTATCCATCTTGATGATACGAATTGCTCCGTTTCTTCGAAACTCTCGCAATTCTGAAGATATTCGGAATCCGCATATTCACTTCGTAAATTGCTACTTCCTCATATCTTCTTGGTCTCAAGGTTACTATGCGATTTACGCAAGCGTAATCGCCATATAACCTTTCGACCTTATCATCAGTAGTTTGCTTTATTTATCTCGTCAAAGCTGATCTCAACGGGCGTCTCACGACCAAACAGTTCCACCATGATCGTAGCTGTCTGCTTACCCATATCCATACGCTGAACAACGCCGACCGTATCTTTCCAGACACCGGCGATAACGTTGACCGTATCTCCTTCGGTGAAATTGATGAAGACATTTTCCGTCTTGATGCCGAGCGGCTTCATCTCACCGTCCGAAAGGGGAACCGGCTTACTTCCCGGTCCTACAAATCCTGTGACACCTCTGGTATTTCGAACCACGTACCATGTTACGTCATTCATTATCATGTTGATAAGAACATAACCGGGGAACATCTTCTTGGCGCTTGTCTTTCTGACACCGTTCTTAACCTCGGTAACATCCTGCATCGGAACACGTACTTCGAGTATCTCATTCTCAAGATGTCTGTTCTCTATCGTTTTTTCTATATTGGCTTTTACCTTATTCTCGTATCCGGAATATGTATGGACAACATACCAATTTGCCTTGGGGCCCTTATCCTCTGCAGCGTCCTCGGCAAATTCTGCGTTTTCTTCTATCTTTTCTTCCGAAAGCTCCATGTTGTTCGTTTCTGCCATGGCAATACCTCCTTACAGTTTAACAAGGAAATTGATCCCCGTCTGAAGAAGGAAATCTATTACTGCGATCAGCAGGCCGAGAATGACAGATACAACGACAACAGCAACCGTCTGCTTTGTCACATCATCTTTTGTCGTCCAGCTGATCTTATGAAATTCAGCCTTAAGACCTTTAAACCAGTCTTTGCCCTTTTTTGTGACAACTTCTGTTCCGTTATTGTTCTCTGCCATTACTTAGTCTCCTTATGTAATGTATGCTTCTTGCAAAATCTGCAATATTTCTTTGTTTCCATACGATCGGGATGTGTTTTCTTATCCTTCTTTGTATCGTAATTTCTGTTCTTGCACTCTGTGCAGGCAAGTGTGATTCTGGTACGCATGTCTTCCACCTCTCTGGATTTGAGATTTGTCTGTAACTGTATGCGAGAATGTTTGTAGCACAAAAAAAAGACTTCTCTCGTCTCGCCGGAATAATATACCACAGTACATATCGCTCGTCAATGAGTTTTTGCTGTTTACGAAAAAAAAGAAAAACCGGCAGATAATGAAATGTTTTTGTCGTTTTCCACAACATATTGGGGCTGTTTTTGTTTTATTGTGATAATGAACAATTAATATGACTGATAATTGTTGCTTTTTAGGCGCTTTTTTGCCCTGTTTTTTGGTAAAAACCCTTGATTTTCTGTAGCTTTGAGAGTAGTATAAAGGCATAAAAGTAGCATTTTATGCCCGAGCGTCTGTTCATTTCCTTGTGAACAGGACCCGGAAATGAATCCGGGGAAGCTTTACCATTCAAGGAGGAAAGGAGGGGCAACAATGGCTGACAATACAACTATTTCTACGGTCTATAATCATTTCCTGACCACGTATGCGCCGACGGGTACCAACAGCAAGTATGATACCCATAAGAAGAGCGAGCTTCGTGGTCTGTATAATTCCATTGTTAAGATGAATAAAGAAGCGCCCCTGTTCCTGCTTGACAATTCTCCGTCTACTCAGGAGTTTGCAGTGGGTCTTAAAGAGAATGCAAGATCTCTTAAGAATGTTATCTCTTCTCTTTCGATGGATGATTCGGACAGCTACCTCGATCAGAAGGCAGTAGCATCCAGTGATGAAGACGTTGTTCAGGCTTCGTTCATCGGCGGAGCCGACCTGGATCCCGATTCAATACCCACACTTGAGATCTCTGTCGAACAGCTTGCCGGAGTTCAGGAAAACCGCGGTAAGTTCCTGGAGCCTGATGAGATGGGACTCGAACCCGGAACATATTCATTCGATATCCATGCAAGAGATATGGACTACGAATTCCAGTTCAATATAGGAGAGAACGATACGAACAAGATCGTGGAAGAAAAGCTGTCAAGGCTTATCACACGTTCCAATATAGGAGTCAATGCCTCCGTCCTTACCGACGACAACGGCAGGGTTGCCCTTTCGATCAAGTCCGATGACACCGGTGTAAGGACCTCTGAAGGCGTGAACTTCATTATTTCCGATAATAATACGCATAAGACCGCAGGTACGGTTGACTATTTCGGTATAGGAGATGTTACAGAGTACCCGCAGAACTCTCTGTTTACTTTGAACGGGGAACAGCGCAGTACCTTCTCCAACCACTTCTCGATCGAGAAGATGTATGATATCAATCTCAAAGGGGTCAGCGAAGAAGGATCCGTTGCAAGCATCGGTCTTAAGACAGACGTTGAATCCGTCACGGAGAATATCTCAAACCTTGTGAACGGTTACAACTCATTCATCAATAATATCAACTCCTACGCCGAGTCGCAGCCTTACTCGAAGAAGCTCGTACGCGAGATGAACAAGGTTGCACAGTTGTATTCGTCTGAACTCGAATCCATCGGTCTTAACTTTGCTGAGGACGGAACGATCAATATTGACAATAATCTCCTCACGCAGACAGCCCGTGAAGATGATGCCATGAATCAGTTCGCACCCATCAAGAAGTTTACCGAGGGAGTTCTTGCACGTGCCAACAAAGTGGCTCTTGATCCGATGGAATATACTCAGAAGACAATAGTTGCATACAAGAATCCCGGACATGGATTTGCAACCCCGTACGTAACAAGCAACTACAGCGGAATGATGTTTTCGAGTTATTGTTAACTGACATGAGGTGTCTGCAAAGCAGACGGAGTCCTCATGTCCATCCCGCAAAACAGGCTTCTAATGGGCGAGCGTCCTTGTTCTCCCGAGCCCCCTTATAAGAAATAAGCAGCTCTGCAATTGCAGGGCTGCTTATTTCTTATATCTGCTTACTCATTATCACGAAGTCTTCTTATGTGCTGCTTCCTTGAACACTTTCAGGAAAGGTATTATATCGCTTTCCAGCTCATCCGATATCGCCGGATAATCCTTCTTCGAAAAACTGTCACTGAGGGAATTGACAACCTTTTCAAGCTGCTCATCATTGATCAAAGGCTCCGGATCATTGATCATATCTCTCGTAACATTATATGTCTCGATCATAAAATTGAATCCGTCCATGATATGCAGAAGAAAATCTATCGTATCCTCCTGCATTTCACCCTTGATCTCTGAAATAACCTGTTCCATGGCAGGGATCAGTCTGTCAAGATAATCCGATGCCGTCCTAAGTGCTTCTAACTTCTGTTCTCTTATAGCTTCCATTTTGTACCCCCATGCTTCCATGCAATACGATAACTAAAAGTTATATCGGTAAACATCCGTGTTTACGCTGTTATTAATTATATCACAGCATTTTAATAAAATCTACAGTTTCTCCAATCCCCATGATATCCAAACCCACTCTGTAGTAACATTGTCGGTGTCTGTAATGATCAGCTTCCCGTCATCGAATTTCCACGATACCGCTTTCATTCCTATATCGGAAGCCATCCACTTGGGCTTTACCGTGTCTCCTTCAACTTCATATATAAATATATGCTGCGACCAGCCTATCTCATCCCTCTTAACCCAAGAAGGTCTTCTCTTTCCGAATCTGCCTCTCTTCCAGCACAGTATAATGAGTTCATCGCGTCCGTCATGATCCACATCTTCAAACAGAAAGTCCTGGGCAAGAACTTCCTTCGGAAGCTGCCAGATCACCTCGTCTTCTTCCGAAACGGTGATCCGTCTTCCGTCTTCCGTTATGCAGATCTTACCGTCCTGCGATATGACGGTTTTGCAGACAGGCGGCAGCACGGACAATCTGTTAAAAATCACAGCAGCGATTGCTGCTGTGATCAAAACTGCGATTATAATGAGAATGGTGTTTCTTAGTTTCATTATTCTTCGTATTTATAGACATACCTGTAACCGGTCGCCCAGTCGGGATGATCGTATGCCTTCCCGTAAGGAACCATGTTATCATAATCCTCGACGGAAAATCCCATCTTCTTTCTCCATTCGGAATCGGTCAATCTGTCGGATATAGGCTGTTCAAATTCATAGAAACTGTATACGCTTCCTTCAGCTATACGCAGCTTTCCTTCCACCGGAACGACAACGTAGATAATCGCGGGATCGCCTGTTGCCATCTGAAGCACGCGTCCGTTGGGATCGGTCGCCACGTCGACAACGAGTGCGGCAGGATAGTTTTCGGATGAGGGATACTCATCTCCGGTCTGTGCCTTCATGGCATCCAGCCAGAAATGCTCTATCTCGCCGCCGTATGTCTCAATAAGCTCAAATTCATCATCCGTAAGTTTCTCATCCTTAAGCTCTTTGACGGATATGGTTTTTAACTTATTTGCCAGATCCGCAAGCTTTTCAAGATTATCTTTGTCTGCCGGCGACAGGTATCCGAGTTCATCAAGTCCCTGCGCGGTATTCTTTGCCAGATTCTCGAATCTTGAAAATACAAGAGGCTCGGGCTCAACATATCCTCTGAAATCCTTTTCATCATCCCAGCCGCCGCCCATCTCGGCCATTACCTGTTTTGAATAAAGCACTGTATCATGCTTAAGCTCGGTATAGCTTCCTGCAAACGTCTCGATATCTTTTTTGATCCACTCATCATTTTGCATGAATGTTGGGTAACCATCTGTCTTTTTCTCAAGAAGCGGGCGAAGTGTATTAAGCCATCCCGCATACAGGCTCGCATTCCAGATCGTAAGCTCGTTTCCGGAAAACTCCTGTCTCATGGTCTCCATGTTCTTATCATAGTTCTTGTATTTGGTCGCTCCCATATCTTTAAGTATGGAATATGCCATATCAGATCCGAGGGCTGCCGGAACATCAAGAAAATCCGGAAGCAGTCTCTTGTCTTCATCCTCGAATTCACCCACTCTTCTGTATGTGAGTTCCTGCATGATGGTCGCATCTATCGTAAAGCGCTGACCCATAAATCTGTATCCGGGTATCACATTACTTTCGTCGTCTGAATCTTCTATAGGTATGGAATTGATCCTCGGGGCTCTCATTTTCCCGGTAAGATCATGGAATTTTTTCCATGCATCTTCATTACCTGCAACGGACGATACATCAACCGATTCACCGTACGCTTCGATGATCGCCGGCATGTATTCATAGTATCCCAGATCATCACTTGCTCCCGCAAAGAAGGAAGTAACCTCATATATATCGCTCCACAGATCATGATCACCTTTATCAAGTGCAAGAGTGATCAGAAAAGCAGTCCTGTCCATGTCTTCTTTATTCTGAGTGAACTGACGTCTTCCGTACCACATCATAGCCCGGAAATACTTTTCCAGAACAGCATCGCCTTCATAGTATCCACGCGGCTTGTACTGGCTGTAATCTTCATCCTCTTCCGTCAGAGCGGATGTATCGATCCCCTCGGCGCTCATTATATGATCATACTCGGTCTTAACTATATCCTCGACCTCTGAAGGGCATTTTGCCGAATCGTCAAGAAGCTTATCCGCAACGGCAAAAAGTGCAACACTTCTTTGTGATGCAGACTCCCATTCACTTCCCTTCAGCTTGTCATACTGATCACAGGAGATCTCCAGCATACCCTTTGTAAGCTTACTAAGACCGTCATACAGATGTTCCTTCTCGATATCTCTCATCAGGTAAGCAAAGTAAATATGATAAGTATGCATCATGGAATCAACAGTCACAAAGTTGGGCGTCTGTACGTAACGGTTCATCTCATAGAGTTCGAAGAACTCCTTTCCCGCACCGTCCGATACAACAAAACCGTTATTTTTGATCTTATCCTTCCATTCCTTATCATAGTACTCATAGTCTTCATTATTGATGATATTGCTCATGTCATCCGCGATCTCTATTGCGGGAACGGCAGCTTTAAGATCATCAAATTCACTTTCATCATTGGTAAGCGGAAGAAGACTCTTTCTCGTCCACGTTTTGACTTCTCCGGAAATATCACCGTCAGATGTCTTTGCTTCCTGAGAATCCTCTGATTGTTCCTCCACCGCATTCTGTGTGTTCACCGATACGTTTGCACATCCCTGTACTGCAAAAGAAAACGTACATACGAGTGCTATAGCCGCGATCATTCTCTTCTTTGTCAATAATCCGTGATGAAACATCTGTCTTCCTCCCTAATCTTCTTTCCGCCCGTTAAGTCTGTTTATGAGTTCACTCATCTCCTCGTAAGAAAAATCACCAAATCCGAGATTTACCACACTTCGAATTGTCATGTCAGCCAGACTGTCCTCGGGATGTTCTCCAAAGACTTCGGTGGAACCAAGGTGCTTTTCATAGAACGGTTTCGCGATCCTGGCTGCCCTGCTGTCTTCCATTATATCCTTATATACGGAGTTCTCATCATATACGGGCTTTTTAGGCTTCTTGGGCGTAACCGTCACTGTTTTGTACATTATGACCTCATCGGCGTTTCTGCATATCTCAATCCGATAATCTCCCGGCTCAACATACCAGTCAGACAGTTCCTCGTCATAATATGCAAATGCGCTCTTATCAAGGATAAAGCTCACTGCTTTCCTTTCGTGCGCATCAAGAAATACCTTGCAAAATCCCTTAAGCTCTCTGACCGCCCTTCTGATCCTTGTATTCGGGATATCGGCCTCAACATAAAGCTGGACAACTTCCTTGCCCGGAACATCACTTTCATTGATGACATCCACGGTCACTTCAAGTGTTTCATTGTCAAGCATCTTATCTGCATCCGTTGTCATCATGCCGTATGAGAAAGTACTGTATGACAGACCGTGACCGAAAGGAAAACGAACCGGCATTTTCTTTCGGGAGTAATACCTGTAACCCACAAAAATGCCCTCCCTGTAATCGATAACCGAACTGTCTCCGGCAAAATTAAGATACGACGGATTATCCTCCAGTCTGAGCGGTATCGTCTCGGGCAGACGACCGGAAGGATTGACCTTTCCGGAAAGCGCAAGTGCGGTTGCTACCCCGACTCCCTCACCGGACAGGTAAGTTTCAAGTATTCCCTCAACCTTGTCAGCCCACGGCATCGTAACAGGCGACCCGTTCTCCAGGACCACTATCACGTTCCTGTTAATGGCTGCTATCGCATCGATGAGGTCGTTCTGAACCTGCGGCAGATCCATATGCTTCCTGTCATAGCCCTCTGATTCATACGACTCCGGAAGCCCCGCAAAGACGATGACCTTATCAACATCCCTGGCTGCTGCGACAGCTCGTTCGAATCTTGCTTTATCATATTTATCATCCAAGGCGGAGAAGCCTTCCTCGTATATGAGCTTGGAGTTCCACTGGTATCCGATCAGAAGTGAATCGATATTTCCCGATCTGATATGAGAACTACCGCCGCCCTGATAACGCGGATTCTTTGCAAAGCCTCCCACAAGCAGGATATAATCACTGCCTTTTATCGGAAGAACCCTGTTCTCATTCTTAAGGAGCACCATGCATTCTCCGGCAATATCCCTGACAAGACTGTGATGCTTTCCTTTATCCCATGTTGCACCTTCATCATGGTTCATTGCTGCCTTAAATACAAAATCAAGTATCCTCTCAACACATGCGTCAAGATCTTCTTCTGCAAGTTCTTTATTCCGTACGGCTTCGATCACAAGCCGGTCATAAGTTCCGCCTGATCCCGGCATCTCCAGATCAAGTCCTGCCGCGATACCTTTCACACGATCTCTTACGGCTCCCCAATCGCTGACGACAATGCCTTCAAATCCCCATTCTTTTCTCAGAATATCAGTAAGAAGCCTTTTGTTCTCTGACATCTGGATACCATTGACCATATTGTATGCGCACATCACGGTCCATGGCGAAGACTCTTTTACCGCGATCTCAAATCCCTTCAGATATATCTCACGAAGGGTTCTCTCATCCATCCTCGAATCGTATGAGTTGCGCCGGAACTCCTGGTTGTTTGCACAGAAATGCTTAAGTGATGTTCCGACTCCCTTTGACTGAACACCTTTTATATATGCGGCTGCTGTCTTACCTGACAGATAAGGATCTTCGGAATAGTATTCAAAGTTCCTTCCGCAGAGCGGTGATCTTTTTATATTACATCCGGGTGCCAGTATCGCCGCAACATTTTCAGCCTGACATTCATCTCCGATCGCCTCTCCGACGGTTCTTACCAGATCCGTATCAAAGCTTGCCGCAAGGTTTACGGCCGCGGGAAAGCATACCGATTCAATACTGTTATTGACTTCACGTATACCGGATCTGGGATCCTGCTTACGAAGACCGCTCGGGCCGTCGCTTACCATCACAGACGGTATCTGCAGTCTTTCTATCTCTTTTGTGTGCCAGAAATCCGATCCCGAACACAGACTGACTTTTTCTTCAAGAGTAAGTTTCTTCACGAGCGATCTGATCTTGGAATCCATAAAACACCTCACTTACTGTCTTTGGTCTACTGATGATTATATCATATTCAGATATGTACTAAACATCCAAATTCATTATCATTATCGGTTTATGCCTGTAAAATACACTAAGTGCGACAGAAGACGGCTCCCCGTAATATGCATCGCACGATCCAGCAAAAGCATCATTTTCACAGGGGTCCGGGTCCTGTACATATTCCCCGATGTTCATATCAAGGAACCTCTTTACCTCATCCTTAAACCCATCCGCCGTGATCTTATCGATCGATCCCGGAAGTTCGCTGCAACATCGCGTGATCCAGACTACCCTGATCCTGTCACTGCTTGCGGCAAATACATCAAGAGCGCTTCGTATCTTGCAAACGGCCCGGCTTCCTCCCTCGGCAAGACTGCTTATCGATGTATAGAACAGTATTGTTTTCCTTCCGTCACTGTCTTTGCCATCGGTACATTCATCCGTATCGTGTATGATAAGCTCCGGATCTGCCGTTATCTTTCTTTCAAGGGATCTTCTTATGTCTTCACTGTCAGATCCGATAAACTCCAATATCTTTTCAATATAGGTATCCCTGATGATATCGCTTTGAAGTATGATGCTGTCGGCATTTATCACACCCGGCATACATACATAGTGATCCATATTGATATAATCGCGCTCGCTCTTATCCGTAAAATCATCGGTTACAAAGAAAGGCACATATATGAGTTCATCCGTATACTTCTTCAATACAACCGAATAATGCTCCGGCAGGACTGACATGACGGTATTCCATTCATCAAACGGATTCTGAATGACAATCTTATCGGGATGCATCCCTTCAAGATCGACCTCTTTGTAATCTTCTATATTGACAGATGAAGGGTACTGCGCAGGATCAAACACCTCATCCGTAAACACTCCGTCATATGCCTTGTAATAATAGGGAACGGGAATCACGTGAACACAGAACCTGTCGTCGCTTTTATATCTATGGTACAAAGGCTCCATATACTTCCAATGCTTTGCGGCAAAGGGCATGAATACTATATCGTGCCGATCCAGTATACTGTCCTTTACAACACTGCTCAGCGGCTCAACAGTTTTCTCATACACGTCGGGATCTTTACTTCCGCAGTATATGTCATACAATATCTCGCATGAACTCTCCAGCAGCGGAACCGGGCCGTATCCCTCCCCGTAAACCGACTCTATGGACGTTCCGAATTCGATCATGACTTTCTGCAGATCGATCGTCGCTTCTTTATCGCCTTCTTTTATGGCACATGACTTATTCTTAATGATCGCAAGGTATTCTTCCGATCTTTCACTGATGCCCGGGAGCCTGTCTGTCATGCAGGTTATATCCGAAGGCGTTGCTTTGTAAGCCGGGTATTCAAAATCAAGGGTAGCAAGGAGCTGCTCATGCTGTCCGTAGAAGAACGGATAATCATGTCCTCCCCACGCCTTATGAATCTCCATATAATTGCCGTATTTTCTGCGCATGACCGCATCAAAGCATATCGGGACCGGCATCGCAGTGTCCATGTAAGGAAGCCTTACCGTATCGCGATAATACTCCTTTGGTATATGGAGTGTGTTTCCGTACATTCCGAAAGGCATCATCTGAACGAGCGCATCAGACTCTTCGTCCGGAACAGACGCAAACAGCTCTTCAACCAGTTCATACATCCTGACGCGCAGATCTTCGCCTTTTAAAGAACGGTCTATCCTGCGTCCGGTATACTTTTCGCAATCCCTAAGCTGTTCTTCCGCTTCCTTCCCGACCGTCCTGTTCTCCGCTATATTGTCGGCAACCGTGAGGACAAACTCGGCCTTCTTTGATCTTAAGTATTCCTTCTCCCGATCCGAACACACATTGTCCAGAACGAAAAGATCGATACCTGCTATATAGGGAAATCCGTGGAAACGAGTAAGATGGTCTTCCTCGAAACAGATCCTCGGTTTGCCGACGATCCTGGCGACAAAGAACAGATGCCCCGGATGATTTTTAAAATGCATTACCTTAAATCCTTCCGGAAGCTCTTTTTCGGCGTACCGCAAAAACCTTTCATAGTCTTTGCGTTTCATGGATATGTCAAGGTCATCATCCCAGGGGATGTAACCGCTGTGACGGATGGTGGCAAGAAGCGTACCCCAGTCCGCAAAATAAGGGATATTATGCCTCCTGCAGATGATGTCTGTTTCTCTCAGGACATCCATCTGAACTCCCCATGCTTTCTTAAGCATGGAAGGAACATAAAATCCCTCTATCACTTCGTCTTCATAAAAATCCGGTTTCATCAAACAAAAGTCTCTATGTACAGTTCAGGCTCCCTTGACAGATCGATGAATCTGTCTCCACACTGCAGCATCGGTTTGGAATACTGATTCCTGTTCATGAATATCACATCGCCTTCCAAACCGTTATTAAGACGAACTCTGTTGTTCATATATGTTGTTGCGACATGTTCGAGAAATGTAAGGATGTAATGGCCATCGTACTTCTGAAGACCTTCGGACTCAAAAATACTGATAACCTTGAACGGACACAAAGGTCCGCGATACACTCTTGCAGCCGTCATCGCATCATATACGTCAGCGATCGATACGATCTTGGCATACGAATTGATCTTATCTGCGGTAAGTCCCAGCGGATATCCGGATCCGTCACATCTCTCATGATGCATGAGCGCGCACTGCTTGACGTTGTCATCGATGTTCTTATCTTTGAGGATATTATAGCCCTGAAGAGAATGTGTCTTGATGATGTTGTACTCTGCCGGAGACAGCTTGTCGGGCTTTCTTATTATCGTATCGGGGATCTTGAGCTTACCTATATCATGAAGGAGCGCCCCAAGCGTCAGTATGTCCACTTCATTTGACGGCATGCCAAGCCACTTGCCGAAAACATTACATATAAGTGCAACGTTCATTGAATGCATATATGTAAAATCATCGTACTGCCTCATGTTATGGAGCATGTCAAACACGCTGAGTCCGGTCATATCCTCCGTGATCAGATCGGTAACGCTTTTGACCATTTGTACGCCGTCTATCTCACCGCCAAGCTCGGCGATATTCTTAAGATTATCTTTGAAACTCTCTGTTGTCGCAAGAAATGATTCTTCGAATTTTTTGAATTGTTTACTGTTTTTGACTTTTTGGGAATATGCGGAATTTTCTGCGATCTCACCGCTTACGGGTTCGGGAGTATCCTCTGCTTCATCCATTATGCGGACCGCAAGAACCGAATAGAATTCAAGACGCGTGATCATCTTATCATCAAGCGTTGAACCCTTTGGTACGATCATCTGATTATTGTAAGATAAAACATCCTCCGCCGTTTTCATTCCGGGGCGGAGGTCTGAAACCCGTACCCTCTTCACAAACCTTCTCCTATGGGATCATCCCACCTTTAACTTGAACTTCTGAATGTCCCTATCCGTTTCAACCTTTTCGATGCAGGCTCCGAGCTGCCTCATCTTCTCAGGGAAATCTTCGTAACCCCTTTCAATATACTTGATATCATCTATGGTTGTAAAGCCGTCTGCAACAAGTGCGGCAAGAACAAGTGCCGCTCCCGCACGAAGATCCGGCGCCGAGATCATCGCCCCGGTAAATCCGTCGACTCCTTCGATTATCGCCGTATTACCCTCAACCTTGATATTGGCTCCCATTCGAAGGAGTTCTCCAACATACTTAAACCTGTTCTCAAATATGCTCTCTGTAACTATACTGATACCCTCTGAAAGTGCAAGTGTAGTCGCTATCTGCGGTTGCATATCGGTAGGAAATCCGGGATACGGCAGAGTCTTGACCTGTGTATTGGAAAGCCTCCTCGGTGCAACAACACGAAGACAGTCGTCAAATTCTTCTATCTCACACCCGATCTCTATAAGCTTTGCACTTATTGATTCCAGGTGCTTGGGGATGACATTTCTGATCATCACATCGCCCTTTGTGATGGCCGCCGCAAACATGAACGTTCCGGCTTCGATCTGATCGGGGATTATCGAATAAGTCGTTCCGTGAAGCCTCTCAACTCCTTTTATCCTTATAACATCGGTACCTGCGCCCTTTATATTGGCGCCCATGCTGTTTAAGAAATTCGCTACATCAACGACATGCGGCTCCTTGGCTGCATTCTCTATTATCGTCTTTCCTACTGCAAGGGTCGCCGCCAGCATGACATTGATGGTCGCGCCGACCGTAACCACATCCATGTATATATGATTGCCTACCAGTGCATCTGTCTGAGCGGAGATCATACCTCTTGATACTTCCACCTTGGCTCCGAGAGCCCTGAATCCCTTCAGATGCTGGTCTATCGGACGACTTCCGATATTACATCCGCCCGGAAGAGCAACCTGAGCGGTCCCGAACCTTCCGAGAAGGGATCCCAGCATATAATATGATGCTCTGATCTTCTTGATATAACCATCGTCGATGGTCATAGAGTCTATATTTGAAGCATTGACCATTACCGTATGCCTGTCAATGCGCGTGATCTTCGTTCCGATGCTCTCCATAGCCTGGATCAGTACGGCCGTATCCCTAACATCAGGAAGATTTTCAATTGTCACGGGCTCGCTTGTCATAACGGAAGCCGCGAGAATACCAAGCGCCGCGTTCTTGGCGCCTCCGATCTCGACTTCCCCGACCAGGGGGTTGCCGCCCTTTACAATATACTGCTCCAACTCTTGTTCCTCTGCTTTATTCTGTATCCGAACATATTAGAATAATTATAATACCCCCAAATATACGATGCAATATTTATGCATTTTTTCGGAGATTATTAACAAATCTTACAGCGATCATTGCAAATATTTGAGCGGATTTACTTGTGAACCGCCTATCAGTATCTCAAAATGAAGGTGAGGTCCCGTGGATACGCCGGTATTACCGCTAAGAGCGATCTTCTGACCCTGTGACACGGTCTGTCCCACCTTGACCAGGACTTTACTGAGGTGTCCGTATCTGGTACTCCTTCCGTCCGGATGCTGTATATATACGCAGTATCCGTATCCGCTTCCCCAACCGGCCCTTGTTACCGTTCCGCCGCAGGACGCCATAACGGCTGTACCGATAGGAACCGCAAAGTCAACACCCCTATGATACGTGCTGGCTCCCTTTTTCGGAGCCTTTCTCGCTCCGAATCCCGATGATAACCTTCCCCACACAGGATGTATATATGTAGGCGGGGTCTTCGTTCCTCTCTTTACTATCTTGGCGACAGCCTTGACCGTAACATTCTCATACAGGATATCGGTATTTGTCAGTTCCGCGTTTCTGTATGTTATGTCGGCAACGACCTTTCGGTATCCGGTCACCGGCTGCTGCAGGACTTCCGTATGGTTCGTATACCAGCTGTCTTCATCTATGTAGATGACGTCGGCATCATAATTCTCCTCGTAATACCTTCTCTCAGTCCTCACAACGGAAAGCTCGGGCTCGGGTGATGAAATGGTTATCTCGTCTCCGACACGAAGTGTTGCTTTTTCATCCGGGATGCTTGCTGAATTAAGCTTTATTATGTCTGCGATGGACATATCATTCTTTTGTGCGATGGCTCCGAGCGTATCCCCTGCCACGACTTCGTACTTTTTACTCTTTTGGCTTGTTTTGGTCACAGCCTCTATCGCATCCTCAAGAGAACTGATCTTGTTACCGTCAACGTACGCCTGGACCACTTCCACATTTTCATCAAAATCAATGTTCCTAACGCCGAATTCATACTGGTCCTCAGCGTTATCGTTATATGCCGATTCATAGATCTCTTCCATTCTCAGAAGAGCTCCCCCTACGGGAAAGACCGAAGTCTTTTCATTCTCTTCTTCCTGTTTGGAAACCCTCTCTATCTTGGTCGTCAACACATTAAGTTCCCGCGTGTTATCGGTCACCATCCACACTTTCCATTCGGAATCCGGATCGTATTCCTCCTTGGAAGCGTTAAGAAGGGCTATGACTTCTTCAATGCTCTTAAGATTAACGGTAAAATCGTTTATCTTGACTTCGTAGGCAGGCTGCTTGGTCTTCATGACGCTTTCGCGAAAGACCTCATAGATATTGTTCACAATCGTTTCACGGTCATCTACCGATCCCACAACATCCGTCGAACCTGACAGCACCACTTCCGAGTTGACGAGCACAAGACCGCTGCTTTCCGCAGCGATCCTCCTTCTTGCTTCCAGTATCATGCTGTCAACCTCTGAAGAATCCTTGACCGTTCCAACCTGTGTTCCGTTAATGAAGACACTGACCATATTGCTTCCGGTGTCCTCTATCCGTGTGATCCCCGGCGCAATTACAAAAATTAGCAATGCTGTACCCAGCATTGCTAAATAGTGTGAGTATTTGATGATATTAACGTACTTGGTAAAAAAACTCATTGCAGATCAGATCAGAAAGATAAAATACCCAAAACATCGTAAAGTATGTAAAGTATAAGTGATACAACGTTCAATATGAGCGTTACCAGTACCATTATACGAAGTCCCGAAACCGACTTGGAAAGACCGTTACTCTCTTCGGTATTCTGCTCGGCAAGAGCCGACTGAACATTTCTGTAGCACTTTACGCATTCCTTATGTACATGATCCTCAAGTTCTTTATATAGCTTTTCCGCATCTTCGGCAGTAAACGGAGTCGGCGTACCTTCCTCTTCCTCTTCGGAGTTCTTGGCAAAGCCGTTAAGAACATCCTGGCGGATCATGTTCAGTATCGCCCTGTTGTCTCCAATGGCTCCGATGATCTCATTCTTTTCGTTTGAAAAATCAACCGTAAGATCCTGCATCTGAGGTGCCTGGTTGGCTGACAGTTCCTGCAGGCTCCTTGTGATCCTGTCTGAGAGCTCGGATGATGAATTCTTTAACTCATTCAATACTTCCGCATTGGATCTGAGGCTCTCAACATTCCTGACGAGCATTTCATTGCTCTCAGAGAGAACTTCGGCATTCTGACCGGCTATCCTCTCTATCCTTGCAAGCGTCTCGGCATTTGCCTCGTCCACAACCGCAATGGGTGCGGCAGGTTCACGACGCGAAGGTGCAGCGGAAGCATCATTTATGCTGTGTGAAATGGCATCAATGATAGCTCTCTCGGATTCCATCCTGTCTGCCTTGGCTTCATCAAAGAAATCCGCAATGACATTAAGCTGTTCTCTGTTGCTCTTTGTTATCGCTTCGTTAACCGATTCATTTATCTCATCTCTTGAAACTCCTTCGGGAGCATTTCTTCTCGGAGTCCTTTCAAATCTGTCGCTTTCATAACGATCTTCCGGCGCCTGGCGTTCATATCCCGAGCCTCTCATACCCGAACGATCGTATCTTCCCCCAAGTCTCTCTCTAAATCCGTCCATTTCAACCTCCATGATGATCATTGTTGATCAAACACCAAATATCGTGCATAATTTTACCATTTTTCACAAAAAAACACAATATATGCGCGCGAGCAAATGTATTGTGCATTATCTACAAATCCCTTGCCTGTTTCTTGGGTTTGTTTAGAAACATTTACTATATGTTCATTGTTTGTTCATAATTTGTTCATAAAGCGATGGTATATTAACAATATCTCCAATGGAGAGGATTCTCCAAACAACCAGATGTATTTTTTCATAATATTGGCCAGGTGACTCTCATCCACCTGGCCACTCCTCATTTTATACTATCTTCCAGATCGCCTCTTCTTTCTTTGCCCTCTGGATCTTATCATTGATTATCAGCATCCTGTCATCAAGCTGCTCCACCATCATCGCGCATTCGAACAGTTCTTTTTTGATCTCTTCGGGAGCATCGCTTTCGAACTTGTAGTTCATCTTATGCTCCAGACTTGCCCAGAAATCCATGGCTATAGTCCTGATCTGTATCTCAACTTTGGTTTCCACAACAGAATCCGACAGATAGATAGGGATACTGACGAGCATATGATAACTCTTGTACCCGCTCTCTTTCGGGTTCTCAATATAATCCTTGGTAGCCAGCACCTTGATATCATTTTGCTTACGCAGCATGTTGGCGATCTGGTAAATGTCTGATGTGAACGAACAGATGATACGTATGCCCGCAATATCGTTCACATATTTGACCATATTCTCAAGAGTCACCTCGTATCCTTTTTTCTTAAGCTTTCTGACAATGGATTCGGGCGACTTGATACGCGACTTAATATGCTCTATGGGATTATACTGATGGATATGCTGGAATTCATCATTAAGTATCTCCAGCTTTGTCCCTATTTCCTTAAGAGCGGAATTGTGAAGAAGGATGATCTCCTCCCACGTTATATCCTGCTCTTTACTGTTAAAATCAACTTCCAAATAATCTTACCCCCGTGATCTGATTATACCATAAACAACAGGGGCTACCAAGTCATTTTGCCAGATCGAGATGCTGGATCGTACCCATCATCCCGCTCTCATACAGGAAGATTCCCGTACGTCTTATACGTGCCCTCGTCTCATTGCTCGACAGATCATTTAAGGAAAAATCGGTAGATGCACTGCCCGTACAGATAGCGCCTACATCTCTGTCTTTTAACTTTACGAGTTCCTGACTGCCGTCTTCTTTTATGAACGCGATGACAAGCTTATCAAATACCTCATCCGCTTCGTCGATCCATCCGTTTTTGTCAAGATCATACCGGGACAGATCGGCAAAACCGTCACCCGAAGAAGTGCCGAACAATTCACTTCCGTCGTTTATAACACCGTCTCCGTTAAGATCAAGAGCAAGATATCCGCTTGAAGAATTAAGGTGACTTATCTCCTCTTCTTCCCCATCACAGTCAAGATCGAACCTTATCTTGACATCCGATACCTCCGCAATGGGAGAGTCAAGATTGATCACGAGCGGATCCGTAAATGTTTTCATTGTCGTAACATTACGCTCATAGTACTCGGTAAAGCTCCTGCTCATTGTCAGATCAAGATTGAACTCCAGCCTGCGTCCGTCCGAAGTCTCAACGCATCCCGTTGTGGTAAAGCTTGTCTCTTCGCTTTCGGAGTGGTAGTATTGGTAGCTTTCGGTAACAGCCGACACTACCTGATTTTCTCCCGAAGAACCGGCTGTCGACAGAGCCGTATCGCTCTGCCCCTTTGCCCCAAAGAGCATATAGAGCAGGAACTGGATACACTCAACCCTGATCCTGTTCATCGCATCGCGGCGCATCTTGTCTTCAAGCTGACCGCTTTTGGCAAATGCCTTCATCCTGCCCAAGATACCGTCAAAGTCATCTTTGGCATTTTGCTCAACATCCTGTTTTGTTTCGGCCTGGCACGCATCATCAAGTAACCCCGGAAATGCGATTATACTGCCTCCTCTCTGATAGCCGGACCTGCTCACAGAATTATAGGTTCTGGCGGATTCCATTCCTATAGTACTGTTTGCGATTATCAAATATTCCCTCCTTCATAAAATGTATCACCGCATCAAGGTACAAAAAAAGAACGGATCTTCATAAAGAGAATCCGTTCCCCCTGGTTGCCCCTCCATGCTGTCGTGACAGTGCGTCCACTAAATACGGACACAGATAATGCGTGATGCATCATCTTCTATCTGTTATATCGGTAAAACATGAAAAATGTTTAACCCTGTTCAGTCCTCCTCGAGGACGGTAAATTCCATATAGTCAAAAGGGATCTCTTCTATAAAGCTGTCCGCATAAAACCTGACTTTGGAGTACCTCTTGAAGTCGGCTATATTGGAATCCAGCCAGATAGGGCGGGGAATATCAAATTCGTAACTGATATTCTCCAGTGCCCTAAAGACTTTGTGAGTACGCGTGTCGGCGCTTAAATCTTCGATCACGGTATCGGCCGTCATTCTGTTGTCTTTAAACAATCTTGCCCAGAACCTCATTTTCAGCCTATGATGCGTAATAATTGATCAGGCATCCCTTCAGTATTATCGATCTTTCGTCATCGGTAAGCGCTGCTATATGGAGAGTGAACTTTGTCATCTTGCCGTCTTTGACAACATAAGCATCTATATCCGACAGTTTATCTTCTATTGCTCTTCTTATTTCAGGGATGAAGATATAGTCGAGGTTATCAAAAGGAAGATCTCCCTCATCGATCAAAAACGGAAGCATTCCCCAGTTGATCAGATTACTGCGATATCTCTTGGTAGCATATTCGTTGGCTATATTTGCCCAGCCGCCGAGCACCTTCTGACAGCTCGCAGCCTGTTCCCTGGCTGATCCGTCACCGGGCTTAACGGCAAATATGGTGGATCCGATACCGGTGTTCGTTGTATCCGTTCCCGGGAACTTTTCATTTATCGTCTGTATTATATCCTTGATCTCCGGAAGTTTTCCGTCTCTTACTTCTTTTGCCCTTTCCACATATTTCGGGTCTTTTCTCGACAGGGCGAATTCAGCCAGTCCCAGAGGATTGGATCTGTAAGATGATGTTTCACCGGAAGGGATCAGTTCATCCGTTGTCGTTACCGGATCATGTATCACGGAAACGACTCTGAGCAACAGGTTCCGGGAAAGTGCTTTCATCGAAGGCCAGTCTTTGATGTTCGGTCCGAAATGGATCTGCTGTTCGCTGTCGGCGATACCCTTTGAATCAAACACTCTGTTTGCATATATCGTGCTGTCAAAGCTGTATTTATACTTTTTCAGTGTATCTGCTTCGATCTGATCCGTTGCGCTTGTCAGATATCCTTTGTTGGCTGCCGTAGCTGCAATGGATCTTGCGTCCATAAGTGCAACAGACGAGATCTGCCCGCTCTGAAGCTTGCTGCCTTCACGGTTGGGGAAGTTCCTTGTTGAGTGTCTTATTGAGAATGCATTGTTTGCCGGTGTATCTCCGGCTCCGAAGCACGGTCCGCAAAAAGCTGTCTTTAATACCGTTCCCGTTTGGAGCAGCTTTGCAGCACATCCGTTTCTGATCAGCTCCATGTATACAGGCATGGATGCCGGATATACACTGAGCGTGAATTCATCCGATCCTATATCTTTACCGTCAAGAATATCGGAAACGGCACATATGTTCTCAAATCCGCCACCGGCACATCCCGCAACGATACCCTGCTCAACGTACAGTCTGTTGTCCCTGATCTTATCGGTAAGCTTTAGTGAGACATCTTCGCCCAGGGAGATCTTGGCTTTTTCTTCCACATCCCGCAGGATCCCTTCAAGGTTTGCGTTCAGTTCTCTTATCGTATATGTATTGCTCGGATGGAAAGGCATCGCGATCATAGGTTCGATCTCTGACAGATCTACCTCTATCATCCCGTCGTAATATGCAACCTTTCCGGGATCGAGCTGAACGAAATCTTCACTTCTACCGTGGATCTCATAGAACTGTCTGATCTCGTCATCGGTTCTCCATATAGATGACAGACAAGCTGTTTCCGTGGTCATTACATCCACTCCGATACGAAAATCGGCACTTAGCGAAGATACTCCGGGGCCTACAAATTCCATTACTTTATTCTTAACGTAACCGCACTCAAATACAGCACCTATTATCGCAAGAGCCACGTCCTGAGGTCCCACGCCGGGTTTGGGACTGCCTTTCATATATACAGCCACAACCTCAGGGCGGGGGATATCATATGTCCTGCCCAGGAGCTGTTTGACAAGCTCCGGACCCCCTTCTCCCATTGCCATTGTTCCGAGAGCCCCGTATCTTGTATGGGAATCCGATCCGAGTATCATCTTTTTGCCGCAGGCGAGCATCTCGCGCGCGAACTGGTGTATTACTGCCTGATGAGGAGGAACATAGATCCCGCCGTATTTTTTGGCACATGTAAGACCGAACATGTGATCATCTTCATTGATCGTACCTCCGACAGCGCACAGGCTGTTGTGGCAGTTGGTCAGTACATACGGCATTGGAAACTTTTCAAGTCCCGATGCCCTTGCGGTCTGGATGATACCTACATATGTGATATCATGGGAGGTCAGCTTATCAAACCTGATCCTGAGCTTTTCCATGTCATCCGAAGTATTATGCTCCTTCAGTATGCCATAGGCTATCGTATTCTTTTTTGCCTCTTCGGCAGAAACACCGGGATCCGACATCTCTGATGCCGTTTTGATATCAGTCTGATCGACCAGGAATACTCCTTCATCATAAAGTTTGATCATTTTTCTTCTTCCTTCCCATGTTTAAAAAGCTGTCAATTACCGTTAACGGAGAATCAAAAGGGGACTATCACTAGTCCCCTTTGAACATTTATCATTTTCCGTGATCAGATCAGAATTCAAAATACATATCAAATGAATCGTTCTTCTCACCGTTGATGACACTGTATACCTTCTGCTCTGCAATGTTGAGGTACAGATCGATGGTCTTGATCTCTGAAACCTTCATGCCAAGATCATATCTTGCACGATCCTTTGCAGTCTTATAGTACTGCTTGAACAGTGCCTCAGCTGAAACGTTCTTGCTGTCGCTGATAGCGAATACTGCACTTGTCTTAAGAACTGTCTTCTTAGCTGCTTTCCTCTTAGCAGGTGCCTTCTTAGCTGCAACCTTCTTAGCAGGAGCTGCCTTCTTAACGGGAGCTGCCTTCTTAGCGGGAGCTGCCTTCTTTGCAGGTGCTGCCTTCTTTGCGGGAGCTGCCTTCTTTGCGGGAGCTGCCTTCTTTGCAGGTGCTGCTGCCTTCTTTGCGGGAGCTGCCTTCTTTGCAGGTGCCTTCTTTGCAGGTGCTTTCTTTGCTGCTGCCTTCTTTGCAGGTGCTTTCTTAGCAGGTGCTTTCTTTGCAGGCTCTGCTGCCTTTACAGGAGCTGCTGCCTTCTTCTCTGCTACAGCTGCCTTAAGCACTTCCTTTGCCTTCTCAGGCTCAGTAACAACAGTTTTCTTAACTGTTACTGTAGGTTTCTTGATGTCTGCCATGATAATGATTCTCCTTTCAAGCTCTCTTTATCATCAAAAACACTGTAAAATTAAGCAATTTTTTTATACGCAACAAAGAATATATCGCAAACATGCGGTTTTGTCAAGCACGAATACTGTAACCCAAGCTCCTGCCGTCGTTTACAAACATCTGTACCGTCTCAAGCGACAATTGTGCAAGGTCTTTTCCGAGGTTCGGAAGCTTTGCAAGAATGGCGTTTGTGACGGTGATTATGTCGCATCCGCTCTCCTGCGCCTGTATGATATTGTACACTTCCCTGCAGCTTGCCCAAAGCGTAAGAGTTCCGGGTTTCTTTGATGCGATCTCCTTTGCCTTCTTCATCATGGGAACCGCATCCACTCCTGTATCCATTATCCTTCCGGCAAATATTGACACTATGTTATCCGTACCTTCTGCAAATGCATCGACTGTCTCCTCGACCTGTTTCATTGTGAGGATCGCTGTGACGTTAAGCCGAAGTCCCTCGGCAGACAGTTTTCTGATAAGAGGTATGCTTGATTCCCCCTTGGAATTGGTTATCGGGATCTTGACATACACGTTCTTTCCCAGTCCGCATATTATCCTTGCCTCTTCTTCCATTCCGTCAAAATCATCCGCGAACACTTCCAATGAAAGCGGCAGATCCGGGATCTCCTTTACGCATTCCTTCGCGAATGTTACATAGTCCTTGACTCCTGCCTTCTTCATAAGTGTGGGATTGGTCGTAAATCCCTTCACTATCCCCTTTTTGTATTCGGCCTTCATCCCCTCGATGTCGGCCCCGTCTGCATATATGGTAATTGTAAGATCACTTGCGTTCATTAAAATCCCCTCCTGTTTTTCTATTAGATATAGTTACCGTACCCGCTCAAGCGGCGCTCCGCCTGGCACTCGATGGTTAATTCAAAGAATTAACCATCAAGTGCCATATCACTCCCTGCCATCCTTCCGCGTGGGGTGTGATCCTCTCGTCGCAGATGACCGGGATGAGCACGCATGCATCACTGACCTGCTTGGAATATCCGCCGCTTCGCGATACTATGGATATGACCTTTGCTCCGCGCTCTTTTGCAAGTTTTAATGCATTAACGATGTTAAGTGATGTTGTTTCGCTTCCACCGCCGACTGAGAACACCATTACGGAATCCTTCCCATTCAAATGGCTGCACTTCAGCCACTCCGCAAAAGTCGTCTCCCAGCCTTCGTCGTTGGTCCTGGCTGTAAGTTCGGATACATTATCGGTGGGTGCATACGTCTCGATCCCGCCGATCTTTCGGAAATCATTGACTGCGTGAGATGCGTTTGCCGCACTTCCGCCGACACCGAGAATAAACAGTCTTCCTTCATTCTTCTTGGTCTCGCGAAGTATGTTGATCCCCTTTTCGATCTCCTCCTGCGAAACTGTGTCTGCGATAGTCTTGGTTTCCTCCAGGTATCGCTTGATGTAATCTGCTGTCATAATTGTTTCCTCCTTTTCCCTTCCCTACAATTAGACATTGTTTGACGCATCCGTAAGATCCTTTGCAATGAATGTCGGCATTATATCTCCGAGCTTTTTGCATAGATCGCACTTCAGATCGCCTATGAATATCGTTGGAATCCCAACGGTATTTCCTGCAATTATGTCGGTACACGAATCCCCTATCATAAAGGATTTCGACAGGTCGATGTTATATTTGCGCATCGCTCTGTATATAAGCCCCGGCTTGGGCTTTCTGCAATCGCATTCTCTGATCAGGAACTTCTCTTTTGTCTGAGGAAGTTCTTTCGGATAATGCGGACACATGAACAGATCGTCTATATCCGCACCTTTCTGCGACAGACTGTCGATCATGTATGTGTTGATATCGTAAAGCGTTGCCAGGTCCGTCTTGCCCTTTGCCGCTCCGGGCTGATTGGTGATCACGAATACGTAGTATCCCTTTTCTTTAAAAGTCCTGATCGCCTCTAAAGCGCCCGGAAGGAATTCAAACTGTTCCACCTTCATCGGACTGTCAAGCTGCTCTGTATCATCATTCCAGACAATGCTGTTGATGACGCCGTCCCTGTCAACAAACACCGCCGGATGACTTTCGCAGAACCTGTGCTTTGCATACTGTGTAAATTCGGCAAGCGAGGCGGGGCTCCCGATCTCGTAAAACCTTTTTGTCACTATCTGAGCCGTCATTTGGCCTTTTACGGACAGGTCGTGCTGGATATCGGCGATATCAAATGCTTCATCTTTTGAAAATCCCTCAAACAGGGATCTTTCATACATGCACACGCCATAGTCGATATATTCCATTTCCGCCGTGGGATTCTTCTTGTCATAAAGGATCAGATCGTTACCGTTCATCACGACATTACTCTTATCAAAACGGTTATTGTTTCGAAGCACCGTCATAAGAGCTCTGGCGCCCGATGCTTTTCCTTTCTGATACCGGTACAGCGTCTGTGCATAATCGATATCCATGAATGAATCCCCATACAAAAGGAGAAAATCATCCTCAAGAAGATCCAGAGCGCGCCTCACTGCACCTCCCGTCCCGAGAAGCTTTTCTCCATCATAGCTGTACTGTATTGATATGCCCCTGTCGCTGCCGTTTCCGTAGTAATCCTCGATCATATCGGCTTTGTATCCTATGAGGAATACGAATTTTTTAAATCCCCATGCCGTAAGCAGATCGAGCTGATAATCAAAGAACGGCTTGCCGCAAACTTCCACAAGCGATTTCGGGCATTCTTTTGTAAATTCTTTTAACCTGGTACCAAGGCCTCCCATAAGTACCACGACCATAACGTCTGCGGGACTTATCATAAGACCTTTGATCCTTCCTTTTCGAATCTGAATCTTACTTCACTCATGCCGGTATTTCTCATGGCATCACGAAGACGAACCTTATCCTTGACATAAAACATCAGGAATCCGCCTCCGCCCGCTCCGATCATCTTGCCGCCCTGGGCTCCGTTTGCAAGAGCGAGTTCGTACCACTCGTCGATCTGCGGGTTGCTCATTCCTCCCGAACGTTTCTTCTTGTACTGCCAGTGAACGTTCATTATGTCCGCAAAGGTATCAAGGTCTCCCTTTTCCAATGCATTTTTACTCTGGTAGCCAAGGTCTTTGACAAAGTCCAGATTCTTCAGCATTTCTTCATTGTGCTCTTTGCTCTTGTCATTCTGCTCTTTTAATATGTTTCCGGCAGAACGCGAGAAGCCCGTGAAATATAGGATAAGATTGTCTTCCAGATTGTACAGTGCCTCATCTGATATCCTGAGAGGATCCACCCAGACATATCCGTCTCTGTGAAAGTTCATACAGGTGATCCCGCCGTAGCTGGCGATATACTGATCCTGCTTCCCGATAGGCTCTTTCAACCTGTTCATCTCTATCTCGCATGCTTCTTCCGCCAGAGTCCTGGTGGATACGATATTTCCCTGCATGGTATGGAGTGCACGCAGAAGTGCCGTGGTAAATGAACTCGACGATCCGAGCCCTGTGCCTGCAGGAATATCTGCCATCGAGCACAACTCCAGGCACGGTTTTTTCCAGTCAAGGAGCTTTAGAGCCTCACGGATTATCGGGTGCTGTATCTCTTCAATCTCATTGCATTTTTCAAACTTGGAATACTTGAGAAAATAGCCCTTTTCAAATGTTTCATGAAGGGTTATATATACGTACTTGTCGATTGCCGCCGAGATAAGGAATCCTTCTCTTTCCTCATAATATGACGGAAGATCGGTTCCCCCTCCCCCGAGTGTTATCCTAAGCGGACTTCGTGCGATGATCATGTGACCCCTCCTGATTATTCTCTACACTCAAATACCCACGGATTGGCCTGCAGGTATTCCACAGTCTTTATCACACCCTCTTCTATGGTAGCTGCCGGCTTCCATCCGAGAGATCTGATCTTTGCCGTATCAAGGTATATGAACGGATTGTCTCCGATCCATCCGCGCTCGCCTCCCTCATATGACAGCGTTGGAGAAACTCCGAGCTTGCCGCAGATGAACCTTACGGAATCATTTACTTCAACATATTCGTCCGTTCCGAGGTTGTAGATGTTCACTTTTTCTTTTGCATTCTTTACTACAGTCAGTATAGCTTCAAGACAGTCTTTGACGTACAGATATGATTTCTTCTGATGCCCGTCTCCGAGTATATGAAGTTTTGTCGGGTCGTCAGAAAGCTTCCTGCAAAAATCAAACACGTGACCGTGTGTGTAACGCTCTCCCAGTATAGATACAAATCTGAATATATAAGCGGTAAAACCGAACCCTTCCGCATATGCTGCAAGGAGTCCTTCGCACGCAAGCTTTGATGCGCCGTACAAAGAGGTCTGGATCGGGAACGGAGCATTTTCCGGCGTCGGAATTACCTCGGCTTCCCCGTATACGGAACCGGTTGATGAAAAACCAATCCTCTTGATGCCGTTTGCTCTCATAGCCTCGAGCACGTTGTATGTTGCTATCGTGTTCTGCTCCAGATCCTTGCGCGGATGGCTTGTTCCCATCCTGACATCGGCATTTGCAGCAAAATGGAATACCATCTCACAGCCCTTCATCGCATCCGTAAGTGCGGGAAGGTCAAGTGTATCGCCTTCAACAAGCCTGAATCTGCCATTCTTCAGCGCCTGCTCAAGGAATTCCCTTCTTCCTGTTGAAAAATTGTCGTAAACAACGACCTCGTTTTCCGGCTCTGCCAGAAGTCTGTCGGCCATGTTGGAGCCGATGAAGCCTGCTCCGCCGGTGATAAAATATTTCATATTGCACTCCTATCTACATGTCATACGTAACTTCGTCTTCCACATCATCCCTGAAGGTGTTTGCATCACGGTTGTATTTCGTGTTGTCATACTGCAGGTATCCGATCTTTACCTCGGTACGGATCTGTTTGTCGGAAATGCCCTCAAACCATGATGAATCGGCAAGCTTGTTGCGAAGTCTGCCTTCGACAAGCTTGGTACCTTCTTTGTCGCATGTAAGTATTATTCCGAATCCGCCGTTCTCATCGATCGAGTATACCCTGTCCTCCAGACGGACGGTATCGACGATAAGAAGCGACAGCTGTTTGATCACCTTCTCATACTGCGATGACTTCAGGACTTTCCTCATCTCCGCAGGATAACGGAGCCTCAGTATCATAAGGGATATCGGGCTGTTATTTCGCTCTGCATAGGATATCTGCGTCTGTATATCCATGAACATGCTTCGCAGATTGTACAGTCCCGTTACCGGATCTATCATAGACAGTTCCGCGATCTGCTTTTTTAAAAGTGCGTTCTCAAGAGTAAGGGGCGAATACCTCTTAACATACAGTGCTATACCAACAACACACATAGCCGGAAGAACTATCCACAAAAAAGACATCAAGGGGAAAGTCATTTGAAGCGACAGGATCGAATAAACTTTGAGTCCTGCGAAAATGACCGTAGCAACAGCAGCAACCACTATCGCTATCGTCAGATATCCTGCCGCAGCAATGATCACCGCCGCAGCCATAGCTATCGTCATGGCAATGTTCTCCGCAAAATAATCAGAACCCGCGGAATTTGTGACTGCCACGGCAAGAACAAATGCGATCAGCATAAGTCCCAGCCCTATAAATGAAACAAGCTTTCCGTCACCGGTTTTTTTAACTTTAGTCTTTCCCTCTTCCATAATCTTCTCCGAAATCCTCTCCGATCGTGTGCAAAACACCTGTATATTTTATCATCATATTCGCTTTTGGTCAAAAACCGTCTGAGGCGCTTTTGTTCATGTTTTGTTCATATTTAGTTTAAAAACTTTTCATTTAAGGAACATTTTTTATACATTTATGTGAACTATACTGAACACAAGAAAGACAAGTAATTACATTGCAAATACTTTTTCATAATAAATGCCAAGTAGCTTTGCTACTTGGCATCCTCCCTTTTTATGGGCTTATTCTCCTGACAGATAAGTGACGATCGCATCTACCGCTGTTTCCTCATCCGAACCGTCCGCGGTGACCGTAACGGTATCTCCCGCTACCAGAACGAGGGTCATCATTCCCATGATCGACTTGGCATTTACTCTCTTGTCCCCGTACTCGATGTATACCGAACTGTCATATTGGCTGGCAACCTGCACGAGCAGTGCGATCGGCCTTGCCTCCAATCCGTTCTCGAGACGGATGACCGTTTCTTTTTTTGTCATAATTCTCCTCCTTATGAACCTGACACATCGAACCCATAGCTGCGGGCTGCCTGAGACAACTTGCGAAGTCTGTGGTTGACTCCCGATTTGCCAAGCGGTGGTGTGCTCATTTGTCCGAGTTCCGCAAGCGTTGCTTCCGGATATGATATTCTAAGTTCCGCCATCTCCTTAAGGGACGAAGGCAACTCATCGTAAGAATCACACTCCATGAGAAACCTGATATCATCTATCTGTCTCTGCGCTGCCATTACCGTCTTACCGATGTTCGCTGTCTCGCAGTTGACCTTCCGGTTCACGGTATTGCGCATCTCTTTGAGTATCCTGGTATTCTCAAAATCCATAAGGGCCACATGCGCCCCCATGACATTAAGCGTTTCAACAATACTCGTCCCGTCCTTAACGTACAGGACAAAATACTTCTTGCGGGTTATCGTCTTGGCTTCTATCTCGAAGCTTAAGAGCAATCCCGCCAAAAAAAGTGCCTGTCTTTCATCCTGGCACACGATCTCCAAATGATATGACTTTTCCGGGTCGCTTACGGAACCTGCGGCAAGGAACGCACCTCTTATGTATGCACGTCTGCAACAGGATCGCATCGTCTCAGTCGTGACTCTGATCGCCGACCTGATACTGTCGACCGTATCACTTCCTGTGATCTCCAAATGGTAATTTGCGCCCCATTTGTCGTATCCCTTTGTGTTAGCCTTAAAAGCCGTATTCATATTAAATGTTTTTGTCAGCAAAGTAAAGAACTTTCTGACCGCCAGTTCATTTTCGGAAGAAATGACCATTTTTTCATCCGACTCTTCCGATTTTTTACCGCAAAAATCATAAATGGCAGCCATCTCGGCAAGCTGACAATGCCTCGGAAGCGTTACCGTTCTTACCAGTTCTTCTTTTATCTTTCCGGAAAAAGACATCCTATTTTCCCCGTGCTCTGTCTTTGTCTATATCTCTGTGCTCAAGTTTCGATCCGTATTCATCATTCTTTGACATCCTGCCGTATACGGCCTCGGCAAGGGTGACGCTTCTGTGCTTTCCGCCGGTACATCCGATCGCAACTACAAGCTGATTCTTTCCTTCTGAAATATAATTCGGTATAAGGAACAGAAGAAGATCTTCGAGCTTATCGAGAAACACACCGGCCTCTTCAAATCCGAGAACATAGTCCGAAACCGCCTTATCCTTTCCGGTCAGAGGACGAAGATCGTCATGATAATACGGGTTGGGAAGAAATCTTACATCAAATACAAGATCCGCGTCCACGGGTATCCCGTATTTGAATCCGAATGACAGTATCGTAACGTAAAGGTTCTTATGTTTCCTGTCATTTACAAAGATCTTATCGATCTCAGCCTTCAGCTCTCTTGTGAGCATCCGGGACGTATCAAGGATGTGCGACGAATGCTTCTTGATATTTGACAGTTTCTTACGTTCTCTTTCTATACCGGCTTCGATCCTGTCTCCGAAAGCAAGCGGGTGAACCCTTCTGGTTTCCTTGTATCTCTTGACGAGCACGAGATCATCAGACTCAAGAAACAGTATTTCATAATCAATGCCCATTTCCTTAAGGCTCGCCAAAGACGACTCCAGTTCGTCAAAACCCGCTCCCGTCCTGACATCGATGCCAAGAGCGGCACGCTCGATCTCTCCGTTTTCCTTCAGCAGTTTTGCAAATTCAGTGATCAGCTGTACCGGAAGATTGTCAACGCAGTAGTATCCCGCATCCTCCAAAAATCGCAGTGCTGAACTCTTTCCGGCTCCGGACAGGCCGGTGACAACAACAAATCTCATTCCTTTTCTTCTCCGATCATTACGACTTCCGGCTCAAGGCAGACTCCGAACTTTTCATAAACTTTATCTTTTACGTCATTCATCAGCCGTATCACATCGGTCGCCGTGGCACCTCCCTTATTTATGACAAATCCGCAATGCTTTTCGGACACAGCCGCTCCACCGACAGAGTATCCTTTCAGGCCCGCATCCTCGATGAGCTTTCCCGCAAAAAATCCTTCCGGACGCTTAAACGTGCTGCCTGCGCTCGGGTATTCCAGGGGCTGCTTCTGTCTGCGTTTTTGCGCAAGTTCGTCCATCTGCGCTTTTATCTCTTCCCTGTTTCCGGCTGTAAGCAGAAACTCTGCCGCAAGGACCGTGTACGGATGCTTTTTTACTATACTTGTTCTGTAACCGAACTCCATATCGGCGGCCGGAAGCGTCTTTACTTCCCCCGTTACCGCATCAAACAATGTCACGTTTACCGTTACATCCTTCATCTCAAAACCGTATGCACCCGCATTCATTACCATGGCTCCGCCTACGGTTCCGGGTATTCCCGACGCAAATTCAAGCCCTGTAAGAGAGTTTTCATAAGCGGCATTTGCCACTTTCGAAAGCATTGCGCCGGCCTCTGCTCTGATCGACGTTCCTTTTACGGTAATCGAATCCGTTCCCCTGTCCATACAGACGATACATCCCCTGTAACCCCTGTCCGATACAAGGATATTACTTCCGTTTCCGATGACTGTATACGGCTCATTCTTCGACAAAAGAAGGCGGATGATATCTGCCGCCTCCTCTATGCTCTGCGGAATGACAAATACATCCGCCTGCCCACCGACCTTAAAGGTCGTATGTTTATTCATATATTCGTTTGTAAGGATGTTTACCGGATCGGTAATACTTCCTAACAGTTCAATGATATCCGCATTCAAGAATTCTTCACTCCGTCAAGTACAAGCTTTGCCGAACCGTATATCCCGGCATCGTTTCCCAGCGTTGCAAGCGCAAAATCAGTTCCGCGGCTTCCGTGAAATACATATTTTTTATAATTCTTCTTAATAAGATCAATCACGATCTGGCCTGCTTTGCTGACACCGCCTCCTATAACGAACAGTTCCGGATTGATCACATCGGCAACATTTGCAAGACCTTTCCCGAGAATCTCTCCGAACTCCTCGGTCACTTCGATCGCCAGCTCATCGCCGGCCTTTGCCGCATCAAATACAACCTTGGCATTAAGGCTTCTTGCATCCCTCATGGATGAAGGTCTGTCATCCGCATCCAGCTTTCTTTTTGCAAGCCTTGCTATTCCCGTGGCAGATGCATACTGCTCCAGACATCCGCATTTACCGCATCCGCACTGCTCCGTCTCATTATCGTTCATGTGTATATGGCCTATCTCACCGCCGGATCCGTGTGAACCGGACAGTATCTTTCCGTTTACGATTATACCGCCGCCAACACCTGTTCCGAGCGTCACCACAACAACATTTATGCAGCCTTTACCACCGCCCCTCCAGGCTTCTCCGAGAGCTGCGGCATTCGCGTCATTTCCCGCAAATACCGGAAGATCGATATGCTTTTTCATTTCTTCGTCTATATCAAACTGGCCCCATCCGAGATTAACGCATTTGTGGACCACACCTTCGTCATCTACCGGTCCGGGAACGCTTATCCCAAGTCCCTCAACATCGCCGAACGTCAGTCCTTCCTTATCCATACGCTCTTTGATGGATGCTGCTATGTCGGGCAGGATGTGAGCGCCGTTATCTTCCTTTCTTGTGGTTATCTCCCACTTGTCAAGAAGTTCTCCCTCTGCGGTAAACAATCCCATCTTGACAGTTGTTCCGCCTATATCAACTCCAAAAACCTTCTTACCCATTGTTATTCCTCTTCTTCTCTAGTCTTAAGCGAATTCTGGAATCTTGAATACAATTCCTGAGCAGCATTATAACCCATCTTCTTCTGTCTGAAGTTAACGGCAGCCGACTCGCATATGATAGCCAGGTTTCGTCCGGGTCTTATCGGAATGCTGTGGCAAACTACCTTGTTACCGAGATATTCCGTGTATTCCTCTTCAAGCCCGATCCTGTCATAATCCTTATCCTTATCCCACTCTTCAAGCCTGATGACCAGATCTATGCTCTGTGTCTCTCTTACCGACGATACACCGAACAGCATCTTTACATCCACTATACCGATACCTCTAAGTTCGATCAGATGCCTCGTGATGTCGGGGGCAGTACCAATCAGCGTATCATCACTGACTTTTCTGATCTCAACTACATCATCGCTGACAAGTCTGTGTCCTCTCTTAACAAGCTCCAGAGCCGCTTCGGACTTACCTATGCCGCTCTCACCGGTTATCAGAACACCTTCGCCGTATACATCAACAAGTACTCCGTGCACTGAGATCACAGGTGCCAGCTTTACGTTCAGCCATCTGATTATCTCCGCCATCAGGTTCGATGTTGACTTATGAGACATAAGGACCGCAACGTTATGAGCTCTCGCTATTTCCAAAAACAGCTCATCCGGCTGAAGGTCACGGCAGAATACATAGCACGGAGTGTCATCACACAGTATATGTTCATAACGTTCCTTCTTGACCTTGGGATCAAGCTTTTCCATGTATGTATATTCAACGAAACCGATTATCTGTACTCTTCCCGTTTCAAAGTGCTCCAGAAATCCTGCCATCTGCAAAGCGGGACGGTTGATATCCGGCTGATTGATCTTGATATTCTCAACATCAATGTCAGGCGTCAGATTAACGAGTTTCATTTTTTCGATCAATTCACTGACTGATACCGATGCCATACAAACCTCCAAACGATACTGTTTTGATCCTTATCATCAACAAAGTATATCACAATAAACATTATTTGTGGAAAAAATCATAAACACTCTTTGCCGCGGCAGCGTTTAATCCTTCCACGCCGCTCAGGTCATCGAGCGACGCATTCCTTATATCTTCAAGAGATTCGAAAGCTTTCATCAGGGCTCTTCTTCTCTTGGGACCCACCCCGGGAATGTCATCAAGAATCGAATGAACCTGCCTCTTGCCACGGAGATTCCGGTGGAATGTTATCGCAAACCTGTGAGCCTCATCCTGGATCCTCGTAATCAGATGAAATCCCTGTGATGAGTGGGATATCGGCAGCTCCTCGTTATCAAAATACAGACCCCTTGTACGATGATTATCATCCTTTACCATTCCGCACACCGGGATATCAAGTCCGAGCTTATCGAGAACGTCTTTACATATATTGACCTGTCCTCTTCCGCCATCCATCAATATAAGATCCGGGAACTTCGAAAACTTCCCGTCGTCATCCGGTGATCCCATTTCTCTTATCCCGTGTTCGAACCGTCTTGTAAGAACCTCCTCCATGCTTGCGTAATCGTCGGGTCCCTCCACGGACTTTATCTTAAACTTACGGTACTCATTGGGCTTGGGTCTTCCATCCTCATATACGACCATGGACCCTACCGACTCAAAACCGCTTATATTGGATATGTCATAAGCCTCCATCCGGTGGATATCGGACAGCCCGAGAAGTTCTGCTATCTCCTCTACCGCTCCAAGAGTCCTCTCCTCTTTTCTCTTAAGCTTTTCCACATCGCGGCTGAGCTTGATAAGAGCATTCTCATATGCGAGCTCCACCAGCTTTTCCTTCCTGCCCTTTTGAGGAACGATGATGGAAACCTTTGATCCGTTCTGCGTACTCATCCACTCTTCGATCAACTCAGGACCTGAGGGCATATCCTTAACCAGTATCTCCTTCGGTACAAAAGGCGCTCCCATGTAGAACTGCACCAGAAACGCTGCCATAATATCCGCCGGCGTTTCATCTTTCGCCTGCTTCATATAGTAATGCTCTCTTCCGACGATCTTACCGTCTCTTATAAAGAACATCTGGATGATCACCGATTCATTGTCGGCGGCAAGCGCGATCACATCCCTGTTATCACCGCCCGTATCGGTTATCTTCTGTTTTTCGGATACTCTCCTGACACTCGTTATCAGATCTCTGTATTCCATCGCCCGTTCATAATCAAGCTCTTCCGATGCGGACTCCATCTTTTTTGTAAGAAGGCGGATCACGTCATTATGATCTCCTCCCAGGAATCCCAGTACCTGTGCAATATTCTTGGCGTATTCTTCTCTTCCTATACCTCCGTCACACGGTGCATCGCACTGCCCCATATGATAGTAAAGGCATTTTCTGGCATTGTCCGGATCGGGAGCACTGCTCCTATCGTCTATGCTGATCTTGCACCCTCTTACTCTGTATATCCTTCGAAGAAGATCTATCGTCTCTCTTACGGCTTCCCCGGATGTAAACGGTCCGAAATACCTGGCGTTGTCCTTTTGTATTCTGCGGCACATGAGTATTCTCGGGAAATCATCCCCCACGGTCACCTTGATGAAAGGATATGTCTTGTCATCCTTGAGCATGGTATTGTACTTGGGCTGATTTTCCTTGATGAGATTATTCTCAAGAACGAGCGCTTCAAGCTCGGAATCGGTAACAACATACTCGAACCATGCGATATGCTTTACCATCTGTTCGATCTTAACACTCTTTTTCGTGCTCTCGCGAAAATAAGACCTCACCCTGTTACGAAGGATCACGGCTTTACCCACATATATTATCTCATCATTTGAATCATGCATGATATATACACCGGGTCTTTTCGGAAGCTTATTCAGTTCTTCATCGATGTTAAAGTCATTCCTGTCCATAAACACTATGATACATCAGTTACCGTCCCCGCTCAAGCGCCCTCGCCGGGAGCATCCTACAATTTCATTGCAGGATATCCGCTCCGCCTGTCACGATTGTTTTACAATCGTGACATATAAAAGAATCCCCCTTCCCGCTTGCGCGAAGAAGGAGGATTCCCCTTTATAATGGATTTATTAAGGGCTGATTGATATGTGTCAGGCCTTTGTCTTGGGACGGTTGTTGAGGATCTCGAATACAACTGCCGCCAGAAGGACAACGCCTTTAACTACCTTCTGCCAGTTAGGGTCGATACTCATGATCGACATACCAAGGTTGATGACACCGATAAGTGCAGCACCTACAACCATTCCGAATATCGTTCCGGATCCGCCGTATGCGCTGACACCGCCGACAATACATGCGGAGATCGCATCCAGCTCATAGTTCTGTCCCATAAAGCCGTTTGCCGTTGAAAGCTTTGCAAGGCTTGTCCAGCCGGCAATGACCGAAAGGAACTGCATGTTAAGGTATGCAAAGAAAAGAACGATCTTGGTGTCTATACCTGACAGTCTCGTTGCTTCCATATTGCCACCCATTGCATAGAAGTAACGTCCGAGCACTGTCTTGCTTGAGATAAAATCATAAACCAGAAGTACTACGGCAACCCATACAAGTACCATCGGGATACCGAGAGCTGTCTCGCCGAGTGCTCCCGAATACTTGATGGCAAACAGCATGATGACCGCACTGATGATGATACATCTTACTATAAGAGCAGACATTGTCTCTGCTTCATAACCTTTTTTGATCTTGGTAGCTCTGCTCTTGATCTGAAGAAATACATAGAGCACACAGCAGATGATACCTATCGGGATACACAGACTCTTTGGAATATGACTGTTAAACAGTTTCTTAAATCCTTCGATATCATTTATCGATATGGATGATGTCGATGATGCTGTTGTAACAAGCTTCGTTCCAAGACCTCTGAATGCAAGGAATCCGCCGAGTGTTGCGATCCACGGAGGAATATTAAGATATGCGATAAGCCATCCGAGTATCGCACCTATAAGGCATCCGATGATGACCATACATAACATCGCAACCGGAACAGAAAATCCCATATTAACAAGCATATACGCACCGATCGCATCTACCAGACACACCGTAGCACCTACCGAAAGATCGATGTTACCTTTGATGAGCATACACATGAACATACCGGTCGCAAGAATGAATACGTATGCATTCTGTGTTATAAGAGCTTCAAAATTCATTGCAGAGAGTATCGATCCTTTTGTTGTGATCGCGAAGAAAATAACAACAAGGACCAGAATGATCTGCATAGTATGTTCTTTAAAAATCTTACCTACTTTTTCCATTTCTCTATCCTTCCTTTGTTATTTTTTCTCTTTCTTTGATACTACATCAAAGATAACCGCGCCCAGAAGAACCAGACCTTTAACTGCTTTCTGATAGTTGGCATCAACACCGCAAATGGACATACCCTGGTTGATGACACCCATAAGAAGTGCACCGATTATGACTCCGGGAACTGTTCCTATTCCGCCGTAAGCACTGGCTCCACCGATGAAGCATGCACCGATGGCATCCATCTCGTAGCCCTGACCGTATGTAGGCTGAGCAGATGCTGCTCTTGCTATCGTAAGTGTTCCGGCAAGTCCCGAAAGAAGTCCCATGAACGAATATGCAAAGAAGTAAACCTTCTTAACATTGACACCTGAAAGCTGTGCTGCCTTCTTATTACCGCCGACCGCATACAGGTCACGACCTATCGTTGTCTTCTGAGTCACATAACCAAACGCGATGACTACAAGAAGTACCCAGATAAGGGATGTGGGAATACCCTGATATGCAGCAAGCTTGTATGTCAGATATAATACAACGGCTGAAATGATGATCATCTTGGCAACATCACCCACAAGAGGAGCCGTCTCATATCCGCGCTTCTTCGTATTGATACGTCCGCTAATGGTCATGATGAGATAAATTGCTATACCAATTATACCTGCTGCCATACATGTAACGTTAACGTCGTTACCGAGAAGGCTTATGGTGGAACCGGGGATATAGCAGTTTGCACCGCCACCGAATGTATTAAGGAATGAATCCATCTTGGCAAGGTTTATCGCCTGTCCGCCCAGAACAACGTTTGACAGTCCTCTGAAAGCGTACATACCTGCAAGGGTTGCGATAAACGGAGGAACGTTGACAAATGCGATCCAGAATCCCTGCCACATACCTACTGCCAATCCTATGAGAAGCATTATCGCAAATGCAACGATAAAGTTCATGTCCTTATCAAGAACCACACCACCGACGGCACCTGCGAAACAGACGACCGATCCGACGGCAAGGTCGATGTTACCACCTGTCAGTATGCACAGAAGCATACCGGTAGCCAGAACAAACACATAAGCGTTCTGTGAAAGAAGGTTGTTGATATTCTGCGGATAGAGGATTGCCTTGTTTGTCAGGATGTAAAACAGGATGATGACAAGAACAAGAACGATCGCCATCGCATATTTTTTAAATACTGCCGAATAATTCACTTTTGCCATCGTTACTCACCCCTTCCCGATCTCATGATGCAAGCCATTATCGACTCCTGGCTGGCCTCTTCCTGCTTGAGCTCACCTACGAACTTACCTTCGTTCATGACATATATCCTGTCACTCATACCGATGGTCTCGGGAAGCTCGGATGATATCATGACAACTGACTTACCCTCTTTGACAAGATCGTTGATGATACAGTATATCTCGTATTTTGCGCCGACATCGATACCACGTGTAGGCTCATCGAGAATAAGTACATCCGGCTCAGCAAACATCCACTTTGCAAGAAGGACCTTCTGCTGGTTACCACCGGAAAGATTTCCTACATTCTGTTCAACGGTAGGTGTTTTGGTGCGGAGCTTATCCTTGTATTCAACCGCAACCTGATACTCTTTATCCTTATCTATGATGCTCTTAGCGCTGACCGCATCAAGGTTTGCAAGAGTAGTGTTGATCTTGATGGGATTGTTGAGTACGAGTCCGTTACCCTTACGATCCTCTGTAACGTAAGCAAGTTTATTCTTGATCGCTTCCTTGACATTCTTAAGATTTACTTCTTTGCCCTTGAGCATCATATGTCCGGTTATGCCGGTACCGTATGATTTACCGAAGATACTCATAGCAAGCTCTGTACGTCCTGCTCCCATAAGACCGTATATTCCGACAACCTCACCTTTACGTACATTGAAAGATACATTGTCGACAACTTTCTTCTCGGGATAGAGAGGATGATATACGCTCCAGTCTTTTACTTCGAGGTTGATATCTCCGATCTTGACGTCGTGTCTCTTCGGGAAACGGTCCGTGATCTCACGTCCTACCATTCCCTTTATTATTCTATCTTCTGAAATCTCTTCTTTTGTCTTATCGAGAGTCTCGATCGTAGATCCGTCACGTACTACCGTGATCTTATCCGCAACATATGAAACCTCGTTAAGCTTATGAGATATGATGATCGATGTTAAACCGTTTTCTTTCTTGAAACGGAGAAGAAGATCAAGAAGTGCTCTTGAATCTTTTTCATTAAGAGATGATGTAGGCTCATCAAGGATAAGAAGCTTGGCATTCTTAGCGAGAGCTTTTGCGATCTCAACCAGCTGCTGCTTACCTGTTCCGAGTTCTTTGACAAGTGTTCTGGAACTGTCTGACAACCCTACCATCTTAAGGAACTTGTCTGCCTCGCCGTATGTCTCATTCCAATCGATCGCAGCTGCCTTACCTCTCTCGTTTCCGAGGAACATGTTCTCGCCGATCGACATATACGGAATAAGTGCGAGTTCCTGATGGATGATAACGATTCCCTTTTCTTCGGAATCCTTTATCTTGTTAAATTTACATACCTCTCCGTTGTAAATGATGTCCCCTTCGTATGTTCCGTACGGATAGATACCGCTCAGTACATTCATCAGGGTGGATTTCCCTGCACCGTTTTCTCCGACCAGTGCATGGATCTCTCCTTCCTCAACTTTCAGATTAACGTTATCAAGTGCCTTTACACCGGGGAAGGTTTTGGTTATGTTTTTCATTTCAAGAATTATCTTAGCCAAAATGTATCCCTCCTAAATCCATTATATGATACCTTTATTTAATAACAGGCGGGAATAACCCGCCTGTTATTTTAATGTAGATCACTTTGTCAACAGTTATTACTGAAGATCTGCCTCTGTGTAGTAACCGCTGTCAAGAAGAATCTCTTTGTAGTTGTTGATATCAGCGAATACAGGCTCGCAAAGGAATGAAGGGATAACGCCCGTTCCATTGTCGTATGTTGTAGTATCGTTAACATCAACTGTCTCGCCCTTAAGGATCTGACCAACCATCTTAACAACCTGAGCTGCAAGAGTACGTGTATCCTTGAAGATTGACATTGACTGCTTACCATCGATCATGTTCTTAACGTTTGCAACGTCACAGTCCTGACCTGTGATGATGGGATATTTGCCCTTGTAGTTTGCTGCAAGTGCGTTCTCAACACCAAGTGCTGTAGAGTCGTTTGAGCAAAGGCAGATATCAAGGTCTGTTCCATCAGCATAGTTGGTTGAAAGGATGTTCTCCATTCTTGACTGAGCATTCTCTGTAGCCCATGAAGCTGTAGCAACCTGCTCGAAGTCAACCTGTCCTGACTTAACAACGATCTTACCCTCGTCGATGAAAGGCTTAAGAAGATCCATTGCACCATTGTAGAAGAACTTAGCGTTGTTATCGCCGGGATCTCCACCGGTAACTTCCATTGTGAAAGGTCCTGCTGCGTTGTTGAGGTCAAGTGTATCGATGATGTACTGACCCTGCTTTGTTCCTACCATGTAGTTATCGAATGTTGCATAGTAAGAAACTGCGTCTGTCTTCATGATAAGACGGTCATAAGCGATTACAGGAATGCCTGCAGCCTTAGCTGTCTCAAGTACAGTACCAAGTGACTCACCGTCGATAGAAGCGATAACAAGAACGTTGCATCCGCCGTTGATCATGTTCTCGATCTGAGAAACCTGAGTCTGAACGTCGTTTGAAGCGTACTGAAGGTCAACTTCGTAACCAGCTGCCTTAAGCTGCTCTTCCATGTTAGAACCATCCTGGTTCCATCTCTGAAGATCCTTTGTAGGCATTGCTACGCCAACCTTCTTGCCTGCTGTTGCTTCATCTGCTGCTGCAGGAGCTGCTTCCTCTGTAGCTGCATCTGCTGCCGGTGCTGCTTCTTCTGTTGCTGCAGGAGCTGCGTCAGCTGCAGGAGCTGCTGCTGATCCGCCACAACCTACAAGAAGAGAAGCTGTCATTGCTGTTGCAAGTAATACTGATAATACTTTCCTAGACATTTTTTGTCCTCCCTTATTTTTCTTCCGGGTGGCACCATGTCACCCGACATCTAACACATTATCACCAGGCATTCTAGAAAGACTTGTCAGTTTCTTCAAAATTTTATCTTTGCTCTTTTGGAAAAACAAAGGCTAGCACAATCTTGTTACAGACACATCAAGATTATGCTAGCCGTCGCTTATAACCCTTGTATTTACACTGCTTTTGCTATTGGACGTTTAAGTATATCTCATTCTTCTGATGGTATTTTCCCGTGATCACCTCATCCATATTGGACTTGGTAACGGCTATCGGTTCCAGCTTCTCATACGGAACATCATATGTTCCGTCATTGAACGTATCCTTAAGCCCCAGCGGAACCCCCGCAGCCATATCCACAGCCCTCTCCGCTGCCTTTATCGCAAGCTTCTCGACAGGCTTATACACTGTCATGTACTGCATTCCTTCAACTATCCTCTGACATGCCTCAAGGTCCGCATCCTGACCGACAACGCAGACTTTTCCTCCCAGCCTGTGCTCAATGAGCGCTCTTATGGCATTGGCAGCCAGGTTATCATTTCCGCACATTATGGCATCCGGGACTTTTCCGGTGTTGAGGTATTCATCCGTAACGATAAAACCGTTTTCAGCTACCCATCCTTCGGAAAACTTGGCATAATCCACTTTTATCTTGGTGGTGGAGAGTATCCTTTCAAATCCGTTCTGGACCATCTGGACATTATAATCTGTCGGGGATCCCTTTACCTGGATCACCGTACCCTCATTACCGATGTAATCCCTGATATACTCCGCCATCAGTTCTCCGACCTTTTCATTGTCCACCGACAGATACAGGTCCACATTGGCATTTCTGACGGGTCTGTCATAAGCGATCACCTTGATCCCTTCTTTCTTGGCCTCGGCAATAATATCCCGCAGTGCAAGGTCGTCTATCGCGATCACCACTATGACATCCATCTTCTTATCTATAAAGTAGCGGATCTGCTTTATCTGTTCCTCGACTATTCCGTTGGCGTTCTGTACATTGACCTCAGCCCCGAGTTCCTGAGCCTTGGATACGAACAGATCTCTTTCTCTTGACCATCTTTCTATAAGAAGAGAATCGATGGACAACCCGATCTGTATCCTGTCATCCTCCTGAATGGGAGACTCCACGTTACCGGATGCGGTGGATCCGCACCCTGCTATCAGAACCGCTGAGAGGATCGTACATATTATGACTGTTATCTTTCTATAATCCACTTCCTGCTCTCTCCTTATACTCTGTCGGTGTCATACCCGTAGACTTCTTAAATATCCTTGAGAAGTAATTCGGATCCGAATAACCGCAGTCACTTCCCACTTCCTTGATGCTCTTTGAAGGGTCCTTCAGCATCTCCTTGGCCTTTTCAACCCTTCGCTTTGTCAGGTATTCAACGAACCCTTCGCCTGTCTCTTCCTTGAACAGCTTGCTGAAATAGTAGCTGCTGATGTTGAGCTCTTCGGATATCTCGTTTAATGAGATATCACTGCTGACGTTTTCTTCTATATAATCCTGTGCCTTTCTTACAAGATAATGAGTGCGGTCCTTGCTTCCGGTAGTCATGTTGGCCACGGCGTTCTTCATCTTGTCCATGAACCATTGTTTGATCTCATCAAGTGATGCCAGATCATTAATATCCGACAGATAGTTCTTACGGCTTTCAAATTCATAAAGATGTCCGCCGCTGCGGTACATGTCGCTTTCGGCACGCAGAACAAATTCAAGGGCTTTCAGCTTAATACTCATTATATCATCCGAGTGTTTTTCCCTCATCCAGTCAAAAAACTCACCGCTTTTAAGAAGACATGCATCGACTTCTCCGTCCTGGAGCTTTTCGAACAGCTCATTCTCAAGATCCGCCGGATAGCTTTCTTCGTACGAAACCGCGATGGGAAGATCATCCACATGAGCAACGCTTCCCTGTGTCGAATACAGAGCCTTTAAAGCTTCTTCGTATGACTCGTAGCAGTTCTTCATTTTCTTGATGCCGCCAATCCCTATACGGTATTGAATATCTGTGGCGCTTCGCATCTGTCTTGCGGCCATGCGGCATTTTTCGATCAGATCGGATCTCTCCTGATATTCCATTGACAGGTCATTTCTCGGAACAAAGACCGGTATCTTATTGGAGCTGATGCTTCCTACCACCGCCTGCGGGAATGTCTCCCTGATCATATCCCTGACCTTCGTATACACCGTCTGGGCCTTAACCGACGAGCCCGCTGCATTCGTCAGAAAATTACCCTGCTGCATGTCTCCGAACATGACCGCTGCCATATATCCGTAGTTCGTATCGATCCCTATAAGGCTCTTATAGTTTTCTATCTCCTCTTCAAAAGGCTCCTGAAAAATGATACTCGATACAAAACCGTTCTCTATTATCGGAACGACCGTCTCGAGCCTTTCCTTGATCTGAAGATCCTGTCTTCTCTTCTCGCGTCTCCTGTCAAGCTGTTCGATCACTTTATCGATGACACCGACGATGGATTTCTGATTATACGGTTTGTTGAGGTAATCTATAACGCCTAGTCCGATCGCCTCCTTGGCATAATCGAACTTATCGTAGGCAGTCAGCACCACGAAGATCACCGAAGGCAGCATCATCCTTATCTCCTTCATGGCTTCAATTCCGTTGATGCCGGGCATCTGGATGTCCATGAAGATCACATCAGGTCTGAACCTGTCCGCCACTTCAATAGCCATCCTTCCGGACTTTGCGGTCTCTATCTCAAACTGCCCTTCAAAATTCTTGGATATGATCATCGTAAGTGAGTTGGTCACTATACCTTCATCATCTGCAAGTAGTATCCTGTACAATTTCCTTACCTCTTATCTTCCGTATCTGTCTGAATATCTTTAGGAACCTTGATCACGAACTCGGTTCCGCAACCTTCACCCTCACTGATGATATCCATAACATCGCTTCTGCCCGTAAAGATCTGCAGTCTTTCTATTACATTTCCGAGACCCACACCGTTTGATGCCGAATGATCTGCCGACACTTCCCCGGCTGCCTCTCCCGACAATATCCTGTCGATCTGCTCCTGTTTCATTCCGATACCGTTATCCTTTATGGACAGCAATACGTTTTCATCATCCTGAAATACCCGAAGGTCGATATGCCCTTCCCAGTCGATATCCCTTATACCGTAGTTTACCGCATTTTCCACTATGGGCTGGATGATCATGCTCGGAACCCGGACTTTCAGTACTTCATCATCTATATCTTTTGAATAATGGATCTCGCCGGTAAACCTGACGTTTAAAATATACACGTATTTATCGACAAGGGCGATCTCTTCCTCGATGGTGGCATCATTATCGATCTTCTTGATATTATATCTGAAAAAGTCAGCCATGTTCTCAATGAATTCGGTCGTCTTCTCGGCGCCCTCCATCATCGCAAGCTGTTCACCGGCATTTAACGTATTGAACAGAAAATGCGGATTGATCTGTGCCTGAAGGGAGCGAAGTTGAACTTCCTTCATCCGGTTCTCCATCACAAGCTCATGTTCCTTGAGCATGCTCTCACGGAGCACACTGCTTCGGATCTCGGCAATATATCTCTGGATACTCTCCAGCATCTGATCAAACGCTTTGGAAACGACACTTATCTCATCTCCGCCTTCCGTAACGGGAACTTCCACATCAAAATTTCCCGCCGCAACTTCATTGGCTGCCTGCGACAGTGTGGTAAGCGGCATCGTCATGCTCTTCGTCATGAGGAATACGACTATAACATTTACTATCCCTATAAAGAAGAGGATCAATATAGTGATGAGTTCCATGTATCGAAGCGATGACAACAGTACGCTGTAATCCGATGTATTCTTTTTGAACTGACTGTTGTTGAGGGCATATATGCATGCCTGAAGATCGGAATACATGTTTACCGTCTCTTCGTAGGAAGATTTGTACTTTTCTATGTTCCTTCCGCGCTTGGCGGTGATAGTCTCTCCGGCTGTGGCAAGATAATTCTCGGATTGATTGCTGATGTTCTCAAACAGCGCATATACGGTAGTTCCCGAATCCGACAGATCCAGTCCCGCAAGCTCATTCCTGTAATCCTGTTCGGCCTTATAGTAATCATAAAGCGCACTTGTGCCTTTACTCTCCAGATACTCCTTCATGGAATTCTGAAGAAAAGTCAGATCATCGGCAAGTTCATTGAGGCTGACGTTTACGACATAGATCTCATCAACCCTTTCCATCATTGTATTGATGCTTATATACATATAGATGTTAACAACGAGCATCAGTACAAGCGGAACGATGAATGCGATCAGCATCTTGGTCATGACCGAAGCGTTATTCCATTTTCTCTTAAACGCTTTCGTCTTCATCCGTTTGCCTCACCTGATTTATCACGTATCATCCGGCTGGCCTTATCATGATCGACGACTTCTATCCTGACCGGAAGATATGAGTTGGTGTAACCCATATTATTGTATTCATAGAGAGCCTGAACGCATGACCTGCCCATCTCTTCCGTATCGACAGATACGGTTGAATATATGACCTGTTTGTCCACTGCCTCAAGTATTGTATCGTTTACGAAATAACCTACTATCTGTATCTGTCCCACCAGATTGTAATCAACTACCGCCTGATACGCGCATCGCGTATATACACTGTTCACGCACAGCATTATGTCGGGCAGATTATCCTTCTCAAGGAAGATGTTCCTTATCCTTTCCTCTGCGCTGAATATGTCCTCAGCATCTATTCTGGTGACTGCGATGTCAGGGATCGTGTCGGACTCCGTGCTGCGAAGATAATCCTCTATGGCCATAACTATAAGGTTTGATGCGCCTTCAGACATATCTCCGTCCACAAGTATATCAACAGATACATTCTCCTTATCCTCCGCTTCAAGGAGATTCTTTATCTGAAGGGCATACATCTGTCCCAGCTCATAATAATTGAGACCTACATAGCACTGCCGCTTGGATGCCTCAACATCATTCTGCAGAACGACCACACCTATCCCCTCGTCAACCGCTTTATCGATAAGACCTGCAACCCTGTCACTGCTTCCGCCCGAGTATATGATCCCGTCCACCTTGGAATTGACCGCTATCCGAAGAAGATCCTCGGCCGAATAATCTCTTCCCAGAATGCTTCCGAAATCTTCAAGATAAGCACCGTATTCCTTTGCCTGGTCGCTTGATGCTCTGAGAACTTCCGCCCACAGATCGCTCTGCGGATCCTCGGCTATGAAAGCGTAATGCTTATCATACGAGGCGGTCTCTTCCGGCTGTATGCTATCCATCGTTTTTGATATAAATCGAAACAGGATCCCCGTCACAACTGCGGCCGTGATCATTATGACCGTTCCCACTATCATGAACCGGTATGATCTGTCCGAATAATTCTTATCCCGTGATTTTTCCATGTGCATATAATAACACAAAAGAGCCGGTTTCAAACATAAAACCGACTCTTTT
>JAGAFR010000062.1 GCA_017612555.1 Lachnospiraceae bacterium | reverse complement strand
TAAGGACGGAGAAGCTACCGCAAGTGTTGCGGATCAGGATAAGATCAAGGCTCTTTTCCCCAATACATACGGAAAGAATGAGATCACATTCATGAAAGGTCAGAATACATCGGCTGCCAAGAAGCAGGTAGTCGGCGTTATCCTTTCGGGCGGACAGGCACCCGGCGGACATAATGTTATATGCGGTCTTTATGATGCTCTCAAGGCTACCGATAAGAGCAACGTGCTGCTTGGTTTCAAGGGCGGCCCGAGCGGACTGATCGATGATGACTTTGTTGAGTTTGACGATAAGTTCATCGATGCATACAGGAACACGGGCGGATTTGATATCATCGGATCGGGCAGAACAAAGCTTGAGACTGAGGATCAGTTCAAGATCGTAACCGAAGTTGCCAAGAAGCACGGACTTACAGCCATTGTAATAATCGGTGGTGATGATTCAAATACAAACGCTGCGGTTCTTGCAGAGTATATGGCTGCAAACAATACAGGCGTTCAGGTCATAGGATGTCCCAAGACTATCGACGGAGACCTTAAGAATGAGGATATCGAGGCTTCATTCGGATTCGATACAGCGACCAAGACATATTCAGAGCTTATCGGAAACATCGAAAGAGATGCCAACTCAGCCAAGAAGTACTGGCATTTCATCAAGGTTATGGGCAGAAGCGCCAGCCACGTTGCACTTGAGTGTGCGCTTGAGACACAGCCTAACATTTGTCTTATCGGTGAAGAAGTTGCTGCCAAGAAGATGTCACTTTCACAGATCGCATCACAGATCGCAGATTCTGTTGAAAAGCGCGGCAATGCCGGAAACAACTTCGGTGTAGCCATCATTCCCGAAGGTATCGTAGAGTTTGTTCCCGAGTTCTCAAAGCTGATCGCAGAGATCAATGAGCTTCTGGCAGGTGCCAACACAGAGAAGTTCAACGCACTTCCCGACTGGGATGCCAAGTATAAATTCATCGAGGAAGGTCTTACAAAAGAATCGATGTCGGTATTTGCGATCCTTCCGCAGCTCATCCAGCAGCAGCTCTTCCTGGAGAGAGATCCTCACGGAAACGTTCAGGTTTCCCTCATCGAGTCTGAGAAGCTCCTGTCTGCACTTGTTAAGGATGAACTTGAAAAGAGAAAGAAAGCCGGTACATATAAGGGTAAATTCGGTGCGCTCCATCACTTCTTCGGATATGAAGGAAGATGCGCATTCCCTTCGAACTTTGATGCCGACTATTGCTACTCACTCGGATATAACGCTTTCATGCTCATCCAGTACGGCTACACAGGATATCTTTCAAAGGTTTCAAATCTTTCCAAGCCGGCTGAAGACTGGGTTGCAGGCGGAATGCCCATAACGAAGATGATGAACATCGAGAGAAGGAACGGTGAGGATAAGCCCGTTATCAGAAAGGCACTCGTTGAGCTTGACGGCGCACCGTTCAAGTACTTCGCTGCCAACCGTGACAAGTGGGCTGTTGAGACAGCATTCACGTATCCCGGTGCGATCCAGTATTACGGACCTTCAGAGGTATGTGATCTGACAACGAGGACACTTGCTTTAGAGCATTCGTAAGAACGAACAGGTTTTCATATTGAACATAATCCTCCGGGGAGAAGGCATTCTCTTCGGGGGATTCTTTTTGTACGCGGAGGAAACTCTTGCGGCCGTATCTGTCACGTTGCTCAATGATTTCTTCGCTTTGTGGCATCCCTGCGGCCCCCCACTCCTCGCCAGCCGGGACCTGCACAGGTTCATCAAACAGGACTTTGCGTGTTTCCACCATCCGATCCCACATCACTTTTGCGATATACTCCTCGGGCGCCGGAAACGTGAGCGCCTCCTTGATCTGCGGCAAAGTATAACCCCTGTCGGTCAGATGCTTTATCGCATCTCCGGCAGCGGCATTCATTGTAAAATCATGAAGCGCTTTGGCAAAAAATCCATTCTGCTGGTTCATATTTTCGGCAAATGACACAAATCGAGTAAAAGGGTATTGCACAAACTGTTTTCGGTAACTATTATATGTAGCAAAGTAAAGTTGTCAATCATTCGGAGGATGTTATGGGAATTGAAAGAATAAGGGAAGAAGTGTTCTGTAATGAGGTTGAGACAGGGCTGAATGATGCGGCTTCGAAGCTGTACGGTAAGCCCCTTGGAGAACTGAATGATGCTCAGGTTTATAACTGCGTGCTGCAGATGACGAAGGAGTTCACACGTGCCGCCAAACAGATAAAAGGTGACAAGAAGGTTTACTATATCTCAGCTGAGTTTCTTATAGGTAAGCTCCTGTCCAACAATCTTATCAATCTCGGAATATATGATAAGGTTAAGGAAGTGCTGGCTAAATACGGCAAGAACATCGCCGATATCGAAGAGGCCGAGAACGAGCCGTCTCTCGGAAACGGAGGTCTCGGAAGGCTTGCGGCATGCTTCCTTGATTCTATCGCAACTCTTGGTCTGTGCGGAGACGGAATAGGGCTTAACTACCATTTTGGTCTGTTCAGACAGGTTTTTGCCGACAGGCTTCAGACTGCGGTACCTGATGAGTGGATCACCGAGAACTCCTGGCTCCATAAGACGGATACATCTTTTGAGGTTAGATTTGGCGACAGAAAAGTAAGATCGCAGCTTTACGATATCGATGTGATCGGTTATGAGAACGGCGTGAACAAGCTCCATCTGTTTGATATCGATACGGTTGATGAGTCTATTATCAAAAAGGGTATTTCGTTTGATAAAGAGGATATTGAGAAGAACCTGACACTGTTCCTGTATCCTGATGATTCAGACGAGGCAGGAAATCTCCTCCGTATATACCAGCAGTATTTCATGGTATCAAACGGGGCACAGCTTATATTAAAGGAACTCCACGACCAGCAGATCGATCTTCACGAGATGTACAAGCACGCCGTGATACAGATCAACGATACCCATCCTACGATGGTGATCCCCGAGCTTATCAGGATACTTACCGAGGATAAGGCTATGTCGATGGACGAGGCCATAGACGTTGTGTCAAAGACATGCGCATATACGAATCACACCATACTTGCGGAAGCACTTGAAAAGTGGCCTCTTGAGTATCTTGAGAAGGTTGTTCCGCAGCTCGTTCCCATCATTAAGGAACTTGATAAGAGAGTACGCGCAAAGTACAAGGATAAGAAAGTTCAGATAATAGATAAGGACAAACGTGTCCATATGGCACATATCGACATACACTACGGGTTCTCCGTAAACGGTGTCGCTGCGCTTCATACCGAGATACTAAAAGAGACCGAGCTGAATCATTTTTATAAGATCTATCCTGAGAAGTTCAACAACAAGACAAACGGTATCACCTTCAGAAGATGGCTGATGTCGTGCGATCCGGAGCTTGCATCGGTTATCACCGATACCATCGGGGATTCATGGAAGAAGGATGCATCCAAGCTTACGCAGCTGATGGATCACATCGATGACAGCGATACCGTAGAGAAGATCATGGAAGTCAAGAAGACGAAGAAGGACCAGCTTGCAGCTTATATCAAGGCAAGGGAGGGCGTTGAACTTGATCCTGATTCCATCTTCGACATTCAGATCAAGAGGATGCATGAGTACAAGCGTCAGCAGATGAACGCACTCTATATCATACACAAGTATCTTGAGATAAAAGCAGGAAAGAAGCCTGCGCGTCCAATGACTTTCATATTCGGAGCCAAGGCTGCACCCGCATATGTGATCGCACAGGATGTCATCCATCTGCTGCTGTGCCTTATGGAGATCGTAAACAACGATCCGGATGTATCGAAGTACATGAAAGTCATCATGGTAGAGAACTACAACGTTACCTACGCTGAAAAGCTCATTCCCGCCTGCGATATATCCGAGCAGATCTCGCTTGCGTCAAAGGAGGCATCGGGAACCGGCAACATGAAGTTCATGTTAAACGGCGCAGTTACGCTTGGTACGATGGATGGCGCCAATGTTGAGATATGCGATCTTGTCGGTAAGGACAACATATACGTGTTCGGTAAGGATTCGGATACTGTCATCGATCTGTATGCAAAGAGTGCGTACGTGTCCAAGGATTATTACAAGAAGAGTAAAGTCATAAAGGAAGCGGTTGATTTTATCACCGATAAGAAGGTTCTGGCAGTGGGACATAAGGAGAATCTTGAAAGACTTCAGAAGGAGCTTTTGAACAAAGACTGGTTCATGACACTTCTCGATCTTGAGGAATACATTGCCGTTAAGGATAAGGCGTTTGCCGATTATGAAGCAAGGGGCGCATGGGGAAGGAAGATGCTTACCAACATCGCGCAGGCAGGTTTCTTCTCATCCGACAGAACCATCGCCGAATACAACAGGGATATATGGAAATTGTGATACCTTTTAAAAATGACAAAGATACCTGCGGATAACCTTTTAAAAATGACAAAATGATCGCTGATATTCATTGAAAAATGACAATCCGAATGCTATAATGCATGTACGGAGGGTTTATTATGCTGAATAGAGATATTTGGGATAGGCTGATAGAATGGAAAAATCGTGATCATCGTCCGCTTGTTATCAGAGGATTACGACAAATTGGAAAGACATTTATCGTAAGGGAATTCGGAAAGCAGTTTTATAAGAATACCGTTTATTTGGATCTTCGCGCAAATGTGTCCGTTCATTCGGCGTTTGAAGGTGATTTTTCTGTTGACCGGATGGTGATGTCGATATCGGCTGCGGAACCTTCTGTGAGATTTCTGCCCGGAGAAACATTGGTGATTCTTGACGAGATCCAGGATTGCCCGAATGCCAGAAGTTCTCTGAAATATTGGGCTATTGACGGAAGATATGATGTTATTGCTACAGGAAGTTTTCTTGGTGTAAAAGGCTTTAGAAAGCCATATGAAAGAGGAATACCGGTTGGATACGAAGAGCAAATGACAATGCATCCTCTTTCTTTCCATGAATTTATCAACAATATCGGAATAAGTAATGAAGTGTTTGATTATGTCAGAAACTGCATAGAAAATCATGAGCCTGTGGAGAAAACGATTCATGAAAGCTTACGTTCACTATATTACCAATACTTGATAGTAGGCGGAATGCCTGATGCAGTTAATGACTTTTTTGATAAGCATGATCTTAATTCAGTAAGAGATATTCAGAGAAGAATACTAAGTTCTATTCGTGATGATTTTGGCAGATACAAAGATGTTAAAGGTAATGATAAGATTAACGAGGTATTGAAGCTACGGGCTGAAGCATGCCTGGATTCTTTGCCGGCACAGCTGTCAAAAGAATATAAGAAATTTCAATTCAGCCTGGTAAATGCGAAAGGCCATTCTCCGGAAAAGGCAGAGGGGTTGCAATACCTGGAAGATGTCGGCCTTGTAATAAAAGCCTACAACACGAGTGAAATAGCTTATCCGTTAGAAGGCGTAAAGATTCCAAACGAGTTCAAGGTGTTTTTTGTTGACACCGGTCTTCTCATCTCACAAATGGGTGAAGATGTTCCTTCAAAGATCCTTTCCGGGGATATAAGTTCATATAAAGGTGCGATAGCTGAGAATATGGTTGCTTCGGCATTCGCGACAAGCGGTCGAAATTTGTACTATTTTCATACGCCCAGCGGCTCTCCCGAATTGGATTTCTTATTTGAGAAAGACGGTGAAGCAACAATAGTTGAATGTAAGGCGACCAATGCCAGAGCGACCAGTATGAAATTTGTAATAAATCATCCCGGTAAGTATGGAGTTCATCCCGCAATAAAGTATTCTGATACAAACGTGGGAACCGGCAACGGCTTTTATACGTATCCGCTATATGCAATAGGGGTATTTGATGGTAAGACAAAAAGTGACAGTGTTCCGGCAGTGGAAGTATCAGATCTTAAAGTCCCAAAGTGAAAAAGGAGAGGAAGTCCGGTAGAACCATGGAATCCTCGCTTTTTTAATGGGAAATAAGGAAAAGATATAGGAGAAAAGTATGAAGAAGAAAAGGCTGCAAAAAAGCATTATTACAGTCGTACTGACGGCCGCTATGGTCATGGGTGCTGTTCCGATCCCGGGGAGCGTCATGACCGCGTGGGCGGCGGAGGTACTGCCTGAAGCAGATGAGGGAACGATCACTCTGACTGAGGACGTGACCCTTTCCGCGGATTGGGAAGTAAACGAGAACATCATCCTCAACACGGCGGGTCATAAACTGGAAATGAACACACTAAAGATCACGATCCCTGCCGGCAAAACATTGACTGTAAATGGCACGATCTGGGTCAATGACGGAAACACTCTGACCATTGAAGGCTCCGGTACCCTGAATGTCAACGGTGCTGACGGAACAACAGAAGACGGAGTAGGCACCTTCGGCTCTGCTGGTGTGAAATATGCAAACTCCACAAATATGAATCTCATCGTCGAGGGCGCCACCGTAAACATTAAAGGCGGCAAGGGGGGTAACAACGGTGAGAACGTAGAGAGTTACACTAATTATGGCGGATATGGCGTGTCGTTAGGGAATAAGGGAAATCTCACCGTGGAGAGCGGGACTGTAACCATTACCGGCGGCGACGGCGGAGACGGCGCTGTTGCCGCCGGCTGCGGAGCCGGAGGTCTTGAGGGATCTCTCACCGTAAAGAGCGGCATTGTGTCTATCAAAGGCGGTAACGCCGGCAATCGCGGTAAGACTGGTCCCGGAAATGAGGGCGGAAGAGGCCTTTATGATAATCCATCCTACATTGATGATAACTATGGCAGTATCTCTGTCACAGGAGGAACAGTGAAGATTACAGGTGGAGACGGCAGCGGCGGCAAAGTCGGCGGCATAGGCGTAGACGCTGTAAGGATCTTTGCGGACGGCGGTAGCTTAACCATCAACGGCGGATCGGGCGCTACTGGCGTAAGCTGCTACGACACCAAACTGAGAGGTGGTATTTTAAAGGCAAGCAGCTTCGATTCCCGGGAGATGACTGTAAAGGTTGGTCTTGCTTACTCTGATGGCACGAACGTCTACAGCGGCACGCTGACAAACGACCAGAAAGCCGTCGTCGCTGATAAGACGCTTTATCCGGTGTACGGCGTTATCATTGCAGACAGTACAGGCGGCACGGTAACGGCATCCCCTGCGGTATTTCAGCCGGATACATTTTCAAGCGCAGATAAGACAGTCACCTTAACGATCACACCGGATGCGAGCTTTGAGCTTAGTACCCTAACGGTCACGAAGGCATCAGGCGGTGAGGTTACGTTAAACGGTACGGGCAACACGCGCACCTTCACGATGCCTGATGAAAATGTAACAGTCAGTGCGACATTCACGCAGCCGGGTATTTCCTATATTGACGCAAGCGGGACAGAGCAGAACTGCACCGAATATACCGTTCTTACGGGCGGCGGGGCAACTACGCTCTCGGCTGGCTGGAACGTCGTTCCGGCGAATACGACTGTCAACTACACCGGCGCACTCACCCTGGGTGGTGACACGAACATCATCCTCTGCGACGGGGCGACATTGAATATTGGTACGGATGCAGAGACCGGACGCATCAATGGAAACTGCATTAATGGAGGAGATACATACTCTCTGAATGTCTACAAACAGAGTAGCGGAACAGGCAAGCTGAACGCCTACAGCAAATCTGAAAACGCCGCTATTAAAGTAAAGGATCTCACGGTATACGGCGGTGGTTTTACTGCTTCGAGTACAGACTGTTATGCCATCGATGGAAATGTAAATATAAAGGGCGGCAATTTCCACGCTGAGACCACCGGCCCTAACGCTACGCATGAAGGCATCAGCGGCAATATCTCGCTTGATTACACCAGCAAAGACGACACCTTCTATGCTACGGGATGGACGTACAATAATATGACCATCGCAACCGGCAAGGCGTTTACGGATGGTCACAGTAATTGGTTTTTAGGGAAAAATAATAATGGTACGGGTAAGACCCTGTATCCCGCCGTTTATGTAGATACTTTCACGACTCCTGAAGGCGGCGGGATGCAGATGGATGGCAGTCGTGTCTGGAAGCTGTCGGACCTGACCGCTTCAACGAAGGCTAAGGTAAAGGTCTGGAAAAACGAGGAGGGTTGGAAACCCGTGCTGACTCTTACAAAGGCGACTGGCGGCACGATCCCCGAGACCGATATCACCTGTACCGGTCCGGCCGATTATGATAATAAAACCTATACCTTTGAATTCATAATGCCCCCGGAAAATCTGAAGGCTACTGCGACCTTCAGAAAGCTTCTCGGTCACACAGATATTGCGATTGGTAATATCTCCTCACAGACATACTCTGGTAGTGCCATTACGCCTGAGGTTACGGTCAAGGATGGCTATAGTAAAACGCTTACAAAAGGCACGGACTATACCTTGGCATATTCTGACAATGTTGATGTGGGGACAGCTACTGTGACCGTTACGGGGATCGGTGACTATGCCGGTACGGCTACAAAGACATTTAATATCGATAAAGCAGATGCGACCTGCACCGCACCTACAGCAAAGGTCGGCCTGACCTACACCGGCGTCGCACAGGAACTTGTTAATGCGGGAAGCACTTCCGATGGCGATTTGTACTATGCGCTTGGTACAGGTGCCGGCACAGCGCCGACCACCGGATGGAGAACATCCATCCCGACAGCCACCAACGCGGGAACCTATTACGTATGGTACAAGGTTGTAGGTGATAAGAATCACAATGATAAGGCAGCGGCTAGTGTCGATGGTGTTACAATCGGAAAAGTAAGCAGTGACACCAAGACGATCCCGGCCGTTGAAGTCCAGCCGGGTGCGGATGTTGAGACAAAGGTTGGTATAGGACAATATACCGGGGATCTTGCCGAACTTGCATCGGATCCGGGATATACTACAGCCGGAGATATTACATTTTCCGACATAACACTGAATAACGACATTCTTACCTTTAAAACCAACAGCACTGAAGGTGGAAGCGGTACGATCACGCTGACGATCAAATCATCAGATTATGACAGTCTTACACTGACAGTCCCGGTAACCGTAAAGGCCAAGACCACGCAGGTAGTAATGGAATCCGGAACTGCAGGTACTCCTGTTTCGGGTGTAGAGGTAAATGGTCTTTCTGAGTATACGAACACACAGACAGAGGATTCCGTTAATGTCGTACTGCATGCTACTCCCAGGACGGAAGGAGAAATGCCTGATAAAACCAAAGCCATGATCGATAGCAAGATCTCCCTGGCTTTCAAAGGATTTGGCGTCGGTGAGGTTACGACGGATTATCTTGATCTGTCAATCACCAAGAAGACGGGCGACGGTGGTCCTCATCCGGTCACAGATTTAGGCCGCGTGGTAGAGATCGCCGTGCATTATGATCTTACGGGAAAGAGCAGCCCTGTTGTGACAAGAGAACACGGCGGAGAGGTAACTGTATTTGATGCTCTTAACGACAGAGCAGCTGAAGGTGCATATACAGACGGCACATTCTACGCTGATACAAGAAATAACGTGATCTACATATATTCAAGCCTGTTCTCTGTATTTGGTGTTACAACGACAAATGTTGAAAATCATACAGTATATTTTGACCCGAACGGTGGAAGCGATGTAGCTCCCAGGATAGTAAAGCACGGTCAGCCCATAGGTGAGCTTCCGACTTGCACCAGATCGGGTTATTCATTAAACGGCTGGACGGCAGAACCGGCCGGTGTGGTTTTCATCACACCTGAAGAGATCATAAACGAGGATAGGTCGTTCCATGCACAGTGGAGCAGCAATCCTGCCCCCGGACCCGGGCCTGCGCCGGCAAGCTGCACTCACGAAGAAACAGAACTTCGGAATGTCCGTGAGGCTACCTGCACACAGGAGGGGTACACCGGTGACGAATATTGTAAAAATTGCGGGAGCATGCTGACAACGGGAAGCATAGTTCCGATAGATCCGGATAACCACAGCTATGACGAAGGTATCATTACAACAGAACCTACGATGCTTGCCGAGGGTATCAGAACATATACCTGCAGCAGGTGCGGTCATACCTATACTGAGGCTATACCGCGTACCGACGGTGGTAAGATCAGCGATGATCTGATAAGCGATATCACGGATGAAGAAGGTAAGAATGATGCAAAGATCGAGACCGAAGATAAGGACGGCAGGAAAGAGACTACGGTCAGGATCGGAGATGTCGAAATAGAAAAGACCGTAACGGATCCCGAAAGCGGAAAGGAGATCGTGGAATCAAAGATCTGGACAGGCGGACTGGAAAGCTCCTATACATATACCGGTTCAGCCATAAAGCCTGAGATCCATGTATATGATGGTACGAAGAGGCTGGCGGAGAAGACCGATTATAAGGTGACATACAAGAATAACAAGGATGTCGGGAAAGCACAGATCGAACTGGAATTTAAAGGCAATTATAAAGCTACAAAGTCGGAGAAAATAGGATTTGAGATAGTTCCTGCCGTATTCGGAAAGGATATAGTGGCACATGATGTCGCCGTCAAGGCCAAGAAGAGCGCACAAAAGCCCAAGCAGCTTCTGACATGGGTAAGCACCGGCGAGGAGCTTGGCAGCAGCCATTATACCGTCACATATGACGGAGAAGAATCCGTAACGGCTGCCGGAGAGTATACTGCGAACATTGAGGCAAAAGGTCCCAATTTTGCCGGTAAGGCAACGGCAAAGGTTACGCTGGTGGGAGACGATAAGCAGCCTCTCTCAGATGCTAAGGTGACATTTGAACCCAAGACTTATGCATATACCGGAGATGCGATCATACCGGGCTATACTCTTAAGCTGAAGGGTAAGACTCTGACCAAAGGAGAGGATTATGAGGTAAGCTCCGGCGGTATATACAATAATACATCACCCGGAACCGCTACCATATTGTTCGAGGGAAAGGGCGATTATGTCGGTACCAAGTCCGCGAACTTTAAGATCACCGGAAACAGGAATCTTAAAGAACCCGGAGACGGTTCGCCGTTTACGTATATCTATCCCGACAGCGTACCATACGTAAAAGGCGGAGCGAAGCCTTCTGTCACCGTTAAGGACAACGGAACGATACTTAAGGCGGGAGTGGATTATACGCTTTCCTACGAAAAGAACAGGGCCTTAACAAACGGGAAGACCGCGGTGATAAAGGTAAAGGGAAAAGGAAATTACAAAGGCACAATCACGCTGTATTTTGCTATCGATAGGCAGGACATAAGTAAACTTACAGCCACGGCGGATGATCAGTTCGGGACTCGGGATAAGCTTAAGAAACCGGACATCACAGTACTGGATACTGACGGTAAGAAACTGAAGGAAAACACTGATTATACCCTGGATCAAGCGCGTACATATACGGGTGATAATGATTCGGGAACCGTCACTGTTAAAGTCATCGGAAAAGGATGCTACGAGGGTGAGAAGGAAGTTACATTCCGTTACACAAAGGATTCTTCGAAAGATATCGCCAAAGCGAAGAAAGATAAGAATATTCCCGATCAGTATTATACGGGAGGAGAGGTACGGCTGAACAAAAGTGACCTGACAGACATTCTCTACATGGGAAGCAGCAAATCGAAGGATATACTTGTTCCCGGGGAAGACTTTACGGTAACAGGATACAAGGACAACGTGAAGAAGGGTACGGCGAAGGTTACGCTTACAGGCAAAGGCAGATGTTATGGGACTAAGACCATTACGTTCAAGATCGTTGCGAAACCTGTGGATTATAAGGGAGAACTGACAGACGGTAAGTGGAAATAATCCATTGCCAATTCCGTCATATGGTGCTATAATTGTTACACCAATTGAGAGATGATTGTTGGAAAGGATGATGATCATGCAGGTTGGAGCAATAAGTGCGGCAATGCCTATGCCGTATGTCTACAACACGAATACCATTAACAGAGCTTCCATGAACAAGATAAGTCCCATAGAGGATGATCTGCTCGAAGCAAAGACAGACTTTAGCGGTCTTACCGAAGAAGAGAATATCAATCCTCTTGCACCGGGTGAGACGAAGAATTTTGCGGATGTCTTGGAGATGCAGTTCCAAATGGGCGCACAGAATGCTGCGAGGCTCGGATTACAATAGGTATAAAAAAGGGCGGTCTGACCGCCCTTTTTTATTGCCGCGTATTATGCGAAAGACGATACGGGAGGATTAACTTTTGATAGATGTACTGTCCGTTGAAAATATGAGAAAGAGCGATGCGCATACTATCGGGGCCGGCACATCGGGGCGCGAGCTTATGATGCGTGCCGCAAGGGGCGTGTTCGAAAATGCAGAGTGGAAGCCGCCGGTCGGGATCGTATGCGGGAGCGGGAATAATGCCGGAGACGGGTATGCGCTCGCGCTCCTGCTTAATGAGGCCGGGATCGACTGCGATGTTATATGCGTATATGACAGGTTTTCGGAAGACGGGCGGTACTATTTTGATAAATGCAGGGAAAAGGGGATCAACATACTGTTTCTTACCAAGGCAGAGGAGCGTGTTACCGAAAAGTCCGGTGAGGTATTTACAGAGTATGAGACGATAGTCGACTGTCTCCTGGGAACAGGCTTTAAAGGCCCGGTAAGGTCTGAACTTGCCGGGGTGATAGAGGGCATTAATTCTTCGCATGCTTATGTTGTAAGCGTAGATATTAACAGCGGCCTTAACGGCGATACCGGAATGGCCGAGACATGCGTAAAGTCGGATTTGACCGTATCGGTCGGCGGATTCAAACCCGGACATTTCCTAAACATGGCCAAGGATGTCATGAAGGAGAAGATCAATTGTGATATAGGTATCGAGCCTGTGGATGAGCCGTACAGGCTTGTCGAAGCATCTGATGTTGCTGCGGTTTTCGGTAAACGACTTAATTTTTCCAATAAGGGGACATACGGCTATGTTGCGCTTATTGGCGGGAGCATGATGTACAGTGGGGCGATAAGGCTTGCATATCTTGCAAATGCGGCGATGAGGAGCGGAGCAGGTGTTGTAAAAGTGGCGATCCCGTCATCCATATCCCACGATGTGATACCGCATATACTTGAAAGTACGATATTTCCGCTTTCCGATGAAGAGGGAGCGGTGGGGTATGTACCGTCTGAGATAGATGAACTTACAAAGAATGTCAGGACGGTTGCGTTCGGCATGGGGATCGGTACGGGAGACGGTGCTGCCGGTATACTCGATCATCTGTTGAAAACTTATACGGGAACGCTCATTGTCGATGCGGACGGGCTTACCCTGTTATCACGTATGGACAGGGAACAGATAAGGGACAGGAGCTGCAATCTTGTTCTGACACCGCATATCAAAGAATTTTCACGATTGACCGGATCAGACATTCCGGATATACAAAAGGATCCTATAGGATATTCACGTTCCTACGCGAAGGAGATCGGAGCGGTGGTACTGCTCAAGGGTCCGTCTACGATAGTCACCGACGGTGATAAAGTGTATATAACGGACAGGGGCTGCCCGGGAATGGCAACCGCCGGAAGCGGGGATGTGCTGTCGGGGATTATAGCTTCTTTATTCAGTATTACCGAAGAAGCCCCAACATCGACTTCGTCGATGTCGCCTTGTCATGATCGCTGTGCGATCACGACATTTTCAGCCTATATCAACGGGGCAGCGGGCGAGCTTGCATCCATTGAGTACGGTGATATCAGCATGATCGCAAGCGATACGATCGCAGCCATACCGAAAGTGATCAAAGAATTGAATACGTGACAAAAACCACAACATATGGTATAATCAGTATCCGATAGACGCCATATCTGATATATACTGTAGTTAGGAAGTGTTTTTGCTTTGAACGATGAAGAACAAAAGGGTGCAGGTCTGATAGATAAGGTCTGTGCTTTTATAGTGGATAAGAGAAACCTGTTCTTTCTGATCTTCGTGCTGCTGGCAGTTTTTTCAGCTTTTTCACGCAATTGGGTACGCGTGGAGAATTCGCTGTCATATTATCTTGCAGATTCCACCGAGACTAAAAAAGGCATAGATCTGATGGCGGAGGAGTTCACCACGTACGGCTCCTGCACGTTTATGGTCGCAAATGTCTCATATGAACAGGGAGAACGTCTTGCCAGGTCGATAGAAGACATGGAGGGCGTATTTTCCGTTGATTTCAAGGATACGAGTGAGTACTACAACAACGGCTCCGCAAGGCTTGTCGTGACATTTGAGTACCCTGAGGATGACGAGCGGTGTATCGATGTACAGGATAAGATCAGCAATTACCTTTCCGCCAACGATACTTATCTGGATACGAGTCTGGGCGATGTGGCCGCACAGCTCATCAAGAACGAGATGGGGACCATTTCCATCATAGTCGTGATAATCGTCCTGGGAGTACTGTTGATCACGACCGAGGCGTATGCCGAGATACCCGTTCTGCTGATCACGTTCGGAGGAGCGGCGGTACTGCAGATGGGTACCAACTTCGTGTTCGGGACGATCAGCTACGTATCCGATTCCGTGACGATAGTGCTCCAGCTTGCCCTTTCCATCGACTATGCGATCATTTATCTTAACAGATACAAGGAAGAACATCAGAACCTGCCCCATCGTGAAGCTGCCATACAGGCTCTGACCAAGGCTATCCCCGAGATCTCGGGAAGTTCCCTTACGACCATCGGCGGTCTTATCGCCATGACTTTCATGCAGTTTAAGATGGGTCCGGATATGGGTATCGTTCTTATCAAGGCGATACTCTTAAGTCTCGTTGCTGTCTTCCTGCTGATGCCCGGCGTGATAATGCTCTTTGCCGGCCCGATGGAGCGGACCAAACATAAGAACTTCATTCCCAAGATATCCGGTATCGCGAAGTATGATTACAGGACAAGGTTTATAGTGGCGCCTGTTTTTCTGGCAGTCATAATCGGAGCTTTCTTCATTTCGAATAAATGTCATTATGCCTATGGATACAGCAGTATCACACCCCCCATCAAGAACGAGACACAGATCGCGAAGGAGATGATCAAAGACAACTTTGATACGAAGAACCTCGTCGCTGTTATCGTTCCTTCGGGTGATTACGATAAGGAAAGGGCTCTTATCGCTGACCTTGAAGCAAGAGAAGAGGTCGATAGTGTACAGGGACTGTCCAGCATAGAAGCACTTGACGGATATACGCTCACCGACAGACTGACACCCAGACAGTTTTCAGAACTGCTCAATCTCGATTACGAGGTTGCCGAACTTGTATATACTGCCTATGCGATAAATGACAAGGATTACGGCAAGGCCGTTAACGGACTGGGACAGTACGGAGTCCCGCTCATTGATATGTTCATGTTCGTTCATCAGGAAGTCGAGGAAGGATATGTGACGCTCGATGATGAGACACAGAGGACCTTGGATGATGCGTATAAGATGATGAATTACGCGAAGAATTCACTCCAGGGAGAGAATTACTCCCGTATGCTCGTTTACCTCGATATGCCTGAGGATGAGCAGGATAAGATATATGAATTCATAGATGAGATGCATACGATGGCGTATCAGTACTATGACGAGTGCCTTGTATGCGGTGAGAGCGTGAGCGAATACGATCTGAAGAAATCGTTCGCAAGAGATAACATGGTCGTAAATATCGTATCAATACTTGCAGTCCTGGTGGTCCTTCTGTTTACGTTCAAGTCGGCCGGCATGCCGGTCCTTCTGATCGCGGTCATCCAGGGAAGTATCTGGATCAACTTTTCCATACCGACGCTTATGCACAGCGACATATTCTTCATGAGTTATCTGATAGTATCATCCATTCAGATGGGTGCGAACATAGACTATGCCATCGTCATCGCAAGCCGGTACACCGAGCTTCGCGAGACGATGGGAAGAAAAGAAGCGATAATCGATACGATGAACTTATCGTTCCCGACTATCGTTACATCCGGCCCTATGCTGGCGCTTGCCGGGATAACGATAGGCCGTCTTACATCCGATGCCGCGATCTACAACATCGGACAGTGTCTCGG
>JAGAFR010000061.1 GCA_017612555.1 Lachnospiraceae bacterium | reverse complement strand
CCACATAAGATCCTTATAGGCAAACACTGCCGTAAAGATCCCGAGAGCCACCATTGCCGACTTGGTCAGCGGAGCCATGATAAAAAGGAATGTCTGCGGAATATTACATCCGTCAAGCCTAGCTGCCTCCTCAAGATCACGGGGGAGCTGTTTATATGCCTGGCGAAGCAGAAATGTTCCGAACGCCGAAACAATACCCGGGAACAGAAGACCCCATAGTGTGTTCGTCAGATGGAGCTTACTGACCATTACATACTGCGGTATGATAAATATCTGAACAGGTATCATCATCTGAAGAAGAACAAGTGCAAACATAATATTCTTACCCGGAAACTCCAGTCTTGCAAATGCATATCCCGAAAGAGTTGCGGTAAGGATCGCAAAAAGTATCCGAAGTGCGACCATTCCGATCGTATTTGCGTAAAGTTTAACAAAATCCATTGCCCTTATGACATTTCCGAAATTCTGTGTCTGCCATACCTTGGGGATGATAACAAACGGATCTACCTGCATGGTTTCCGCGGTAGTCTTGAACGCAGTCAGGAACATCCACACGAAAGGAACCAGCATCGAGATCGATACAAAGATCAGAATGATATATATAAGACTCTTATATACTATCTTTTTCATGACTGCCTCCTTTCTATTCGTAATGAACCCACTTCTTCTGACCTATAAGCTGAATTCCGGTAAGGATAAGAATAAATGCCAGAAGAACTACTACAACGGTTGCGCCGTATCCCTTCTTACTCTGTTGGAACGAATACTTGTAGAACAGGAAAACAAGAGATTCCGTCTTTTTCCAGGCAGGATTGTTAAGGTCTATCAGCATATATATAAGATCGAACACCTGCATACCCGCTATTATCCTCGTAACTATAACAAAAAACAGCGTGGGTGAAATAAGCGGTATTGTGATACTCTTTAGCTGTTGCCATCCGTTGGCGCCGTCAAGAGAGGCGGCTTCGTAATAATCCCTCGGTACCTCCTGAAGGCCTGCAAGAAACAGCACCATGTTATATCCGATAACGGACCAGATACCTATAACCGCAATTGAATAAATCGCGATCTTGGGATCGGATATCCAGTTGACTTTTATGTGAAACGTATTGTTAATAAGGCCGAAGTTCGAATTGTAGAGCCACTTCCACACCATGGCAACGGCTGCCGGGGCAACGACCATCGGAAGGAAGAATACCGTTCTGAAAAAACTTCTTCCTTTAAGCTTCTTGTTAAGGAGTACCGCAAGAAGCAGTGCTATGACCACGGAAAACGGAACCTCCACTATGGCATATTTGATCGTATTGGCAAGAGCCTGCCATACTTCGGAATCCCCGAATACTTTTTCATAATTTGCAAGTCCGACAAATTTATTTCCTTTTCCGAAATCGCCGGTCTTGTAAAAGCTCTGTTTGATCGTATCGATCATCGGATAGATGTTCAGTATGATCAATCCCAGCATTGTCGGAAGGATGAACAGCCATCCCCATACAAATTCACTTATCTGTCTTGATGAAGGTTTCTTCTTCACGTGATCCTCCTTATTTACTGCTGTTATTCTCAGGATCTTTTTATAAATACGATGCGCCCAGGGGCTTTCCCCTGGGCGCACCCTTTTTCATACTACCACTTGAAAAGCTTTAAAGGAATCATTATTCTTCAGCAAGATCCGCATTCATGGCTTCTGCGATATCCTTGCAGACCGCTTCTGTCTTGCTTGCGTCTGTCCAGGCTTCCTGAAGTTTCTCGATCATCATGTCTTCCCAAACTGTCGTGTCTCTTGAGTAAGGTCTGAATACAAGCTTTGCATCAAGCATCTTCATATGACCGTTGAGGTCGAAGCATTTAACGCTGTTAACCCATGCATCAGATGTTCCCTTGTAAGCTGACATCGTAACACCGAGTTCTGCCTGCTTAAGCTGTGCTTCCTTGGAACCGAGGTATTCGATAAGGCTCCATGCTGCCTCAGGATTCTTGGTGTTTGCTGCTGCTGCCCAACCAAGACCGTTATAGATAGATACTCTGTCGTCAGGGCTGTTTGTGTAAGGAAGAACCGCTACGTCACAGTTTGCTGCAGCATATTCGTTGTCTCTGAAGCCTGCGAGCATCCACGAACCGTTGATCGACATTGCTGTCTTGCCTGCGCAAAGGAGCTCGTTGGGAGCTGTCTCCGATACTGTTGCAAGATCAGGGCAAGAGCCTTCTGCGATCATGTCTGTGAACAGTTTCATAGCCTTGATGGTATTGGGGTCATCCATACCTGACTTCTTCTTGTCGTCGCTGATTACGAATCCGCCCATTGAATAGATCGTGTTGTAATAACCTTCCTGGTTGTTACCCGGAGCAATAGCGTATCCCCAGTGATCAGCATTTGTGAGCTTCTTGGCATTTGCTGCGAAGTCATCCCATGTCCATGTATCATCGGGATAAGGAACGCCCATCTCATCAAAGATAGTCTTGTTGTACCAGAGAGCGATTGTATCTATATCCTTGGGAACCGCATACTGTTTGCCGTTTGACTGATAAAGATTAACGATACCTTCATAATAGTTTGAAAGATCGATCTTGTCGCTTGCTGCGATCTTGTCCGTAAGATCAAGGAGCTGGTCGTTCTCCATGTACTTCTGTGCTACATTTGAGTGCATCCAGAATACATCGGGAAGTTCTCCGCCTGTTGCTCCTGCTTCAAGGAGTGTCCAATAATCGTTCCAGTCTACTACCTGGATAGTTGCCTTAACACCTGACTGGGCGCTCCAGTCATCTACGATCTGCTGAAGTCCGGGTCTCTGACCTTCATCCCAGATAGTAACTGAGAGTTCACCTTCAACACTGCTTCCGATACTTGTCGGAGCTTCTTCTTCAGCGGGAGCTGCTTCCTCAACAGGAGCTGCTTCTTCCGTTGCTGCCGGCTCTGCTGCAGGAGCTGCAGGTGCTGCTGCGCCTGCGCATCCGATCATGGATATTGCTGTAGCGGCGCTGAGTAAAAGAGCAATCACTTTCTTTTTCATAAATCATAACCTCCTAATCAGTGTGAACAAATCCTGTTCGTTCAATATAACCGTAATACCTTCCCTGTTCCGATCACGATTACAAAACCATGATACCGAAACGTTTCGCTTTTGGGTATGGTATTTCGTGTTCTCTTGATGTCAAAATGTGATATTGATCATTTTGCTTCCAAGACTTCAACATAGGAAACAAAGTCCTGAGCAGTGGATAAACCGCTTTTTGTTAATCCGGTGAGAGTCACTCCCATATTCATCAGTTCATCACCGTAATATTCCCGGCCCCGGAGAGTGTAAACGGTATCTTCCGACAGACCTGCCAGTTTCAGGAATCCGGGCAGGGAGTTGACATTTGATCTCATACAGTAGAATCCGAAGATTGCCTTCTTCCTGTCTTTTGATACTACGATCCATGCGCACTGATCGGTCTCGAACGGAGATCTGAGCCTGTAGAATTTTCCGAACTGTATCAGTTCCCTGTTCTCCTTCATGAAGCTGATCTGCTGCTTGACCTCTTCAAATTCTTCATCACTGATGTGATTGAGATCAAGCTCATATCCGAATGTTCCGAAATATGCGACATTTGCGCGTGTCGCGATCGATGCGCTGCGCCCTGTCTGCTGATTCGGGACTGCCGAAACATGTGCTCCGATCGACGATATCGGATATCCGTAACTTGTTCCGTATTGGATCCTTATCCTGTCAATGGCATCCGTATTATCCGAGCACCATGCCTGAGGAGCATAATAGAGCATTCCCGCATCGTACCTGTTTCCGCCCGACGAACATGATTCAAACAGGATATCCGGATAATCATTTCTTAACCTCTCATACAGGCTGTATACGCCCATCACATATTTGTGATAGACCATTCCCTGCTTGTCGGCAGGAAGATCCGCATTGTAGACTTCTGTGAGAGACCTGTTCATATCCCATTTGATATAACTTATCGGAGCGCCTGCAAGCACCTTTGAGAGCATACCGTAAATGTAATCGACCACTTCCTGTTTGGAATAATCAAGGACTAACTGATGTCGTCCGAGAGATGATTTTCTTCCCGGAGTTGAAAGAACCCACTCGGGATGCTTTCTGTACAGGTTGCTGTTCGGATTGACCATCTCCGGCTCTATCCAGAAACCGAACTTCATCCCGAGAGAATTGACCTTTCGGGCAAGTCCCGACATACCCTGAGGAAGCTTTTGGGGATTTTCCACCCAATCGCCGAGTCCGGCAAAATCATCATCCCTGTCTCCGAACCATCCGTCATCAAGAACAAACAATTCCACTCCGGCTTCTTTGGCCTTTTTTGCTATCGACAGGATCTTATCCTCGTCAAAGTTCATGAATGTTGCTTCCCAGTTGTTGATAAGTACGGGTCTGGGAGTGTTCTTCCATTTACCCCTGACAAGATTGTTGTTGTAAAGTTCGTGATATGACTGGGAAAGATCGTTGAGTCCGCTGCCGGTATATGCTATAAGAGCTTCCGGTGTTTCAAACGATTCCGCAGCATCAAGTACCCACGAAAATCTGTCGGGATTGATACCCATAAGTATCCGAAGTCTTCCGAACGTGTCTCCTTCTGCCTT
>JAGAFR010000060.1 GCA_017612555.1 Lachnospiraceae bacterium | reverse complement strand
TGTCCTTAGTACGAGAGGACCGGGATGGACGGACCACTGGTGTATCTGTTGGAGACCAACTCCATGGCAGAGTAGCCAAGTCCGGACGGGATAAACGCTGAAGGCATCTAAGCGTGAAGCCCCCCTCAAGATGAGATATCCCTCAATGATAAGACCCCTTGAAGACGACAAGGTAGATAGGGCATAGGTGTAAGTGCAGTAATGTATGCAGCTGAATGTCACTAATCGGTCGAAGGCTTTTTTAAGGCTTATCTTATAGATTCTTTTCAGTATTTGGTTGTTAAGAGATCATAAAACGTGCTGTTTATTCAGATAGTCGACTATTTGTATAAGCAGTACTTTTTTTATATTCGAATGATGTGGTAAAATACAATCAGTAGTAATATCATTGTCTGATCAGTCTGAAGAAAGGATAGCATATGATTAAAATGAGATATTTAAGAACGATACTGTCCGTTTCACTTGCAATGAGCCTTATGTTTGGAACAGCTGTTTATGCATCAGAAGATAATATACCTGATATTTCTGATGAACAGATGATTGAAGTTACCGAGACCGATGATGAACCGTCGGTCATTATACCTGATGAGTCCGATGATGACGCAGCATCAGTAACGGATACCGCCGGATCATCAGATGTGATTGTGGACTATACCCATACAGATGGTCCTGTTTATCTGATGGTAGGAGAATCGTGGTGGTATTTGTCTTTTGAGAATTCGAGGTATGATGATAATTTTCAGGGGAAGAGAACTCAAAAGCCCAAGTATTCCCAAAGCGGTGTGTTGAGTTACTCAAAGAAAAAGGACAAGGATGGGGTTACGAAACTTCATTTCAAGGGAGTCAAGCCGGGCACTACTGAATTAAGCTTTATCGTAACGCATAAAGGCGGAAGTTACGAAACAGCAAAAGATACATTTGTTGTATTCAAACCTTTTCTTACCAAAACAAAATTTGATGATATCACATCGCTAAATACCGTGATAAACATGCAGGATTATATAGACGGATTGGAGTCGGGATATACCAGGGATATATATGAGCTGGGATTCTTCAAAGAAATCTGTTGCAGAAGTTGATGAAAACGGTGTTGTAAGTATGAAAGGTCCGGGCACTACTAAGATCACCGGTGTATTTTATACGAACTCTAAAGGGTATGCAAAAGTAAGCGCCACGGTAACAGTAAAAGTTCCAAAGATGAGCAAGTCATCAGTAACCCTTATTCCCGGACAGAAGACAAAGATAACTCTTGGGAATATGCCCAAGGGTAAGACTGTTGATAAGTGGGAATTATCTTCGTGGGGATACAAGGTAAGAGATGAGGGATATCGCGAGGGAATTGAAAAAACTGAAAACGGAAATTCCTGTGAGATCACGGCGTTTATGGAGTGCGGCGGCAGACTTACGGCTACTGTTGATGGAGATACCTTCGCATGTGATATCGAGGTCAAGGCACCAAAGATCAAAAAAACTGAAATGAAGATAAATAAGGGTAAAAGTTCCAAGATATCCGTGGGCGGAACAAAGTTTAAGCCGAACGTATTTTCATATGTAACAAACGATTATGCGGTCGCCGTGGTGGATGAGAATGGAAAAGTCACAGCTGTAGGAAGCGGTGCCACTTACATTGACGTATATCTCTATCAGACCAAGGCTTGCCCGAGAACGGAACTCCCAAACGGAGGGCGTGTTATGATTACCGTGCCATGATCGATATCCGGTTTTTTGTAATATGAGTAATATGAGGATGCTGAATTTATTGTATATTTTTCCGAAATGGTGTGATATAATGTAGTCGCTGATTGTATATATTTTTGTGTGCGATCATAACATTAATCATATGAGGTGAAGGTATGGATAGCAAAATACTGCTGGAAAACGGTACTAATGAGTTGGAAATACTTGAGTTCAAGTTGGGGAACAACTCGTACGGGATCAATGTTGCAAAGATCCGAGAGATCATTACGTATCAGCCGGTAACGCCGGTTCCCAATTCGCACCCTTCTGTCGAAGGTATATTTATGCCGCGTGACAAGATGATCACAGCAATCAGTCTTAAGAATGCGCTTCAGATGTTCGATGAAGAGAGTAGTGAAGGGTTATTCATCATTACGAACTTTAACAAGCTTGATGTTGCCTTCCACGTTGATCGTGTAATGGGTATACATCGTGTTAACTGGACAGAGATAATCAAGCCCGATGCAACTGTCAACAACGAGGTTGAAGGCGTATCAACAGGTATCGTTAAGTTCGATGACAGGCTTGTCATAATCCTTGACTTTGAGAAGATAGTAGCAGACATCAGTCCCGAAACAGGGCTTCGTATGAACCAGATAGAACAGCTGGGACAAAGAGAGAGAAGTTCTGTTCCGATCCTTATAGCTGAAGATTCACACCTTCTTAATAAGCTTATTAGTGACGCACTTACTGCAGCAGGATATGTTAATGTTAAGCGTACCGAGGACGGATTACAGGCTTGGAACTATATAGTAGAGGCAAAGGAATCCGGCACGCTGGAAGACAAGGTTCAGCTTGTTATCACTGATATAGAGATGCCGCAGATGGACGGACACAGACTGACCCATATGATCAAGACTGACGATCAGCTCAAGGACATTCCGGTCATCATCTTCTCGTCGCTTGTAAATGAAGAGATGAGAGTGAAAGGTGAGGCACTTGGTGCGGATGCACAGCTTAGTAAGCCTGAGATAGGCAATCTCGTTCTTCTTATCGATAAGCTTATAACCGATAGAGATAATGCTGTCGAAGAATGATCAAAAATGATATTTGCGGAGTCGGGTTTTCCGGCTCCGTTTTTTATGTGTCATGTGTAGATATTCTGTTGTTTGAACGGGCAAAATATGATAGTATAAGGTGTATTTTTGTGTAACTTGGAGGAATAAATGGCTCAGTCCACTGAAGATTATTTAGACAGTCTGTTAAGGCAGGCGATGGGGATCCCTGATCCAGAGCCCGCACCTAAGCCCGAACCGGACACATCAACTCTTCAAAGAGATGATGTACTGGCAATGGCTGATGGGCTTACCGGCTCTAATTCCGCTATCCTCGGAAATGCCTATGATCATAATGCTTCATTCACAAATGAAGGAGAGATAAATACATCTGTTCCTGAAATGCCGGTGCAGACCGAAATGCCGGTGCAGACCGAAATGCCGGTACAGACCGGACAGACACCTCAGGTCGATGAGATCCCGCAAATCAATGAGAGTCCGCAGATCGATCAAACAGAACCGTTGTTGGACATTTCACTGATCGATACTCCTGTTATGGAACAGGAGGCACAGCCTGTACCCGATATATCCGCCATAATACCTGATGCTCCCGTGATCGATCACGACGAGAGTAATCTTGATATTGTGCCGGAACCGGTGATAGAGTCTACGGAAACAGATCCGGACGTTATCCATATCCCAACTGTTGAAGAGCCTGCTATTGAAGAAACACCGATCCCGGAAGAACCGCCTGTTCTTGAAGATGTGCCGACACTCGAGGACCTGCCGGCTATTGAAGATATGCCTGTTCTCGAGGAAGTGCCTGCTCTCGATGATATGCCTGCTCTTGAAGATATGCCGGTTCTCGAAGACGTGCCTGCTCTCGAAGACATGCCTGCTCTTGATGATATGCCGAGTCTTGATGATCTTCCGGCTCTTGAGGACATGCCGGCTCTTGAGGACATGCCGGCTCTCGATGATATACCGGTATTTGAGGAAGTACCTGCAGCAGAGGAAGAGCCTGTTATTGAAGAAGAGCCTGCAGCAGAGGAAGAGCCTGTCATCGAAGAAGCACCCGCCGTTGAAGAAGAGCCCGTAGCAGAGGCAGAACCTGTCGTTGAAGAGGAACCCGCTACTGAAGAACAAACGGAGTCGGACGAACCCAAGATCGTTGATAATGAGATCGACCTTGATGCATTCCAGATAAATGATGATGAATCGCTTGAAGAGATCAGTATTCCTATGGACGAGGAGGATTCAACACTTGTTCCCGACCAGGAGATAACAGATCTTCTGTCCACACTCGGTGAGATAACCGGTGAGAACATCACACAGGAGCCGGAAGAAAGCGATGAGCCGGGATCGGAAGAAAGTACCTTAGAAGCTGATGGCGGCGATGAGCAGCAGGAGACGGGAGACGTTGATCTTGGCGGCATCGATGTATTTGATACCGATCTGTCAGCCATGCTTGATGATGTCACAAGTTCATTGGAGGACGAATCGGGCGAGGCTCAGTCTGAAGAAGCAGGTGAACCGGATCTCGGAGATCTGCTTGGTTCCCTTGATGACGGATCAGGAGATCTGTCGGATATAGGGGATCTTCTTGAAAAAGATGAGAACTCCGAAATAGTTGATATGAATACGGAGACCGCTGAGGCTCTGTTTGCATCGGATTCAGAAGAGGACCTGTTTGATATCGATAACCTGATCGAGGAAGAGGAAGGATCAGGTAAGAAAAAGAAAAAGAAGAAAAAAGGATTCTCACTGTTCGGTAAGAAGAAAAAGAAGGGTGAGGACGGAGAAGAGACGATCGAAGAGCTCTCGGGTGACGAAGAAATGCTCATCGATCCGGATCTTCTTGATATACCTGATGAATCAGAGATCAAAAAGAAAAAGCCGGGATTTTTTGCGACGCTTTTTGCTAAGCTCTTTGAAGAAGTCGGAGAAGATGGTGCGGATGATGGACTTCTCGGGATAGAACAGAGCGCTGTTGAGATCGCACAGGAAGGTGCGGCCGAGAACGATGCAATACTGTCCGAACTGGAGGGCGAAGGCGCCGGAGACGGCAAGAAGAAAAAGAAAGAGAAGAAGAAAAAAGAAAAGAAAAAGAAAGACAAAAAGGAAGCTTCCGCTGAAGGAGAAGAGGGAGAAGCAGCAGAAGAGGATTCCAAGAAGAAAAAGAAAAAAGTAAAGAAGAAGAAAGAAAAAGAACCCGAGATTCCAGGTAGAAAGCTGCCGCGCAAGAAGGTTGTCGCGATCGCATTGTTCTGTATTACCATTGGGCTTGCGATAACATTCCTTGCATTTTTCATACCGTACTCACAGGATATGGAAAAGGCCAAGAAGTTCTATACAACCGGTGAGTATCAGAAGACTTATGAATACATGCGTGGACATAAGCTTACGGAATCGGATCAGATGCTCTACGACAGAACGGTAACACTGCTTAGGATCAAAAGGCCTTATGATTCATATCAGAATTATATGAAGATGGGTCTTAGGTTGGAAGCATTAAACGCTCTCGTTCAGGGCGTGCAGATGTCCGATAAGTATGCGGAAGATGCGGCAACTCTTGGCATAATCGATAAATACTCCAAGATGTCGCGCACAATATATGATGAATTGTATGAACAGTTCGGAGTGACGCTGGAACGTGCCAGATCATGGATCGAACTTGAAGGGACTCCTGATTATACAAGAGCATTGTATGAGTGTCTGTCCGGCGGATCGGTCGGAACGGAAGACGTGGCACCTGATGCCGTAATGACAGATGATAATGAGAATGCTGTCATAGGAGCCGAGGAGAACAATCTGTGATAGCGATAATTGACTATGATGCAGGCAATATACTGAGTGTGTTTAAGGCACTTCGCCACCTTGGCGCAGAACCGGAGATCACAAGGGATGCCGAAGTGATAAAAGGGGCAGACAGGATCATCCTGCCGGGAGTGGGAGCGTTTGGAGATGCCATGAACCGGCTCGAAGGATACGGTCTGATCCCGATCATAAATGACTGTATCGGGTCAGGAAAACCTTTTTTGGGAATATGTCTCGGACTTCAACTGCTGTATGATTCCAGCGAAGAAGCACCCGGAGCAAGCGGCCTGGGGATCCTTAAGGGAAAGATCAGAAAGATACCTGCAGGCGAATATAAGAAGATACCTCATATGGGTTGGAATTCAGTCAGTTTTCCTAACAGGGGGAGACTGTTTAACGGCATCAACGAGAATGCGTTTTTCTATTTTGTCCATTCATATTATCTTGATGCACAGGACAGATCCAGCGTCACAGCAACTACCGAATACAATACGAGAATAGATGCCTCAGTTGAGAGCGGAAATGTATTTGCATGTCAGTTTCATCCGGAAAAAAGCGGATCCGTGGGACTGACTGTGCTTAAGAATTTCATTTCGCTATAGGCGGTGCGAGAATGTATACGAAGCGGATAATCCCATGCCTTGATGTAAATGACGGTCGTGTAGTTAAAGGCGTAAACTTTGTAAATCTGAAAGATGCAGGTGATCCGGTTGAGATCGCAGCGGTATATGACAAAGCCGGTGCGGACGAACTGGTATTTCTTGATATAACCGCATCCTGTGACAACAGAAATACCGTTGTAAACATGGTAAGAGCAGTTGCGGAGACGATATTCATACCGTTTACCGTTGGCGGCGGCATCAGAACGGTTGATGATTTTAAGCTTTTGCTGCGTGAAGGAGCCGACAAGATATCGGTCAATTCGGCAGCCATAATGAATCCGCAACTTATATCCGATGCGGCTGACAAGTTCGGAAGTCAGTGCGTGGTCGTTGCTATTGATGCAAAGAGGCGCAGTGACGGCGCGGGCTGGAACATATATAAAAACGGCGGAAGAGTGGATATGGGCATAGATGCCGTCGAGTGGGCAGAGAAAGTTGAAGAACTCGGCGCGGGGGAGATCCTTCTTACGAGTATGGATTGCGACGGGACAAAGGCCGGATTTGATATAGAACTGACAAGGACGATATCCGAACAGGTGCACATTCCCGTTATTGCGAGTGGCGGGGCAGGTAATATGGAGCACTTCAGGGACGTACTGACAGATGGTAAGGCGGATGCCGCTTTGGCAGCATCACTTTTTCATTATAAGGAACTTGAGATATGCGACCTTAAGGATTATCTTGCCGGATGCGGAATACCTGTAAGGAGAAGCTGACGTGATAGATAATGACTGGCTGGGGCCGCTGACACCCGAGTTTCGAAAACCTTATTATGCACAGTTATATAAGTTTGTAAATGAAGAGTACAGAACGCATACGATATATCCCGCGAAGCAGGATGTATTTGCCGCATATGACAGGACTCCGCTGGAAAAAGTCAAAGTACTGATCCTCGGACAGGATCCGTATCACGAGCCGGGTCAGGCGCACGGGCTGTGCTTTTCGGTAAAACCCGGGACTAAAGTGCCGCCGAGCCTTGTTAATATCTACAAAGAACTGCAGGATGATTGCGGATGCTATATACCTGATAACGGATACCTTGTTAAATGGGCGGATCAGGGCGTGATGCTTCTGAACACCGTTCTGACGGTAAGAGCACATCAGGCTTTTTCACATCAGGGCAAAGGCTGGGAACAGTTTACGGATGCGACGATCGCGGCTCTTAACAGGCAGGACAGACCGGTCGTTTTCATGCTGTGGGGAGCGGCCGCACAGAAGAAAGCGGCAATGCTTGACAACCCGAAGCATCTGGTACTTAAGGCAGCTCATCCCAGTCCCTTATCGGCATACAAAGGATTCATGGGCTGCAGACATTTTTCCAAGGCAAATGATTTTCTGTCAAAAGGCGGGATTGAACCCATCGACTGGCAGATCGAGAATATAGGTTAGCAAGAGGGAACATCATGACTAAGAAGGAAGCGCTTGCCCTCAAGATATTTGTGGGCGCCGTGCTTGTTGCGACTCTCCTTTTCGGAGCTTTTTATTTTGAAAGCTACAGGTCGGTAGCTAATGAAGTCGCCGATCAGATCAATAAGGGGAATGCATATATGGAGGCCGAGTGTTACGCCGAAGCTATCGAATGCTATGAACGAGCGCTTGAACACGAGGAAGGCAACGAGAAGATAAAATCAGCCATTGTACTTGCATATATGTCAATGGCATCCGACTACGGAAATTCCGATGAGGCACTTTTGTGTTATCAGAATGCGATCGGATTTAATCCGAATAATAAAACAGCATACTGGTCCATCGCAAATATATATGAGGAACGCGGCGATGAGGATACGATGCTGGATGTCCTTCATAAAGGTTTTGAGGACACCGGCGACGAATCCATGAATGCGAAGGTCTTTGCGATTGAGGAAAAGCGTGCAAGACTAAAGGCGGAAGAAGAAGCCAGGATAGCCGAGGAAGAAGCAAAACGCGCCGAGGAAGAAGCCAGAGCCGAAAAGCTTGAACAGCTCCGGCCGTTCTTTGAGGATGAAGATTATGACGGCCTGAAAGAAAAGCTTCGCGAAGAAGAATATGTCGCTTTCTCTGAGGAGGTCATAGGTGACAATTCATATTATTCCGGCGATCATGATGTGGACGGAAGACGTGAAGGATACGGGATAGCTGTTTACGAGAACGGATACTATTATTACGGGCAGTTCCATGAAGACCAAAGGAGCGGCAAAGGTGTTATGATCCGGGCAAATTATTCGGAGAGTTCATCTATCGGGTCGTTCATTTATGACGGAGAGTGGAGTAACGACAAGCCCAACGGTGCCGGAACAGCCAAATCCAACTACTACAAAGACAGGATCTCCGCAAGTGATTTTGCAAGTAAGGAGATCAAAGGTAATTATACAGACGGCCTTGAGGATGGTGAGATGACGCTTGTGGGGGTCACCCGGAGCGGAGCCAAGAGGACGTTTAAATACAGAGCAGAGAACGGTGTTGCTGAAAAATCCAGTAACGACAGCTCGGGAGTAAAAGGACAGTATATAATCGCACAGACCGAAGATAAGAGCGAGAGCCTTACAAGCGATGGCTCAAAGCGCGGAGTCGAAGGTTTTGTGGAAGAGGAGGAGTAAAGTGAAAAAAGTACCGTTTATCGACAAAAAAACAGCGGAGCTGATCGATGCAAAGATACCTACGCCATTTTATGTGTATGATGAGGAAGGTATCATAAACAACATCAAGAATATCAGATCGGCATTTGCGTGGAACATGGGATTCAAAGAGTATTTTGCCGTAAAGGCAACCCCCAATCCGTTCCTTCTGAAGATCATGAAAGAACACGGACTCGGGGTTGACTGCTCAAGCCTTACGGAACTTATACTCTCTAAAGCGGTGGGCTTTTCCGGTGATGATATCATGTTCTCTTCAAACGAAACTCCCGAAGAGGATTACGTTCTTGCCCAAAAGCTCGGGTCGATCATCAACCTTGACGATATAACACACATTGATTACTTCGACAAACTGTGCGGCCTTAATGAAACAATGAGTATAAGGTACAATCCCGGCGGAGTATTTACCGTAAGTAACGGCATCATGGATAATCCTCAGGATGCCAAATACGGTATGACCACAGATCAGGTATTTGAAGCAGTCAGGATAATGATGGACAGAGGAGTAAAGCATTTCGGTATTCACTCTTTCCTTGTCAGCAATACCGTAACAAATGATTATTATCCGATGCTCGCCGGAAAGCTTTTTGAGCTTGCAGTCGATGTACACAGGAAGACCGGAGCTCATATATCGTTTATTAATCTTTCCGGAGGAGTAGGCATACCTTATACACCTGATCAGGAGCCGAACGATATATTCGTGATCGGAGATGAGGTAAGAAAAGTATATGAAAAAATACTTGTTCCTGCGGGAATGGGTGATGTTGCCATATACACCGAGATGGGAAGATACGTGATGGGACCTTACGGGGCACTTGTCACCAAGGCTATTCATGAGAAGCATATCTACAAGGAATACATCGGTGTGGATGCGTGCGCCGTTAACCTTATGAGACCGGCGATGTACGGGAGTTATCACCATATAACTGTGCTTGGTAAGGAAGATGCTCCGTGTACACATAAATATGATGTGGTCGGAGGTCTGTGCGAGAACAACGACAAGTTTGCGATCGACAGAATGCTTCCCGAGATCGAAAAGGGAGATTATCTTTTCATTCATGATACCGGAGCTCATGGATTTTCAATGGGATATAACTACAACGGAAAGCTTCGAAGTGCGGAAGTGCTTGTTCATCCCGACAAGAGCTTTGAGATGATAAGAAGGGCCGAAACGCCGAAGGATTACCTGGCAACATTTGATTTTTCAGACTTTGATTTTATATGATCATATGAGGTAGATTTGCTGAATGAACATCATTGTCATTGAAAACGTATGCATGCTCATGGCAATACTTATCGCACTGATGGGAACTCTCTTCAGGTACATAATCGTACCGAGAAAAGGGTATCTGTATCTGTGCGTTTTTTTTCTTGCACATCTGCTCAGTGACTATTACTGGACGACATATACGCTCGTCATGGGAGATTATCCCGAGGTGTCGGAGTTCATTGCATATCTCGGATGGAATATAGGTTATGTTTTTCTCCTGATATTTGTTTATCATACACAAAAGCAGGGAAACAGACGTGTATTTCATCCGCTCATGCTCCTTCCGATACCGCTAAACATCGTTCAGTTCGTGATCTATATTCAGTACGGCGGCCTTTTCAATAACATATGGCAGGTTTCATTTACGACTGTTATTTCGTGTCTGTGTATATCGTCGATCATCTTTTATGTCAAGAACAAAAAGAACGGTGCGACATTTCCTTATGTTTTCCTGATAGTATTACTGTTTGAACTCTCGGAATACGGGATGTGGACGTCCTCGTGCTATTTCTATTCCGAAAATCTGGCCAATCCGTATTATCTTTTTGCGTTTTTTAATTACGTGATCGCTGTTTTTCTTCCGTGGGCAGCCGGAAAAGATTATACGGCAAGAGGCATCGAAATACCTGACAGAAGTCTTGAAGATATCAGATTTCAGGTGCGGGTTCAGGTATTTGTTTCACTTATCCTCGTAGGAGGATGCGTCGGAGGATATGCTCTTGCGAAATGGATGAAGGAGATACTTCCCGGAGTGTCGCAGACAGAGGACTCTTTTAAGGTTATAGCGATAGTACTGCTGATCCTGTCTGTATTTATGGAAATGATCCTTATCGGAGTGATGTATATCACCGCAGTAAGATACAGGGAGTCGAGTCATGAGCATAAGACGGTAATTGATGAAAGACGCACAAGGTTCAATCTCATAATAACACTTGTCGTTACTTTCGGTCTTATGGTTTTTGCGGTCATATATACGTCAAGACTCTTCTACAAGGTATCGGTCACCGGACAGTATGATGCGGGAGAAAATAAAGTTGAATCCACCGCTGCGGAACTTGAAAACTATCTGTCAGTCGCACAGTCTACGCTCAAGGTTACTGCTGATACCGTGGATATTATGGTGCTAAACGGTGAATCCGATGACAGGGTTTACGGATACATAGTAGAGCAGACGGAGAGCCAGAAGCAGGAGTTTGATGAGAATTTCACGGGATTGTACGGTTATATAAACGGTAAGTATATGGACGGAACAAGGTGGATACCGCCCGAGGATTACGATGCCACAAAGAGAGACTGGTATAAACTGGCGGTTGAAGCCGACGGCGATGTTGTGCTCGTCCCTCCGTACGTAGATGCACAGACCCATTCCGTAGTCATTACGGTATGTAAAAAGATCTCGACAGGTTCAACTGACGGACATCCCAATGTCGTAGCACTTGATGTCATCGTAGGCTATATCCAGGAACTGACAGAAAATGTTGATATCGGTGGAAAAGGATATGCTTTTGTAGTTGACAGCGACGGTATCATCGTGGCTCACAAGGATGCCATGTATAACGGACAGAGTATCGGTATCATTCTCGACAAAGAGATAATGTCCACGTTTGACAGCAAGAAAACAAGCACCGTTAATACGACCGTCCAATCCGAGGAATGTACGCTGTTCATCAGTCCGGTTATGGAGCAGTGGTATGTGATCATCGCCATAAGTAACAATGAGTTGTTTGAAGAAGTCAATGCGCAGCTGATGGTGAATATAATCGTGTATTTCATCATTTTTGCGCTTATTTCCGTATTCTATTATCTCAGCCATGAGAACGAACAGGCATATTCGAAAAAAATGGAAGAGATGAAGAGCAGCAAACAGAAGCAGGAATATGAAGCTGAAGTGCTGCGTCTTGAAAAACTTGCCGCAGATGAAGCAAATAAAGCCAAGAGCAGTTTCCTTGCAGATATGTCTCATGAGATCAGGACACCGATCAATGCCATTCTCGGAATGAACGAGATGATACTTAGGGAGAGCGATAACAAAGGTATACTTGAATACGCCGCCAATATAAGAAATTCCGGAAGAAACCTCTTACAGCTGATCAACAGTATACTTGATTTTTCCAAGATCGAGGACGGAAAGATGGAGATCGTTCCGGTCAGGTATTCTCTGTCGACGCTTATCACATACCTTACCAATTCCATACAGGAAAGGGCACTCGCCAAGGGACTTGAGTTTAACGTTGAGGTCGATCCCGATCTTCCGAAAGAAATGTTTGGTGATGATGTCAGGATCAATCAGGTAATACTTAATATTCTCACAAACGCGGTCAAGTATACGCATGAAGGTTCGGTCACCATGAAGCTGATCCAGAAGGAGAGAAAAGACGGAAAGGTCCTTATGTATGTTGAAGTTGCCGATACCGGTATAGGTATAAGGGAAGGTGACATGGAGAAACTGTTTGAGTCTTTTGAAAGACTTGACATGGTACGTAACCGTAACATCGAAGGAACGGGTCTTGGCATTTCAATAATCACGAAGCTTCTCGGTCTTATGGACAGTAAGCTTGAAGTATCAAGTAAATACGGTGAAGGCTCGGTCTTTTCATTTGAATTATGGCAGAGGATTGAAGATGAGACACCGATCGGTGAATACAGGATTGACAATCCGGGTGAGGAGATCTATACGTATCAAGAATCGTTCCGTGCACCAAAAGCCCGGATCCTTGTGGTTGATGATACGAGGATAAATCTCATGGTCGTTGTAAATCTTCTGAAGAAGACAGAGATCATGATCGATACGGTACAAAGCGGAAGCGAAGGTATACGTCTTGCCGAAAAGAATAAATACGATGTGATACTTCTCGATCAGCGAATGCCGGGTATGGACGGGACCGAGACTTTGAAACACATCAGGGATATACCCGACTGTCCGAATGCAGATACGCCTGTGATCTGTCTTACGGCAGATGCTATAAGAGGTGCGCGCGAGAGATATATTGCTGAAGGATTTAACGACTATCTTACCAAGCCGGTTGAAGGAAATGATCTTGAGCGTATGCTGATAAAATACCTTCCCAAAGACAAGATCGAAACCGATATCGCTTCAGATGAAGAAGAGACTTCTGAAGGAGCTGTGGATGATGGCTTTGCAGTTCTTAAAAAAGAAGGGTTTGATACGGCTGCCGGAATAAAATTCTGCCAGAACAGTACGGATCTGTATCGAGAGATCCTTACCGAATTTGTGAATGAGCATACAAAGAAAAGCGAAAAACTGGCCGCGCATTATGCCGATAAGAACTGGAAAGAATACTCAGTCCTCATACATTCCGTTAAGAGCTCGTCGAAGATGATCGGAGTAAATGATCTGTCGGAGATAGCGCTGCGGCTTGAACTGGCATCGAAGGATGAGAATTCCGAAGCAGTTGAGAAAGAGCATGATCTTGCGATGACTATGTATGATGAGACTTGCTCCAAAATAAAGAAAGCATTATCCATAGAAGATAATACACAAACCGACGAGACGGAAGAAGTGCTTGAGTTTGAAGCTTCCGGCACATGAAAAAAGGACCGCATGGGTCCTTTGATGCAGGTAGAGGGACTTGAACCCTCAAGTGGTTACCCACGGCAGATTTTGAGTCTGCTGCGTCTGCCAATTCCGCCATACCTGCTAACTGTAGATAGAAGGGGCCCGATTTGCGAAGCAAATTGGGAAGAGGTCTGTCTACACCGCGAGCCGTTTCCGACGAAGTCGGACTCTAATCGGCGAGCGACCTTAAGGGCAAATGCCCGAGCGTCCTATCGGCGAGCGTCCTAATCTTACCATATACAGCGCCATGTTTCAATACATCGCATTTTGAGTTGTCCGATCAAAAATATGATATGATATAGAAATACAATATATATAATCAGGAGGCATGAAGATGAGTGTAAATGACAGCAGAGAAATAGCGATCATAATGTTTCAATATAGTGTTGTCATAAAAGGTTTGGAGCGAAAACTGATGGAAATGGGTTTTCGGGTCACGATCATTAAAGATGATCTTGAACAGGAAGTGAGCAGGCTTGCGGGCCGTGTAAGTCTTATGATCCTGTATTTGTCACCGAACTGTATGGATGATATGAAAATGCTCCGTGAAATGCATACAATGTGCCTGACGGTCGCTGATAAGCAGCAGAAGGTTATACTCATCGGCGAAACCAAGTACAGGATAGAGCTTCTGTCCGAGATTTCCGAGTTCAAGTCGTATCCGTGGCTTGATCGTCCCATCGATATGGATAGATTTGAGCAGATAGTAAATGATGAGGTCAGCAAGTCTGAACAGCAAAGCAAGGTGAAGAGAATACTCATAATCGATGATGATCCTGCGTACGCGAAGATCGTTCGTGAATGGATCAGGGATAAGTATAAAGTTGATATAGTCACTGCCGGGATGCAGGCGATCACATTTCTCTTAAAACTTCCGGAAAATGATAAAGTGGATCTGATCCTTTTGGATTACGAGATGCCGGTCGTTGACGGACCGCAGGTGCTTCAGATGCTCAGGCAGGAACCTGCAACAGATTCTATTCCGGTGATTTTCCTGACCGGAAACGGGACAAAGGAAGCGGTTACGCGTGTTATGGAACTCAAGCCCGACGGGTATCTGTTAAAGACGACTCAGAAAGAAGATATTCTCAAATTCCTCGCAGAAAAACTGAAGTGATATGGAATACATAGATTGCAGGCAGTGTGAACAGCATATGAATTCATTCATCGATAATAAGCTCGTGGGTGAGAACCTTTGGCAGTTTCTGACGCATGTTGAACAGTGCAGCGAGTGTTTTGAGGAACTTGAGATAAGGTATCTTATAGCGGAGGCTATCGGAAGATTTGAGAACGGTGAGTCCATCAATCTTCGAAATGAGCTCTATAAGAAGATCAGAATGTCCAAGAAGGCGATGTACTTTCATTACTTTAATGAGGACGTTCGAAGGATACTCAAGATCATTTCTCTGATCATCATCGTATATGAACTGTTCGGATTTACATCGCTGTTCTTCGGAATAGCGTTTTAAGGATATTAATACCATATGAGTGAAAAACTTGTTCTTATAGACGGTAACAGCATAATTAACAGGGCTTTTTTCGGACTGCCCGACCTGACAAATGCCAAGGGCGTCCATACGAATGCCGTATATGGTTTCCTGAACATTCTTTTTCGTATACTGAATGAGGAGAATGCGGATTATCTCGTTGTTGCGTTTGACGTTCATGCACCTACGTTCAGGCATAAGATGTATGAAGCATATAAAGGAACGAGAAAAGGCATGCCGGATGAACTTCGCCAGCAGGTTCCGATATTGAAGAACCTCCTTGGTGCGATGGGCATAGTTACAATGGAAAAGGAAGGACTGGAAGCTGACGATATCCTTGGGACACTCGCTAAGCGCGGTGAAAAAGAGGGCATGGACGTTACGCTTGTATCCGGAGACAGGGATCTGTTGCAGATCGCAACCGACAGGATCCTTATCAGGATACCCAAGACAAAGGGCGGTAAGACCGAGATCGAGGATTACCATACGCAGGATGTCATCGACAGATACGGACTGACGCCTCTTCAGATAATCGAACTGAAGGGCCTGATGGGAGATGCGTCCGATAATATACCGGGAGTTCCTAAGATAGGTGAGAAGACAGCAACGGAACTTCTTAAGCAATACCATGATATTGATAATCTTAAAGGTCATATAGATGAGATATCCAAAAAATCGGTAAGGGAAACTCTTACCGAAAATTTTGATATGGCGATCATGTCACGAAAGCTTGCAACGATCGAAACTGATGCGGATATCACGCTTGACCTTGCAGATGCAAGACTCGGAAACATATATACAGGCGAAGCATATGTCATTATCAAGGAACTTGGCTTTAAAAACCTTCTTTCTCGTTTTGAGGAGGCAGAAGTTAAAGTAGATGACAGCTTCCGCGATTCGTTTGAAACTGTGGAAAAAGATGCCGAGCATATCTTTGGATCTTTCGGAGCGAATGATCGAATAGGATTATTCGTAAATGATGTCGGGATCGCAGTTACCCTTTCAAAGGACAGGACTGTGTTCATTCCGAATTCCGTCCTGCCTTCAGACAGAGCGTGTGAGATCTTAGGAAAAAAAGTTCTGGATGAAGGACTTGATATCATAACGTTCAATCTCAAATCCCAACTTGGATCCTTTCCAATGAGCTTTGGCTGTGATACAGTGAGGGATCATTTTATCGATGTCGGTATAGCTGCATATCTGTGTAATCCGCTCAAGAATGACTATACGATAGAAGATGTCGCAAATGAGTATTGCAATATCATCATTAAGAGCGAGTCGGAACTGTTTGGCAAAATGAGTATTTCAGAAGCATATATGGTCTCGGAGGGCTCGGTAGTTGAATACTCCTGTACATATGCGTATGTCTGTTTTGCGGCATATGATAACGTTATGTCGAGGCTTGACGAATACAAAATGAGATCACTGTTCTTCGATATAGAGATGCCGCTCATCCCGTGTCTTTATGATATGGAGCGGTTCGGGATAAAAATGATACCGGCACAGCTTCGCGCATACAGCGAAAAGCTTGCAGCTCAGATCAAAGAACTAGAGAGCAGTATCCATAAAGAGGCCGGAGAAGAGTTCAATATCAATTCCCCCAAACAGCTTGGAGAGATATTGTTCGTCAAGATGGGTATCCCCGGAGGGAAAAAGACGAAAAGCGGGTATTCCACGGCGGCGGAAGTCCTCGAAAAGCTTGCTCCCGATTATCCGTTTGTATCGCATATTCTTGAGTACCGTGCAGTCTCAAAGCTTAAATCAACATACGCGGACGGCCTTATGACGTGTGTGGCCGGTGACGGAAGGATCCATTCGACGTTTCATCAGACGATCACGGCAACCGGCAGGATCTCGAGCACCGAGCCGAATCTTCAGAATATACCAGTGCGGATGGAGCAGGGGCGCCTTATAAGAAAATTCTTTGTTCCGGAAGACGGGAGCTGTTTTATCGATGCCGATTACTCACAGATAGAACTTCGGATCATGGCACATCTTAGCGGCGACGAGTCGATGATCGAGGCATTTAATACGGGAGCGGACATACATGCGATAACCGCTTCCAAGGTTTTTCATGTGCCGCTTGAGGATGTTTCTTCTACTATGAGAAGAAATGCCAAAGCTGTCAATTTCGGGATAATATACGGTATCAGTGCATTCGGACTGTCAGAGGATCTCAACATATCAAGAAAAGAAGCAAAAGAATTCATTGATGAGTATTTCGAGACATTCCCTCGTGTAAAGCAGTATCTGGACGGACAGGTAGAGGAAGCCGGGAAACGTGGCTATGTTACGACTGAATTCGGAAGAAGAAGACCGCTTCCGGAATTGTCGAGTTCTAATTTTATGCAGAGGTCCTTTGGAGAGAGGGTAGCAATGAATGCACCGATACAGGGAACTGCTGCGGATATTATGAAGATAGCGATGATCAGAGTCAGAGACCGCCTTGAAAAGGAAGGGCTGAAGTCCAGAGTGATCCTTCAGGTTCATGATGAACTTCTTCTCGAAGTTCCTATCCCGGAGGCGGACACAGTGGAAAAGCTTCTTGCTGAAGAAATGGAAGGAGCCGTAAGCTTTTCTGTACCGATGAAAGTTGAGACGTCACGGGGAAATACTTGGTACGAAGCAAAATAGTATGAAGATCATAGGGATCACCGGCGGAGTCGGAGCCGGAAAAACTGAAGTAATAAAGATCATAGAGCAGCTGTGCAACTGTGTAGTTGTTACAGCCGACAGACTGGCACGAAGCCTTGAACAAAAAGGAGAAGTGTGCTATATGCCGCTTGTAGAGCTCCTTGGAAGCGGTGTGCTTGATGAGACCGGTGAGATTGATGCCGCAAAAATGGCGCAGATGATCTTTTCCAAGGACGCTGGGAGCCTTCTTGCCAAAGTAAACGCAATAGTTCATCCTGCCGTAAAGGCACGCATTCTCGAAATGATACGCGAAGAAGAGAAAAAAGGCACGGATTATTTCTTTATTGAAGCGGCTCTTTTAATTGAAGATCATTATGATACAATAGTCGATGAAATGTGGTATATTTATGCGGATGAGGATATAAGGAGACAACGTCTTAAGGAAAGCCGCGGATACTCTGACGAAAAGATTGATGAGATATTTGCTTCCCAAAGCAGTGATGATGTGTTCAGAAAATTTTGCTGTGTGGTCATAGACAATTCGGGAAGCATTGAAGATACTGGAAAACAACTGAAAGAATTGTTTGGTGTGAGGTAAACAGGTGGCAGAGAAGAAGAAAAATCCGGGACAGCTTGTTTTCGGTTTGGATATAGGTACGCGAAGTGTCGTCGGAACGGTTGGATATCGTACCGGAGAGACATTTCATGTAGTTGCCCAGTGTGAGAGACAGCATGATACAAGATCGATGCTAGACGGACAGATACATGATATAGAGAAAGTCGGACGTACCATCAAAGAAGTAAAAGAGGATCTTGAAGCAATAATCGGCAAGCAGCTTCATGAAGTGTGTATAGCGGCCGCAGGTCGTGTTCTCAAGACGATCAATTCTTCCGCAACACTTGATTTTTCGGAAGAGACAACGATAGATGCGGAGCATGTATATACACTTGAGATGCTCGGCGTGGAGAAAGCATATGAGGATTTTCAGGCTGTCAACAACACCGATCTGAAGTTCTACTGTGTCGGCTATACTGTTGTCAAATACTACATGAACGGTTATCCCATATCAACGCTTGAGAGGCATAAAGCCAACAATATCTCCGTTGATCTGATCGCAACATTTCTTCCGGATGATGTTGTTGACGGACTGTATAAGGCTGTTGAGATAGCGGATCTTGAGGTCGCAAACCTTACACTCGAGCCTATTGCGGCAATGACCGCAGCAATCCCGCAGATGTACATGATGCTCAACATCGCGCTTGTCGATGTCGGTGCAGGTACAAGTGATATATCGATCACCAAGGACGGAAGCATCATCGCATACGGGATGATACCCAAGGCCGGTGACGAGCTTACAGAGGTGATAGCAAGATCGCTGCTCCTTGATTTTAACGAAGCGGAACATGTTAAGATAGATTCGGGCAAGAAGGCTCCGATCAAGTTCACGGATATAATGGGACTCGAGCATAAGATCGAACCCAAGGAAGTCCACAAGATGGCCGAAGGTGTGATTGCGGAGATCACCAAGGATATCTCGGACAAGATCAAGGAACTTAACGGTGACAGACCGGTATCGGCAGTATTCGTTGTCGGCGGCGGCGGAAAGATCACCGGGTTTACGGAAGCGCTTGCCAAGGAAATGGGCATAATGGCAGAGCGTGTAGCGCTTCGCGGCGAGGAAGTACTGAAGGAAGTGGATTACCAGTTCAGCGGTGCGAAGATTGACAGCGCATACGTTACTCCCATAGGAATATGCCTTAACTTCTACGACCAGAAGAACAATTTCATATTTGTAACGTTTAATGAAAAGCGCGTCAAACTCTATGATAACGGTCACCTGACCATCGCCGATGCCGCAATGCAGGCGGGATTCCCGAATGAGGGACTGTTCCCGAAGCGTGGTCCGGAACTTAATTTCTTCGTTAACGGAAAGCCTCATGTCGTAAGGGGGCAAATCGGAGAAGGCGCCGTTGTCAAACTGAACGGCAAGGAGGTCAGCCTTACTTCACCGATCGTTGCCGGAGACAGGATCATTGTCGAAGAGTCCACTGAAGGTGAGGCAGCAGCAGCCACGATCGGATCTCTTCTCGAATACGGCAGCACGATATCGGTTATCGTTAACGACAAGAAGGTCGAACTTCCGAAGTTTGCTGAGGTTAACGGAAATCTTCAGTCGGAGTATTACGATATCAGGAACAATGATGATATCAAGATGCTCAACTACTACACTGTATCTCAGATAATCGAGTTCATGGACGTGATACTCAATCCCGAAATGAACATATACGTGAAC
>JAGAFR010000059.1 GCA_017612555.1 Lachnospiraceae bacterium | reverse complement strand
GCATCCCGTGGAAAAGGCGGTCACGAAAGGAATGGGACACGGACAGATGCTTCATGAACATACGAAAACATATGCCAAAAGATTAAAAGAGTTTTTGGAGGAATAGGATAAATAAACAATAGGGAAGCGTATATGTCTGCGCTTCCCTATAAAAAGGCACACGAGTTAGCGTACGCTAATCCAATACAAACTTTATCTTCATAAATAATACTAAGGAGGCGATAAACAAAATGAAAAAAAGGGGATTATTATCCTGGGTGCTTGAGTTTGCCGGAAGGAAGAGGGGCTACTTCGGTGGAAGCGTAGTTCTGGCAGTGTTTGGGGTGGCGGCATCTTTTCTTCCGTATCTGGTCATAGCAAGGATCGTGGGGCAGCTTTTGGCCGGTAACAGGGAATGGGATTATTACTTAAAGCAGGTCCTCCTGATGGGGCTGTACTGGCTGATCAGAATGACATTGCATTCTTTATCCACATCATTATCACATGCTGCGACATTCACCGTTCTCGGAGGGATCAGAAAGCAGCTGTGTGAGAAGCTTTCAAAGATCCCGCTGGGATCCGTACTTGATGATAACAGCGGAAGCTATAAGAACATAATCGTTGAACGTGTTGATTCAATGGAAACGACGCTTGCGCATATAGTACCGGAGTTCACTGCGAACATTTTACTGCCGATAGTGATGTTTATTTACATCCTGACGATCGACTGGCGTCTGGGACTGGCCAATTTTGTCGGCGCCGTGATCGGTCTGATCTTCATGGCAGTAATGATGTATAAGAGCCGTGGCGGATATGAACTTTCGGTTCAGAAAACCAAGAAACTCAATGACACCGCTGTAGAATATATCAACGGCATAGAGGTCATCAAGGCCTTCGGGAAGACCGGCAGTTCCTATGAGAAGTTCGTGACAGCCGCAAGGGAAGGTGCGGATGTGTTCATAGACTGGATGAGGAGATGCATCTGGCCTCAGGCAGGCACCATGACTTTTCTGCCGGCGACATTTCTGGGAGTGCTACCGATAGGACTTATTCTTGTGAAAAACGGTTATCTGTCTCCTGAGGACTTCATTACCTGCATCATTTTATCGACAGGACTGATCACACCGTTAGTTGTTGCTTTTTCCTACACGGATGATCTTCTGAAGATGGGAACGATCTTCGGTGAAGTAACTGAGATCCTGGAAAGGGAAGATATGGTAAGACCCGCCGAGGTTACGAAGAATCCGGACGGCTCGGATATAATACTGAAGGACGTGAGGTTTACCTATAAAGACAAAGAGATTCTGCATGGTATCAACATGGAGATCAGACAGGGTGAGGTGGCAGCTATCGTTGGACCATCGGGATCAGGAAAGAGTACGATAGCCAGACTGATCGATTCCCTGTGGGATGTTGATTCGGGAACGATCACATACGGCGGGGTAAACATCAAAGATCTGCCGCTTGAATATTATACCTCTCAGATAGCCTATGTGGCCCAGGACAATTACCTCTTCGATATGTCAGTTAAGGAAAATATCAGGCTGGGAAGAGCCGGTGCATCGGATGGGGATGTCATAAACGCAGCCAAGGCGACCGGATGTCATGATTTTATCCTCGGACTCGAAAACGGCTATGACACCATTGTCGGCGGTGCGGGAGGTCATCTGTCGGGAGGTGAGAGACAGAGGATATGTATCGCAAGGGCGATGCTTAAGGATGCTCCGGTCGTGATCCTTGACGAAGCAACAGCTTATACGGATCCTGAAAATGAGGCCCTGGTGCAGATGAGTGTGGCAAAGCTTGTTAAGGGCAGAACGCTCATTGTTATCGCACACCGCTTGTCCACGATCGTGGATGCGGACAGGATCTTTGTGATCAAAGACGGAAATGTGGAAGCGCAGGGAACGCAGGAAGAACTGCTCGGCTCCTGTGAACTGTATAGAAAAATGTGGGATGCTCACAGCATGGCAAAGGACAGTGATAAGGAGGTCGCATATGCTTAAGATGGTAAAAAAGTTCTTTGGTTTCTGCAGTAGAAAGAACAGAAACAAGTTTTATTGCTCGGCTGTACTTGGAGTACTTGAGGCGATGTTCACGGCCATGAAGATACCTGCGTCATTCTTTGCGATAAAGGCTGTGCTGGATAAAAGCATAGATACAAAGGTGATGATGACCGTTATAGGATTTATGCTGATAAGTACCTTGGGAAAGATGATCGTGAACCGATTTTCATCCATGCTCCAGACAGAGGCAGGGTATGATACATGTGCGTTGAAACGTATTGAGATAGGTGAGCATCTGCGATATCTGCCAATGGGATATTTTAATGATACAAGCCTCGGGCATATCACATCGGTGACGACCAATACGATGGAACAGGTTGGGGACATTGCAACCCGCGCGATCATGATGGTCCTGCAGGGGAGCATCACAACCGTGGTCGTAGCTTTGTTCATGGTTGCTTTTGATGTAAGGATAGGACTGATCTCTCTGGCGGGCATAGGTATTTTCCTTCTGGTCAATCAGTGGACGAACAGATGTGTCGCAAAAGTGGCGGATGAAAAGATTTCGGCAGACAGGGAAATGGTCGGTGTGATCCTTGAGTATATCCAGGGGATCGCTGAGATCAGGAATTACAACATCATCAGCCAGAATCAGTCCCGGGTGCAGAAGTCGATAGAAAGAAAGCAGAATGCAGATATAAGCGCAGAACTTGCGGCTATACCGGCGGTTGGTGTTCAGAACCTGATCGTAAAGCTTATCGGTGTTGCGATAGCCGGCGCTTCATTATGGTTTTATCTTTCCGGAACGATGGAACTTGTTTATACGATCACGATGCTTCTGTGTTCGTTTATGATCTTCGAATCTCTGGATCTGGCGGGTATATATACAGCTTTGTTGAAGGTCATAGGTAAGGGTGTGGACCTGGCTAGCGAGATCCTGAACATAGAACAGATGGATATCGACGGAGAAGATATAAAGCCTGCGAACAGGGATATTCATCTGGAGCATGTCGGTTTTGCATATGAGAACAGAAAGATCATAGACGACGTGACTCTGGAGATAAAGGAGAATACAACCACGGCGATCGTAGGACCTTCAGGCGGAGGAAAGACCACCATCACATCTCTTATCGCCCGGTTCTGGGATGTGCAGGAGGGAGAGGTTACTCTCGGAGGCCGAAATGTCTAGGACTATAGTTTTGACAGTTTGATGGAAAACTTCAGTTTCGTATTCCAAAGGGTATATCTTTTCGAAGATACCATAGCTAATAATATCCGCTTCGGAAGACCGGAAGCGACCATGGATGAGGTTATTGGGGCGGCAAAAAAAGCTGCATGTCATGATTTTATAATGGCACTTCCCGACGGATATGAAACCGTTATAGGAGAAGGCGGTGCAAACCTGTCCGGAGGTGAAAAGCAG
>JAGAFR010000058.1 GCA_017612555.1 Lachnospiraceae bacterium | reverse complement strand
CAAAATGTACGGTTTCGAATTTAACATTGCACGGCTTCTCGGATTCCTCAGGTACGAAAATAAAAAATACGCCCTTACAATGAAAGGCGCATTTTACTATCACTATTATGAGAATTTCTATACTCTTGCCTACATCGACAAGATGTGGGGGATCATGAGAAAAGAGGCGTTTCCGAAGGAAATCCGTCTGTAAGTCTTCATTTTTCCTTGATACCGATCATACCAAGCATCCTGGTTCCCATATCGTAAACCATCCTGCAGGCTTCCTCTTTGGGAAGCTTGTAGTTGTCAAACATCATCATCACTGCAAGTCCGTGCGTATAAATCACGACATCGCGAACGGTATTGCCGATTATCTCAGGCGAGATATCATATTCCTTTGCAAGTATCTCCACCGCCTCTTTATCAAACTGAAATGAGAAAACACTCTCGTTTCCGTATATTGATTCGCCTATCGTATTGACAGTATCATCAACGTTTATGAAACGGAATACGTTGGGATGATCGCATGCGTTGGATATGTATCTTACACCGGATACAAAGAAAGCATCCACTCCGCTTTTGCCGCTCATCTCCTCGACAAGTGAGCCGTAGAGCTGCTCACCGGCATAATAATACAGTTCCTTCTTCAATTCGTTCATGCTTCCGAAGTGCCATGATATCGGCTGCGTCGAGCATCCGAGTTTTGCAGCGATCGGCTTGATCCCGACGGCGCCTATTCCGGATTCATCCAGCAGTTCGTATGCGGCCTGCAGGATCATTTCACGTGTGATCTTGGTTTTTCTTCCCATGCTTTCTTATCCTAATGAATGCCTGTTCTTTTCTGTGGTCTATGTCTTGTAGTTCCTGGTTTGTTTTTTCTGTGAGTTATGAGTAAGGTTTGTAATCGAGCGGCTGTTCGCAGCCAAGGTTCTTAGCCAGCATTTTAAATCCTTTTCTGGCCGGAAACCTGAACAAGATGCCGATCAGGAGACGTACATGAGGCGGGAATATCTCCGGACCGGTAAACTTCTTACATGCCTCGGAGTTGAAGTCTTCTTTTGCAGCAAACTCACGTCCCATCTCAGTGTAAGGATTGGTGACCTTATTTTTCATTTTATCATCAACAAAGCGTATGCTGAAGTTATCTCCTTTTACAAGAGTGCCCTTGTACTCGCATCCGAGTTTCCCGGCAAGGATCTCGAGATACGCCTCTCCGCATCGAAGCTGTATGCCCTCCGCGAATCCGCTCTGCAGGATGAATGCGATCTTAGATCCGTCATTCTTGGGCGTGAGCGTTTCCAGGAATTCCATCAGCAATCCGGGGATGCATTCCACATAGAGGGGCAGCGCGATCAGGATGTTCTTATTCTTGTTGAACGCTTCCCGAATAGAGTCCCACTGAGCCTTGTCGGAAACTTCGTACTGTTCAAACGTGGTTCCGTTCTCACACATTCCCTGCGTAAATTTCTCCAATATCTTATCAGTATTGCTGTATTTTTTCACACGGGGACTTCCGTTAATTATCAGCACATGCATGATACCGCCTCCTTTACTTCGTTTCTTTCGAATACTCCAAGCGACTTGCTCTCGAAGTTCAGCGCCGCTCTCTCATTCCACCGCTTCAGGTAATCTTTCTCCATGTCTCCCAGGCAGATGAGTCCGATGTCGGTACGCTGGTCGTATCTGGGAACGTGGCGCATCTGGTCACCCCTGAAGCGAAGATACATCGTTGCGATCGGAAGGATTCTGTCGAAGATGTTCTTGCCTTTATGATCGATGAATCCGAGCGCAGTGTCGGAGATGACCCACAGTTGGTCAGCGTGTATCACTTTCTTCAAGATGATCTCGTAATCGTCTTTGATCGTGCACACTCCGGGCGTCTTGAGCCAGCAGTAATTGCATCCTATGCAGTTGCTTATGTTTAAGGAAGCCGCTTCGATGATCTCGATGGAGGGGGTGGTTGTTGCTTCGGTTTCGGTCGTTGCTTCGGCCTTAGTTACTGCGGTCTTGTTTGCTGCTTCGGCCTTAGTTACTGCGGTCGACCGGCTTGCTATTTCCTTTCTGATCTCGTCCGTAATGGACGTATCGGATGTGGTGTTGACTATCAGTACCATTTCAGGTCTCCTTTCGGTGAGGCGCGGACTTAGTCTTCTCGTCCTTTCGTCCGCTTGTTCATGGTATCAATTTCGGAATAACATAAACTCGTTTATATAAACATGTTTATATTATATCGAATTCCGGGTCCTGTCAATACACTTTTTTTGCCGTATCCAACGTCTCAAATCCGTTCGGGCAACGCGTCTGAAGCTCGATTTATGACCCAAATGCCCACTTTCACCCACTTTGGGTCATACTTTTTTCCTGCTTCCGCGTCATTTCAGCGTTCGTGGCATCTGTCAGAAACACAGTTTATGACCCAAATGGCACTTTTAACCTGATTTGGGTCATATTCCTCTTCTCCACTCCCCTGCAATTCAAACTCCAAGCCAGCATATTTATGACCCAAACGTCCACTTTCAACCACTTTGGGTCATATTTTGACATTATAGACCACCGATTTCTTTAATTGGGAGTCGGGAAGCAACTATAAATAGGGCAAGGGGGGTATAGATAGCGTGCTTGTACGAGTTGTGATACGATT
>JAGAFR010000057.1 GCA_017612555.1 Lachnospiraceae bacterium | reverse complement strand
GTCGATCATGTCAATGGCAAAGATTAAAAAAGGTGACACCGTTAAAGTCATCGCAGGAAAAGATGTAGGCGCTGAAGGAAAAGTCCTTTCGGTAGATAAGAAAACAGGAAGACTCGTCGTTGAAGGCGTGAACATCGTTAAGAAGCACACAAAGCCCTCCATGGCCAATCAGAACGGCGGGATCGTTGAACAGGAAGCAGCAATCGACGCTTCAAACGTTATGTATGTTCACAAGGGCAAACCCACCAGAGTAGGCTTCAAGGTTGACGGGGACAAGAAAGTTCGCATCGCCAAGTCGACCGGCGAAGTGATTGATTAAGGAGGTAGCCGAAATTGAGTAGATACAAAGATCTGTATAATGACCAGATAAAGGATGCAATGACCAAGAAGTTCGGTTACAAGAACGTCATGGAGATCCCCAAGCTTAACAAGATCGTTCTGAACATGGGTGTCGGCGAGGCAAAGGAAAATGCCAAGATACTTGAGTCAGCGATCGGAGATCTTGAGACGATAACAGGTCAGAAGGCTGTTATCACCAGAGCCAAGAATTCTGTAGCTAACTTCAAGATCAGAGAAGGGATGGCCATCGGAGCAAAAGTAACACTCCGTGGTGAAAAGATGTATGAGTTCCTTGATCGTCTTGTTAACCTTGCTCTTCCCCGAGTAAGAGACTTCCGTGGAGTTAATCCCAATGCATTTGACGGAAGAGGAAACTATGCGCTCGGTATCAAATAGCAGCTTATCTTCCCTGAGATCGAATACGATAAGGTAGATAAGATCAGGGGTATGGATATCATAATCGTAACTACGGCTAAGACTGACGAAGAGGCACGTGAGCTGCTTACACAGTTCGGTATGCCGTTTGCCAGGCAGTAGACAGTAAGGAGGAAAACAGTTCATGGCTAAAACGTCAATGAAGGTTAAACAGCAGCGTAAGCCCAAGTTTTCAACGAGAGAGTATACTCGCTGCAGGATCTGCGGTCGTCCCCACGCTTTCCTTAGAAAGTACGGAATATGCAGAATTTGCTTCCGCGAATTGGCATACAAAGGGCAGATACCCGGTGTTAAGAAAGCTAGTTGGTAAGGAGGAAACATAAAATGACAATGAGTGATCCCATTGCAGATATGCTTACGAGAATCCGTAATGCAAATACTGCAAAGCACGATATGGTAGATGTTCCTTCATCAAAGATGAAACTTGCGATCGCAGAGATTCTTTTGAAGGAAGGATACATCAAGAAATATGATGTTGTAGATGAGGGTTCTTTAAAGACCATCAAGATCACACTTAAGTACGGTGAGGATAAGGATGAGAAGATCATTACGGGACTTAAGAGGATCAGTAAGCCGGGTCTTCGTGTGTATGCCGGCAAGGATGAGCTTCCCAGGGTTCTCGGCGGTCTTGGAATCGCTATCATCTCAACGAACAACGGTGTGCTTACAGACAAGGAAGCACGCAAAGCAGGAGTAGGCGGAGAAGTACTTGCTTTTGTTTGGTAATAGTTAAGTGATCATTAAGGAGGTACGGGCATGTCACGTATAGGAAAAATGCCAATCGCGATACCCGCAGGCGTAACTGTGGATGTTGCAGAAAATAATAAAGTGACTGTAAAAGGTCCCAAGGGAACACTGGAGCGCGTTATGGCTCCCGAGATGGAGATCAAGGTTGAAGGAGCAGAAGTTACCGTTTCTCGTCCTAACGATCTTAAGAGAAACAAATCACTTCATGGACTTACAAGAACGCTCATCAATAACATGGTTGTAGGTGTTACCAATGGGTACGAGAAAAAGCTTGAAGTAAACGGTGTCGGTTACAGAGCGGCCAAGCAGGGCAAGAAGCTTGTTCTTAATCTGGGATATTCACATCCCGTTGAGATGGAAGATCCTGAAGGTGTTGAGACGGTTGTTGACGGAACAAACGTTATCTTCGTAAGAGGGATCGACAAAGAGAAGATCGGACAGTACGCAGCCGAGATCAGAGATAAGAGAAGACCTGAGCCTTACAAGGGCAAGGGTATCAAGTACGCTGAAGAGCATATCAGACGTAAGGTCGGTAAGACCGGTAAGAAGTAAAGAAGGAGGGAAGAGAAATGGTTAGCAAAAAATCAAGAGCAGAAGTTCGAATCAAAAAGCATAACAGAATGCGTAACCGTTTCAGCGGTACAGCTGAAAGACCCCGCCTTTCTGTATTTCGCAGCAACAATCATATGTATGTACAGATCATCGATGATACAGTTGGTAACACCTTAGTCAGTGCCTCAACACTTGAGAAGGATGTTAAAGCCGAACTTACAAAGACCAATAACGTTGAAGCGGCAGCTTACTTGGGAACCGTGATCGCAAAGCGTGCCCTCGAAAAGGGTATAGATACGGTTGTCTTTGACAGAGGCGGCTTTATATATCAGGGCAAGGTTGCTGCACTCGCAGATGCAGCAAGAGAAGCAGGCCTTAAATTCTAGGAGGGAGTGGCACATGAAACGTCAAATAATCGATCCAAACAGTTTGGAATTAAATGATAAGGTTGTTACGATCAAGCGTGTAACAAAAGTTGTTAAGGGTGGACGTAACATGCGCTTCACCGCTCTTGTTGTAGTCGGTGACGAGAACGGTCATGTCGGCGCAGGCCTTGGAAAAGCAGCTGAAATTCCCGAAGCTATCCGCAAGGGAAAAGAGGATGCAATGAAGAACCTTATAGAGGTTCCTCTTGATGAGAATAAGAGTATCACACATGATTTTATCGGAAAATTCGGCGGAGCAAACGTTCTTATAAAGAGAGCTCCCGAAGGAACCGGTGTTATCGCAGGCGGTCCTGCAAGAAACGTTTGTGAGATGGCAGGTATCAAGAACATTCGTACAAAGTCTTTGGGCTCCAACAACAAGCAGAACGTCGTTCTCGCAACGATCGATGCACTTCGCCAGCTCAAGACTCCTGAGGAAGTAGCTCGTCTTCGCGGTAAGTCAGTGGATGAGATAGTAGGCTAAGGTAGATAGGAGGAACGGAAAATGGCTGACAAGAGAATCAAAGTTACCTTAGTTAAGTCACCTATCGGAGCTATTCCGAAGCACAAAGCGACAGTTGCCGCACTTGGGCTTAAAAAGCTCGGAAGTTCAAATGAGCTTCCCGACAACGAAGCAGTTCGCGGAATGTGCAGACAGGTTTGTCATTTAGTTAAGGTTGAAGAGACGAAATAATACAGGAGAAGGAGGCAACCCAATGGAATTATCCAATTTAAGGCCGCAAGAGGGCTCAAAGCATAGCGATAATTTTAGAAGAGGACGTGGACACGGCTCAGGGAACGGTAAGACAGCCGGTAAGGGTCACAAGGGTCAGAAGGCTCGTTCAGGTGCACCCAGGATCGGTTTCGAAGGCGGCCAGATGCCCTTATACAGAAGAATCCCGAAGAGAGGATTCAAGAACAGGAATACCAAAGAGATCGTTGCGATCAACATGTCTGCACTTGAAGTGTTTGAGGATGGAGCAACGGTTACGGTAGATGCAATGAAAGAGATCGGAATCATCAGGAATCCCAAGGATGGTGTTAAGATCTTAGGATCAGGAGAACTTACCAAGAAGCTTACAGTCCAGGCTAATGCTTTTTCGGCATCGGCAAAGGAAAAGATTGAAGGCCTTGGTGGAAAAGCAGAGGTGATCTAATGCTGGAAACTGTTAAAAATGCCTTTAGGATCAAGGATATCAGAAGCAAGCTCATCTACACGCTCATAATGCTCGTAGTTGTAAGGCTTGGTTGCGAACTCCCTGTTCCCGGTGTTGACAGGAACTATTTTGCAAACTGGTTCGCACAACAGACCGGGGATGCATTCAGTTTCATGGATGCTTTTACAGGTGGTTCATTCCTGAACATGTCGGTGTTCGCACTTAATATCACACCGTACATCACTTCATCGATCATCATGCAGCTTCTTACGATAGCTATTCCCAAGCTCGAGGAGATGCAGCGTGAAGGTGAAGACGGAAGAAAGAAGATTGCTTCGATCACACGTTACGTGACCGTTGGTCTGGCTCTTATGGAGTCATCCGCAATGGCTATCGGTTTCGGCCGTCAGGGTCTGTTGCAGGAATTCAACGCACTTAATGTGATCATGGTAATAACGGCTCTTACAGCCGGATCTGCTTTTATCATGTGGATCGGTGAGCGTATTACCGAAAACGGTGTTGGAAACGGTATCTCAATAGTACTTACCATCAACATCATATCGAGGATCCCTCAGGATCTGAGATCTTTATGGAATCAGTTTGTAACGCCTCAGTTCGAAGCACACAAATATGGTGCGGGAACGATCGCGATACTCATCATAGCTGTTATCATCATTGTTACGGTTATACTTACCGTTATATTAAACGGTGCCGAGAGAAGGATCCCGGTTCAGTATGCCAAGAAGGTTCAGGGACGTAAGATGGTAGGCGGACAGTCGTCACATATTCCTCTTAAGGTCAATACCGGCGGCGTTATCCCCATCATCTTTGCATCGAGTCTTATGCAGCTTCCTGGCGTTATATCATCTTTCTTCGGAAGCAAGAATGCAACCGGATGGCAGAAGTTCCTGTACTTCCTTAATTCAGGAAACTGGTTCAAGAAGGGTGCTTGGAGCTACACATGGGGCGCACTGTTCTACGTAGTACTCGTTGTGTTCTTTGCATACTTCTATACATCGATCACTTTCAATCCGATGGAAGTGGCTGAGAACATGAAGAAGTCAGGCGGATTCATTCCCGGTACACGTCCGGGTAAGCCTACCCAGGACTATCTTAACAAAGTGCTCAACTACATCGTATTCATCGGTGCCGTAGGTCTTATCATCGTAGCTATCATACCGATCATCTTTAACGGACTGTTCGGTGCGAGCGTATCATTCGGCGGCACAAGCCTTATCATCATAGTAGGCGTTATACTTGAGACGATGAAACAGATAGAATCCCAGATGCTTGTAAGAAATTACAAGGGATTCCTAAACGATTAAATGCAGAATATACCTTAGATTAGATGACAAGGCTCTAAAAGGGCCTTGTCTTTGAACTCCATCAAGGAAGGAATAAACAATGAAGATAATCATGCTTGGAGCGCCCGGTGCAGGTAAAGGTACCCAGGCAAAGCTCATTGCAGAGAAGTACAATATTCCGCATATCTCAACGGGAGATATATTCCGTGCGAATATAAAAGAAGGTACCAAGCTCGGAAAAGAGGCAAAGCAGTACATGGATAAGGGACAACTCGTGCCCGATGAGCTGACCGTCAGGATACTTCTTGACCGTGTATCAAAAGATGACTGTAAGAACGGATACGTTCTTGACGGATTTCCGAGAACGATCCCTCAGGCAGAGGTACTCGATACGGAAGTTGCCAAGCTTGGCGAAAAGATCGATTTTGCGATAGATGTGGATGTTCCCGATGAGAATATCATACACAGAATGAGCGGAAGACGTTCGTGCCCGGGATGCGGCAAGACCTACCATATCGTCCATGTCCCCCCCAAGAAAGAGGGAATATGTGACGATTGCGGAAAAGAGCTTGTGCTTCGTGATGACGACAAGCCCGAGACAGTCAAAAACCGTCTTGATGTATATCACAAGCAGACACAGCCGCTCATTGATTATTACAGCAAGCAGAACATTCTCAGAACAGTTGACGGAACACAGGATATGAATGATGTATTTACCGCCATTACCGCTCTTCTGGAGGCATAAGATGGCCGTTACGATAAAGTCCGAGCGTGAGATAGATCTGATGAGGCACTCCTGCAGACTTCTCGAGGAAGTGCACGATGAGCTGGGAAAGTTCATACGACCGGGAATATCCACATTGGATATCGACAAGTACGGTCATGAACTGATCAGGGAAAGAGGATGTGTACCGAATTTTCTCAACTATAACGGATATCCGGCGAGTATATGCGTATCCGTCAACGAGGAAGTGGTTCACGGGATCCCGAGAAAAGACCGTATCCTGATGGAAGGCGATATAGTAAGCCTCGATGCGGGACTTATCTACAAAGGATACCATTCTGATGCGGCAAGGACGTACCCTGTAGGAACCGTCGCACCTGAAGTTCAGCAGCTTATAGATGTTACGAAGCAGTCGTTCTTTGAAGGGATCAAGATGGCAAAAGCCGGAAATCACCTGTACGACATCTCGAATGCGATAGATGATTTTATCAAACCATACGGATACGGCATTGTCAGAGATCTTGTAGGTCACGGCATAGGAACCTCGCTCCATGAGGATCCGCAGATCCCGAACTTTCGTCAGCACAGACGCGGGATCAAGCTGATGCCCGGAATGACACTGGCCATAGAACCCATGATCAATCTCGGAAGGTATGATGTGGAATGGCTGGACGATGACTGGACGGTTGTAGCTGAAGACGGACTTCCTTCGGCACATTATGAGAATACGATACTAATCACAGAGGGTGAACCCGAAATATTAACACTTTCATCCGGTAAGGACCGCTAGGCGGAATTTGGAGGAAATATATGTCAAAAGCAGACGTGATCGAGCTTGAAGGAACAGTTGTTGAGAAACTTCCCAATGCGATGTTCCGCGTAAAACTGGAGAATGATCATGAAGTTATCGCTCATATAAGCGGAAAACTTCGAATGAATTTCATCCGTATCCTGCCGGGTGACAAAGTTACTCTTGAGATGTCACCATACGACCTGTCAAAAGGACGGATCATATGGAGGGACAAATAAAGAAATTTGTTGATTTTTAGCACCTTTGGTGTTAAAATATACAGCGGTCTGTTTTCAGACCGGTAGATCAGTTACACACGAAGAAGGAGGAACTAAAATGAAAGTAAGATCTTCTGTAAAACCGATCTGCGATAAGTGCAAAGTCATTAAGAGAAAGGGAAAGATCAGGATCATCTGTGAAAATCCCAAGCACAAGCAGAGACAGGGCTGATGCCCAAATGATAGATAGTTTTTG
>JAGAFR010000002.1 GCA_017612555.1 Lachnospiraceae bacterium | reverse complement strand
GGACTGATGCCGGAGGATGAATATGATCTGGCGGGATTTTCCGTAGGGATAGTTGACAGGAAGAACATAATCGACGGAAGTGGTCTTGAGGACGGAGACGTTTTGGTCGGACTCGCATCAACGGGTGTTCACTCGAACGGATTCTCGCTCGTCAGAAAAGTGTTCGATATGACGAAAGAGAGTCTTGATACATATTACGATGAGCTGGGAGCAACGCTCGGCGAGACGCTCCTTACGCCGACGAGGATATATGTCGGGGCCCTGAAAGCGGCGGCAGCGGCCGGCGTTAAGATCAAGGCATGCAGTCATATTACGGGCGGAGGATTCTACGAGAACGTTCCGAGAATGCTGAAGGACGGTGTGCGTGCGGTGATCAGGAAGGACTCATACACGGTGCCTCCGATATTCGAACTTATGAAGAAGAAGGCCGGGCTCGATGAGGACATGATGTACAACACGTTCAACATGGGTATCGGAATGGTCGTTGCGGTTCCGGCATCCGATGCCGACAAAGCGGTAGAGAGTTTTGCGGCAGCGGGCGATAAGGCGATGATCGTGGGACATATAGAGTCCGGCGACAAAGGAGTGACCTTATGCTGAAGATCGCGGTGATGGTCAGCGGAGGAGGAACGAACCTTCAGGCAATAATCGATGCGCATAAGCAGGGAAAGCTTTCCGGGGTTACGATCGACTGTGTGGTATCGAACAAGCCTGATGCGTATGCGCTGAAGCGTGCCGAGGAGAACGGGATAACCGGAGTGTGTATACGTCCTAAGGATTATGAGGATAAGGATGCTTACGGACGTTTTCTTGCGCAGTATCTGTCGGAGCGCGGTATAGGCCTGGTCGTGCTCGCGGGATTTCTCGTTGTACTTCCCGCGAATTTCATAGAAGCATTTGAAGGAAGGATCATCAATATACATCCGTCACTAATACCTTCGTTCTGCGGAGACGGTTTCTACGGACTCAAGGTTCATGAGGCGGCTCTTGCAAGAGGCGTAAAGGTCACCGGAGCAACGGTGCACTATGTTGATGCGGGTACCGATACGGGACCGATAATACTGCAGAAGGCCGTGTACGTCGAGGACGGCGATACGCCCGAGGTATTGCAGAAGCGCGTGATGGAACAGGCGGAGTGGATAATACTGCCGCAGGCGATAAAAATGATCGCGGATTCGAAAAGGTAGAAGACAGCAGGAGGATATGCAATGAAAGTACTCATAGTCGGAGGCGGCGGCAGGGAGCATGCCATCGCAACAGCCGTAGCAAGATCGGAAAAGGTCGATAAGATATACTGCGCTCCCGGAAACGCCGGGATAGCTTCCGTTGCCGAGTGTGTTCCGATCGGTGTCATGGAATTCGACGCTCTTGCGGATCTTGCGGTTGAGAAGAAGATAGATCTTGCGATAATCGGACCCGACGATCCGCTCGTCGGAGGAATAGTCGATGTGTTCACAAAACGCGGGATCAGGACTTTCGGACCTGCCGGCAATGCGGCCATTCTCGAAGGCAGCAAGGCTTTTTCCAAGGATCTGATGAAGAAGTACGGCATTCCGACTGCGGCATACGAGACGTTTGATGATCCCGAAGCTGCGCTTTCCTATCTGGAGAGTGCGAAGATGCCGATAGTCCTTAAGGCAGACGGACTGGCTCTCGGCAAGGGTGTGCTGATCTGCAACACGCTTGATGAAGCAAAAGAAGGCATATCCACGATCATGATAGATAAGAAGTTCGGCAAGAGCGGAAGTAAGGTAGTTATCGAAGAGTTCATGACAGGCCGCGAGGTATCGGTACTCTCGTTTGTTGACGGCAAAACGATCAAGACGATGTCGAGCGCTCAGGACCACAAGCGTGCCAAGGACAATGACGAGGGACTCAACACCGGAGGGATGGGTAACTTCTCCCCGAGTCCTTTCTATACGAAGGAAGTGGACGAGTTCTGCCAAAAGCACATATACCAGGCAACGGTCGACGCGATGGCTTCCGAGGGAAGACCTTTCTGCGGCGTTATCTTCTTCGGACTTATGCTCACCGAAGACGGACCGAAGGTCCTCGAGTTCAATGCGAGATTCGGTGATCCCGAAGCACAGGTCGTTCTTCCGAGACTTCAGAACGATATCACGGATGTGATGAACGCATGCATCGACGGAAAACTATCCGACATAGATCTTAAGTTCTCGGATCAGGCCGCGGTTTGCGTTGTGCTTGCCAGCGACGGATATCCCGAACATTACGAGAAAGGTTTTCCGATCACGGGCTTTGAAGCCTTTCACGGAAAGAGCGACTATTTCTGTTTCCATGCGGGAACGAAGTTCGACGGAGACAGTATCGTTACAAACGGCGGAAGAGTACTCGGTATCACGGCACTCGGGGCGGATGTTCCCGAAGCCAGGAAGAAAGCGTACGAAGCTACGGAATGGATAAGCTTTGCAAATAAATACATGAGGACGGACATAGCGGCATCGGTCTGTAAGTGAACATGAACGAAGAAGACAGAATCGTCAGAAGGAATATACACGTCCCGCTCACATGCGAAAAATGCGGCAAGGCCAATCCCGAATATAAGGGAGTGGGTGAGTACAAGTGCGCCGAATGCGGTTATACGATGTATGATGATTTCGGGCTTGTCAGGAATTATCTCGAGGCTCACGCCGGAGCAACTCAGTCCGAAGTATCGCGTGAGACAGGTGTTGCGATGGATACGATCAGGCAGTTCCTGAAGGAAGACCGCCTCGAGATAGTGGCGGGATCCAATGTGATGATGACATGCGAGATCTGCAATGCCCCGATCAGAAGCGGCAGATACTGTCCCGCATGTGCGCTTGCCGTTGAGAAGAGGATACAGGCCGAGAAGGCAGCAGAACACAAGAAAGCCCTGCAGGGCTTCGGTAAAGGCAATCAGGGTGAATCCGGAGCGATCAGATTCAGAAGATGATTCTTCATTTCAGTCCATTAACAGATTGAAGCGGCTAGATGAGATAAAGGATATATGTTAAGACTGATCAGACCAAGTAAGGAACATGAGTTACAGGCATTAGATTTTAAACAGGAGTTTTTCGACAATAACGAAAGAGTCATTAATGGAAGTGAGCTTCTTGATCAGAAGGATAACTATGAAGAATGGCTGACCTCTGTATCAAATAATACTTGTGAAGAGACGGTTAATCCTGCCTGGGTAATAACAGATACATTCTTTGCAACAGACGAATCCGGCAGGATCGTAGGAATCATAGATTTAAGACATACCCTGAATGATTTTCTAAAAGATTTTGGGAATTGTGGTTATAGTGTCAGACCGTCTGAAAGAAGAAAAGGGTATGCTACAGAAATGTTAAGACAGGTATTAGAGGTCGCGAAAAGATGCGGAATGGATGAGTTGCATCTATCCGTGGAACGCGACAATGAACCATCTATAAAGACCATCAAATCTAATGGTGGAGTCTATGAGAGAAGCTTTGAATTTGAAAACGAGATGGCAGATATTTATAGAATAGCCTTGTAAATAAAGATAGTTGTGTTCTTCTTGTAATATCATTTTTTATCAGGAAAAGGGATGAACATTACACTACGTGATATCAAAGAAAAATTAAAACTATACTACGAAGACTTTTTTTGTGTGACACTCCTGTGACGGTCGAAGGTTTATAACATAATTAACAAAAGGAACCGGACTTGATCGCCCGGCAGCAACAAAGAAAGAAGGCGATTTAAATGTTAGCAATGAAAGAAGAAGAACTCAATCTGGTGGTTGGTGGAGTAGTAATAGGAGTTGATGAGGATCTTCCCGAGTGGTGGGTTAAATTCAAGGTCTGTTCCGTTATCGTGATGGATGAGTATACGGGCATGACCAAGCAGGAGATACTTAACGACGTAATAAGCATTTGGGGTAAAAATAGCTGGGAAGTACAATATGCAAAGAAGAAACTTCATATGAAATAGACACATATTACATCCTTGAAGGATCCGGGAACACCGGATCCTTCTTTTTTATGCTTCTATACATGAAAAAGGTAAAATATCGAGTGATTCCGTTTATATGGTAAAAGCTTTAGGGGATTGAACATTCATTAGTTGATCTGTATCCCGGGGCCGAGGACGAAGATATCTATGAGTATTAGTATTACGCTGACAGCAAAGAGAACCCAGTTTGGCTTCGCAGGAAGTTTGTAAAGGAATCGACTCTTTTTGGGTGGTAATGTGTGCATTGGTCCGGTAAACATGAATCCCCAGAAGAACGAGAACCACATCATATTATAAAGCAGACCAAGGCCCAGATTGAGCTCGCCACTACCCATAGCTGGCGAGAGCAACGTTACTGTTATGCCGATCATGTATCCGATCAACATCACAATAAGATGAAGCTTAAATGCGACTCCAAGACGTTCTTTCTTGTTGTTTTTATCTTCGATGAAATAGTATGACATATAATTGAGCAGGAAGAAGAGTCCAACGATACCAAGACTTCCAACAACGGAAAGGACTATCCTGAGTGCGACAACAAGACCGGGCTGATCCGCAAGATGTTTGAACACAAGTCCCCAGTCGCCTACGGCGAAAAATCCCCCGATCATGAAGTAACCGACGCCTGTCGTGAGCTGACTTCCCATAAACTGTATGAGGAAAAGTCGCATCATTGGCCCCATTGACAACTTCAGTACGATAACCATGAGTAGGAGACCGATGATCATGTTGAGAATGGAAGCACTTCCTCCTGCCACCATAATGCGGTGAAATGGAGAGAGAGCAGAATAATCTATATTCCCCATTGGCTGAACCGCACCAGCCGAAAACCATGTGACCTTGTCTCCGTAAGCATAATCGGTCAGAAGATGAAACAGCTCGTGGACCGGGATCGTAAAGAAATACGCCAAAAGAGTGGTGGAAATACAGTTGATTATTGACAAATCTTTTGTCCTGCTCATAATAGTTCCTCCGATAATTATTTATATTGTATCGTATGTTGCCATATCATTTATTTTATCGGAAATAGGATCATACGTAAACTGTCAGCCGATACCGATTGTGCATGAAATATAACCGTCTATAAACAGAATGTTCATATTTATGTCGCCGTTTTTTTGCTATAATTTAGTAAGCCCTCAATCATGAGTATAAAGAAATGACGGAGGTAATAAACAGTGTATTCTCTTTTACTTGCAGTTATATATTTGATATTTATAAGTCTCGGACTTCCTGATTCGCTCCTGGGCTCAGGCTGGCCAACGATGCAGGTGGCGTTTGGAGTTCCGTCCTCGTATGCCGGCTATGTTTCGATGGCGATCTCGTTTATGACGATAATATCGGCGCTGATCAGCCCGCGAATGATCAGGAGGTTTCATACCAAGTGGATTGTGATTGCATCCATTTTGCTGACTGTGTTCGGGCTTCTTGGTTTTTCGTTTTCGACATCATATGCAATGCTGTTTTTGTTCGTGGTTCCCTATGGGCTGGGAGCCGGTGCGATAGATGCATCTGTGAATCATTATGTAGCAAATAACTACTCCGGTTCGGTCATGAATTTCCTTCACTGTTTCTATGGAGTAGGTGCAGTAATCAGCCCGAACATTATGGCACTGGCGTTAAGTAAGGCAAGATGGAATGAGGGATACAGGTGGACCGCGTATATCCAGATGGGAATCCTGCTTGCCTGTATTTTGTCTCTGCCGCTTTGGGAGAAAAATGAGAGCAGTGCAGAAGCTGAAGAAGAGGCAGGAGCCGGTATAAGCGAAGCACTGAAGGTTCCCGGGGTAGTCCTGACGCTGGTAGCATTCTTTGCATATTGCTCAGGAGAAGCAACCTGCTTTCTGTGGACTTCCAGTTATTTTGCCGGAGTAAAGGAAGGCCTTTCCGATGAGGTGATCGCTTCCTTTGGGTCATTAATATTCGGCGGGCTGATGCTTGGCAGGCTGATCTCGGGGTTTGTATCGAATAAGCTTGGGGACAGATTGCTGATAAGGATAGGCATTATTGCTGAGATGATCGGAATCTTACTTGTTATGCTTCCTATCAGCCATTATCTTCCGGC
>JAGAFR010000056.1 GCA_017612555.1 Lachnospiraceae bacterium | reverse complement strand
GTATTCCCGCATGAGGGAGCATGGTTATAGGCATTAAGGAGGGACCCACGAAGTGGGAGGATCCCTTATTGCACCGTGAGGCCTTATCCTGCGAAGCAGGATTCTAATGGCCGAACGTCTATAAATACTATCATCTGTTCGAACAGGAGGAGAAAAACATGGCAAAGGAAACCGAAAACAAGAACGTTGGTATCAATGCTCTCGGAGCAAAAGCGGCTTATAATCTTGCGAATATCACCAAGACGAAACCGCAGTACGGAGCACTGACACCCAAGTGGCTCACGAAGTTTCTTGAATTTAAGGGACTTGAGACGGGTATCTACAGAGTCAACAAAGTAGTTGAAGGAGATACACCCCTTGATGTTCTTTGCAGCCAGACTAAAAAGTCTGACATAATCCCCCAGGGATTTATTCAGTATGAGACCGAGCCACGTGAATACGTACTCAATTCTATCTCAACCATTATCAATGTAAACACGGCAGTAGAGGATGTTTACAGCGTGCCTTATGATCAGGTTCAGGAGCAGCTCGGACTTGCCATCGAGTCTCTGCGTGAGCGTCAGGAAAGTCAGCTGATCAACAATGATGATTACGGCCTTCTTAAGAACGTTGCAGATTCACAGAGGATCCAGACGAGAAACGGTGCACCTACACCTGATGATCTTGATGAGCTTATCTCAAAGGTATGGAAGGAGCCTTCATTCTTCCTTGCTCATCCGAGAGCTATCGCTGCATTTGAGAGAGAGTGCACAAAGAGAGGTGTTCCGCCTGTAGTAGTAAACATTGCGGGAGGAAATTTCCTTACATGGAGAGGAATACCTGTAGTTCCCACTGATAAGCTCCTTGTTGACGGCCTTAAGAATCCCAAGTCTGAAAGCGGTAAGACAAACATCCTTCTTATCCGTACCGGAGAAGCCAAGAGAGGTGTTATAGGTCTGTTCCAGGCAGGACTCAAGAATGAGCATTCAAGAGGACTGTCAGTGCGTTTCAGAGGGATCGACGATAAAGGTGTTGCATCCTATCTTCTGTCTTTATATTGCTCTGCAGCGATACTTGCCGATGATGCGATTGCTGTGCTTGAAGATGTAGAAGTAGGTGAATATTATGACTACGATTGAAAACCTTGCCGGCGTTCCAAGTGCGGGAGAACTGAGCATTCTTGCAAATGAAATGTTTCCTGATCTGACAGAGGGCGCATATGGTGTTCCCGAGACCGATATCCCGGTTGCATCCGTCCCCGAGACTGTACCTGTATCGGAAGAGTTTGACTGGGAGCATCCTTTCGCATATGGCGGCGGGGATCCGTATTTTCAGTCTGTTGAGGAAGTAAGTGCACCTGAGGCAGAATACCTTCCCGGCATTGCGGATATGCCTGTGGTAACAACAGACAGCAGCACAAGCTATGCTCCGGCGGTAATGTCTCAGACACAGGCTAAAGAGCATGATCGTAAGATCGATGCACCGACATCGCTTGGAGGTGACAAGGTCACGTCATCAAAAAGCGAAGTGGAAAGATCAACTTCGCGAAACGATTCGATAAGGATCGGCAGCAAGACACTGGCACAGATCAGGGATGATTTTCCGATATTAAAGGAGCAGATAAACGGTCATCAACTTGTATGGCTTGATAACGGGGCAACAACACAGCGACCGCAGGCCGTCATTGACAGACTGAAATACTATTATGAGCATGAAAACTCAAATGTTCACAGGGGTGCGCATACTCTTGCTGCAAGATCTACCGACGCATATGAAGACGCAAGAGATACGGTAAGGGATTTCATAGGTGCGCCTTCATCAGATGAGATAGTGTTCGTCCGTGGAACAACGGAAGGAATAAATCTTGTTGCAAACGCATATGTAAAACCGCTCCTTGAGCCGGGTGACGAGATAATCGTTTCGATACTCGAACATCATGCGAATATTGTTCCGTGGCAGCTTGTGGCTCAGGCAACGGGAGCTGTTATCAAAGTAATTCCTTGTGATGAGACAGGACAGCTCATACTTCATGAGTATGAAAAGCTGTTCACCCCTAAGACAAAATTCGTATCCGTTACCCACGTATCAAACGTTCTCGGAACGGTAACACCGATCGAAGAGATCATTGCTATTGCTCACAGACACGGAGTACGAGTTCTTGTAGACGGAGCTCAGTCCGTCGCTCACATACCGGTAAACGTATCGGCGCTTGACGTTGACTTTTTTGTGTTCTCAGGTCATAAGATATTCGCACCGACCGGTATAGGAGTTGTCTACGGTAAGAAGGAATTACTCGAAGCGGCACAGCCGTATCACGGAGGCGGAAATATGATAGCCGATGTGACTTTTGAGAGAACGATATACAATCCCGCTCCGAACAAGTTCGAGGCGGGAACCGGAAGCATAGCTGATGCTGTCGGGCTTGGTGCGGCACTTAAATATCTGTCTCAGATCGGAATGCCGTGTGTATACCGTTGGGAGCATGAACTTCTTCAGTATGCGATGAAGGAAATGAGTACCGTAAAGGGACTTCATTTTATCGGAACGGCTCTGAACAAAGCATCGGCACTTGCTTTTACGCTCGATGGGTATTCGGATGAAGAGGTAGGAAAGAGACTTGATGCATACGGAATAGCGGTAAGAACGGGACACCATTGTGCGCAGCCGGTTTTAAGAAGGTTCGGATATGAGAGTTCGGTAAGGCCGACTCTGGCACTTTACAACTCACCGGACGATATCGATGCGCTCGTAAAAGTATTAAAGACATTTGCGTAACACTTTGGTAGGAAAGGAAGATTAAAAATGAAGATCACGGTTTCGGGAGAAAAGAAAGAAGTAGCTGACGGGATCACGATTTCGACACTTATTGAACAGGAGCAGGTGGAAACACCGCAGTACGTAACTGTATCCGTTAACGAAGAATTCATCGATCAGGATGATTTTGACAGCCATGTGCTTAAAGACGGTGATGAGGTTGAGTTCCTGTACTTCATGGGAGGAGGAAGATAATGGCTTTTACAAATGAACAGCTCGAGCGTTACAGTCGGCATATCATTCTTAAAGAAGTCGGCGTCAAAGGCCAGAAGAAACTCCTTAACGCAAAAGTTCTCATAATCGGAGCCGGAGGACTCGGCGCTCCGGCAGCTCTGTATCTTGCGGCTGCCGGTGTCGGGACGATCGGAATAGTTGATGCGGATGTTGTAGACCTCTCCAATCTTCAACGTCAGGTCATACACACGACGAACGATATAGGAAAGAAAAAAGTTGAGTCTGCTGCG
>JAGAFR010000055.1 GCA_017612555.1 Lachnospiraceae bacterium | reverse complement strand
TGCCTTATAACAGCTCTTTCCGAGCTTAATGACCCCAGATACATGACTCCCGGCGGAATCTTCGATGCCTGCCAGGCTGAGATCACCACATGGGGAAGAGTAGACCTGAAGGACGTTGAAGACGGCAACCTCGGTCTTAACGGTTCACCTACCAAGATCGCAAAAGCTTCCGATAAGGTTCGTAAGGGAGCAGGTGAGAAGGTTACACCCGATACACCTGAAGATGCGGTCAAGTACATTGTAGGTAAGTTAAAAGAGAAGCATGTGATCTAAGTCTATAGTAAAGGAAAGTGGTGAATAATTATGAATATGAGTCCTGAAACCATAGCGCAGTACAAAGGTGTATTCGTATTCGCGCAGCAGGTAGATAACAAAGTAAGCGGTATCGCTTATGAACTTCTTGGAAAGGCACGCGAGCTTGCAGAGCCTCTTAAGACAGATGTTACGGCTGTTCTTATCGGATCGGGCGTAAAGGGTCTTGCAGATGATCTTGCGGCATACGGTGCAGACAAGGTTATCGTTGTTGATGATCCCGAACTTAAAGAGTACAGAACAGAGCCTTATGCTCACGCTCTTGCATCGGTAATCAATGAATACAAGCCCGAGATCGTTCTTGTTGGTGCAACAGCCATCGGTCGTGACCTTGGCCCTACAGTATCTGCAAGAGTAGCAACAGGTCTTACGGCTGACTGTACGGTACTTGAGATAGGTGATTTTCCTCTTCAGCCTATTCCCGGCAAGGAAGATGAGCAGCTTCATAACCAGCTTCTCATGACACGTCCTGCATTCGGTGGAAATACGATCGCTACGATCGCATGTCCTTACAACCGTCCTCAGATGGCAACGGTTCGTCCCGGTGTTATGCAGAAGATCGAGCCGAAGAAGGGTGCCAAGGCAGAAGTTATCGAGTACAATCCCGGATTTAAGCCTGACAACAGATATGTTGAGATCAAGGAAGTTGTTAAGGCTGTATCGGATATCAAAGATATCATGGATGCCAAGATCCTCGTTTCAGGCGGACGTGGCGTAGGTTCTCCCGAGAACTTCAAGATCCTTGAGGATCTTGCAGCAGCTATCGGCGGACAGGTATCATGCTCACGTGCGGGTGTAGATTCCGGCTGGAAGCCGAAGGAGATGCAGGTAGGACAGACAGGTAAGACTGTACGCCCGAACGTTTACTTCGCGATCGGTATCTCAGGTGCGATCCAGCACGTTGCCGGAATGGAAGAGTCAGACATCATCATCGCCATCAACAAGGATGAGGATGCACCGATCTTTGACGTGGCTGATTTCGGTATCGTTGGCGATCTGAACAAGATCGTTCCGAAGCTTACGGAGGATATCAAGGCAGCAATTGCCAACAAGTAAGACAGGGGGACGACAGATAAAATGGTTAAGAATTTTGATGACCTGCTGGCAAGGATCAAGACTATCAGCAGGAAAAAAGTTGCTATCGCGGTTGCGCAGGACAAGGCTGTCCTTGAGGCTGCGAAGGCTGCAAAAGAAAGAGATATCGCTGATGCGATACTTGTAGGAAATGAGGCTGAGATCCGTGCCATCGGCGCGGAGCTCGGCATGAACATGGATGACTATGAGATCATCAATGTAGAGGACGAGGCTGAAGCTGCAACCAAGGCAGTTTCCATCGTATCCGAAGGTAAGGCTGACATTTACATGAAAGGACTTCTTCCTACGGGAACATTCCTTAAAAGCGTGCTCAACAAGGAAGTCGGACTTCGTACGGGTAAGCCTCTTTCACACGTATGTGTTATTGAAGTACCCAAGGTTGACAGAGTACTGTTCCTGTCGGATGTTGCATTCATGCCCTATCCGACTCTTGAGGAAAAAAAGTGCATCATCGAATATACCGCAAACGTTGCAAAAGCCTGCGGCGTAGAAAATCCGAAGGCTGCGGTCGTATGCTGTACGGAGACCGTTAATCCGAAGATGCCCATCACGGTAGAGGCGGATGAGCTTTCCAAGATGCAGGATAACGGAGAGATCAAGGATTGTATCGTCGAGGGTCCTCTTTCCCTTGATATAGCACTTTTCCCGGCGGCAGCCGAGGAGAAAGGGGCTATGGACCGTAAGGTCGCAGGCGATGCGGACATTCTCATCTTCCCGGATCTTCACGCAGGAAACCTTGTTTACAAGTGTATGACACAGGTTGTTGAGAACATGAAGAACGGATGTATCCTCACAGGTACGAAGGCTCCGGTCGTTCTCACAAGCCGTGCCGATACATTCGAGACAAAGGTGAACTCGATCGCACTTGCGGCAATCGTTGCCAATGAATTAAAGAAATAAGTATTAATAACCTCGAATGGTTTATTCATTTGCGCAAAAAGGCGCTTGCGCTCGTTTCCGGACGTCGCGTTACTAGGCTCGAAAGAACCTCGCCAAGTAACAACGTCCTCCAAGTCTTTTTGCTGCAAACGATAAACCATTCTTCGGTTTTAAACGTTAAAAAAGGAGAAAACATATGGGACTCAAAAGTTTAATAATAAACCCGGGTTCAACGTCGACCAAGATCGGCATATTCGAGGACGAGACGCTTCTGTTTGACGAAACTCTTCGTCATTCAACGGAAGAGATCAATTCCTACGAGTCGATCTTTGCGCAGAAGGATTTCCGTAAAGATATCATCTTAAACTTCCTTAAGGAGAAGAACTTTGATATCAATACTCTTGATTTCGTTGTGGGCCGCGGCGGAATGCTCAAGCCTATCCCCGGCGGAACATACGAAGTTACGGATGCGCTTCTTGAGGATCTCAAAGTGGGCGTACAGGGTCAGCATGCATCGAACCTCGGCGGTATCCTTGCAAGAGAGATAGGTGACAGCCTGTCGATTCCTTCATACATCGTAGATCCCGTCGTTGTTGACGAGATGATCGATATCGCAAGACATTCGGGATGTCCCGAGCTTCCGAGGGTTAGCAAGTTCCATGCGCTCAACCAGAAGGCTGTTGCCAAGCGTTATGCGAAGGAAGTCGGTAAGAAGTACGAAGACCTGAACCTTATAGTCGTTCATATGGGCGGCGGATGTTCCGTAGGACCTCACAAGAACGGTCGTGTTATCGATATATTCAACGCTCTTGACGGAGACGGTGCTTTCTCACCGGAGCGTGCCGGTGCGGTACCTCCCGGAGCACTTGTTAAGATGTGCTTCTCAGGCAAATATACCGAGAAAGAAGTATACAAAAAGCTTGTCGGAGAAGGCGGATTCAATGCTTATCTGAAGACGAACGATATGCGTGACGTTGACAAGATGGTAGACGGCGGAGATGCGAAGGCAAAAGAATACAGAGATGCGTTCATTCTCCAGATGTCCAAGGATATTGGTTCAATGGCATGTGTGCTTTCGGGAAAAGTCGATCAGATCATAGTGACCGGCGGAATAGCATATGATAAAGATGTGGTTGCAGGCCTTAAGGAGCGCTGCGAATGGATCGCACCGTTTACGGTATATCCGGGAGAAGATGAACTGCTTGCGCTCGCACAGGGCGGTCTTAGAGTCATGAACAAAGAAGAAAAGGCTATGCCGTATTGACTTAGCCTTTTCTCCTTAGTATAAAATGAAGCTCCGAGGAAAATTCGCTCTTATCGAGTACCTGCTGAAGGTCATCCATAAGAGGAACGAATTTATCGGAAAAGTAGCGTGAGAACTCGGCGTTATCATTCTTCTGCATGGATACCATCAGGAATCTGTACAGATCATTGATATCGGATCCGAAGCGCCATTCATACGCGACCTCAAACCCCATACGTTCCGCCATCTTTTCAACGGATTCATTCGTGAACAGATGTGTGTGCGTACCGCCTGTGTGACGGTTGTATCCGTTGGCAAAGGCAACTTCAAAACAACTGGAAAATGAGAACATCGGGATAGAAGCAAACACATATCTGATGTTCTCGTTTTCTTTTATCGCTTCGATATTCTCATCAAGATGTACGAGGTGTTCAAGAACGCCGATGGCCGTAAGAACATTGGCGTCAGTTTTTTTGATATAATCGATCGAGTCGGTAAGACCCACATGGGTCAGGTATTCCTCTCCCGTCATCGCATTGCCGTAGGCGACTTCGCTGTCCGAGACATCGATACCGACAGCTTTCATTCCGAGCTGCCTTACTGCAGATACGAAATACCCGCATCCGGCCCCTATATCAAGGATGTTAACGTTCTCGGAAGACATCCCTTCGTGCTTGAGACAGTCGCGAAGATATTCGGCCTTCGGTGCGTATATCATGTCGCGTCTTCTTATATAACTCTCTTTGTCGGCTGCGCTGTAGTTCTTGGAATAATCGTCCTCGACGTATACCTTGGAGGCAAAATCATCCGTATCTTCGCATTCGCTGTTGAGGTGTCCGCAAGCCGGGCACTCTATGTATCCGAGGCGGTGGCTGTGATACAGAGGCTTTCCAAGCTTGGCACCGCATATCTTACATACGGTACGCTTTGGCTGCATGAGAAGCACATCTGCCATGCCGTCTGCCATGTCGAGCATTCCGTCGTTATTTTCAAAAAAGGTTGTTTTAAGCGTGTTCAGATCGCCGAACGGCTTGCTGTATTTTTTCTTGATACTCATATCAGAACCCCATTTCTTCGAACCACTTAAGACCTTCAAACTGTGTCGGGAAATATCGGTTCTCGGTACGGGGAGTGTTGCTCATCTGTTTGTGTTTGTATGACTGCACGGATACCTCGTAAGAGTTGCCCTCTATGTATGCGATATACTTGCATCCGTTTGCTTCAAGGTTTCTGTGAAGCTCTACATACTGAATACTTCCTTTGGGACTTACCTGTTCGAGTTCCTCTATGAAGGCCATGTAAACAAAGCCCTTATCGTCATGCCAGTCTTTGGAAAACTCTATCAGGGTCTCATAGAGCCATGCGATCTCGTGAGCATGTGCCACACCTGTTCCTCTGGAGTAGACGATCCTGCGTCCGCCCTCATCAGTCCATACTTTAAAGCATCCTACTTCCTTCTCCATAAAAAATAACCTCCTGGGAGAGATTTATACTGAAATTCACTTCAGATTATACAAAATTATCAATGTCAAAGCAACGGAATTTCGTGTTGAATAAGAGCCTTTATTCTGTTAAAATTATCGTTGGCGCTTTATGCAGATACAGAAGGAGCATTTCCTGTTATGAACATAATTGAAAAGATTTTTGGCACACACAGCGAACGCGAAGTCAGGCTTATCATGCCGCTTGTGGAGAAGATAGAATCACTTCGCCCGAAGATGCAGAGCCTTTCCGATTCTGAGCTTCGCTCGCTTACGATAGAATACAAGAAGAGATATGCGGCAGGAGAAAGCCTTGATGATCTTCTTCCCGAAGCATATGCAACCGTAAGAGAGGCTGCAAAGCGTGTGCTTGATATGGAGCATTACAGAGTACAGCTCATCGGCGGTATCATTCTTCACCAGGGACGTATCGCAGAGATGAAGACAGGTGAAGGTAAGACGCTCGTTGCAACCCTTCCCGCATATCTGAACGCTCTTACCGGACGCGGCGTGCATATCGTCACGGTCAACGATTACCTTGCAAATCGTGATGCTGAGTGGATGGGACAGATACACGAATTCCTGGGTCTGACCGTCGGAGTGGTGCTTAACTCCATGAAGCCGGAGGAAAGGCGCAACGCATATAACTGTGATATCACATATGTTACGAACAACGAGCTCGGATTCGATTATCTTCGTGACAACATGGTCATATACAAGGAACAGCTGGTTCTCAGATCTCTTGCCTATGCTATCATCGATGAGGTAGACTCGGTCCTTATCGACGAGGCGCGTACCCCTCTTATCATTTCGGGTCAGAGCGGTAAATCCACCAAGCTCTATGAGGTCTGTGATGTACTTGCCAGACAGTTAAAACGAGGCGAGGACATGGAAGATCTGACCAAGATGGATGCCATCATGGGTATCGAGAGAGAAGAGACGGGTGATTTTATCGTTAACGAAAAGGACAAGTTCGTTACGCTCACCGCTCAGGGTGTTGCAAAGGTCGAGAAATTCTTCCAGATCGACAACCTTGCGGATTCGGAGAACGTGGAGATACAGAACAACGTGATCCTCGCTCTTCGTGCACACAACCTCATGTTCCGCGATCAGGATTATGTTGTAAAAGATGATGAAGTTCTCATAGTCGATGAGTTTACCGGTCGTATCATGCCGGGCCGCCGCTATTCGGACGGACTCCATCAGGCTATAGAAGCCAAGGAGCACGTAAAAGTTAAGCGTGAGAGCAAGACTCTTGCTACGATCACTTTCCAGAACTTCTTTAATAAATTTGAGAAAAAATGCGGTATGACCGGTACGGCTCTTACCGAGGAGAAGGAATTCAGGGATATATACGGAATGGACGTTATCGAGATCCCGACGAACAAGCCGATCGCCAGGATCGACCTTCAGGATGCCGTATATAAGACAAGAAAAGAAAAACTTCATGCGATCTGCGATGAGATAGAGGCAGCACACAGGACGGGTCAGCCGATACTGGTGGGTACGATCACGATAGAGGCATCGGAGGAACTCTCAAAGCTCCTTACCAAGCGCGGCATAGAACATAAAGTCCTGAACGCGAAGTTCCATGAACTCGAAGCTGCGATCGTTGCAGAGGCCGGGGTACACGGTGCAGTTACGATAGCTACGAACATGGCCGGCCGTGGTACCGATATCAAGCTTGATGAACAGTCACGTCTTGCGGGAGGACTGAAGATAATAGGTACGGAACGTCATGAATCAAGACGTATCGATAATCAGCTGCGAGGCCGTTCCGGTCGTCAGGGAGATCCCGGTGAATCAAGGTTCTTCATTTCACTTGAAGATGATTTGATGAGACTTTTCGGATCGGATCGTCTGATGAATGTCTTTAATGCACTCGGGGTTCCCGAGAACGAGCAGATCGAGCATTCGATGCTCACAAGCGCCATAGAGAAGGCACAGAAGAGAATAGAGAACAATAACTTCGGAGTCAGAAAGAACCTGCTTGAATACGATCAGGTTATGAACGAGCAGAGAGAGATAATATACGCTGAGCGCCGCCGCGTTCTTGACGGCGAGAGTATGCGTGATGTTGTGTTCAAGATGGCTACGGAATTTGTTGAAAGTACGGTTGAGATGTGTATCGGGGATGTATCCAATCCCGAAGACTGGGATCTTCCCGAACTCAATCAGCATCTTCGTGCGACCGTTCCCGTTGAGGAACTCAAGACTCCCGACATCAGGAACATGAAGAAGGAAGAGCTTATCCACAAGCTCAAGGAAGAGGTAGTCAAGCTTTACGAGGCAAAGGAAGCGGAATTCCCTACGCCCGAGCAGATCCGTGAGATAGAGCGCGTTATCCTTCTGAAGGTAATAGACAGAAAATGGATGGATCACATCGATGACATGGACCAGCTACGTCAGGGTATCGGACTGCAGGCCTACGGTCAGAGAGATCCGCTTGTTGAATATAAGATGATGGGTTATGACATGTTCAACTCCATGACAGACGCCATCAGTGAGGAAACTGTCAGAGTACTGTTCCATATCCGTGTCGAGCAGAAGGTTGAGCGTGAAGAAGTTGCCAAGATCACCGGTACCAACAAGGATGATACCGGTCCGAAGAAGAGCATAAGACGCGAATCGGACAAGGTATATCCTAATGATCCGTGTCCGTGCGGCTCGGGGAAGAAATATAAACAATGCTGCGGACGCAAATAATATGGTAGAACTTGATCAGATAAAAATCGAATTAGGAAACCTCGCCGCACCCCTCGCGGAGCTTGAATCAAGCCTCGGCGTCAGCGATAAGATGCAGCGGATCGAGGAACTTCGCCGCCTTATGGAAGAGCCGAACTTCTGGGATGACAATGAAAAGGCTCAGAGACTGTCCAAGGAACTTAAGGATCTTGAGGATGTTGTAGATACGATAAATGAACTCAAGACACAGCATTCCGATATAGGCGAGCTGATCTCCATGGCATATGAGGAGAATGATGAAGCCCTCATTCCCGATATTCAGAATGAGTTTGCGGAGTTTTCACAAAAGCTTGATGATCTTCGGATCAGCACACTCCTTTCCGGTGAATACGATCGTGATAACGCGATCCTGCGCCTTAATGCGGGAGCAGGCGGTACCGAGAGCTGCGACTGGGCAGGCATGCTGTTTCGGATGTATTCAAGATATGCCGAGAAGAAGGGATTTTCCGTCGAAGTGCTTGATATGCTTGACGGAGATGAAGCGGGTATCAAATCCGTCACTTTCCAGATAAACGGAACAAACGCATACGGATATCTCAAGGGTGAAAAAGGCGTGCACAGACTTGTGCGCATATCTCCCTTTAATGCGCAGGGCAAGCGTCAGACGAGCTTTGTATCTCTTGACGTGATGCCTGATATAGAAGAAGACCTTGATGTGGATATCAATGAAGAGGACCTTAGGATCGACACGTATCGTTCATCAGGTGCCGGCGGTCAGCATATCAACAAGACAAGTTCGGCAATAAGGATCACACACATTCCGACGGGTATAGTAGTGCAGTGTCAGAACGAGAGAAGCCAGTTCCAGAACAAGGACAAGGCTATGCAGATGCTGAAGGCCAAGCTCTATCTTCTGAAGAAGGAAGAGAATGCCGAGAAACTGTCGGATATCCGTGGAGAGGTCAAGGATATCGCATGGGGCAGCCAGATAAGGTCTTATGTCTTGCAACCTTATACGATGGTCAAGGATACAAGGACGAATCAGGAAGTAGCACAGGCCGATGCCGTGCTAGACGGGTATCTTGATCCGTTCATCAATGCATATCTTAAATGGATATCTTCCGGATCCAAAGCCGGGCAGTAGTGGAGGAGTAACATGATAAACATAGCGGTACTGGGATACGGTACGGTGGGATCGGGTGTTGTCGAGGTCATTGACAGTAACAATGCATCGATCAACAGAAAGTCGGGCAATGACATCAGGATCAAGTATGTGCTGGACCTTCGTGATTTTCCGGGTGACCGGGTGGAGAAGATCCTTGTACATGATTTTGACATCATCTTAAACGATCCCGAGGTGAAGATCGTAGTTGAAGTGATGGGTGGAGTCGAGCCTGCATATACGTTCGTCAAGAAGTCGCTTCTTGCCGGAAAGAGTGTATGTACATCAAATAAAGAGCTTGTGGCAACACATGGCCCCGAGCTTATAAGGATAGCAAGGCAGAATAATATCAACTTCCTGTTTGAGGCAAGCGTAGGCGGTGCTATCCCTGTCATCCGCCCTATCAATTCGTCGCTTACGGCAGACCCGATACTTGAGATCAAGGGTATCCTTAACGGAACTACGAATTATATTCTGACACAGATGGACGTGGAAGGATGGGAGTTTGACAAGGCTCTTTCTACGGCGCAGGAACTCGGATATGCCGAGCGCAATCCGGAAGCTGACATAGAAGGTTATGATGCGTGCAGGAAGATCGCGATACTATCATCACTCGCTTTTGGCAGCAATGTAAAGTTTGAAGACATATATACCGAAGGAATCTCCAAGATTACGGCAACGGATATCCGCTACGCGAAAAAAATGGGCTATGCGATCAAGCTCCTTGCTTCAAGCTCTGTTGAAAACGGCAGGTATTTTGCAATGGTAGCTCCGTTCATGGTAAGATCGTCCCACCCGCTCTACAGCGTGAGCGGAGTATATAATGCCATATTCGTGCGCGGTGATCAGATCGGAGACGTGATGTTCTACGGAAGCGGCGCAGGAAAGCTTCCCACGGCGTGTGCTGTGGTTGCTGATGTAGTGGATGCTGCAAAGCATATAGATAAACACATATATACTTTCTGGTCGGAGGAAGATCTGCATCTTACGGGGATCGGGGATTCGACGAGAAGCTTTTTCGTAAGGGTGTCGGGCAACAGGGCCGAGCGTGAAGATGAGATCACGAAACAGTTTGGAGAGGTTAAGTTCATCGAGCTTGACGGTGTTTCGGACGAGTTCGGTTTTGTTACAAAGCCGCTTGCGGAGAAGACATTTGAGGAGCATCTGAAAAACATTCCGAATGTTATCGGAAGGATCAGGATGGAGGAGAAACTAAATGCTGGTTGTTAAGAAGTTCGGCGGCACATCGGTTGCCGACAAAGAACGCATCATGAACGTTGCCAGGCGATGTATCGAAGATTACAAGGCCGGAAATGATGTGGTTGTTGTCCTGTCTGCGATGGGTAAACAGACGGACGTTTTGATCGATATGGCAAAGGATATCAATCCCAATCCTCCCAGACGTGAGCTTGATATGCTCATGACAACGGGAGAACAGATAAGCGTTGCCATGATGGCTATGGCGATGGATACGCTCGGAGTTCCGTCGGTATCATTAAATGCCTATCAGGTTGCGATGCATACGACGAGCGTGTACGGAAACGCAAGGCTTAAGAGGATCGATACCGAGAGGATCCGTAACGAGCTCGACCTTAAGAAGATCGTTATAATCACGGGATTTCAGGGTGTGAACAAATACGACGATTATACCACGCTGGGACGCGGAGGATCTGATACGACGGCGGTTGCGCTCGCGGCTGCTCTTCATGCGGATAAATGCGAGATCTACACTGATGTTGAAGGTGTATACACCGCAGATCCCAGAATTGTTAAGAAGGCCAGGAAGCTTAAGGAGATCACGTACGATGAGATGCTCGATCTTGCGACTCTCGGTGCGGGAGTTCTTCATAACAGATCAGTCGAACTGGCCAAGAAATACGGAGTTAAGCTTGTTGTTCGCTCGAGCATGTCAGAAGCCGAGGGTACCGTTGTTAAGGAGGTTGTTAAAGTGGAGAGAATGCTTGTTTCCGGCGTTGCTGCCGATAAAAATGTTACGAGGATATCAGTTGTCGGACTTGCCGACAAACCCGGTGTTGCTTTCAGGCTGTTTGATGCCCTTGCAAAGGCAAACATCAATGTAGACATGATACTTCAGTCGATAGGTCGTGATGATACCAAGGATATCACCTTCACGATCCCCAGGGATATGGAAAATGATGCGCTTGCTGCTCTTGAGGGTCTGAAGGATACTCTTGATATGCAGGATATCAAGACCAATTCCAAGGTTGCGAAGGTATCGATAGTAGGTGCCGGCATGATGAGTAATCCCGGCGTTGCATCCAAGATGTTCGAATGCCTCTACAATGCGAATATCAATATCAGGATGATCTCCACATCCGAGATAAGGGTTACGGTCCTTATCGATGAGAAGGAAGTGGAAAAGGCAATGAACGTGATCCATGATATGTTTGGCTTAGAGGACTAGTGTCACGACGAAGTCGTGACAGGCGGAGCGCCGCTTGAGCGGGTATGGTATTTTGGCGGGAATCTTTTCCCGCCTTTTTATGTTGCGCAGGCGTTTTTTATGGTATAATATGATTACCTATATTCTGCTTTAAGCTGACGTTCAAGCGGAATGTATCAAGGAGAGTATCAGACAGATGGAAAATGATATGCCGCAATATGATGAAAATAAAGAGCGCGCCGCGGACAGTCTTGCAACCGCATCTCTTGTGCTCGGCATCATCTCGATCGTTTCCATATTGTGCTGCTGCCCGTTCGTATTCTCGGCTATAGGAATTGTGCTTGCGCTGCTGTCAAAGGGCGGTGAGAAGGTTTTCCGTCCGAGAGCGAAGACGGGACTGATACTTTCGATAGTCGGACTTGTAGTATCATTTGTGCTCATAACAGTATCAATAGCATTCCCTGTGGTCATGTACAAGACCAATCCGGAGTTCAGGAAGAACTTTATCGAGCAGTATAGGAACTATCTCGAACAGGATGAGGACGCGCTTCGTCAGATGTACGGCGATGATACTTACGAGCAGATAGAGAATTTCATCAATGAACAGGAGGACAGCCTATGATCGGTATAAACGGATATGGTAATATGCCGCTTTCCGGATATATATACGGCGGATACCAGGGTTCATACGGAACCGGTAACGTACAGACCGGCGAAGAGGCGGGCAAGGTCGGGGCTGTCAAGAATCCCGGAGAATCCACAAAGGTCGCACCCGGGCGCAAGTCTTCTCCTGCCGAATGCCAGACATGCAAGGAGAGAAAGTATCAGGACGGCTCTGATGAGAACGTTTCTTTCAAGAGCGCCCAGCATATAGCCCCGGAAGCCGCAGGTGCAAGAGTACGCGCCCACGAGCAGGAGCACGTTTCCAATGCATATTCGAAGGCACAGCAGCAAAACGGCAAAGTGATAAATGCAAGTGTGACGATACACACAGCGATATGCCCTGAGTGTGGGAGGACCTACGTATCGGGAGGCACCACCCATACCCAGATCAAATATAACAATGAAAAGAACCCTTACCAGCAGAACAAGAAGGCAAATGATGCAATGGGCCTTGTGGGACAGAGCATAGATCTTGCCGGATGATACCGGCGGAAGGCTTTCGGGGTTCGGGAGCATTATTAATGAAAAAAACATCGATATCTGACCTAAAGCTTGCGGCAAAGGACCGGTTACTTGGAAGTTACGGGATAGCAACAGGTACCTTTGCTCTTGTTTTTGCGCTTATTTATACTTTACTGATGGTCCTGGTGTTCTCTATGATCGGATCCGGTCTCATGACGTCCGGAAACGGGACAATGGGAGCGTCGGTAAAGAGTCTTCTGATAAGCACGGTATTTTCGCTTGTGATAGGAGCGCTCTCGTCTGTAATGTTCGTGGGATACATCAGTGTGATCATGAAGATATCAAGAGGGGACAGACCGGTGATATCGGACGCCTTCTTTGTATTAAAAAACCATCCCGATAAAGTCATAATCATAAGCATTATCATGACGGTCGTTCAGATGATCCTGCTGCTGCCCTCAAATATAGTCAGTCTGTCCGGGGTTACGGAAGCAAAGCGTTTTCTTCTCTGGACAGTACTGTATGTGCTCGGATTCATCGCTTCTTTGGTGTTCAACATGTATCTGGGGCTTTGCTACATGCTGTACATAGACGATGTTGATATGGATGTGAAGTACTTTGTGACCGAGAGCGTCAGACTTATGAAAGGAAATATCTTCAGGTATCTGTATCTCCACCTGTCTTTCATCGGATACTATGTGCTTGTCTTTATGAGCCTTGGAGTGGCGATATTATGGGTTGCCCCGTATCAGTACATGACAATGGTACAGTTCTACGAGGATCTTCGCCAATGAGTATCGAATTTGATGTAAACATGACAACCGGCAAGATGTATGACTATATGCTCAGGCATACATTTACTTCTTTTGCGGGAATAATCGGTGAACTGCTTGGTATAGTGCTTGTCATAGGATTTTTCGTAACGGGTCTGTGGCTGTATCTGATAGCCGGGGTGATCTGTGTGTTCTATCAGCCGATCGCACTGTATTATCGCTCGGGCAGGCAGGTTAAGAACAATCCGGTCTTCAGACAGCCTCTTCATTATGTACTAAGTGATGAAGGCATAACTGTAAAGAGCGGAGACGATACGGACAGCCTGCCATGGGACCGGATGTACAAAGCGGTATCCACAAGCCGTTCTATCATCGTATATACGAGCAGGATCAACGCCTGCATATTTCCGAAGGACGATCTGGGAGCTCAAAAAGACGAAGTGATCAGGATGATAAGCACCCATATGGATGCTAAGCAGGTAAATATCAGATAATGCAAAGAACAGTGGAGTCATTTGGCGAAGATGATACGCGCAGGCTGGCATCGCAGATCTCACAGGGATCGAAGAAAGGCGATGTTTACGCGCTCATAGGGGATCTCGGAGTCGGAAAGACCGCTTTTGCAAAGGGGTTTGCCGAGGGTCTCGGAATAGATGAGCCGATAGTAAGCCCGACCTTTACCGTTGTCAGGACTTATGAGGGTGGAAGACTTCCACTGCATCACTTCGATGTATACCGGATCGGTGACGTTTCCGAGATGGATGAGATAGGCTATGAAGACTGTTTCTATGGCGACGGGGTATCGATCATGGAGTGGGCGGATCTTGTGGAGCCTATCCTTCCCGATGATGTTATCAGGATAACCATGGAAAAGGATCTGTCAAAAGGAACCGATTACAGAAGGATCATTATAGAAAGTCATAAAGATGAAGATAATAGCAATTGATTCATCCGGGCTTGTTGCCACCGTAGCGATAGCAACAGAGGATTCGATAACAGCCGAATACACGGTCAATTATAAAAAAACACACTCACAGACACTGCTGCCTATGCTCAGCGCGATAAGCGATATGACGGAACTGGACCTTGATACGGTTGATGCAATAGCCGTTGCGGCAGGACCGGGATCATTTACAGGGCTTCGGATAGGATCGGCTACCGCAAAGGGACTGGGGCTTGCCATGAAGAAGCCGATAATCGAAGTTCCGACGGTGGATGCACTTGCGGCCAATCTGTGGGGAGTAACAGATGTTATCTGTCCGATAATGGATGCCAGAAGGTCACAGGTATATACCGGACTATACGAGTTTAATGCCGATAATGAGCTTACGGTACTTCATGAACAGTATGCCGAGGATATATCGGTAGTTGTTGAAGAGATAAACGGTATCGGACGTCCGGTAGTATTCCTTGGTGACGGAGTTCCGGTGTACAGGGAAACTATAGAAAAGATCGTAAAGGTTCCTGTAAGGTTTGCACCTCCCCATATGAACAGACAGAGGGCCGGTGCCCTTGCGTACATTGCGGCAAGATATTACAAAGAGGGGAAGACGGTAAGTGCAGCAGACCATAAGCCGCAATACCTGAGAGTATCCCAGGCCGAACGGGAAAGGGCGGCAAAATGATCGGCATCAGGAAAATGACAACTGAGGATATTCCGAGGGTGGCAGAACTTGAAGCTCAGATCTTTTCAAACCCGTGGCTTGAGAATATCTATAGAGAAACACTCGTTATTGACGGCGTCGAATATGTGGTAGCAATGGATGACGATGAGATTATAGGTGCTGCCGGAGTCCGCAATATACTTGGTACCGGAGAAATAACGAATGTTATGATAACACCAATGTACAGACGTCGGGGCATCGGAAAGATGATGCTTGCGGATCTCCTTGAGCGGGGACGTAAACTTGGCATCAGGGATTTTACGCTTGAGGTAAGAGTCAGCAATACAGCTGCCATAAAACTGTATGAAGGCTTTGGGTTTAAAAGTGCGGGGATCCGCCCCGGCTTTTACATCAACCCTAAAGAGGACGCTTATATTTACTGGTTAATGGAAAATGAAGCGTCTTAAGGAGAGATATGTTAGACGTATGTTTACTCGGGACCGGCGGAATGATGCCGCTGCCCTACAGATGGCTGACATCGCTGATGCTCAGATATAATGGCAGCAATATGCTGATAGACTGTGGTGAGGGCACCCAGATAGCCATCAAGCAAAAGGGTTGGAGTCCCAATCCCATAGATATCATATGTTTTACTCATTATCACGCTGATCATATAAGCGGGCTGCCCGGACTCCTCCTGTCCATAGGGAATTCCGAGCGGACAGAACCTATCACCTTTATAGGTCCCAAGGGACTTACGAGGGTGGTGAGCGCATTGTGCACTATCGCGCCGGAGCTGCCCTTTGAACTGAGGTTTATCGAGATCGAAGGTAACAGGCAGAACTTTCACCTGTGCGGTTATTATATAGAAGCGTTCAGGGTAAAGCATAACGTTGCATGTTACGGATATTCGGTGAGTATTCCGAGGATCGGAAGGTTTGATGCCGACAAGGCAAAGGAGCTTGGGATACCGCTTCCGTACTGGAACCGCCTGCAAAAGGGCGAGACGATTACCGACGGGGATATGACATACAGCCCTGATATGGTTATCGGCCCGGCCAGACGCGGCCTTAAGGTGACGTATTGTACGGATTCGAGGCCGGTACCTGTCATTTCGGAGATGGCTGCCGGAGCAGATCTCTTCATATGTGAGGGAATGTACGGAGAGCCGGGATCTGAGGATAAGGCAAAAGAACACAGCCATATGACTTTCTATGAGGCTGCAAGACTGGCCGCTGCGGCTGATCCTGCACCTAAGGAGATGTGGCTGACCCATTATTCGCCTTCTCTGTCATATCCGAAGGATTATGAGAAGGAAGTCAGAAAGATATTTAAAAATACCCACACTGCCAAGGACGGCAGGAGTGTTGATCTGTTGTTTGAGGATTGATCAAAGGAATGAAACGTAAAAATCCCGCAAGAGTCATAATAGTGTTTGTCGTGCTCGCAATAGCTGTTGTGGGTCTGTTCTTCTATATATCCAACAGATCGAAGATGGTTGCCGAAGGAAAGCAGCAGATGAGCGTTGTTTCGCAGATACTCTCGCGAAATCTCGAGACCAACTACCCGCCGACTCCCAAGGAAGTGCTGAAATTCTACAGTGAGATCACGCAGTGCTTCTATGGCGAAAACTACACGGATGAGGAACTTGTTAAGCTTGCCACCTTGTCAAGAGAACTGTTTGATGCCGAACTTGTGGCAAATCAGACGGATGAGCAGTACTTAAGCGCCCTCAAGATGGATATTGCCACATGGAAGAAGGATGGCAAGGTAATATCAAGCTACTCGGTATCAGCCAGTACCGATGTTCAGGAGTATTCATATGATGGATTTGAGTGGGCCCAGCTTTACTGTATATATACGGTCAGAATGGGAACAAATGTCGCTCCTATCCAGGAACACTTCATTATGAGAAAAGATGAAAAAGGCCACTGGAAAATACTCGGATGGAAGCCGGTGGAATCCGGAGAAGGCAATGAGTGATATCAGGATACTGGCAATAGAAAGCTCCTGTGATGAGACTGCCGCTGCGGTCGTGGAAGGAGGCCGGAAGGTCCTGTCGAATGTCATATATTCGCAGATAGACCTGCACACACTTTATGGAGGCGTCGTTCCGGAGATAGCGTCAAGGAAGCATATCGAAAAGATCAATCCGGTCATAGAAAAGGCTTTGTCGGAGGCAGGGTGTACGCTTTCGGATATTGATGCCATCGCGGTAACCTATGGTCCGGGTCTGGTAGGTCCGCTCCTTGTAGGCGTTGCCGAGGCAAAAGCGATAGCGTTTGCAACAGGTCTGCCGCTTATCGGAGTTCATCATATCAAGGGCCATATATGCGCAAACTATATAGAACATGAGGATCTGAAGCCGCCGTTTATTTCGCTTGTCGTATCGGGCGGGCATACTCATCTTGTAAGAGTGGTCGATTACTGTACATATGAGGTGATCGGGCGAACGAGAGATGACGCGGCGGGAGAGGCCTTTGACAAGGTCGCAAGAGCCATAGGGCTAGGTTACCCGGGCGGACCCAAGATAGATGAGGCTGCAAAGAAGGGAAATGCCGAAGCTATCGTATTCCCCAAGGCAAAGGTAGGAGACAGCGCATATGATTTTAGCTTCTCAGGCATAAAGAGTGCGGTTCTTAACTATCTAAACCACGCTGAGATGAAGGGAGAGACCGTAGACCGGTGTGATCTGGCCGCATCCTTTCAAAAAGCGGTGGTAGATGTCCTGACGGAACACGCTGTAATGGCAATAAGGCAGTTCGGGCTGAAAGAGATCGCTCTTGCCGGCGGTGTTGCGAGTAATTCGGCTCTTCGTGCCAGTATGACCGAAGCTTGTGATAAGGAAGGGGTCAGGTTCTACTGTCCGTCACCGATTTACTGTACCGACAATGCCGCGATGATCGGTGTTGCGGCATATCATGAATACCGGAACGGTAACTTTGCGGATTTTACACTGAACGCTCTTCCATCTGTTCCGATCGCATAGTGATCTGAGGTAAAATATGAAAAAAACAGCAGCGATAATACTTGCTGCAGGCCGCGGAACCCGTATGGGGACCGATAAGCCCAAGCAGTTCATAGAGATAGGCGGATATCCGCTCGTATATTACAGCCTCAAAGCGTTCAGCGACAGCTTTGTGGATGATATAGTGCTTGTATGCGGCGAAGAAGACAGAGAGTACTGTACGACCGAGATCGTTGAGAAATACGGATTTTCGAAGGTCAAGAGTATCGTATCCGGAGGCCGTGAGAGATATCACTCGGTTTTCAAGGGGCTTACAGCTCTTAGGTGTATCGCTGAAGGAGATTGCAGCGATCCGTGCGAGATCGTGTTCATACACGACGGGGCAAGACCGTTTGTGACGGAAGATATCATTAAGCGTTCCTATGATGCGGCTGAAGCGGGATATGCCAATGTGGTAGCCGTTCCGGCAAAAGACACCGTAAAGGTTTCGGATGATGACGGCTTTGTAGACAGGACACTGAGGCGGGATCACATCTGGCTGATGCAGACACCGCAAACGTTTGATTTTTACGAGATATATGAAGCATACGGCAAGCTGATCGGATCGGAAGCAGAGCTTCTTGAAAGGGGAGTCATGATAACGGATGATGCGATGGTCCTCGAATACTTTACCGACCACAGGATCAAGCTTGTGATGGGAGATTACCGGAACATCAAGATAACTACTCCGGAGGATCTGTCCCTTGCAGAAAAGGAGTTGTTATGTTAGTTCCCGTATTATTGTTCATAGTTGGATTTGCGTGCCTGATAAAGGGAGGAGACTGGTTTGTTGACGGTGCAGCGGGCATTGCCAAGAGATTCAACATGCCGGAGATACTCGTCGGAGCTACGGTCGTTTCCATCGGCACCACGCTTCCTGAGGTGATGGTATCGGCATCATCTGCTGTGATGGGCCACGGGGAGATAGCATACGGGAATGCTATCGGATCGATCATATGCAACGCTTCGCTTATAGCTGCGCTTACCATAGCCATAAGGCCATCGGATGTGGAGAGAAAATCCCTTGTACTTCCGACGTTCTTTTTCTTTACTGCTGCGGTATTCTACAGCGCGGTTGCGTATTTTGCGGGATTCTTCTCGCGTATCACCGGTATATTGCTGCTTTTGATGTTCATTATCTACATGGCACTTACCATCAGGCAGGCGGTAAAGTCTGATGAAGGGGCTGTTCCAAGTGATGCTGAAGGAGCAGATAAGAGCGGATCAAAGAATGAGCCGATCTGGAAACTCATACTTCTTATTATTGTAGGAGCTGCCCTTATAGCGGTAGGAGCGGATCTTCTTGTTGATAACGGAACAATAATCGCGGAAGCGCTTGGCGTTCCCGAATCTGTTATAGCACTTACATTTGTAGCGCTTGGTACATCGCTTCCCGAGCTTGTGACGGCTATCACATCCCTTGCAAAGGGGTACGGAGCCTTGTCCCTCGGAAATGTCATAGGTGCAAACCTGTTCAACCTTGTACTTGTCAGCGGAATATCGTGCACGCTCTCTCCGTTCGCGGTTCCCGTCGGAAAGAAAATAGCGGGCATTCCGGCTTCTCTCGTAGTTGAGATACCCTTAATGCTTGCAGTTATGGCATTTGTTACGGTACCGGCCCTTATACGGGGAAAACTTGCCCGCATCCAGGGCATAATCCTTCTTATCGTATATGCCGTATTCTGCGTGTTCCAATTCATAGGATAAAAAGAAGAAATAAAGACGTAAAAAACGATTGACACACCGGTGCTTGTTTGTTAGAATACTTGTTGCGCTGACATTCAGAGCACTGTTTTTTTGTACGTTTATTATGCTATGGAGAGGTATCGAAGTGGTCATAACGAGGCGGTCTTGAAAACCGTTTGCCTTCACGGGCACATGGGTTCGAATCCCATCCTCTCCGGACTTGACTTGCTCGCGAAGCGGGCGAGTCAGCCAGAGCGGCGCTTGAGCGGACTACACAAGCCAATAGAGTAATTTCGACCATGGAGAAGTACCCAAGCTGGCCGAAGGGGCTCCCCTGGAAAGGGAGTAGGTCGTGAGAAGCGGCGCGAGGGTTCAAATCCCTCCTTCTCCGTAAATGTTCCTTGAAAACAAAATAGTACAACCAAACCCGAATTCCTTATAGTAAATTCAAGAAATAATCGCCAAGCGTGAAAGCGTAAGGC
>JAGAFR010000054.1 GCA_017612555.1 Lachnospiraceae bacterium | reverse complement strand
TCTTTTGTCTGACCGCATGTGCCGAAGATAACGCAAAGGTTGTAGAACCGGAAGTCGCTGCTTCGCTTGAGGATACAACGAGCAATATGGTCACTCAGTTCCTTGCTGCTCTTGATGAACAGCAGGCTACAGAGTTGTCCGAACAGGGCGGAGAATATCTTGAATACGTTATCTCAAATTATTTCGGAGTTAAGGTAAACGGGAACGGAATGGTCAATGCTCTGAATTCATATAACAGTGCACGGGAAGATCTCGGTGATTTTGTTTCGGTGACCGGAATGAATGCAAAGTATGATGATTCAGGCAGCAACATAATCGTTACGCTTGACGTTGTGGGCACAAAGAAAACGGCCCAGATCGAGGCGATCTATAAAGATGATCTTTATAAAACGCTGAATTCTCTTACCACAAATGTTAATTACACATTCGCGGAGAAGATGAAGAAAGCAGGTCTTAATACGCTGCTCGGAATGGGAACGGTGTTTATAGTACTGATAATCATTTCCCTGATAATCAGTCTGTTCAATTATATTCCGAAGATCTCAGCTGCATTTAGCAAGAACAAGGATGATATTAAGACTCAAGCGGTTGATAATACTATCGCTCAGATAGTTCAAAAGGAAGAGGAAGAGACTGATGATCTTGAGATCGTGGCTGTTATAACGGCTGCCGTTGCTGCAGCTGCGGCTGCATCAGGATCAGGTTCATCGGATGATTTTGTAGTAAGAAGTATTGTAAGAAGACCTAACAGTCAGTGGAAATGATAAACAGGAGGATTGATCATGAAGAACTATACAATTACCGTTAATGGAAACGTATATGACGTAACAGTAGAAGAAGGTGCATCTACTGCATCAGCAGCACCTGCACCCAAGGCAGCTCCCAAGGCTGCACCCAAGGCAGCGCCTGCAGCCGCAGCTTCATCGGCAGGTGCAGGATCTGTAAGGATCGAGGCAGGAGCAGCAGGAAAGGTATTTAAGATCGTTGCAGGCGTGGGTGATTCCATCAAGGCCGGAGATGCGGTTGTCATCATAGAGGCAATGAAGATGGAGATACCTGTAGTAGCACCTAAGGATGGTACTATAGCAAGCATCGACTGTGCAGTCGGTGATCCTTGTGCAGCAGGTCAGCTTCTTGCAACACTTAACTAATTCCATGTGGAGGTCATAAAATGTCATATGTAGCAAATACATTTGGGAACCTGTTACAGCAGACGGCATTTCTGGGCTTATCATGGGGTAATTATCTTATGATCGCTGTAGCATGTGCGTTCCTGTATCTGGCAATAGCAAAAGGCTTTGAGCCGTTGCTGTTGACTCCCATCGCATTCGGAATGCTTCTCGTGAATATCTATCCGGATATCATGTTGAAGATAGAAGAAGCCGCCAACGGTACCGGCGGACTGCTTTATTACTTCTACAAGCTGGATGAATGGGCAATACTTCCGTCTCTCATATTCATGGGAGTCGGAGCTATGACGGATTTCGGTCCGCTTATAGCAAATCCGAAGAGTTTTCTTCTGGGTGCAGCTGCCCAGTTCGGAATTTACGGAGCTTACTTCATGGCAATAGCCATGGGATTCAATGATAAGGCTGCGGCAGCCATTGCCATCATCGGCGGCGCAGATGGTCCTACATCCATTTTCCTTGCAAGTAAGCTCGGACAGACGGCTCTGCTCGGACCTATCGCTGTCGCGGCGTATTCGTATATGTCGCTTGTTCCCATTATACAGCCGCCTATCATGAAGCTTCTTACGACTGAGAAGGAACGTAAGATCAAGATGGAACAGCTTCGTCCCGTTTCAAAGCTTGAAAGGATACTGTTCCCTATCATAGTTACCATAGTCGTATGTATGATACTTCCTACGACAGCACCTCTTGTAGGTATGCTGATGCTCGGTAATCTCTTTAAGGAATCCGGAGTCGTCAGACAGCTTACCGATACTGCAAGTAATGCACTTATGTATATTGTCGTTATTCTGCTCGGTACATCTGTCGGAGCGACAACATCAGCTGCAGCATTTTTGAATGCGGATACTCTTAAGATCGTGGTTCTCGGTCTTATAGCTTTCGGTTTCGGTACGGCAGCCGGTGTTCTGTTTGGGAAACTGATGTGCGTACTTACGGGAGGAAAAGTTAACCCGCTGATCGGATCGGCCGGTGTGTCCGCCGTTCCCATGGCAGCGCGTGTATCCCAGAAGGTCGGTGCGGAAGCTGATCCGACGAATTTCCTTCTGATGCATGCGATGGGACCGAATGTTGCGGGCGTTATCGGAACAGCCGTAGCAGCCGGAACATTTATGGCTATTTTCGGCGTTTTCTGAGATCACCTGTCATTATTTACTGTGAATTAAATGGAGGATATAAAAATGGCTGAAGTTAAAAAGAAACCGGTCGGCATAATGGAAACCGTTTTAAGAGATGCGCATCAGTCTCTTATCGCTACAAGAATGCCTACCGAAGTAATGCTCCCCATCATAGATAAGATGGATGAGATAGGTTACCACGCAGTTGAGTGCTGGGGCGGTGCCACATTTGATGCATCCCTTCGTTTCCTTAAAGAAGATCCGTGGGAAAGGCTTCGTAAGTTAAAAGACGGATTTAAGAAGACTCCGCTGCAGATGCTGTTCAGAGGGCAGAACATACTCGGATACAGACCTTATGCGGACGATGTTGTTAATGCATTCGTTGAAAAGTCCATCGCTAACGGTATAGATATCATAAGGATATTTGATTGCCTTAACGACCTCAGGAACCTTCAGGCTGCGGTTGATGCAACAAACCGCGTCAAGAAGCAGGAAGGAAGAGGAAGTACACAGGTTGCTCTTTCCTACACCCTTGGTGATGCATATACTCTTGAGTATTGGGCAGATATGGCCAAGAAGATTGAAGAGATGGGTGCGGATTCCATATGTATCAAGGATATGGCAGGCCTGCTCCTTCCTTACAGAGCTGCCGATCTTATCAAGGCAATGAAGGAAAATACAAAGCTTCCCATTCAGCTTCATACACACTATACATCGGGTGAAGCATCAATGACATACCTTAAGGCAGTTGAGGCAGGTGTTGATGTTATCGACTGTGCCATCTCTCCGTTTGCTCTCGGTACAAGCCAGCCCGCTACGGAAGTTATGGTCGAGGCATTCAAGGGAACACCGTACGATACGGGTTACTCACAGACAAAGCTTGCTGAGATCGCCGATTACTTCCGCCCATACAGAGAAGAGTGTATCGAATCCGGTCTTATGAGTACAAAGGTTCTTGGCGTGAATATCAAGACACTTCTGTACCAGGTTCCCGGCGGAATGCTTTCGAACATGGTGTCGCAGCTTAAAGAACAGAATGCCGAAGATAAGTATCAGGAGGTTCTTGAGGAGATCCCCAGAGTCAGAAAAGACTGCGGTGAGCCGCCTCTTGTTACACCTTCATCACAGATCGTCGGAACACAGGCTATCTTCAATGTTCTTATGGGTGAGAGATATAAGATGGCTACGGGCGAGTTCAAGGATCTTCTTCGCGGTAACTACGGACAGACCGTAAAGCCTATGAGTGAAGAAGTGATCAATAAAGTCATCCCGGGAGAAAAGAGATCAACGGCACGTTCGGCTGAGGCTACAGGTCATGACAAGCCGGAGCTTGAAACTCTCGAATCAGAGATGAAGCAGTATAAACAGCAGGATGAAGATGTGCTTTCATATGCGCTGTTCCCACAGGTTGCCGTGGATTTCTTCAAGTATCGTGAAGCTCAGCAGAGTAAGATGGATATGAAGAAAGCCGATACGGATGCCGCTGCTTATCCGGTATAGACAACATACCATAACGTGTGTTACAATAATCGGGCGGTCATGAAATGACTGCCCGTTTTTTATCAAAGATATATGAGAGGGTATTATGGCTAGAAAAGAACAGATAACCAAGCAGATGATACTGGATGGAGCATTTGACCTTGTAAGGACACAGGGGATCGAGATGCTCACGGCTAGAAAGCTTGCATCACATATCTCATGCAGCACACAGCCGATCTTCCGTGTATATACAAATATGGAGGAGCTGTCAAACGAGGTTTTTATTAAAGCCAAGGCGTTTTATGAGCAGTTTTGTCTTGAGTTTGAACAGAAGAACGACACTCCTTTTGTGGATCTCGGATTATGTTATATTTCTTTTGCAAAGAAAGAACTTAACCTTTTTAAGCTTTTATTCCTCACTCCTCACGATGACAATAATACGATGTATGACCTTATTAACGGGGCAGAGAACGGATTTGTCATCAAGCAGCTCCGCCGTATTAAGAACCTTGATATGAACAGGGCCGGCGACATCTTTATGAAGGTGTTCATATTCATGCACGGTATGGCATGTATGGCGATCTGCGGGGAACTGGATCTTACGACCGAAGAGATACTTCCCACACTTCAGGAGACAATAGAGGGATTCTTTTAAATGAGAGTTTGCGTTGTAGGGGGCGGACCGGCCGGAATGATGGCTGCGATCTCTGCAGCAGAAAGCAAAAACACGGTTACTCTTATCGAACAAAACGATAAGCTTGGCAAAAAGCTTTTCCTGACAGGAAAAGGCAGATGTAATCTGACCAACGCCTGTCCTACGGAAGAGCTTTTTGATAATGTGGTGACTAATCCCAAGTTCCTGTACAGCGCATTTTATGATCTTGATAACGCCGGAACTGTTGAGATGTTTGGCCGCCTTGGACTGGCGACCAAAGTTGAACGGGGAGACCGGGTGTTTCCGAAAAGTGATCATTCATCATCGGTGATAGATGTACTCAAAAGAGAGCTTGACAGAGCAGGGGTTGATGTAAGACTTCGTACCCGTGTTACACGGATAGAGTGTTCCGACGATTCAATATCGGGGGTTATCATAAATGAAAAAGGGTCTGAGAGATCGCTGGAATGCGACGCGGTCATCATGGCAACGGGAGGAAGGTCATATCCTCTGACCGGCTCTGACGGAAGCTCATTCAGGATGCTTGAGGATCTGGGGATAAAACTTGTGGACTGTTTCCCGGCATTGGTCCCCTTCGAATGTGATGACTGTGATATCACATCAATGCAGGGCCTTGCGCTTAAAAATGTTGAGATAACGGTCCGTTCCGGAAAAAAGACGGTTTATTCGGGATTTGGAGAGATGCTGTTTACGCACTTCGGTTTATCGGGTCCGTTGATATTGTCGGCATCATCATATACACAGCCTTCGGATTACAAAAAAGGGATAACGGTCAGCATAGACCTGAAACCCGCGCTTTCAGCGGAGGAACTTGATAAAAGGATACTAAGGGATTTCGCGAAGGGACAGAACAGGGATTTTGCAAATTCTCTCGGAGAACTGCTGCCGAACAAATTAATATCGTGCGTTATTAAAAGAACTGGTATCGATAGGCACAAGAAAGTGAACCTGATAACGAAACAGGAAAGACACCGTTTATGCGAGATCCTGAAGGGATTCGAGATTAAGGTAACCGGAAACAGAGGATTTGATGAGGCCATAATCACAAGAGGAGGAGTCAGCACATCATCGATCAATCCTTCGACAATGGAGAGTAAAAGCATAAAAGGCTTGTATTTTGCCGGAGAGATGATCGATACGGATGCTCTGACCGGAGGCTTTAATCTTCAGATAGCTTGGTCTACAGGCTACTTAGCAGGTAAATGTAAGTGAATGGAGGAAAACATGGGTAAAAGCATTGCAATTGACGGCCCTGCGGGAGCAGGAAAGAGTACGATAGCCAAAATGGTCGCAAAGGATCTGGGTTATATTTATGTGGATACGGGAGCGATGTACAGAGCAATGGCACTGTATCTGATAAGACAGGGGATAGACAGGGATGATACAGCCGGGATCGAAAAAGCATGTGAAGATGCGGATATCTCGATAGAGTACGAGAATGGTCAGCAGGTTGTCCTTCTTATGGGGGAAAATGTAAATGCATATCTCCGGACGGAAGAAGTAGGCAATATGGCTTCGGCATCAAGTGCCAATGCGAAGGTACGCGAGAAACTCGTTGATCTTCAGAAAAAGCTGGCTTCCAGTAAAGATGTGGTGATGGATGGAAGAGATATCGGAACGGTCGTTCTGCCTGACAGCAGGTGCAAGATATATCTGACGGCATCAAGCGCGGTTCGCGCAAAGAGAAGATATGATGAGCTTACCGAAAAAGGAATAACAAGCGATATTAAACAGATCGAAGCCGATATAATCGAAAGAGACAATCGGGATATGTCAAGGGAGAATTCACCTCTTAAACAGGCAGAGGATGCGGTGCTTATCGACAGTTCAGACATGACGATCGATGAGGTAAAGAATGCGATCCTGGCCAAGGCAAAGGAAAGACTGTAGATGGATGTGATCGTTGCCGGATCCGCCGGTTTTTGTTTTGGTGTAAAAAGGGCAGTTGACACTGTCTATTCGGAAGTGGAAAAAGGTGAAAAGATATACACTTTCGGACCGATAATCCATAACAAGGAAGTGGTCGAGGATCTTGAAAGAAAAGGTGTAAAGGTGATAGGCGATACCGGAGAGCTACGCGACATCAAAGAAGGTGTCATTGTGATCAGGTCTCACGGAGTATCAAAGGAGACAGCTGCAACACTTGAAGCGTCATCGCTTCGCGTCGTGGATGCTACCTGTCCTTTTGTTAAAAAGATACATCAGATCGTTGAACGTGACAGTTCGGCAGGTAATCATATTGTTGTGATAGGCAGTCAGAATCACCCTGAAGTAGCGGGAATAATAGGATGGTGCAGATCGGATGCCTGTGTCATTGGGAACAAAGAAGAAGCACTATCATACACTGTCGATGATGACAGGGAGATTACGGTTGTTTCTCAGACAACATTCCAACCCGTAAAATTTAAAGAATTAGTTGAAATCTTGCAAGGAAAAGGGTACAATGTTAACGTTGTGAATACAATATGTAATGCTACTATCGAGAGGCAGGAAGAAGCAAGAACCATCGCCTCTTCGGTAGATATGATGATCGTTATCGGAGACAGCAAGAGCTCCAATACGCAAAAGCTTTACGAAATCTGCAGTCGAGAATGTAGTTGTACAAAATATGTACAGACCAAGGATGACCTTGAAGTCGGTCCGCAAGGATCACTCCGGCGTGTAGGCATTACTGCAGGGGCTTCCACCCCTAAAAAAATAATCGAGGAGGTTCAAAATTATGTCAGAATTAACTTTTGAACAAATGTTAGAAGAATCTTGCAAAACAATACACAACGGAGAGGTAGTAGAAGG
>JAGAFR010000053.1 GCA_017612555.1 Lachnospiraceae bacterium | reverse complement strand
CGTTGAGAAGCAGATGAGAAAAGCAGCCGCGGAACTTGATTTTGAAACTGCGGCGATCCTTCGTGATAAGATGATAGAACTGAAGAAAAACCTGGAGGATATGTAATTGGGCAGGATCAGCATAGTCGTTCCGACATATAACGAAGCCGAAAATGTGGGCAATCTTGTCAATCAGATAGATTACGCATTAAAGGGTATAGATTATGAAGTCATATTCGTGGACGATTCCACGGATGATACTGTGGATGCCATAAAGACTGTCATGGCAGAGAATCCGCATGTCAGAATGGAACACAGAGAGACGGAAAAGGGTCTTGCAACTGCTGTTCTTAAGGGATTTACACTGGCAGACGGTGACTATATAGCGGTAATGGATGCTGATCTTCAGCACCCGCCGGCAATACTTCGGTCAATGTACGCTGTCATGGAGACGGGAGTTGATTTTTGCGTACCCTCAAGGTTTATTCCGGGAGGAAGCGATGGAGGGCTTGGCCCCTATCGTAAGCTCGTATCGGGAGTTGCAAGATATATCGGAAAGATAATGCTCCCGTCACTTCGCAAGATAACCGATCCGACAAGTGGACTGTTCATGTTCCGCAAAGAGGTCATAAAGGGAGCAGATCTTCGTCCGATAGGATGGAAGATCATGGTGGAGGTTCTTGCGATGGGGACGTACAGGACTGTTGTGGAGATCCCGTACAAATTCCAGGCGCGTCCCGCAGGCGAATCAAAGCTTTCTTCGAAGGTTACGGTCGAATACCTGAAGCAGGTCGCAGATCTTACCAGGAGAGGCAAGAAACAGAAGAATGTTACCGTTTCGAGGTGGTCTGTCGCAAAGCTTAAGAATGAATTGGAAAAGATCAGATAATGGTATTTAGTTCTGTCATATTCTTATGCATATATCTGCCGATAGTACTTATCGGCTATCATATTTTACCGCAAAAGGCACGCAACATATGGCTTCTTGTTGCGAGCCTTGCTTTTTATGCGTGCTCAGGACCCCGCCATCTTATCTATCTTCTGTCGTCGATAGTGATAAACTACGTGCTCGCAGAGGTCATCGCACGAAAGATCAAAACCGGCACAGGGACCGCGAAGACTGTTCTCATCATAGCGATCGTTGCCAACATCGCATCTCTTGTGTATTTCAAATACACGGGTATGCTGCTTGAAACGATAGGCAATATCTTTTCACGGGATATAATGATCCCGGAGATAATACTGCCGGTCGGCATTTCTTTTTACACGTTCCAGTGTATGTCATACATCATCGATGTGTACCGGGGTGAGGAAAAAGCAAAAGATCTGCTTCATTTCGCACTCTATATCACTATGTTCCCACAGCTCCTGCAGGGGCCGATCATACGATATTCCGAAGTAAGAGATGCGCTTGATGCTCCGGTCATAACGGCAGATGAGATCACAAAAGGGATTGAGAGATTTATAGTAGGGCTTGCCAAGAAGGCTGTTATCGCGAACACGATAGGTGAAGTCTGTGACAGGATCTTTGATATCACAGTAGGGCTGTCAACGCCTGTTGCATGGCTTGGAGCTATACTTTATACGCTGCAGATCTACTTTGATTTTTCGGGATATACCGATATGGCGATAGGTCTTGGAAAGATGTTCGGATTTACATTCCGGGAGAACTTCGATTATCCGTACATATCAAGATCCATAACTGAGTTCTGGAGAAGATGGCATATATCGCTGTCGAACTGGTTTCGGGATTACCTGTATATCCCCCTTGGAGGAAACAGACGCGGGAACGTGTATGTAAATCTGCTGATCGTTTTTATCGCTACAGGTATATGGCACGGCGCAGCGTGGTCGTTCATCGTCTGGGGACTGTGGCATGGACTGTTCATGCTCATTGAAAGGGCTCTGAAGGGAAAGAAAGCTCTGATAAGCCTGCCGGCCGTTGTAACTTCCTTCTTAAAATGGGGATATACGATGCTTGCTGTGACGCTTGGATGGGTACTGTTCAAGCTCGAGGATATCGCAGAGGCATTTTCGTTTATCAAAGTCATGTTCGGAGCGGGGCAGGGCGGATACAAAGCTTTTGACATAGGTTTTTTCCTCGATAAAAGGCTCGGATTCTTTCTCGTCATTGCTGTAATTGCCTGCGTGCCCTGGGCCCAGGTACTGCCCAGACATATAAGTGCATACATTGCTGATTTTGAAGGAAGCGATAAGAAAGGGATGCGTATCATGCGCCATACCTGCCTCATAGCGCTTCTTGTGATAAGCTTTATATTCATAGTTAACACTACTTATTCACCGTTTATATATTTCAGGTTTTAGCGTGGTATGAACAGGAAGATTTTTGACAAAGATCATATCCCTCAGGCTGTATTTGCCGCAGTGTTTCTTGCTCTGCTGATCCTTCCCGTGATTTTCATGAACTTTAAGAAGGATCAGATATCGGAATACGAGAACAAGAAGCTTGAGGATTGGCCGGAATTTGAACTGTCCGAAGACTACATGAAGGCAGTTTACAACTATGTCAATGACAGGATAGGCTTTCGCGAGGGCTCTATTGCCGTATACACGGAAGCAAACAACGCGCTGTTCGGATCGATGGTCAATCCGCTTTTCATGTGGGGTGAGGAAGGGCACATATATTACAAGGATAAGGATTATATTGCCGCATACCAGAGACTCAATACAGACAGGCAGTATATAGATTCAATGGTCAGCTTTCTTGAGATGACTAATGATTATCTTGCTTCGAAGGACATAAAGTTCCTGTATTTCGTGTGTCCCGACAAGAAGACGATATATCCGGAATACTTTCCGAAGACAGTAAACGTTAATGAAGAAAATCAGTCGGTCCTTGATTATCTGGATGGCGCGATGGCGGATTCCGGTGTTGAATATATAGATCCGAGGGACCATCTTACGGCGGCGAAGGGAAACGATCTTTTATATAACAAGCTGTATGATGTGACCCACTGGAATGACAGGGGTGCGTTTATCGGGCATCTCCTTATAGACGAGAAGATACAGAAATGGTTTGATGACGTGCCCAGGCTTGATGCGGCTAATTTCGATCTTGAGAACGTGCATGTTGATTCACTTGATAATGCAAAGTTTTCGATCGATGAGGATATTCCTCTCTTTTCGCTTCGAGACGATCAGATGGCCGACTATACCGAACTTTTAAAGCCGGTGATGGAGTGCGAGACTGATACGTTCTATACTCATCATATCAACCAGGCGGCACCGAACAACAGAAGGCTCCTGGTGTTTACGGACAGTTATTTCCAGTCGTACCAGAAGTTCTACGATGACCGGTTCCGTGAAGTGTATTTTGTCCACAGACAGAACTATGATTACGTACAGTATTTTGTCAATCTGACTTTCCCGGATATGGTCATATTCGAGACGGCTGAAAGGTCCATATCGAGCGAGATGCCGCTCACGAGTGATTTCAGTGATTACTATTATGAGCCGGCGTATAAGGGAGATGGAACATTTGCTGCAAATCCCGGCATCACCTATGACATAACGGATGTGGCCGGAGGAAGAGTCGATGGAGCGAACATATATCTAGACCCGAATGATACTACAGCTATATTCAGGATGGATGCTGTTGTTTCGGCGCCGGAGAGTCTCGGGAAGATAGATGTATACGCGGTGACGGATGATGAATGCATCGAGACCGATTATTGCAAGCTTCACAGGCAGTCCGAAGAAGAGGGAATCGACAGATTTTCACTGAGCATCCAAAGACGGTTCATGGCACAGCAGGAGATCAGACTGTTTGCCGTAAGTGAAGAAACGCATAAGGCATATTTGCTTGAAACATTTGAGGTAAGATACGATGGCCAAGGCGATTGATCCGATGATCAGGATCAGGGGAGCAAAAGAGCATAACCTGAAAGACATTGACATAGATATTCCGAGAAATGAACTGGTCGTTCTGACTGGACTGTCGGGCTCCGGTAAGTCTTCGCTTGCTTTTGATACCATCTACGCAGAAGGTCAGAGAAGGTATATGGAGTCGCTGTCTTCATATGCCAGACAGTTCCTTGGGCAGATGGAAAAACCTGAGGTGGATTCGATAGAAGGCCTTCCGCCTGCGATCTCGATAGATCAGAAGTCAACGAACAAGAACCCGAGATCGACCGTCGGCACGGTCACGGAGATATATGATTATTTCAGACTGCTGTATGCGAGGATCGGTATTCCGCACTGTCCGAACTGCGGCAAGGAGATAAAGCGGCAGAGCGTAGACCAGATGACGGATACGATCATGGCTCTTCCCGAAGGAACGAAGATTCAGCTTATGGCTCCCGTGGTTAGGGGACGAAAGGGAGAGCACTCCAAGATATTCGAACGTGCCGTGAAGAGCGGATTTGTCCGCGTGCGTGTAGACGGTAACATGTACGATCTGTCTGAAGAGATAAAGCTTGATAAGAACATCAAGCATAATATAGAGATAGTGGTTGACAGACTTGTTGTTAAGCCGGGCATCAATAAGAGACTGACAGACTCCATCGAGACCGTGATGCAGTTATCCGAGGGTCTCGTATACGTTGATGTCATTGACGGAAATCCGATGACTTTCTCGCAGAGCTTTTCCTGCCCTGATTGTAACATCAGTATCGAAGAGATCGAGCCGAGGAGTTTTTCGTTCAACAATCCGTTCGGGGCGTGCAGTGAGTGTGCTGGACTCGGATATAAGATGAAGTTTGATGAGGATCTTATGATCCCGGACAAGTCGCTTTCCATCATGGACGGTGCGATAGTCGTGCCCGGATGGCAGTCGTGCAATGACAAGAGCAGCTTTACATACGCAACGCTCGATGCCATGAGCAAAAAGTATAAGTTCAGCCTGAATACGCCTTTTGAGAAATATACGAAAAAAGTTCACGATCTTATAATCGACGGGACCGGCGGAGAAGTTCTAAAGGTACGTTACAAAGGAATGCGCGGGGAAGGCGTATATGATGTGCCGTTTGAGGGACTTATCGGAAACGTTGAGAGAAGATACAGGGAAACATCTTCCGAAAGCTCCAGAGCGGAATATGAGACATACATGAGGTTTACTCCGTGTGAAGAATGCGGAGGAATGAGACTTAAAAAAGCAGCACTGGCCGTTACTGTCGGCGGCATCAACATACATGAGATGACTGATATGTCTATCATCCGCCTGGCGGCTTTTGTTAATGATCTGAAGCTTACGAAACAGCAGGAACTGATCGGCGCGAGGATCCTTAAAGAGATAAGGGCCAGACTGTCGTTCCTCATTGAAGTCGGACTCGGATACCTGACACTTTCAAGGGCAACAGGATCGCTTTCCGGCGGAGAAGCACAGAGGATCAGGCTGGCGACTCAGATAGGTTCGGGGCTTGTAGGTGTGGCGTATATACTTGATGAGCCGAGTATAGGTCTTCATCAGAGAGACAATAACAAACTGCTCGGTGCCCTGAAAAATCTGCGGGATCTCGGAAACAGTCTTATCGTTGTCGAACATGATGAAGATACGATGCTGGCGGCGGATTATATCGTCGATATCGGACCCGGAGCCGGCAGTGAGGGCGGATACGTGGTCTGCACCGGATCTGTTGATGATATAAAAAATGATCCGAGGTCGGTTACCGGGAAATATCTTAAACATGAACTGTTCATTCCCGTGCCCCCAAAGCGCCGCAAACCGACAGGCTTCCTTAAGATCAAAGGAGCAAGCGAGAACAATCTCAAGAACATAAACGTTGACATTCCCTTGGGAGTGTTCACGTGTGTCACCGGAGTATCGGGATCGGGCAAGAGCTCGCTGATAAATGAGATACTGTATAAGCGTCTTGCGCATGACCTGAACAGAGCCAGAACGATACCCGGGAAACATAAGTCAGTCGAGGGAACCGAAGAACTCGACAAGATAATAGCCATAGACCAGTCGCCGATAGGAAGGACTCCGAGATCAAACCCGGCAACGTACACGGGTGCGTTCGATCTGATAAGAGATCTGTTCGCGACGACATCGGATGCGCGGGAAAGAGGATATGCGAAGGGACGATTTTCGTTCAACGTCAAGGGCGGCAGATGCGAAGCCTGCAGCGGAGATGGTATAATCAAGATTGAGATGCATTTTCTCCCCGATGTATATGTACCATGTGAAGTATGTAAGGGTAAGAGATACAACAGAGAGACACTTGAAGTTAAATACAAAGGAAAGAGCATATATGATGTGCTCGATATGACGGTGGAAGAGGCGCTGCCCTTTTTCGAGAACATTCCGGCAATAAAGCGCAAGATAGAAACGCTCTACGAAGTGGGTCTCGGGTATATCAAACTGGGCCAGCCGTCGACAACGCTTTCGGGCGGTGAAGCACAGAGGATAAAGCTTGCCACCGAGCTGTCGAGAAGGAGCACGGGCAGGACGATATACATACTTGATGAACCGACGACGGGACTGCATTTTGCGGACGTTCACAAGCTTGTGGAGATACTGCAGAGACTGACCGACGGCGGGAATACTGTGGTTGTGATAGAACACAATCTTGATGTCATCAAGACTGCCGACTATATAATTGATCTCGGTCCGGAGGGTGGAGACGAAGGCGGAAAAGTGATCGCCACAGGGACACCCGAAGAGGTGGCAAAGAACAAGGCTTCATATACGGGCGAGTTCGTAGCTCCTCTCCTTGCAAGAGACCGCGATGCAGATGCAACAGCTAATCCCGGAAAGAAAAGATCCGTGAAGAAAAAATGAGGTGCTCATGTATCAGAAAGTTGTAAAGAGGATCATAGATATACTGCTGTCGGGTATCGGGATAATTGTGACCGCCATTCCGATGCTCGTTGTTGCACTTCTGATAAAAAAAGATTCGCCGGGTCCCGTATTCTTCAAACAGAAACGGGTAGGCATACATAAGACGCATTTTATGATAATAAAGTTCCGGTCGATGCCGGTTACCGCACCCTCGGACACGCCGACACATATGCTGGCAGGTGCGGCGTCCCTTCTGTCGCCTTTTCAGGAAAAAATCAGGAAGTATTCGATCGATGAGATCCCGCAGCTGTTCAATATTTTTGCGGGAAGCATGAGCTTTGTGGGGCCGAGGCCCGCACTGTGGAATCAGTATGACCTCATCGCCGAGCGTGATAAATACGGTGCGAACGATGTGAAGCCGGGACTTACCGGATGGGCGCAGATCAACGGACGTGATGAGCTGGCTATCGATGTCAAGGCGGCATATGACGGGGAATACGTCAGGAACTTAAGCTTTCTGTTCGATCTGAAATGCTTTTTCGGAACGTTCTTTAAAGTCGCAAAGGCTGAGGGGGTAAGTGAAGGCGGTCCGAACCGGAGATAGGAAGATTCTATGCACGAAATTCTGGCAATAACCGGTATAACCGGAAAATCAGGACAGGCTTTTGCGTTCCACCTGGAAAAGCATCAGGATGTTATCAGACAGATGTTTCCGGGAGGTATCAGACTGCTCCTTCACCATGAACGGGAACGGGATCGGGAGATACTTGAATGCTTTGATACCGAAAGGTGCTACGGTGATCTTGAAGATGAACTGTTCCTTTCCGAGGCGCTTCTTGGCGTAGACACGATAGTGCACATAGCGGGGATACATTGGTCGAGACAGCTTACCACTGCGGCAGCGGGTAATTTTGTCCGTCGTATGATAATGGTCCACACGACCGGTATATACAGTAAATACAAGGAAGCCGGTGAAGAATACAGGAACATAGATGATTTTGTATATATGATGTGTAAGAGCAAGAACATCATTCTTACGATACTCCGGCCAACGATGATCTACGGAACGATAAACGATCGAAATGTGTCATCTTTTATAAAAATGGTTGACAGGTTCCCGGTCATGCCTGTTGTGAACAATGCGATGTATGAATTGCAGCCGGTACATTTCAAGGATCTCGGAAAGGCATACTACGACGTTCTTATAAGTGAGAAAGTAACGGGAGGTCATGACTATATACTATCCGGCGGAGAAGAGATAATGCTCCGTGATATGCTGGTGGAGATGGGTGCGTATCTGTCGAAGAAGATGAGATTTGTCAGCGTACCGTTTCCGATCGCCTATACGGGCGCATGGTTTGTATATCTGGTATCGATCGGCAGGATAGATTTTCGTGAAAAGGTGCAGAGACTGTGCGAACCGAGAGTATATCCGCATGAGGAAGCAACAAGGGATTTCGGTTACGATCCCAGAACTTTCAGAAGTGCGATAGGCGAAGAGGTGCGAGAGTACCTTGAATCGGTCGGAAGAGCATCGAAGGAACATAATAACTGATGAAGATACTGGTCGTATGTCAATACTATCATCCGGAACCTTTTCGCATACATGAAGTATGCGAAGAGCTTGTAGGCCGCGGTCATGAGGTGACCGTACTTACCGGGCTTCCGAACTACCCTATGGGGATCATTCCGGAAGAGTATAAGAAAAGAGAGCATCGCGATGAGATCGTAAGGGGCGTGCATATAATTCGTGTGAAGGAAAGGCCGAGAACCGAAGGAGCGGCCGGACTTGCGGCAAATTATGTTTCGTTCGTCTTCTTCGGAAGCCTTAAGGCGCTTGCGATGAAGAAAGACTTTGATGTCATATTTGTATATCAGCTGTCGCCGGTCCTGATGGCTATTCCGGCATATGTAGTCAAATGGTTCGGAAGACATGCAAAGATCGGACTGTACTGCCTGGATCTGTGGCCCGAGAGTCTTGCAAGCATGGGAATAAGCAGGAACAGCTTGTTCTACAGGTTCATGAAGTATGTCAGCATAAGGATATACAGGGGCGTGGAAGTGATCGGATTATCATCGCGTCTGTTTGAAAAATATTTTACAGGGGAACTTCGTATCAAAAACGGAAGGTATGTTCACATTCCGCAGTTTGCGGATGAGCTGTTCTCCGATATCGGATCCGGTAACGATCGTCCCGGCAAGGAAACTGTAGACTATGTGTTTGCCGGGAATATAGGTAAGATGCAGAGTGTTGAGACGATAATCAGAGCGGCGGCACTGACACGGGATGACAGGATCAGATGGCACATAGTAGGTGACGGATTTGCGCTTGAAGATTGCAGGAAACTTTGCGATTCTCTTGACGTATCTGACAGAGTGAAGTTCTACGGGAGGCTTCCTGTGGAGGAGATGCCGCGATTCTATGATATGGCCGATGCCATGATAGTCACGCTTGCCGATAATGATACAATAAGTTATACGCTCCCGGGCAAGATCCAGTCATATATGGCAGCAGGCAAGCCTGTGATAGCATCTGCAAACGGAGAGACAAAACATGTTATCGAGGACAGCGGATGCGGTATGTGTGCACCTGCGGAAGATGAAAAAGCTCTTGCCGCCATCGCGGATGAAATGGCTGCATCAAATGAACTCCTCCTTATGGGAGAAAGATCGAGGAATTATTATAACGGACACTTTACAAAAAAGGAGCATGTGGATCTGATAGAAAACATGCTCGAGAGTATATTGGAGAGAAGATAGAGTGGCAGATATAACTGCGATCATTCTGACAAAGAATGAAGAAGCGAACATACAAAAATGCATCAGATCGATAAAGCCGATCGTAAAGAGGATCGTCGTTGTCGACTCGGGAAGCACGGATGAAACCGTTAGTATTGCGACCGGGCTCGGTGCGCAGGTCCTTGTAAATGAAATGAAACCATTTCTCTATGCCAAGCAGTTTCTCTACGGGATGGAACACGCAGGGATCGACACAAAGTGGGTATTTCGTATCGACGCTGATGAAGAACTCACCGAAGAATCGGCCAAAGAGATAGAGACACTGTGTAACGAGAACGAGGATACCGATGTAAACGGTATAGTCGTAAGATTTGAAGTGAACTTCATGGGAAGAGCTATCCGTCACGGAGGAGTATATCCTTTGAGAAAACTGCTGCTTTTTAAATACGGCAAGGGAACGATCGAAGACCGATGCATGGATGAGCACTGCATCCTCTTCGAGGGAAGAAGTGTTGAGGTGGCTCATGACAGCCTGCATCATGATGACAAGGGACTGTCTGCATGGATAGATAAGCATAACAATTATTCCACGCGTGAGATGATGGATTATTTTAACAGCAGGGGTGCGGATGCCGAAGAAGCGACCGGCATGCAAAAGCTTGACAGCAAGGCCCGCTTCAAGAGATTTCTTCGCTGGAAGATATACTACAGGCTTCCGGCCGGATTTCGCGCATACGCATATTATTTTTACCGCTACTACGTACGGCTTGGATTTCTTGACGGCAGGGAAGGAAAGATATTCTGCTTCATGCAGGCATACTGGTACCGGTTCCTTGTCGATGCCAAGATATATGAGGCAAGACAGGGGGACGGTTCTTCTGTCTTATCTCGTAGCGAATGATTCAAATGTGTGAATCATTCTTCTAAGCGTTTCGGAGGGATTGTAAATATGAGAAAGATCTTAATAATTACCGGAAGATACGTGCCGGGATTTCGTGACGGCGGTCCTGTTCGTTCTATCCTGAACCTGACTGAGTGGCTGGGAGAAGAATACGACATAAGGATCATGTGTCTGGACAGGGATCACGGTGATACTGCGCCGTACCCGGACATACGAAGGGACGAATACAATGATGTGGGACATGCCCGTGTATGGTATACCGAGGCGTTCACACCGGAATCCATACTCAGGTTGTCGGAGGATGTCGATGTCGTGTATTGCTGCGGTCCTTACAACGATTATGCACGTATTGCCATGAAACTGAAAAAAAACGGCAGTATCAAAGCGCCCCTGTATATTGCTTCTATGGGATCATTCTCGCCTGAAGCTTTTAAGATAAAAGGCTTTAAGAAACGCATGTTCATATCATACATGAAGCTCTCCGGAAACTTTAACGATATCATTTGGTCCGTTACATCCGAAAGAGAGGAAGATGAGCTTAAGCGGATCGTCGGAGCCGGCAGCAGGTGTGTGATCGCCACGGATCTTCCGAGACGCGAAACCGTCCGTCATTCCCGTACCAAAGTCCGGGGTGAGCTGCAGCTTGTTTTCGTTTCACGCATATGTGTTAAGAAAAATCTTCACGCGGCAGCGCAGATACTGCGGCTTATGGATGATGACATCAGGATAAAGTTTGATATATACGGTACGATAGAGGACCGTGAGTATCTGCAGAAGTGCATGGCTGATCTTGACCTTCTCAAAAGAACACATCCTCTCATCAAGTGGGAGTATAAAGGTGAGGCCGACAGCAGCGATGTTTTGAACATATTTGCGGATCATGATGCCTTTTTGTTCCCGACACTTGGCGAAAACTACGGACACGTTATAGAAGAGAGCCTCGCCGCAGGATGTATTCCTGTCATCAGCGATACGACACCGTGGATGGATCTTGATGAAAAGGGCTGCGGCTACGTGTGCTCGCTTCGAAACGCAGATGACTTTGTACATGCGCTGTCTGAGCTTGCCGGAATGGACGAAGAAGAACTTTCGAAAAAACGAAACAATTGCGGTACCTATATAGAGATGATGAACGATAAAAGCGTTCGGGACAGCGGATACCGAAAGATATTCGGATGACAAAATCATAATCCCGACTAAAGATTCTGCAAAAATGTCCGATATATATTACAGACATGCAGGGAAGCAGTTTAAAGCGGATGGAACCGATCTCGTTTTAGGCTGTTTTTTTGTGCCCGGCACTGCACTTTTTGAATTGAAAATACGGATGCGTTGCGGTATACTATATTTTGAATAATTTTGTACAAAAGCATTGAAAGGGGAAAGATATGCTTTATTCGGATATAGGGATAGATCTGGGAACCGCAAGCGTTCTTGTGTATGTGAGGGGTCGCGGTGTTGTTCTCAAAGAGCCTTCGGTTATAGCTCTTGATACAGACACCAACACGATAAGGGCGATCGGTGAAGAAGCCAGGATGATGCTGGGACGTACTCCCGGCAATATAGTAGCCATAAGGCCGCTCAGACAGGGAGTTATCTCGGATTACACGACTACCGAGAAGATGCTCAAGTATTTTATCCAGAAGGCAGTCGGAAGGAAGAACTTCCGTAAGCCGAGGATCAGCGTATGTGTACCTTCGGGAGTTACCGAGGTTGAGAAGAAGGCAGTTGAGGACGCTACGTACCAGGCAGGAGCCAGATACGTTGAGATCATAGAAGAGCCCATAGCCGCAGCGATCGGCGCAGGTATCGATATCGGAAGACCGTGCGGTAACATGATAGTCGATATAGGCGGTGGGACGACAGATATAGCGGTCATTTCACTCGGAGGTGCGGTAGTATCCACCTCGATCAAGGTTGCCGGTGATGATTTTGACGAAGCGATCGTCAGATACATGAGGAAAAAGCATAACCTGCTCATCGGTGACAATACGGCCGAGGATATCAAGATCAAGATAGGAACGGCGTTCAAACGCCCGGAAATAGAGTACCTTGAGGTTACGGGACGTAACCTCGTAACAGGATTGCCGAGGACCGTTAAGGTTTCATCGGAGGAAACGGAAGAAGCGCTTCGTGATACGACGGGTCAGGTGGTCGAGGCCATCCACTCCGTTCTCGAGAGAACTCCCCCGGAGCTTGCCGCAGATATAGCGGCCAGAGGTATAGTTCTTACAGGCGGCGGGAGCCTGCTTAGGGGACTGGAGGACCTGATCGCTTACAAGACCGGTATCAATACGATGACAGCTGAAGATCCGATGACGGCCGTGGCAATAGGAACAGGAAAATACGTGGAATTCCTTGCGGGTTATACGGATAATTTTAGTTAATGCAGATAGGAGGGCCCCGAGAAGCGGGAGGAGCCTGTCTGCACCGCGAGGCCCATCGCGAAGCGATTTGCATGCCGAGCGACATTGCCAGCACATATGAGGAGTATTTATGGTTAAGGGACTGTATACGGCAGCGACCGGAATGGTGAATGAGCAGAGGAGAGTCGATGTTCTGGCGAACAATCTTGCCAATTCTTCGACTACCGGATTCAAGGCAGAGGGATCCACATCCGAAGCTTTTTACGATGTACTTGCTTACAAGATCAAGGATACATCGGAACCGTTCTTTGCCAGGAAGCTCGGGGCGATGAACCTCGGTGTCAAGATAGGGGAGACTTACACCGACTATTCGGAAGGTTCGTTCGTGACCACCAATAATGATTATGATATGGCGATCGCCGGCAAGGGATTTTTCGCCATAGAATTTACCGCCAAGGACGGAACGGTTTCCACCAAGTACACCAGAGCCGGAGATTTCATAGTCAATACCAACGGAGAACTCGTTAACAAGAACGGCGACTACGTTCTTGACACTAACGGTCAGCATATCAAACTCGATCCGCTTGTTAAGCCCACCATGGGACTTAACGGGACGATATATCAGAACGGAAACGCAGTTGCAACGATACAGGTTCAGGACTTTGAAGATTACAACTATCTGAAGAAGTACGGAGAGAACTATTATGATACCGTTGAAGGCGTAACACCGATAGAATCCACAGCGACAATCTATAGCGGGATGCTTGAGGCATCCAATGTACAGACGGTCAAGGAAATGGTCAACCTGATCAATTATCAGCGGGCGTATGATACGAACCAGAAGATGATCCAGGCGCACAATGAGACACTTGACGTGGCCGTTAACCAGTTGGGTAAAGTTTAATTGACAGACTGAGCGGAGTAGATCAAGGGATATTCTAAATAAGGAGGAATTGTATGGTAAGAGCATTATGGAGCGGTGCATCGGGAATGATCGCACAGCAGACTAACGTTGATACCATCGCCAACAACCTGGCGAACGTTAATACCGTGGGATACAAGACAGAGCAGAATGAGTTCAAGTCACTTCTGTATCAGGAGATCCAGACGAGGACCACTACCGCAAACGGTATCCAGAAGCCGGTAGGAGCGCAGGTCGGACTCGGTGTCAGGAACGCAGCCATCACATCGGAGTTTACCCAGGGTGCTTTCCAGGCTTCCGAAAGTTCAACAAGCTTTGCCATAAGCGGCGAGGGATTCTTTGCTCTTAACAATAACGGTAAAACGGTATATACGCGTAACGGTGATTTTCACTTTGCGATAGGACCCGGCAACCAGATGTGGCTGACCTCATCCGACGGTTATCCGGTGCTCAATACAACGGGACAGCCGATAACGATACCTGCGGACTATATCGCGAGCAAGGTTCAGGTTGATGCGAACGGACAGCTCACCTATCCCGATGCGAACAACAATCAGCAGCCGATAGCGGGAATGCAGATAGGACTGTTCCAGTTCCAGAATCCGAGCGGACTGTTCAAGACAGGCGGTACGATGTATCTTCCTACGGAAGCTTCGGGAGCGGCTCTTAATGAGGCAACAAATGCCGCACTTACCAAGTCCGAAGTACGGCAGGGATACCTTGAGAGCTCGAACGTTCAGGTTGCTGACGAGATGGTCAATCTGATCATCGCACAGCGTGCATACGAGCTTAATTCAAAAGTCATAACAACATCCGATTCGATGCTTCAGGTTGCAAACGATCTTAAGAGGTAATGTATGGACATAGGAAGCTTATATTCTGATTATCTGACACAAACGGCTACAAAGGCGAGCAATCTCGAGAGAACGCTTCAGGGTAACAACAGGGAGAAGTCCGATGACGAACTCCTCGATGCGTGCAAACAGTTTGAGGCGTATTTCTACGAGCAGGTCTTCAAGAACATGCAGAAGGCCATGGTGCCGAGTGATGAGTCTGATCCGAACCATACGCTGGTTGATTATTACAAAGAAAATCTCATTGCCGAGTACAGCAAGGAGATAGTCAATCAGAGCGGAGGCGGCAGCAATACTCTGGCTCAGCAGTTATATGAACAGATGAAGAGGAACAATTCAGTTTAAGATCTGATGGAAAAGATTTCCGGTTATATCGAGCACATCATTTTTTCCAACGCGGATAACGGATATACGGTTTTTGAACTTACCACCGACACAGAAGAGATAACCTGTGTCGGTGCTTTGCATGCCGTAAGCTCAGGCGAGAGCGTGGTACTGACGGGACAGTATGTTTCCCACCCTGTTTACGGAAGACAGTTTTCTTTTGATTCCTATGAGGTTTCGGCAGCGGAGGATGAAACTTCCGTACTCCGATATCTGTCCTCGGGAGCGGTAAAGGGGATCGGACCGGCTCTTGCTATGAGAATAGTCAAAGCGTTTGGAACCGATACTTTCAGGATCATGGAAGAAGAGCCGGAGATGCTTGCGAGCGTGAAGGGGATCAGCCTTCGCAAGGCGCAGGAGATAGGCGCAAACGTCACTGAAAAACAGGATATCAGGAAGGTGATGCTGTTTCTCCAGAAGTTCGGGATCTCAAATAATCTTGCAAGTAAGATCCATAAGAAATACGGTAATGAGATATTCGATGTCATGAGACAGGATCCGTACCGGATCGCCGAGGATATCGAAGGAGTGGGATTTCGTACGGCCGACGAGATGGCCAGATCTTCGGGCGTAGCTGTGGATGCTGCCTGCAGAGTAAAGAGCGGTATAAGATACGCGCTGTCTCTTGCCGTCTCGGAAGGTCATATCTATATCCCTCTTGAAAAACTTATTGAGGATGCGGCGCAGCTCCTGGAGGTTGACAGCGAATATGTCAGGTCCGAATGTGAGAATCTGGCTATGGAAAAGAAAGTCATGATCAAAAGAGGAGCCGAAGGTCCGCGTGTTTATCAGCCCCGACTGTATAACATGGAGATCAGCTGTGCCAGGATGCTGCTTGATCTTGATGTTCTGCTGGATCCGAATGAATCCCGGATAAGGACCGAAATCACAAAACTGGAGAAAGCCGATACACCCCTTGATGATAAACAAAAGGACGCGGTAGTTGCCGCGATCGGCAGCGGGGTGAGCGTGATCACCGGGGGACCCGGCACCGGAAAGACAACGATAATTGAAACGCTTATCAGGTATCTTGTATCGCGAGGTGAGGATTTTGTGCTGTGCGCGCCTACCGGAAGAGCGGCAAAGAGAATGACTGAGGCAACCGGATATGAAAGCTATACCATACAGCGTCTTCTCGGACTGACCCCGGGAAAGGAACCGGGGAGCCGTTATTCATATCAGCACAATGAAGAGGACCCTCTTGAGACAGATACGATAATAGTTGATGAGATGTCGATGGTAGACCTCCCTCTGTTCTATGCGCTGCTTTCGGCTCTGATCCCGGGAACAAGACTGATAATGGTCGGGGATACGGATCAGCTTCCGCCGGTAGGTCCCGGAAGCGTACTTAAAGACATGATCGCATCAGGCTGTTTTAAGGTCACATTCCTTGACAGGATCTTCAGACAGACTGATACAAGCGACATAGTCATAAATGCCCACAGGATCAATTCGGGTAAGATGCCAAAGCTCGATAACAAGAGCCGTGATTTTTTCATGCTCAGAAGAAACGACATCGATCTGATCCTCAACAATATAGTTGTCCTTGTAAATGAAAAACTGCCCGGATATGTTCATGCAAAACCGTTTGATATTCAGGTGCTCACCCCCATGCGTAAGGGGCCCCTTGGGACAAAGAGCCTTAATCCCATATTGCAAAGATATATCAATCCGCCGGCCCCGGGAAAAAAAGAAAAAACAATAGGATCGACTCTTTACAGAGAAGGTGACAAGGTCATGCAGATACGTAACAACTACCAGTTGGAGTGGGAAGTGGTCGGAAGATACGGTATTGTTGCGGACAAGGGTCTTGGGGTTTTTAACGGCGATATGGGGACTATCAGGTCAATAGACTCTTTTTCCGAGATCATGGAGGTCATATATGAAGACGATCATCTAATAAGATATCCGTTTTCAAATCTTGATGAACTCGAACTTGCATATGCAGTAACGATACACAAATCCCAGGGAAGTGAGTATCCTGCGGTCGTGATCCCGATCCTGTCAGGGCCTAAACAGCTGTTTACGAGAAATCTTCTGTACACCGCAGTCACAAGGGCCGTAAAGTGTGTGACAATAGTAGGCAGTGAGAACACCATACAGCAGATGGTGGATAATGAAGATGAATTAAAGAGATTTACAAGTCTTAATGAAGCGCTTATCGATATTTCAAGTCTGTAAAGGAAGTATTCATGATAACTGATTTTCTTTTAAAGATCGCGGATATCATATATCCGAGGATCTGTCCCGTGTGTGGTCACATTGTATCAAAAAGAGGTCGGGATATATGTCCGCAGTGCGAAGACAAACTGTCGTTTGTCGGTAACGATCACTGTATGAAATGCGGTAAGCCCGTTGACGAAGATGTTGAGTATTGCAGTGACTGTTCCGGCTTATCACATATATATGATGAAGGACGTGCCGCGCTCTTATACGACACATATATGAGTAAAAGCATATACAGGTTCAAATATGCGGGCAAACAGGAATTCGCTGAATTCTACGGTCGTGTGATATGTGAACAGCTCGGGGACAAGATAAAAAGCTGGAACGTTGACGCGATCATACCGGTACCCGTTCACAGGGACAGGCTTAAGAAAAGAGGATACAACCAGGCTGAGCTGATAGCGGGACAGATGTCAAAGCGTCTTAAGATACCTGTGAGAAGTGACCTTGTGACAAGGCAAAAAGGCACTTTGGCACAAAAAAACTTAAGCGCCCGGGACCGTCAAAATAATCTCAAAAAGGCTTTTAAAGTAACCGGAAATGTTGTAAAATTAGATTCGGTCTTGGTCGTTGATGATATTTATACAACCGGCGCGACGGTTGATGCAATGGCAGGATGTCTTAAGGGGGCAGGCATCAGAAGAGTGTATTTCACTTCTCTGTGCATCGGAAGGGGAAACTGAAGCTTATATTCTCAGGAGGAATCACTAATGGATGTCAAGAATTGCAGAAGATGCAGAAGGCTGTTCAATTATATAAGCGGCCAGCCGATCTGTCCTCAGTGTCGTGAGGAGTTGGAAAAGAAATTCCAGGAAGTCAAGAAATATCTGTTTGACAATCGCGGGGCTACGATCCCGGATGTAATAGAGAACTGTGACGTCGAAGAATCGCAGGTGCGTCAGTGGGTAAGAGAGGAGAGACTTGAGTTCTCATCGGGCATCGATATAGGCATTACGTGCGAGAACTGCGGGGCTCCAATCACTACGGGTCGTTTTTGCGAGAAGTGCAAGGCGTCCATGATCAATGATCTGAATTCTGCCGGAAGAAGACCCGAAGTCGAGGCGCCCAAACCTCAGGCTAAACAGCCGGCCGGCAACAAGATGAGGTTCTTAAATCAATAAGATATGCTTAATGAAGAACGTATCAGGCTGATGACGCGGATGGCTGCATACGAAGAGCACGAAGGCAGGAAGGATATTGCCATCTCCGAGTACTTCAGAGGCGACTACATCAGCTTTCAATTATTAAAATCAGCTATATATGCCACCGTCGGGTTTGCCCTGGCGGTGGCTATGTATGTTTTATATAACATGGAAACTTTTCTTGAGGATTTCTACAAAATGGACATACTTGAATTCCTCAAAGGTATCCTGTCCAAGTACTGCCTTGTTCTGGCAATTTACCTTGTGATCTCATATTTCGTATACAGCTACAGATATCACAAGGCCAAGAAACACGTTAAGCAGTATAATCAACTGCTTCGCGCGCTCTTGCAGATGATCGCCATAAATCGTAGGGGAAGGAAATAAAATATGGAGTCATTACTGATAGTCAAACAGCAATTGACGAGATTTTATACGAAGTTCGAAGCATATATAGTCCCGGTTCTGAAGTTCCTGGCCATGCTTTTTGCGCTGATATTTATCGGAAGCAGTGTGGGATTCATGTCAAAGCTCAAGAATCCCGCGATCGTGCTGATCCTTTCTCTGCTGTGCTCATTCATGCCGACGAACGTGATCGTGCTGCTTGCCGGCTTTGTGATAGTTGCGCATATGTACGCCCTTTCGCTTGAATGTGCGATAGTGGTATTGTTCATCTTTATCATTATGTATGCGCTATACTTCAGGTTCACACCGTCAGATGCCATTGTTGTTATTTTGACGCCGGTTGCATTTGCGATGCATATACCATATGTGATCCCTCTTGCCATGGGTTTTGTGGGAAGTCCGATCTCATGTATCTCCGTCGGGTGCGGAACGGCCGTATATTACATCCTACATTATGTAAGTGAGCATCAGGATGCGCTTTCTTCGGGAGGTGGTCTGTCGGATATTGACGTTGAAAGTATGCTGGGCGGATTCAAGACTGTTATAGATGGGATACTTAAGAACGATGTCATGATCGCCATGATCGTGACTTTTGCCGCAACGATCATCGCCGTATATCTGATCAGGAGGCTCAAGATCAATTATTCATGGCAGATAGCACTGGGAGCCGGGATCATCACATGTTTTGTGGTCCTTCTTGTGTCATCTGCGGTACTTGATGCGGATGTGGGTATAGGAGGAGCGATACTCAGTCTGTTCTTCTCGGCGATCATTGTTCTGGTGCTTCAATTCTTCATATTTAACGTTGATTATTCACGGGCGGAATACGTCCAGTTTGAGGATGACGAGTATTATTACTATGTCAAGGCGATACCTAAGATCACTCTGGAGGCACCTGCCGTCAGAGTAAGACGTCATACTTCACGTCACGATGACGATGATTTTGATGACGAGGATGAGGATTAATGTCGGAAATCATTGAATCCATAACCGCATTTATAGAACGGTATGTTACATGGCTTTCTCTCCCGTCCATCAAGTGGACGGATCTTGTGGAGATACTGATCATCTCCGTTCTGTTGTACAGGGTCCTTGCATGGATCAAGGAATCAAAAGCGTGGTCACTGCTTAAGGGTATAGTGATCATACTTGTATTTGTCATGGTCGCGGCTATGTTTTCGATGACCACCATATTGTGGATAGCCAAGAACGTATTCGGTGTTGCGGTAACGGCTATGGTAGTCGTATTTCAGCCGGAACTTCGTAAAGCATTGGAGCAGCTCGGAAGACGAAAAGTTGTTCTCTCCTCTATTTTCCAGTTTGACAACAGAATGATCGGAGAGAGATTCTCGGATGAAACTATAAACGAGATCGTAAGAGGATCGTTTGAAATGGGAAGATCCAAAACAGGAGCGCTCATTGTCATAGGACAGAATGACTCTCTGACCGATTATGAGAATACGGGCATCAGGCTGGATGCGGAAATATCGAGTCAGCTCCTCATCAATATCTTTGAACATAATACACCGCTTCATGACGGAGCGGTCATAGTACAGGGAAACAGGATCGTTTCCGCAACATGTTATCTCCCGCTGTCTGAGAATATGGCACTATCCAAGGAACTCGGAACGAGACACCGTGCCGGTGTAGGCATATCGGAAGTGACCGATTCAATGACCGTAATAGTATCTGAGGAGACCGGAAGGGTATCGGTGGCATATGAGGGAAATCTGTCGAGAAATGTTGACATGGATGAACTGCGGGAAATGCTTGGGATGATCCAGGGCAAAACCTTTGAAGAGAAGAAATCTCTTCGCCTGTTTAAGAGAAAGGCCGAAAGATGAGAAGCTTACTTACAAAAAACCTCGGCCTTAAGATAGTATCCATTCTCGGTGCATTTGTCTTGTGGCTTGTGGTCGTCAATGTGGATGATCCGATCATCAGTAAGACATATACGGGTGTATCGGTCGAAATACTCAATGATGATGTTCTTACTTCACAGAACAAGTGTTATGAGATACCCGGGGATTCCGGGACTATCAATGTAGTTGTAACGGCCCACCGATCGGTGATAGATCTGATGAGCAGGGATTATATCAAGGCTACGGCGGACCTGCGCTCACTTACTGCAGCCGACACCGTTCCTATAGAGGTAAAGAGTACCAGATATTCGGACAGGATCGATTCCGTTACGACAAGAAGTGCCAATCTGAAGCTTACGATAGAAAATCTTGTAAGTAAAGAAGTTCCTGTTTCGGTAGGTGCTGAAGGTCATCCGGCGGAAGGGTATCTTCTTGCAAGAGCCGAGAACGCCATATCAACGGTCAATGTCAGCGGTCCCGAATCCGTGATCTCGCTGATAGATAAGGTGATGGCTGTTGCGGATATCAGCGGCATCAGCAGGGACTTTACGATAACCGAGCCGTTGTTTGCGTGCGATGCGGAGGGAGACCGGATAGATGACGAGAGGATCGTACTGTCCAGAACCGTTACTGAGATAAAATATATCATATATTCGACCAAGGTGATCCCTATAAACAGCGGATTCTCCGGTACTCCATCAGCCGGCTTCGGTACTACCGGCGTGGTCATCACGGAACCTGACAGTGTGCTCATAGCCGGAAAAGGTGAGAACTTCGATGACATGGAAGTGATCTATATCCCGGCAGATGAAGTGTCTGTTGACGGGGCTACATCGGATGTTACGGTCAACGTCAGCATAGCGGATTATCTTCCTACCGGTGTCATATTCGCAGACCCGGAATTTGATACGAATGTGAGGGTCAAGGTAGGGATAGACGAGAACCAGCACAAGACAATAGATGTTCCTCTTTCAAACGTGACGATCGAGAATGTTCCCGAGGGATATTCGGTAAGCATAGTTGATATCGGATCCACATTCCCGGTAGAGATCCAGGGTATAGGCGATGCATATGAAAGATACAGCGGAGATCTGGCTATATGCAGGATCGATGCGACAGCCCTTACTCCGAGGAATACGGCTGCGGCAGATGCACCCGTTACCGTGGGCGAAAATGATGCAAATGTCTTATTCGATCTTCCTGCCGGAGTGAGTCTGTCCAATCCGGTAACCCTTCTGGTCGTAGTCAATCATGTCGGCGATCAATCCGAAACGGAATCGCAGGCAGTGATGCCCACGGCGGGCGCTGCGATCGGAGAGTAAATCTTGTGGTTTTGAAATGTTGGTGGTATAATTCTTCTGTTAGGGGTTTCACTATATAGAATGGAGGAAGGACTCTTATGGTTAGTCAGAGGGTTGTCATTAAGAACCCTACGGGTCTGCATTTAAGACCGGCCGGAATATTGTGTAAAGAAGCTATGAAGTACAAGTCTCTTATCACATTTTCATTCCGTGAGAGTACCGCAAATGCAAAGAGCGTTCTCAGTGTGCTCGGTGCATGTGTCAAATGCGGGGACGAGATTGAGTTTACATGTGACGGCGATGATGAAGCAGAAGCATTACAGGCCCTCATAAATGCAGTAGACAGCGGCTTAGGTGAATAGATCATAAGGCTCCGCATAAGCGGAGCCTTTTTTATGGTGAACATAGTGGATATAATACAACAGATACTGTCAAATAAAATACTTGTAACGGCATTCCTCGGGTACTTCATAGCCCAGATCATCAAGGCGATCATAGAAGCGTTCATGGATCACACGTTCAGTTTGAGGAGATTGTTCTCGGGTAACGGCGGCATGCCGAGCTCCCATGCATCTACAGTGTGTGCGCTGGCGACAATGACCGCTTTTGTCATAGGAGTGGGGTCATTCGAATTCGCATTTGCCGTTATATTTGCGATCGTTGTAATGGTTGATGCCAGCGGAGTCAGAAGAGAGACCGGCAATCAGGCTGTGATACTCAACGAGCTCATGGAGTACTTTGCAAAGCTCAAGGACAATCCGCCCAGGTTCTCACATGATAAGCTCAAAGAGCTCATAGGTCATACTCCCCTGCAGGTACAGACGGGAGCTGCACTCGGTATCATCATTGCCGTCGTGTTGCATCTGATCTGGAAATAAAGCGCTCACATTTTGGAGATATACTGAGCTATGGCTTTTTCCCAATCCGCAAACATATATCCTCCGGTGAGCTTTAACATGTAGTTTTCCAGAACGGAATATGCGGGCCTGTCGGCAGATGCGGGGTTCATTTCCTTGTACTGTTTGCTTGTTACCGGATTGACCTTTGTCTTTACATTCGCAAGTCTGAATATCTCTTTTGTAAAATCAGCCCATGAGCATTTTCCTTCACATGTCCCGTGAAACAGTCCGTAATTCTCGGTATCGATAAGAGAGAATATGGCTCTTGCCAGCTCATCTGCGCATGTGGGAGATCCGATCTGATCGTTCACAACGTTTAACTCTTCATGCGTTTTTGAAAGGTTAAGCATCGTGCGGACAAAGTTCTTGCCGTCACCGTACAGCCATGCTGTACGGATAATGAACCAGTTTTTAGCAAACTGTTTTACAAACTCCTCGCCGGCAAGCTTTGTTTTGCCGTACATTGCCTTGGGGGCAGGCTTGTCAAATTCGATATAAGGGTGATCCCCGTCACCGGCAAACACATAATCGGTCGATATATGAACAAGCTTTGCGCCTGTTTCCGCTGAGGCTATCGCTAGATTGCGCGGTCCGAGCGCATTTATTTTGTATGCACTGTCCACCTGGACTTCGCATGCGTCCACATTCGTATGAGCCGCGCAGTTGATTATCGCATAGGGCTTGATCTGCCGGCAGATCTCAAGAACGGCGTTCTGATCCGTTATATCAAGATGCGTGATCCCGTCGATCCCAAAATCGGTGTTGATCAGTTCATATCGGCTGCCATCGCACAATTCGTTGACTGCGCGCCCCAGTTGTCCGTTGCTTCCGGTTATGAGTATCTTCTTCATGTTGTTTGCTCCTTTTGTCGGTCACATCTGATACGATATTTTGAGTCAGATCCTAATAGAGTTTACTTGTGACTACAAAATATAGTATACTTATCATTGGTTTTAATTGCAATTGTTTGTGTCCTGTTTTTGACACAAAACCGGTGGATTTATTATGGATCGTATGTTTGTTTTTCCGGAGCAGACCGACAGCAGATACATGACGGCTATGACCGATCTTGTGATATGCAGGGTACTTGCCATCGTTCTGTTGCTGGTCGTGATATACTCTGTCATAACGCTCATTTTCCTGAAAAATGAGTATCATACAAGGCTTCTTGGGGTGATAAAGTGTGCGCTCCCCTATCTTCCCGTTATAGTTGCGGTGCTTTTTATCAAGCTTCCGGCGGGGTACCTCACAAATGATGAATACTCCATATTAAATGATGCCACGAATCTGATCCATGATACGTGGTTTAACTACATGACCGTGTATTTTTATATAGTCTCGCTTATGATCTTCCCGTTTACTTACGGACCGATAATAATGAAGGTCATAATTGAATTCTTTGTCGTGGGATACTGTACGTGGAGGTCACGGGAATACTTCGGAAAGAAGGCGGGATCTCTTATGTACATACTGTTCCTCCTCTATCCGGTTATAGCGTATACAACAAGTGCACACAGGCTTCCGGTATATTTCCTTATATACCTTGCGTTTTTCGTAAAGATCATATTCGACCGGCTGGAGAAGAAGGACATAACGTACACGGGGGCGATCCTTTTACTGTTTGCGGGAGCTGTACTGACCCAATGGAGAACAGAGGGCATTTACATGCTCGTGCTTGTTCCGGTGCTTATGTTCATGGCGTACCCGCGCCTTCGCGGTATAAGGCCTGTGATCACCGTTCTGGTCCTGTATATGGCCATCCAGTATGTCCTGTGGATACCTCAGAACGGGATGGGCGTAAACGGCGTTGATTCTGCGGCAAATGACAGGATGAAGCCGTTCTATGCATATACGATCACGAACATGTACAGGAACGGACTTGATACGGAAAAGAACAAAGAAGACCTTGAGACGGTGGATAAATATCTGTCGCTTGATGTTATAGCCGATATTAATGAGCATTACGGGGATATCAACTATGAGGATGTCCTGATACTGTATAAGGATGGATTCATCGGGGTAAGACCGGAGGCGGGTGATAAGGAGTTTTTGGATTATTCACAGGCGCTGAAGCGCATATTCATCGGCAATCCCGATGTTTTTGCAAGGACAAGATGGGGAGCTTTCTGTTATGCAGCATTACCCTATCATATCACTTATTCCGGAGCCGGGATCAAGGACCTTGCTTCTTTTGCGGTAAGCGTTGTCAAGACAGTCGCATACAACCTGTTCATACCGGTAGTGTTCATGATGGCAGCGCTCATATATTGCCTGGTCAAAAGAGACTGGTTCGATCTGTTCGTATTCGGAGGACTTGCGGCACATTGGTTCATCGTGCTGGTTCTGGCACCGGCGTCCTATTTTAAATACTATTTTCCGGTTTACATAATGTCGTATTTTTATATGATATTTGCGGTTTTAATGCATCTGACAAAAGATAAAGATAAGGAATCGTCATGATCAGAGAGCTGTTATATGATCTATATTCACAGCACAGGCTTCTTGTGGGAACAGGCTCGGTACTAGTTCTCTACCTTGCGGCTGCTCTTGTCGTGGCAAGATCCGGCAGGGAAAAAGATCATGATCTGCCTCTGCTTTTAAGTGTTCCGGCAACGATAGGGGCCGCATTTGCGGTTCTTTTGAAGAGGTGTCTTCCTTCGGAAGGAAAATCTGTCGGGAAGATCGGAGTTGTTGTTTTTTCGGCACTGTTCATCGTACTGGCCGTTTCGATCTCGGGGGACAATGTGTTTTCAAGGCAGTTCTGTACGCGTGCCGAAAACGGCATGCATATTGAGCCGGATCTTTGTGAAGCGGCAGATGCGATACTAGCCGAAAATGACCGCCCGAACGTTATTGTGATGCCCGGGTGGGATGTAAGTCTTGCCGCTTATTCATCACGGCTTAATATGATACATGAAGATGAAGATGCCGGTCTTACAGAACTTGAAAAGATCCATCCCGATCTAGGTAAGGTCGCAAAGGCGGCAAAGAGAAAAGATGCAGGGTATGTACTGCTGTCAAAAGGGATATGGCCCGAGATGCCTATGGACAGATACGGGTATGCACTTATCTTTGAGAATGATACATGCGCAGTATACAGGGAGGTGAGCACTCCTTGATCATGACCGGTATGATAGTGTTCATCATATTCTGTATCGCGGCCCTCCTTACCGGGAAATGGTCGGATATCTTCGTCACAAAGCTCGGGTGTGCTCCGTCGATATCGCTTCGCTTTGGGGTGGGGGGCTGCCTGATGATACTGATCGGGATCCTGTCATGTTTTGCCGGCGGGATACTGTCGCTGCCGCCGGCAATATGTATGGTGGTTGCAGCAGTATTGATATTTGGCACTGCCGTGGCAGCATATATTGTCTCGGCCGGGCAGGGAATAAAGTCCGTCGGATATTTTGAAGGCATTACAAAGACAGAGATACTGTTGTATATGATATTTGCACTGATAACGGTATTTGAGATCGCCTCAGTCATATTGTATCAAAGTGACAGGATCGGAATGTTAAGGCCTGTTTTGGCCGCAACAAGAGTATATGATACAGGACGTATGGCTGTTTCGGATCCGATGATGATGCTTATAGGATGCATTGCGTCGCTTACGGGCATTCATCCCCTTTCCGTTATTTTCACTCTGATCCCTGCACCGATGATTTTCCTGTACAACGTTTGTCCTGTTGCGGTCGCAAAAACGGTGTGCGGAAGGCAGGTAGGTGCGATCGCATCCGTTTTCACAGCAGCTCTTGCGATATGGGGATATCAGTCCGAAGCACTTATTCCTTTTACACTCCTGCTATCATGGTTTTCAACGGGGGTGTATATAGTTTACGGAGTTTTAAGCATAGCAGCCGCTCTTATCGTCATATACCTTCGCGGACGCCCGAAAGAGCAGGCAGAAAAGGCAGAAGAGACAGATGAGGGATATTTGGAGGAATGGGATATGAACAGACACAGGATAATCAATGCGAGAAATCTTGCGATAGCGGTAGGAGTACTGGCGGTTGCGATCCTGGCGGCAGTTTTCGTGCTCAACAACAAGATCAACAAGCTGTATGATGCCACGGTAAATCTTCAGTCGGATATGAACAGCAGATGCAGCGTCTATGAGTTCGTTCCCGATTCAGGAGCGTCAGCGGGATACCTTCTTCGGGAAAGCGACGGAACGCTTACATTTGTGGGAGGAGGCCCGGCGGAAAATGCCGATGCCCTGAGAGAATTCCTTGAAAGATACGGCATTGAAGTGGAAAAATGGTATGCATACGGGCAGGATGAGGCCGACTCCGGCGCCATGAGAGAACTGATCAGGACAAATGAAGTAAGTGTCGACAAAACGTACGTGATAGATGCAAAAGAGTTAACGAAATAAGATGATCATTGTAAAAGCACTTGCTGTGCTTATCTGGAACTTCATAATGTACATGGCATTCGGAAGCTTTTTCGGAATACGAAAAGGCCGCACCTGGTCGGCGGCGATAACCGTGACCGTGGGATTTTTTGCGTATTACGCACTGTTTGCCGTATTCTGCCTTCCGATAATGTTCACATACAGGCCGTTATCGCTTCTTTCGCACGTGTGGATGATCCCCTGCGCACTTGTTCTTATCACGGCGATCGTTTTGTACAGACGTGAGTGGATGCGCAAGTTTACCGATCTTGCAAAGGACAGGGATGCCGGGTTGTTCTGGTTCGGAGTTATCGCAGTTACTGCCGTTCTGATCGTTCTTGCGGTCATAACATATAATTTTACGCTCGATGCCGCATATTATGTGGCAAACATAACGACAAACGTTGATACGGACATGATAAACGTTTATGATCCGTTCACCGGAAACTGGCAGGATCATTTCGAACTCAGGTATGTTTTCGCTACGTACTACACGGCTGATGCGGTCATATGTCAGATCACGGGCCTTCCGGCGCTCATACAGACAAGGACGGTGATGTCGGCGACAGTGATCATAATAGTTAACATACTGTACGGGTTCATATGCCGGTATTTTTACGAGGATCACAGGCGTGCATTTTTGATGTATATTGTCATGACAGCCGTAAACTGCCTGTTCATAAGCCTTTATACAACATCCAACTTCCTCATGACAAGGACATATGAGGGAAAAACGATCGTAGGTAACATATCGGTCGTTATGATCTTTGTATTGTATATGATGATCATAAAAGAGGGAGAAGACAGCGGTGTGTTTCTGAAACTGTTCATTGTCTGTCTCGGAACGGCAACGGTGAGTTCGACGGCGAATATGGTCATTCCGGCAGAGGTTGCGATACTCTTTCTGCCATATATTCTGAGGGGCAGATACAGGCATGCATATAAGCTTGTGCTTTGCATTCTTCCGGAGCTTGTCATGATGATGGCATATGTGCTTTATGTCAAAGGGTACTATGCCATATATACTTTTCCGAGGTAGCGGATGCAGGGAGTTAATGTATTTGAAAACGGAATAGGATATCTGCACAGATGTCTGGAACTCTACGGTTCCGGGACGGGCTTTCTTGTCATGTATGTGCTCGCAGTGGTGATTGTCATTGCAAAGGGGGATAAGCGGGAGCAAAAGATCTTTCTTCCTTCCGCGCTCATGCTTCTTGTCACGGTCTACAACCCGATAGTTCCGATCATCATAGACAGGATCTTCGATGTGAGCAGTGAGTATTACAGATTATTCTGGATAACCCCTGTGATAGTGCTTGTTCCTTACGCAGTCGTAAGGCTTATCGAAACAGCACATACGGGAAGGGATAAGGTGATCACTTCGATCATTGTGGCGGTGATGTTCATCGCAGGCGGTAATTTTGTCTATGGAAAAGGACTGGATATTGCGGAAAACATATACAAGATAGATGATGAACTGATCGAGATCTCCGCTATGATACACGAGGACTCGGATACCGAATATACAAGGGCGTTCTTTGAATATGAATACAATATGGAGATACGACAGTATGATCCGAAGATGCTCCTGTGCGTTGACAGGGAGGATTATATCTATGCCGTCAACTATTCATATACCGAAGAGATGCTGCAGGATGAGTCAAAGCCCGTCAATAATATACTTGCCCTTCTCGTACGTAACCAGAAGGTAGATATGGATGATTTCATAAATGCGCTGGAGTCGACAAAGACGGAATATGTTGTCCTGACAAAGGGACATCCGCAGATAAGGGCGGTCAAGGCGGCAGGACTTAGGCAGATCGGCCAGACCGGATTTCATGTGATTTTAAAATATGACCTTAAAGAACCGGCAGAGTATGAACTCGTTGATTATACCGGAGCAGAGCACAGGTTCAGTACCAGGAGGCTCAAATGAGACTGACGGTATTTACCCCGACTTACAACAGAAGAGAGCTTCTCGCACGTGCATACGAGAGCCTGAAAAGACAGACCTGCAGGGATTTTGAATGGCTCATAGTCGACGACGGATCGACGGATGCCACCGATGACTACGTCAAAACATGGATCGATGAAGGCCTGGTCCCCATACGATATCACTACAGACAAAACGGCGGCAAGATGAGAGCGCATAATACGGGAGTTTCCCTTGCGAATACCGAGTTGTTCATGTGTCTTGACTCCGACGATTACCTGACGGATACGGCAGTCGAAGATCTGCTTGCCGCATATGATTCTTCGGCCGGCAGGATGGAAAACGGCAAACCTGTAGGCGGTGTTGTCGCACATAAGGGGAGAGATGCGGATAAGCTTTTGGGAGATCATGATTTTCCGAAAGTAGAGACTTCGACATTGTACGGACTGTACCTTAAGGGCTTTTCGGGTGAGACAACTCTTATGTACGAGACAAGGCTTCTTCGGATGTTTCCTTTTCCCGAGATAGAAGGCGAAAAATATGTGCCTGAGGATTACATTTATGATAAAATAGATGAGGTATGCGTTCTCGCTGTATTACCGCGTATCGTAACCGTATGCGAGATAGTGAAGGACGGGTATACCGAATCGGTACGAAAGTTAAGACGCCAAAACGTCAATGCATGGTACCTTTATTACGAACAGAGAGCTTATATCACGCCGCCGGGTTTCCTTCGCCTGAAGTATCTGGGGCGCTATGTCATATATGCAAAGCGGTCGGGAAGACCTGTTTTTGCCGCAGGCCGCCTGGGACGGATGAGCATATTGCTCGGCTGCATATACGGAGGCTTTCTGATTCTTGCGCACAGGGAGTAGTAAGGATTGAGCCGGAAGCAGTTTCAGAAAAGAGCATATTTATTTGCGGTATCGGTCCTCATACTGCTGATCGAAACGGGGATCATGCTGTATGTATGGATCAGATATTATAATACGGGTATCCCGAAGGCTTTCTATTTCTGGGGCCATGTATTTATCGCCGTAGTATATCTTCTTATACTGTTGTTTGCTTCGGCAACGTACGGAGGACTCAAGATAGGGTCGTTTCGTATGATAGAGTTGGCACTGTCCCAGGGCTTTGCGACACTTGTTGCCAATGTACTGTTCTATGCGATCATATGTCTTCTTGCATATCGTTTTCCGACTGTTGTTCCGCTCTTTGTCGGAATGCTCATTCAATGCCTGATGATATCATTGTGGATATTTGCCACTACCATGGGATACAGAGCGCTGTTTCCGCCGATCGACGTACTCCTTATATACGGAGGAAATAACCGGGATGTGATAATCGATAAGTTCAAGACGAGAAGACATCAGTTTACGGTGACAAAGGCCGTGAATGTTTCGGACAATACGGAATCGGCCTTCGATGAGATAAAAAACCACGAGGCGGTCATGCTCTGGGATATCCCCAGCGATATCAGGAACATCGTATTCAAAAAATGCTACGAGAATGATGTTGAGATATACGTAAGCCCCAAGATCATGGATATCGTGCTTAAGGGGTCCCAGAACCTCCATTTGTTTGATACGCCGCTCCTTTTTACCAAAAGCGATCCCATAGAGGCGGAGCAGAGGCTTATCAAAAGACTGTTTGATATCATGCTTGCGCTTATCGTTCTGATCGTCACATCCCCCGTTATGATCATCACTGCGATCGCGGTCAAAGCATGCGACGGCGGAAGCGTATTCTACAAACAGACCAGATGCACAAAGGATAACAGGGAATTTGAGATAATCAAGTTCAGGAGCATGATAGAGGAAGCCGAGAAGGACGGCAGGGCAAGGCTTGCGACCAAAAATGACGACAGGATCACCCCTGTGGGAGCGGTCATAAGGAAGCTTAGGATAGACGAACTTCCCCAGCTGTTCAATGTCCTTGCCGGGGATATGTCTTTTGTCGGACCGCGTCCCGAAAGGCCGGAGAAGATCAGGGAATATACGGAAATGATGCCGGAGTTTGCCTACAGGACCAAAGTTACGGCCGGGATAACCGGATATGCCCAGGTTTACGGCAAATACAATACAAGACCGTACGATAAGCTCAAGCTGGATCTGTTCTACATCGAGAACTTTTCCGTATGGCTTGATCTTCGCCTTATGATACTGACGATGAAGACGCTGTTCCTTATGGACAGCAGCGAGGGAGTTGCAGAGGATAACGGCTTTCCTCCGAAAGGGGACGACAATGCGTGATACTGTCAGTATAGTCGTGCCGGTATACAATGCAGGCCGCTGTATTGCCGACACGATCACGTCTGTATTAAAGCAAACCCACACAGATCATGAACTTTTGCTCGTAGATGACGGATCTACAGATAACAGTCGGGAGATCATCGCGGGATTTTTGTCGGAAACGGTAAGGCTCTTGCAAAACAAAGGGCCCAAGGGAGCAGCAGGCGCAAGAAATACCGGAATAGAGGCGGCGTCTGGCAGGTTCATTGCTTTTATCGATGCCGATGATCTGTGGAAAGAAGACAAGCTGAGCCATCAGATAGAGTTCATGAAACAGACGGATGCGGCGTTTTCGTTCACGGGCTACGAATTTGCCGATGAGAACGGCAGGGGTCTCGGGACGGTCGTAAGAGTTCCGGGGAAGCTGTCATACAGGCAGGCGCTTAAGAATACCACGATATTCACGAGTACCGTGATGTTTGATATGGATAAGCTGTCAAAGGATGACATATTCATGCCGTGCGTAAAGAGTGAGGATACGGCAACGTGGTGGAAGATATTAAAGACAGGGCTCGTGGCATACGGTCTTGATGAAAACCTGACACTTTACAGGCGGATGGGAAAGCAGCTCTCATCGAACAAGCTTGAGGCCATAAGAAGGATCTGGAATCTGTACAGAAATGAAGAGCATCTGGGACTGATATACAGTATATATTGTTTTTGTAACTGGGCAGTGCGTGCCGTAGCAAGGAGGGTATAAATGGAACCTGAAGTACTCCTGTCGGCCATGCATCTTGATAACGAAGACTATATCGATACGCTTAACATACACAGTGACTGCGTCGTGATAAATCAGTGCGACAGGGAAACTGATCGAAAGTGCACAAAAGAGAAGGACGCGTATACCTACAATGTCAGATATATCGAGACAAAGGAAAGAGGTCTGTCCGCAAGCCGCAATATGGCGATTGCCAATGCCTCGCAGGATATATGCATACTGTGTGATAACGATGTTGAGTATGTCCGGGATTATGACAGGATAATACTCGATGCATTCGGAAGGTTTGATGCCGATATCATAGTGTTCTTCATAAAAAGACCGGAAAGACACAGACCTGTTTTTGACAGGCCGAAGAGGATGGGTTATCTGTCGTCTCTCAAGATCTTCTCGCCGGAGATCGCCATAAGGCGAAGCAGGGTTGATGTAAGGTTTAACGAACTCTTCGGAGCGGGAGCCAGGTTTTTCCTCGGAGAGGAGAATCTGTTCCTGTATGAATGCTTAAGGAAGGGTCTGAAGATCATGTATGTACCTGCCATGATCGCATCGGTCAGAGACGAGGAGTCAACGTGGTTTAAAGGGTATAACAGGGATTTCTTTATATCAAGAGGTGCAAACTACACAGCTATGTCGGGGATGCTTTCAACGCTCCTGATACTTCAGTTTGCATTTCGCAAGAGAAATCTTTATTCGGAGAACATGTCGTTATCTGCAGCGATCGCTGCCATGTTTGAAGGCCGCAGACAGTATAAAGAGATCATACGGGAGAAAAAATGAGGATCTTTCTGGCGGGGGACAGTGTATCCGGAACCGGTCCCGCAAACGTGACAAAGTACTATATCAGAAACCTTCCGAAGGGGACACTCTTTCAGAAGAGGCGGAGTAAGGCGGCACGGGCGGCGGAGATCCTGATAAACACCATACGCGCTGACGTGGTTGTCTACTCGGGATACTCAAAACAGAACATACTGGGCCTGAAAGCGGCTAAAAAGCTGAAAAAACCATCCGCATATATAATGCACGGATGCGTAGAATACGAGAATGAGATCAATCTCGAACCCGATGAGGTTATGAACCGCGTTGAGCGTAAGACGTTGGAGCTTACTGATCTTGTCATCGCGGTGAGCAAAAGTTTCGGTGAGTGGCTGAAGGAGTATTACCCCGAGTATGCGGATAAGATCGACTATATCACGAACGGAATAGATACCGATCTTATGCACAACGCACGCAAAAGGACCGATAGAAGACGCCATATGATCCTCTCGATCGGCGGAGGCATGCCGAGAAAGAAGATCATTCATATATGTGAAGCGGTTCAAAAGCTTAGGGGATCATATGATCCCGATCTGTATCTGTGCGTGATCGGGGCAAAGGGTGCCGACAGTGACAGGATCGAGGCCTATGATTTTGTTGATTACAGGGGACTTGTTTCGTTCGAAGAGGGGATGAGGCTGTTTGACGAGGCGGCGGTATTCGTTCAGAACAGCTGTTTCGAGACTTTCGGACTTGCGCCTGTAGAGGCGCTGATGTGCGGATGCCCGATACTTTGTTCACGCCGCGTCGGTGCGCTTGAACTCATAAAGGATATTCACGATGAAGATGTTATCGAAGACTATGCGGATCCTGATGAGATCGCTTCAAAGATAAAGATCATCATGGAGAATTCCAATGCCACCAGACTCACGGCTGATCTGGAATGGGAGTCTAACTCATGGAAAGCAAGAAGCAAGGCTTTGACATCAAAACTGTCAAAGCTTGTCTTACTAAAATAAAACAGGAGATAACGGCAGTTGATGCGGTAAATACGCTGATGCTTCTGTGCCTGTTCATATTTTATACTCTGACGTTCTTCGTCCCGAAGTTTTACGGGATGACGGAGAAGTACGTGGGAGTGTTTGTCTTTGTGATACTTGCCGTCATCTCGGTCGTAAATATCAATCCGGTAAAAAAACTTAAGGAAAAGGATAAGGATCTTATCGCGCTCATTGCCCTTGCGGTCATCGCTGCCATCAATATAGTCATTGTCGACAGCGGATACGGGTGTTTTTTTGTCGTAACGAATTTTGCACTGATCTGCTACCTTTCTTCCCATATCCCGTTTCACAGATGGCAGCTGTACCTGTTCGGAGGATTGTATACGCTGATGATCATATACTGGTTTTTCGGAGTGTATACATGGATGTTTGCCGATTACACATCGTTTGCGATGAATACCAACACGGCTGCCACATTTACGGTATTCTCAATGATGTACGTGCTTGTCTTTTTTGAAGAACTGTACAGGAAAAACCGTACGGCAGGGCTTATTATCACGATAGCGCTTGTTAAGTGCCTTCAGATAAGCCTGTATCACAGATCGCGGGGTGCGTTCATCATGCTCGGCGCATTTCTGGTGCTTCGGTTCATCGTTCCGAAAAAACTGTGGGCCAAAAAGGCTTTCTATAACGCCGTATGTATATTTGCAACGCTTGGATCACTTGTGTTTGTTGCGGTTTACATTCTGGTCGGCACATCGGGTGTCAATTTCAGGATGCCTTTTTTCTATAAAAACATCTTCTCCGGACGAGAGGCCATATGGCTTGAGTTCTGGAATCTGTTCAAAAAAAGTCCCCTTACCGGGATAGGAACGAATGTAACGATAACATCTTTTTTTGAATATAACGTACACAATGCGATGTATAACATCCTCGTTATCCACGGGGTCATCGTATTTGCTCTTGTATTGTTCCTTCTCTACAGGAACTGGAACGGATGCAGAGGAAACGCTTCCTTACCGGGAGCTTCGGCATGTGCGTTCATAGCGCTCATGGCCGTCTGCATTGAATCGTTCTTTGACGTTGATCTTATATGGACCGATTATTCGGTCAATGCATTGCTCCTTATGCTGACGGCCAACATGAGACCGGCCGAAGAAGATGAGCACAGGGGATGATATGGCTTCAAAAGAGGTAAAGACAAAAGGAAAATATCAATACCTTGCGGGAAACATCGCGCTGTTCTCGGTCAGCAATTTTGTATCCAAGATCCTCGTGTTCCTGCTGGTGCCGCTGTATACGAATGTTCTTACGACTGCCGAATACGGGATAGCGGACATGATGCAGGTGACGCTCCTGTTGCTCGTCCCGGCTCTTACAATGAACATCGGGGAAGCGGCCCTGAGGTTTGGTATCGAGAACACCGAAAAGAGGGGAAGCATACTTCGCATCGGAACAACATACGTACTTCGTGCGGATGCGATAGTGGTCGGTCTGTGCATTGCCGCGTTTTCGGTCGTCGGCATGCAGTACAGGCTGTATATCCTTCTGTTTGCACTGCTGTTTGCCGCAAATTCGATGTTTGAGTTTCTGATATTGTATTTCCAGGGCTGTGAGGCTGTACCGATAGTCGTGATCGGAAGCGTTTGTTCCACGGCGGTTACGGTGGTATCAAACATAGTTTTCCTCCTTGTCATAAAGATCGGCCTGAACGGGTACATATATTCCCAGATACTGGCGTATGTATTGTCTTCGGTACTTATGTTCGTGATCGCAAGATCGGCATCCCTCATACATGATGTTGTGATGGACGAAGACCTCCGGGGTCAGATGCTGCTGTATGGCATGCCTCTTATCGCATACTCGACCGGAAGCTGGATCAACAATGCCGCAGACAGATATCTTGTTGCATATATGTGCGGGGTTGCGGTAAACGGAGTATACGGTGTGGCCTACAAGATCCCGGCGATCCTTATGGTGTTTCAAAGGATATTTGCCCAGGCGTGGCAGATGTCGGCAACAAAGAGCTATAAGGATGAAAAAAGTGAGCAGTTCTTCACCCGGATGTATCGGACTTATAATTGCTTTATGGTGATCGGCTGCGCGCTTCTCATACTTCTCGTTAATCCCATCGCCACGTTTTTGTTCAGAAAAGAGTTCTACGAGGCGTGGATGTATGTGCCGCCGCTTCTGATCTCCGTTATATTCGGCGCTCTTACGGGGTTTCTCGGTTCGATATGCCTTGCTCACAAGGATTCAAGATCGATGGGGGTGGCAACGTCGGTCGGAGCTGTGGCAAACATAGCGGGAAACCTGTTACTGATCCCGATGTACGGGGCGATGGGTGCTGCGATCGCAACGGCGGTAAGCTATGCGATAATGTGTGCCCTGGCGTACGTATTTGTCAGAAAATATGTGATCATAGAAAACAATATACTGGTCGATGTACTGGCGTATCTCATCCTCGTGGCATTGTCTCTTGCGATGATCGGAAGGGTAAACGGAAGATACCTGATAGATGCTGTTTTGCTGGCGGTGTTATTACTGCTGTATCATGATGATGTGGCGGTGACAGCCCGTAAAATGGGAGAACTTGTAAAGAGCAGGTTTCATGGAAATACTAAAGGATAGAGAGAAGAGAATAAAGGCTGCAAACATTGCGGTTGTCGCATCATTTGTCATTCAGACGGTATTGCTGTGGAATGAATACGAATGGTATGAGTTCTTTGCGCCCTACGGGACCGTGTTCCTGTTCCTGTTTCTTGTGGGAGCTGCATTTGCATATGCGCAGGACGGCATAAAGGATAAGGGTCTGTGGATCGTGGCTGCTGTTGCCGTTGTAGCTCTTGTCAACATTCTGATCGTGCACTCGGGTAAAGGAGCCTGGTTTACCGCCGTGGATGTGGCGCTTGCCGTCTATCTGGCCGATAAGGTCAGTTTTTCGGGGATCCTTTCGTGGTTCTGCCTTTGTTATACCGGATTTTATTTTTTCTACTGGACGTTTGATGTTAAAGGTTACTTTAAGGGATACAACACCAATTACGGAGGGCTTGTGCTCATAACCGGGTTCGTGTTCGCGATAACGCTCCTTCTCGGTGCAAGACAGAGGCTTAAGTCGGCAGGTAATACGGGTTACCGGTTCCTTACTTTCTTCATACCGTTCATGTTCGTATGGGGATATAACATAATCGCGTGGTACAGGGCAAGATGTGCGCTTCTGGGGCTTGTAACGTTTACGATCCTTTTGCTGATACCTGCAAAAGTCTGGAAGAACAGGGTATGTTACACGATCTTAACTATCGGCGCAACGATCGGAGCTATCATCATATCGCTTGTGTACGTGTGGCTTGGAAAGTATGCCTCTTCATTTGACGTAAGGATATTTTACAAGGATATAATCTCGGGAAGGGATGCTATCTGGGCTGACCTGTGGTCTGCGTTCCTTAAAAGCCCCGTTACCGGTATAGGCAGCTCATATAAGCTTAAAGCCGAATGGATGGGAGGGATGTTCGAAGTTCACAACGGCCTTCTTGATATACTGATAGTTCACGGCGTGATCGTGTTTGTATGCATATGCGGCATGCTCATCCACAGGCTGTTGGGACTTCGACAGTATACGGATAACATCGTGGCAAGATCGGCTGTTGCTGCAGTCTTTGCGATCCTCGCAGCGTCGTTTATGGAGAACTTTTTCATAGTGCCTCCGTTCCTTACGGCAGTCCTTGCGTTAATTGCAATAGCAAGGTCTGTTTGATATAATATTCTTTTGAATAAATTGGCACGGTTTTTTTGTATGATAAAGAGCAGACAACTGATAATCCGAAGAATAGGGCTGATACTTTGCGACACGCTTTCCGTGATCGTTGCAACGTTTCTTGCACTTATCGCGAGATTTGATTTTTCCATATCAGAGATTCCTGACAGAGTATATATCGATACGGCTGTCGGGTTTCTTCCGTATTCCGTGATCATCACTCTTATATTGTTCTGGCTGTTCCATCTGTATCAGAGCCTGTGGGAGTACGCGGGAGCACCGGAGATGTTCAGCATACTCGGAGCATGTCTGTGTTCCGCAGTCATACAGATGATCATTGTCAATCTGATACTTCACTGGATCTACCCGAGGAGCTGTTACGTGTTCTTCGGAGGATTTCTTCTGGCATTTGTTGCGGTGACCAGATTCTTTTACAGGGTATTCCGTACGTTCATAGAAAAGCGTGTCAGCAGCGCCAAGAGCGTGAACGTTATGATAATCGGTGCCGGAGATGCTGGAAACACGCTGATCCGAGAGATGCGCTCGTCAAGTTACATAGAAAAAAATGCGATGTGCGTCATCGATGATGACAGGTCCAAGATCGGCAACTACATACATGGCGTGAAGGTGGTAGGCGGCAGGGAAGACATCATCGAGAATGCGGTCAAGTATGATATCGATGAGATCATAATAGCGATGCCCACCGCATCGAAGTCAACGATAAGGGACATACTTGAGATCTGTAAACAGACAAAATGCGAACTGAAGACCCTCCCCGGAATGTATCAGCTCGTTAACGGTGAGGTGAACGTCAGCCAGCTGCGTAAGGTCGATATCGCCGATCTTCTGGGACGTGACCAGGTAAAGATCGATCTTGATTCGATAATGGGATATGTAAGCGACAAGGTCATCCTTGTTACCGGAGGAGGCGGATCGATAGGAAGCGAACTGTGCCGTCAGATAGCGACTCATAGACCTAAGCAACTGATCATTTTTGATATATACGAAAACAGCGCATATGCGATACAGCAGGAGCTGGTGCGTGCTTATCCGGACCTGGATCTGAAGGTACTGATCGGGAGCGTTCGCAATACGAACAGACTTAATTCGATATTTGAAAAATACCATCCGGACATCGTGTACCATGCGGCTGCCCACAAGCACGTGCCTCTTATGGAAGATTCCCCCAACGAGGCGATCAAGAACAATGTCATGGGAACATGGAAGCTTGCGGAGGCGGCAAGCAGGCACGGGACAAAGCGTTTTGTCATGATATCGACCGACAAGGCTGTCAATCCGACCAATATCATGGGTGCCAGCAAGCGTATATGTGAGATGATCGTACAGTCATACAATCATAAGAGCGATACCGAGTTCGTAGCAGTAAGGTTCGGAAACGTTCTCGGCAGTAACGGATCGGTCATTCCGCTTTTCAAGAAGCAGATAGAAGCAGGAGGTCCTGTTACTGTTACACACCCGAACATCATCAGGTATTTTATGACGATACCGGAAGCGGTATCTCTTGTGCTTCAGGCGGGAGCCTATGCAAAGGGTGGGGAGATATTCGTTCTTGAAATGGGTGAGCCTGTCCGGATACTTGATCTTGCCATCAACCTTATCCGCCTGTCGGGCTATGTTCCCGGTGAGGACATACAGATACAGTTTACGGGACTGCGTCCGGGCGAAAAGCTGTACGAAGAGATGCTGATGGAAGAGGAAGGGCTTCAGGATACTGCCAACAGCAGGATACATATTGGAAAGCCCATAGAGTTTGATGAAGAGGAATTCTACAAGGAGCTTGAGATCGTAAACGAGCTGTCCAAGGATGAGACGGATGACGAGACGATACGTAAATGGGTCAAGAAGATGGTGCCCACATATCAGATGAGAAACGCTGACGGCACTCTTCCGATCGACAGAACATATGACAATAAGCCGCATAAATGGGAGCCTACAAATGACTGAGAATTTTTTTTCAAACAAGACGCTTTTGATAACCGGAGGAACGGGATCGTTCGGAAATGCGGTTCTTAACAGATTCCTTGAAACCGATATCAAAGAGATCAGGATCTTCTCGCGTGACGAGAAAAAACAGGACGATATGAGACATCACTATAATGATCCGAAGATCAAGTATTACATCGGTGATGTCAGGAACATACAAAGTGTAAGAGACGCGATGCACGGAGTTGACTTCATATTCCATGCGGCCGCTCTCAAGCAGGTGCCGAGCTGTGAATTCTTCCCGATGGAAGCAGTCAGGACGAATGTCATCGGAACCGACAACGTGCTCACCTGTGCGATCGAAGCCGGCGTTTCCAAGGTGATCTGCTTATCGACCGATAAGGCGGCATACCCGGTAAATGCCATGGGAACCAGTAAGGCAATGATGGAAAAAGTATTCGTTGCCAAGTCGAGGACCGTTGATCCGGACAGAACGCTCATATGCGGGACAAGATACGGAAATGTAATGTGCTCACGGGGATCGGTCATACCGTTGTTCATAGACCAGATCAAACAGGGGCTTCCCCTTACCGTAACGGAACCTTCGATGACGAGATTCATAATGAGCCTTGAAGAAGCCGTAGAACTCGTACTGTTTGCATTCCAAAACGCACAGGCGGGAGACATAATGGTCCAGAAGGCTCCGGCCTGTACAATAGAGACGCTTGCAACAGCCGTTAAGGAACTGTTTGATGCGGATAATGAAGTGAAGGTCATCGGTATCAGACACGGAGAGAAGATGTATGAAACGCTTCTTACGAACGAAGAATGCGCAAGAGCATATGATCTTGGCAATTTCTTCAGAGTTCCCGCGGATCAGAGAGATCTGAACTATGATAAGTATTTCAGGGAAGGCAGCGTCGAGAGGGCAAAGCTTACCGAGTTTAATTCCAATAACACGACTATCCTGAATGTGGAGCAGGTCAAGGAGAAGCTGCTTGCGCTCAGCTATATAAGGGATGAACTTGAAGAGTGGAGGAAGCGCGATTGAAGATCCTTGTGACCGGCGCAGGGGGATTTATCGGGAAAAACCTGATACAGCGCCTTAAATACATGGAAGATATTACGGTCTGTCCGTTTGATACAGATACGGATCCGGCACTCCTTGACGAATATGCCGCCGACTGTGATGTGGTTGTTCATCTTGCGGGAATAAACAGACCGCTTGATAACAGTGAGTACATGGAGGGAAACTGCGGTTTTACCGGCCGTGTGATCTCTTCGCTTGAACAGTCCGGAAACAGAAAAGCCAAGATCATCGTGTCGTCGTCGATACAGGCAGCTCTTGATAATCCGTACGGGATCAGCAAGAAGGCCGGAGAGGATCTTGTATTTGAACATGCGAAAAAGTCCGGAAGCAAGGCTGTAGTATACAGATTTCCCAACGTGTTCGGTAAGTGGTGCCGCCCGAATTACAATTCGGCCGTTGCCACTTTCTGTCATAATATAGCGCGCGGCCTTCCGATCAAGGTTAACGATCCCGACACAAAGCTCACCCTCGTGTATATAGATGATGTTGTGGATGAGATCATAGAGTGCATGTACGGACGTGAGCATGTAAAAGACGGATTCGGATACGTTCCGGTTGTTTATGATGTTAAGTTGGGACAGATTCCCGAACTCTTATACAGGTTTTCGGAAGGTCGGAGGAAGCTTGAACTTCCTGATTTTTCCGACGGGTTTGAAAAGAAGCTGTACAGTACGTATTTAAGTTATCTGCCGGATGACGACCTGTCATATCCGCTTACGATGCATGAGGATGACAGAGGGTCGTTCACGGAGTTTCTGCGCACACCCGAGCGGGGGCAGGTGTCGGTAAACATTTCCCATCCGGGGATAGTAAAGGGTAATCACTGGCACAATACCAAGAACGAGAAGTTTCTTGTGGTTCGGGGAACGGGTCTTATCAGGCTGCGCAAGATAGGGACCGATACGGTGACGGAGTACCGGGTATCGGGAGACAAGCTTGAAGTGATAGATATACCGTGCGGGTATACGCACAGCATAGCCAATATCGGAGACGATGATATGGCTACCGTCATGTGGGTCAACGAAGTGTTCGATCCAAACAGAAGCGATACGTTTTTTGAAGAGGTGTAAAGATGTCGGATAAACTGAAAGTGTGTACGATCGTGGGAACACGTCCCGAGATCATAAGGCTGTCGGAAGTCATCAAGTGCTGTGACCGGTATTTTGATCACACCCTTGTTCATACCGGACAGAATTATGACTATACACTTAATGAGATATTCTTTAAGGATCTGGAGCTTCGAAGCCCGGACCATTATCTGGAGTGCGTCGGAGCCGATCTCGGAGAGACGATGGGAAATATAATCGCAAAGTCATATTCGCTCCTGGAGAAGATCCGTCCGGATGCAGTTCTTGTTCTGGGTGATACCAATTCGGCACTTTCCGCCATAAGTGCCAAGCGTCTTAAGATACCGATCTTCCATATGGAAGCCGGGAACAGATGCTGGGACTGGAATGTTTCCGAGATGATCAACCGCAAGATCGTGGATCACATATCGGATATCAACCTGCCATATACCGAGAATTCAAGAAGATACCTTCTGTCTGAGGGGATTGACGGCAAGACGGTATTTGTTACCGGATCTCCGATGAGCGAAGTCATTGCGGCACATAAGGATGAGATAGAAAAAAGCGATGTACTGGAACGTCTCGGACTTGAAAAGGGCCGTTATATACTTCTGTCCGCCCACAGGGAAGAAAACATCGATATTGAAGAGAATTTCATGGAACTCATGAACTCGGTAAATGTGATCGCCGCAAAATATAAGATTCCGGTCATATATTCCACGCATCCGAGGAGTGCCAAGTTCATAGAAAAGAGGGGATTTAAGTTCGATCCGCTCGTACAGAGCATGAAGCCTTTCGGGTTCCTTGATTACAATAAACTCCAGCAAAACGCATACTGCGTCATGTCCGATTCGGGGACATTGTCCGAAGAATCGGCAATGCTGGGATTTCCGGCAGTTCTGATCAGGACATCAACGGAGAGACCGGAAGTTCTCGACAAGGGCACGATCGTTATCGGTGGGATAAAAGAGAGTGATGTATGTCAGGCTGTTGAACTTGCCGTATCAATGTACGAGAATAACGAAAAGACTGCGATGCCGGCGGACTATATCGATGAAAACGTATCGGCAAAGGTCGTAAGACTGATCCAGAGTTATACGCACATTGTAAACAAGACTGTTTGGATGAAGTAGCGTTCATATTCAGGTGTCATAATGAAGGTTATCTGCATGTATCTGCCTCAATACCACTCCTTTCCGGAAAACGATGAGTGGTGGGGCAAGGACTATACGGAATGGGTTGCTGTAAAGCGGGCAAAACCACTTTTCAAAGGACATGACCAGCCAAGGGTCCCGTTGGGAAAGGATTATTATGATCTTGATAAGAACGGTATCGCCACGCTGTTCCGTCAGGCTGAGCTTGCACGCAAATACGGAGTATACGGCTTTTGCATCTACCAATATTATTTTAACGGAAAGACACTGATGGAAAAGCCGCTCAGGACACTGCTTGACCATCCCGAGATAGACATCAATTACAACATATGCTGGGCGAATGAGACGTGGACAAGGACGTGGTACGGACTCTCGGACCAGGTTCTGATCGCACAGGAGTACGGGGACCGGTCCGACTGGAGAAAGCTTTTTGAACATCTCCTTCCGTTCTTTCGTGACAGAAGATACATCAAGGTCGGTAACAGGCCGGTATGGCAGATCTACAAGACTTTTGACATACCCTGTTTTGAGGACATGGCGCGCTCTTTTGATGAATGGGCAAAGGACGAAGGCTTTGACGGAGTATATATCATCTCCGGAAAGACTGCGGCAGGCTCCGATAACAGGAGCAGGTTTATAGACGGGTATTATTTCTTCGAGCCCGGATATACTCTTAAATACGGAATGGGATGTGCGGGAAAAGCAGCATACAACATCGGAACGCTTATCCGGACCGCAAGGAACGATCTTATCGGGAAGAGGGCCGGATATGTGCTGGAGAGAAGCGTTAGCGGAAGGCGTATTCTGGACTCGATAACTTCGAGGCAATATGCCGAAAATGAGTTTCCCGGCATACTTCCCGATTGGGACAATACCCCGAGAAGAGACTACAAAGGTCTTGTATATAAAGGTATGAACCCGCAGTTGTTTGAAGAAGCTCTTCGCAGGCTCTCGGACAAGGTATCGGGAAGAGAAGTTGATTTTGTATACGTGAACGCCTGGAACGAATGGGGTGAAGGCGCATATGTCGAACCCGACGAATCCAGGGGATACGCATATCTTGAAGCGATAAAGCGGGTGACGGATTGATCAGCATAATCATGATCGTGTACAACGTAGAACCTTACGTTGAGCAGAGCATCAAAAGTGTTCTCGATCAGACTTATAAAGATATAGAGCTCATCATAGTGGCAGGTCACGGGACGGATGCGTCGGAAGAGATCTGCCGCAGGTACGCAAAGCTTGACCCCAGGATAAAGCTCATAACCGGTGAGGCAAAAGGCATAGCGGATGCGCGAAATCAGGGCCTCGCCGAGGTTACCGGCGACTGGCTCGGCTTCGTTGATTCCGATGACTATATTGAGCCCGATATGTTCCGGCGGATGCTTGATAATATGACAAAGTACGATGCGGATATCTCCGTGTGCGGAAGGTTTTATGAGTATGTAGGAAAAACGCTTTCCGACAGCCCTGCAGAGCCTGTCGTGCTTGATGCGACACAGGCACTTTCGGTAACCCTCGGACACGAAGGTTTTTTCCTTCATTGCTGGGACAAGCTTTTTTCAAGAAAGGTATTCGAAGGACTTCATTTTCGTACCGACATAACGGTCGAGGACAGGATAGTCGTCGACAGGCTGCTGTCTTCGGCTGACAGGATCGTCTATGATCCGACTCCGATGTACCATTTCCGCGAGCGAAAAGGGAGCTGTTCAAAGAAGAGCGGGATGGTGAGAAAGAATGTTGAAGCCAACCTCCTGATGGAGGAGTTTCTGACAAATGAACATCCCGAGCTTGCCAATGAATGTAACAGGTTCATGCTCTATGAGTTCATCACTGCGCTTCAGAACGAACTTGTTTCGGATGAACCGGATAAAGAAGATATAAAGGAATATACCAAAAAGATAGCGGTTCTTGCCGGCGCTAAGAATCCTCTTATCGGCAGACAGCTTCGTATCAAAACCTTTATGGCGCTTTATATGCCCGGTCTTCTCAAAATGTATACGAAGCGCGCACAGGCGAGAGTATCGGAAGAACTGGAGAGGTTCCCCTGATGGTCAAAGAATCGATTTTCAAGAACAAAAGAATACTCATGATATGCCGTGAGACGTACTCCAAGCCTCTGTGGTTTCTGGCCGAGAAGCTGAAGGCTGACAATGAGATCGCGGCTTTTTTCATAATGTCGAGTGAATGCAGTTACAGCAAGACATATTATAACGAGCATACGTATTACGAATTCAAAAAGCTCGTTCCGGACATAAAGCTTTACGATGTCAGGGACATATGTGAGCAGTTCATTGACGGGCTGTCAAAAAGCAGCACGCCGTACGACATTGACTATCTTAACATGATCGACAGCCAGTACAGTCATTACAAAAATCTGAACATGCAGCTGATGAGTTCCCAGATGAACACGAGGCATTATCATTGGCGCATGTACTGGAAAGTCACAAGCTACGCTGAAAACCTTTACTGGCTGGAACTGAATTACAAAAAGATCATCGGCCTTATTGAAGAATTCAAACCCGATGTGATATTTGATACCGACAATGCGGAACTGCAGCGCACGATCCTGTGCGAAGTCTGTTACAAAAAGAAGATACCGTGCATGACGATAGAGTATTCCAAGCTTGGCTATTACAAATATCCCAGCTTTCAGAATGCGTTTGCGATAGATCCGTATTTCGTTGATCTGTTCAATGAGATCAAGGCGCTTCCCGAAAAAGACATCGAAGAGAGCATAAAGTATGTTGAGGATTACCGCCGTGAGAATTCCATAATGAACAAGGAATTCGCGGGTTCCGTTACATCCAAGTATGAGAAGGACAGCCTCATATGGATAGCCCGCGTGATGCATGGAAAGCTCGAATACTTCTATGACATGGACATCAGGAAGAAAAATCTTGCGCTCAAGAAAAAGAGCCCGATGCTCTATGCTCCGTCAATGCCGTACATACGATACTACCTTGAAGAGGAACTCAAGAAGAGGTATCTGTACGGTAAGAATAAATACTTTGAAGACCCGGTTGAGGGAGAGGACTATGTCTACATGCCGCTCCACCTGATACCGGAATCATCGGTGTTCGTAAAGGCATCGTACTATGTCGATGAACTTAACCTTATAGAGCAGGTATCAAAGGCTCTTCCCATCGGTTGGAAGCTTTACGTCAAGGAGCATCAGGCGATGCTCGGCGAAAGAGGGTTTGAGTTCTATAAAAAAGTCAAAGAGATACATAACGTCCGGCTGGTCCAGATCAACTATTACAAGGATCCCAAGCCGTGGATAGTAAACGCAAAAGGTGTCATAACGATAACCGGAACCGCGGCATACGAGGCGGCGCTTCTCGGAAAAAGATCGATCATATTCGGTGACGTACCTTTCGCACTCATCGACGGTATCACAAGGATCAGATCGTTTGATGAACTTCGGGGAGCGATACTTTCATTCGGACCGGTAGATTCGCTTCATTCAGCCGCATGCTATGTAGAGGCGGTAAAGCGCGCGGGAAGCCCTGTTAAGATATTTGAGCTCATGAATGATGCGGATGATATATTCTCGGGCAAAAAGGAGCGCACACAGGAATTTGACGATATGCTGAATGAACTCATCGAGTTCTATGAAAAAGGATACGAACGTTATCTTAAAGCTAAACAGGACGGATGTTTTATATCCGATATTATCCCCAAAGAGGTATGACGATGAAGAGTGTGATAATGGAAAGACTCCGCGCGGGAAGGTTTGTGCTCATCGCGGAGATCGGAGTCAATTATTATGATATAGCAAAGCAGCGCGGCATCACAAACATGGATGCCGCAAAGCTTATGGTGAAGTCCGCGGCAGATGCCGGTATACATGCGGTAAAATTCCAGACGTATAAAGCGGGAACTCTTGCCGCAAAGGACAGCCCGTATTACTGGGATATCACCGAGGAACCTACGAGATCGCAGTACGAACTGTTTACGAAGTTTGATTCATTCGGATACGATGAGTACAGACAGCTCAAAGAATACTCGGATGAGGTGGGAGTGGAGTTTTTGTCCACGGCATTTGACTTTGAATCGGCTGATTATCTTGATGAGCTGATGAACGTATACAAGATATCATCTTCCGATCTGTCCAACATACCCTTTATCGAATATCAGGCAGCCAAGGGTAAACCGATACTGCTGTCGGTGGGAGCATCAAATGAAGATGAGATAGAGCGCGCGGTTACGGCGATAAGGAATAAGACCGATGCACCGATAACTCTGCTGCACTGTGTTCTCGAGTATCCGACTCCGCTTGAAGATGCCAATCTTCTCAAGATCGCATCCCTCAAAACGCGTTTCCCCGATGTGTATATCGGGTACTCGGATCATACAAAACCTACGGATGACTGCGATGTGATAAAAACAGCATATAATCTCGGAGCCGTTCTTGTGGAAAAACACTTTACCCTTGATAAGACATTGAAGGGTAACGACCACTATCATGCCATGGACCCGGGCGACGCTCGCGCCATACTTGCCGCGATAGAGAGGATGGATATGATCAGGGGAAAGGGAGATCTTGTAAGCCTTGATACCGAGAGCGCGGCAAGAGCGAATGCGAGAAGATCGATCGTAGCATACGGGAGTATTCCGAAGGGCACGGTGATCACCAAAGACATGCTCACGTTTAAGCGCCCCGGGACCGGCATCAGCCCGGACCGGATAGATACGATAGTGGGAAAGACTGCGGCTGTCGATATAGCGGATGATACTATACTGCAGGAGAACATGCTTGGATCATGAGCGACGATAAGAGTAAAGGCAGCCTGGCTGTCAGATCGAGCATATGGTACACGATAGCGAATGTCTCGCTGCGGGCTGTTTCGATAATCACTACTCCTATTTATACGGGAATGCTCACAAATGCCGAGTACGGTAAGGCAAACACGTATAATTCCTGGATCGATGTGTTCAATGTATTTGCCTGTCTGTGTGTAGTCTATTCGATCGGACGGGCCAAGCTTGATTTTAAAGATAAATTCGATGAATATATGTCCGCGCTGCAGGGGCTGTCAAGTTCCTGCGGTTTTATACTGCTCATTCTGGCTTTCATATTCAGGCAGTCCCTTTCGGCTTGGATCCACTATGAAGTACCGCTTGCGGTAGGTCTGTTTGCATATCTGTGCGTTTCTCCGTCGGTCGAGTACATGATGCAGAAATGCCGTTATGAATACCGGTATAAAGAAAACATACTGATCTCCGCAGTTACATGCGTCGGCCAGGTCGCACTGTCCATCACGCTGATGCTCGTCTTTAATGATAACCGGTATATCGGAAAGATCCTGGGCGTGATAATCCCTACTGCCGTTATGGGAATAGTCTTTTATATCACCTTCATTGTAAGGGGAAAGGTTTTCTACAAAAAAGAGTACTGGATATACGCGCTGAAGATCGGTCTTCCGATGATCCCCCATGCTCTTGCACTGATCCTTCTGGCCCAGATGGACAGGATAATGATCAAGGATATATGTTCCGATGCTGATGCGGGTCTGTATACGTTCGGCTACTCGTTCGCAACGCTGCTTATGATCTTCACAAACGCGATAGGACAGGCGTGGCTTCCGTGGTTTAACGAGACGCTTTATAACGGTGGGGCAGACAGGATAAGACAGGTACAGAAGAAGCTTGTTAAGCTTGGGACATTCCTGTCGATGGTCTTTATCGTAGTTGCGCCTGAGGCTCTGATGCTCCTTGCCATATCAAACAGCACCTACTGGGTGGCAAAGTATGTCGTTCCGCCGATAGTTCTCGGGACACTGGCACAGTACTTCTATACGAACTACGTAAACGTGGAGATATTCTGCAAGAAGACGCCCATCATCGCCATAGGGTCATGTGCCGCAGCGCTCATAAACTATATACTGAACATAACCCTGATCCCCATATACGGCTATATTGCGGCTGCTTATACAACGCTTGCAAGCTATCTGATACTTATGATCATGCACTTTGTCATGGTCAGATTTGTGCTGAAGCAGAAGGTATACGATGACCTGTATATGTTCGCCTCCATGGCAGTATACACGGCCATCGGCTGTATGTTCCTGTTCCTGTACGAAGGCACTCTTCGCATGACGATGATCAGATATGGTGTTGCAATAGTATTTGGTGCTGTTTTGGCATTTATAAACAGAAGTGATATAATTACGCTGATAACTTATGTAAAAAAGCGCATTTCGGGAATAAAAGCATGAAAACACTTATTGTCATACCGGCAAGAGGCGGTTCAAAGAGAATACCGAGAAAGAATGTGAGGATCATGTGCGGAAAGCCGCTCATAGTCTACTCCATAGAAAATGCCAAGTCTCTTTGCGACATGCCGGGATTTGAAGTTGATATAGCAGTATCCACCGATGACGAAGAACTCGGCGGGATAGTAAAAAAGCGCGGCGTAGAGGTCATAGCAAGACCTGCCGAACTTGCAACGGATTCGGTCACACTCGACCCCGTAATACATCACGCCGTCTGTCATATGGAATCCGAAAAGGGAAAAACATACGACCTTGTCATAACGATGCAGGCAACCAGTCCGACATTAAAGGCTGCCACGATCAAAAAGGCGATGGAGTATTTTGCGTCCCATGATTTTGACACCGTGCTGTCGGCTACGAACAAGCCGCATCTGTCATGGGGAGTGGATAAGAACGGAGAATACGTTAAGAACTATGAAAAGCGTCTTAATTCACAGGAGCTCCCTCCCAACTATATCGAGACCGGTGGCTTTCTGATAACCAGAAGAGAGTGTGTGAGCGAACATGCACGTATAGGCGCGCGGGTAAGCATATTCGAGATATCGGAAGATGAAGCCGTGGATATCGATACGTACTCGGACTGGGTACTGTGCGAGAACATATTAAAGAGGAAGAGGATAATGTTCCGCACTGTCGGAAAGCGCGCAGTCGGTATGGGGCATGTATACAGATGTCTTACACTTGCATATAAGCTTACCGGCCATGAGGTGGTATTTGCGGCATCGGACGATTCGGATATAGGTATAGAGAAGATCACCGAATCGAATTTTGATGTCATCAGGATAAAAGATGACAGCGATTTTGAACGGATACTTGCAAAGGAGAAGCCGGATATACTGATAAACGATATTCTCGACACCTCAAGCGAATACATGCAGATGGTCACAAAATATGCAAAGCGTGTTGTGAATTTCGAGGATGTGGGACCCGGTGCCAAATATGCCGATGCGGTCATAAACGCACTTTATGAAAAGGGTGATAAGCTCCATAACGAGTATTACGGGAGCAAATATTTCTGCATCAGGGACGAGTTTTTGGAAGAACAGCCAAAAGAGTTCTGCGAAAAAGCGGAAAATGTCCTTGTCATATTCGGAGGAGCGGATCCTTCGGATCTTACCGGAAGACTGTACGGGATATGTAAAAAACTGCATCGCGATCATCCGAGCGTAAAGTTTCATTTCCTTCTCGGGTTTGCGTACCCGTATTCCGACAGGATAGTAACGAGTGAAGACGATAACGTATTTGTCTACAAAGATGTTAAGCGCGTAAGCTCCTACATGAACCGGATGGATCTTGCGATAACGAGTCAGGGACGTACCGTTTACGAGCTTGCGAGCATGGGAGTTCCCGCAATAGTGCTGGCCCAGAACGAGCGGGAGGCAAGACATGTATTTGCCGGGATACAGAACGGATTCATCAATCTCGGAGTCGGGACCGATACCGATGATGAAACCGTGATATCAACGATAGAATGGCTCATCTCAACGCCGAACGTGCGAAAAGAGATGAGAAAACTGCAGCTTTTGAAAGATTTTTCAAAAGGATACGAGCGCGTCATCAGACTGATACTTGATGATACGGATGATAACCAGGATAACTGAAGACCGGATAGATGAAAAGAAGACACATTGCCGCAGATCCCCTTGCCGAAGCAAGGAGGCTTGAGGAAGAGAGACAGGAGCGCGAAAGACAGGAAATGATCATGGCGCAGAATGACATTTCCGTCGTCTCTCTTGACAATAACATAGAGAATTCTTATATCGGACAGAAGCTTGGCGAACCCGAGCCCGAAATACTTTACACAAAAGAGGCAAAAAAGGTCGGAAGAATGCTCAACCACCTTGAGACGAGAAGGGTTATGCTTGTCAACACGGTAGTGGGCACCGGATCGGTGGGAAGACTTGTTGAAGGCCTTTATAATACGCTTACGGCCAACGGATATGAGTGTATGGTGGCATACGGACGCGATACTCATCCGGAAGGAATGAACGCCTACAGGATAGGTCAGGACATAGATGTATATATACACGGAGGACTGTCGAGACTGACTGACCGCCACGGCTTCTATTCCAAGAGCGCCACTGTGCAGTTCATAAATGTGATAGAGGAATTTGCGCCCGATATAATACATCTTCATAACGTTCATGGGTATTATCTGAATATCCGTGTTCTCTTTGAATATCTTAAAAAAACGGATATCAGGGTGATATGGACTCTCCATGACTGTTGGACGTTTACGGGACATTGTTCGCATTTTGAGTACATCGGATGCACGAAATGGATAAACGGATGCTACTCATGCGAGCAGCTTGCCGAGTATCCCAAATCGATAGGGAAGGACAATTCCCAGAGGAACTACGCTGACAAGAAGGAACTGTTTACCGGCTTTGAAAACATGACTCTTGTAACACCGTCGGCGTGGCTTAAATCCCGTGTGGAGCAGTCATTCATGGGAGAGTATCACACCGTAGTGGTCCCGACGGGGATAGATCTGTCGGTATTTCATCCCGTTGATGAGGAAAGAAGAGATGATAATCTGGTGTTCAGGCTCAGGAACAGTCTGAACCTTCGCAACAAGAACGTGCTTCTCGGAGTGGCGAACCCATGGCGTACGAGAAAGGGACTTCAGCAGTTCGTTAACCTGTCAAAGCTCATAAACGAAAGATGCGTTATAGTTCTTGTGGGACTTGATGATGAGCAGTTGTCATCGCTTCCGGATTCCATAATAGGGATAGGTCATACGGACAGTGTTGAGCAGTTGGCCGCACTTTATTCGATGGCGGATATATACGTCAATCTTACGCTTGAAGATACCTTCCCCACGACCAACATCGAGGCGATAGCATGTGGCACTCCCGTGATCACATACAGATCGGGGGGAAGCGCCGAGACGATAGATGACACGTGCGGTATAGCCGTGGAGCGTAACTCCGTCCAGGGAGTTGTTGCAGCCATAGATACGATACTGTCACAAAAAGGCATTGCCTATACGTCGGCAGACTGTGTTAAACATGCAAGGCTGTATGACAGGGAAGTCAGGTTTGAGGAGTATATAAGGGAAGTATACGAGGGGATGTAAATGAGACTGCACAAGTTCTGTACCAAATTTCAACATTCCATAGTGTTTCTCATAGAGCTGGTATTGTACGTGCTGTGTCTGGCGGTTTTCTTTCTCATGTTCTCCATCGATAATCCCGAGATCACATCACTGTCAAGAACGGCGGCGGTCACGCTGTCGACATTCGCGATCATGCTCATCCTTCTGACTTTCATGTACGGAAGATACGATGCGGGAAACCGCAGATGGCCCCAGGTCGCACTCAGTGTTTCCATCACTCTTTTCATAACGGATCTGATCACTTATCTCGAATTGTCCATCATGAAGACCAACGAGGCGAACAATACAACGTTCAGGCTCGAGAACATTGGGATCCTTTTTCTTGTGATCATCATACAGATATTCATTATCTGCCTCCTGTCATATGCCGGTGAGGTTTTTTATTTCTGGATAAATCCCAAGGAAAAATGTCTTATCATCACCGGGGACATTAAAAATGCCGGAAGGATCGCGGCGGCACTGTCATCTTTTGAAAAGAAATATGAGATATCCGGGATAGTATCATACGACGATCCGGACCTTGAGAATAAAATGGTCGCAGCGGATACGATGGTCATGTATGAGCTTCCCGTCGAAGAAAGAACGGGGATAGTGGATTTCTGTTATCAGAATCTCAAGAATATTTATTTCAACCCCCATATAGCCGATATCCTTGAACAAAATGCCAGACCGGTGATCGTTGATGACATTTCCATGTTCTCAACGAGATACCACATGATCACATTTGAGCAAAGGCTTGTAAAGCGTCTTATGGATACTGTCATATCGTTTGTGGCTCTTGTCATCACGAGCCCCATCATGATCATATCCGCCATTTGCATCAAAAGAAATGACGGCGGAAGCATTTTCTTCAGACAGAAGAGAGCAACGGTGCACGGAAGGGTATTTGAGATAATCAAATTTCGCACGATGCGGGAAAACGTTGAGAATTATTCGTCCACAGAGGACGATGACCGGGTGACCCGGGTCGGAAGGATCCTCAGAAAATACAGGATAGATGAGCTTCCGCAGTTCGTGAACATATTAAAGGGTGATATGAGCCTTGTGGGCCCCCGTCCCGAAATGCTCGAAAATGTCGCGGACTACGAAAAGGAACTTCCCGAATTCCGATACAGGCTCAGGATGAAAGCCGGTCTTACCGGATACGCTCAGATATACGGGAAATATAACACATCATCAAGAGACAAGCTCATGCTCGATCTTATGTATATAGAAAACTACAGCCTTGTAAAGGACATTCAGCTCCTGTTCCAGACGATACTCGTACTGTTCAAGGCAGAAGACAGCACAAGTGCATTTGAGGCGCAGCCGGATCACGGGAATAAGAGATGAACAAAGATGAGATCAGGATCTCCATAGTAACTCCCACATACAATTCGGCATCGACCATAGCCGATACCGTAAGGTCTGTTCTTGATCAGACTCATGCACCTTTCGAGTACATCGTGATCGACGGTGCATCTTCCGATGATACGATCGCTCTGATAAACGGATATGAGCAGGAGTTTAGGGATAAAGGCATCAGACTCATCGTTTTAAGCGAGCCCGATGAGGGCATATATGATGCGATGAACAAGGGAGTGGAAAGAGCTTCCGGTGACGTGGTCGGGATAATAAACAGTGATGACAGGTACGAGCCGTGTGCTCTCGATGTGGTCGCGGCTGAGTATGCCAACGATCCGTTCGATCTGTTCTACGCTGATGTCAGAATGGTGCTTCCGGACGGACGCAGTTTTGTCAAGCACAGCCGCAACAGAAAGTATGCCACGAGCCGGGACTGGAACCATCCGACGACTTTTATCGCCCGGAGGGTCTATGACCGGTACAGATACAGGACAGATACGATCCATGACGACTACGATCTGATACTTCGTCTCAAACGTGATAACGTAAAGACAACAGTGGTGAACAAAGTCATAGCTGATTTTTCGATGAACGGGGTCAGTCACAGCAGATCGATCCGTGGGGCCGTATCAAGCATCAGGACCAAATACGGGATATACAGGAGAAACGGTTACAGCAGGTTTTATCTGTTTGAGTGCATGATCGTTGAGATGGGAAAGCTGATCATAGGATAGATGAATACTCTTACTTTTTATTCCAATTACTATAACCATCACCAGAAAGCATTGTGTGATGCGTTTCATGAACTGCTCCAAGACGGATTTACCTTTGTCGAGACTATGCCGATGGAGGATTTTCGTTCCGGAATGGGATGGGGGATCGATGCTCCGTCATACGTCCTTCGGACTTATGAGAGCGAAGAAAACGAGAAAAGAGCCTTAGATCTTGCCTGTTCATCCGATCTTGTGATCATGGGCACCGCTCCCGAGTATTACATAGAAAAAAGGATCGAGCTGGGTCTTATCATATTCCGCTATTCCGAAAGGCCGCTCAAGGAGGGTTTCGTAAAATTCCTCATTCCCAGACTGACAAAAAAATACATGCATCTGCATGTTCGGAATCGTAAGAAGAATATGTACGTGCTGGCTGCCAGTGCATTTACCGCGTGGGATTTTAAAAAGATGCTGGGAAGTTACCCCGGCAAATGCTATAAGTTTGCTTATTTTCCCAAGCATCCCGATATTGATCCGGACGAGATGTTTCGCCGAAAAGAAGAAAAAGCCGCGCAGGCGGGTGCGACAACGATACTGTGGGAAGGGCGCATGATAAGACTAAAAAGGGCGGATCTTCTGATAAGGGCGGTTGCCATACTTGTATCGAAAGGATATGACATGCGGGTTAAGCTCATCGGAGACGGAGATGAGAAGAAAAATCTTATCGCACTTTCCCAAAAGCTTGGGCTTAATGATATCGTGTCGTTTGAAGGATTCCTTGCGCCGGATGAAGCAAGACAGCGTATGGCGGATGCGAAGATCTACGTATGTACGAGTAATTTTCTCGAAGGATGGGGATCGGTCATATATGAAGCGCTCGGAGTGGGCTGCGCGGTCGTGGCAAGCCATGCATGCGGCGCAACGCCGTGGCTTGTAAAGCCGGGGGAAACGGGCTTTGTATATAAGTCCGGAGATGCCGCAAGTCTTGCGGATAAGATCGAGCGCCTCCTTAAAGATGAAAAGCTGCGATCCGACCTCGGAAAGAATGCATATGAGCAGATGCACCGGGAATGGAATCCTGAGGTTGCGGCAAAGAGAGTGATAGAATTGTGCGAATGCCTTACCGCGGGAAAACCCACACCGTTTTCCGACGGTCCTTGCTCTAAGGCTGAGATATTGAAGAACAACTGGTACAGCGATGCGAGATGACAGAGGCAGGAAGAAAATACTATACCTGATGGAATATCCCATCGATCTGCCCGGGGGAGGACAGGAATCCACCAAGATATTGTGTGAGGGAGTAAGAGCAGCAGGCGGATTTGAAACATACGTTGCCTGCCCGATGCTGCTGTCTTCATCCGTGTCGGATTACCCGTATACGGTGATAACCTATCCGTCCGATGAAAACAGGGAACTGTCGAAGATCCGGCGTATCATGAATTTTTTCGGACGGATCAGATGGTTTTATAAGATAATACGGCAGATAAGACCCGATCTGATACACGTTTCCATGTCGGAGTCTCTTATTACATTCGGTGCGCTCCGTGTTGCCGGATTCTTCTCCGACATTCCCTTCGTGTATACGGACAGAGGTCTGTGCTTCGGATACAGAAGGCATTCCATGGCATGTATCAAGGCAACCATGAAGCATGCCCGGTATATGATCACTACGACAGAGTATAACGCGGGTCTTTGGAAAAAGGTGATCGGGACTCCGATAAGAGTCATCCCCAACACGATCAGCCGCGCATTTGCGGATTATGATCCGGAGGGAAGGAAAAGAGCAAAAGAGCAGTATAATACGGGTAACATACCGGTCATCGGATTTGCCGGAAGGATATCCGAAGAAAAGGACTGGGAGAAAGCTGCCTCTGTCGTCGCCGCGATCGCAAATGAAGGCATCAGGTTCAAAGTGGCTCTTGTGCTGTCGGTATACGAAGACAGGGATGAGCTTATTGCACGGACGATAAGAGACGGTATAACGGATGTGATAGGAAAGGAAAACCTCATCTATATGCAGGACCTTTCTCAGAAAGAGATATCACAGTACTATTATCTTGTCGATTTTTTCATCATGACGAGCAGGTTCGAATCTTTCGGAAAGGCAGCGGTAGAGGCCATGAGCCGTAAGTGTATCGTTCTTTCCACGCCGGTGGGAGGACTGAGTGAGGTCATCGGGAATAAGGACGATCTGTATGAAACAAACAGACCGCAAAAGCTTGCAAAAAGGATAAAGCATCTGCTGGATCATCCGGATGAAGCGGATGCGGAAAGAGAGATGTTCTACAGGCGATATGCCGATAACTATACGATCGATAAGAATATAGAAGGGCATGTAAGACTGTATAAAGAAATACTCGGATGAGATATGGCAGATAATGATATAAATAATAATAAAACAAGCGTCTTATCGGGATTCCTTGAGTTCTTTTACGGAAATTTCGTAGTCCTGGTACTCGGCTTCATATCGCTTCCGCTCATAACAAGAGTGATGTCTACCGAAGAATTCGGAAGATCATCACTGTTCCTTTCGGCGGTATCCATCATCTATATTTTTGCAATTCTCGGACTGGACCAGTCGTATATCAGATATTTCTATACGGAAGGTGTTGACCGCCGAAGGCTTTTTGTGCAATGCCTGCGGCCTCCGCTTGTGCTCATTGTGATCATTACGGCCGTTTATTTTGTATTCTCATCGTTCTTTAACGATCTGATGTTTGAAAGAAGCGGTCTCGATATCACGCTGCTCGTTATAGGCTATACCGTGACATCGGTCTTTGAACGCTTTCTTTTCCTGAACATCAGGATGGAACAGAAGGGGAAACTGTATTCCAATCTGAACATACTGACCAAGGCGCTGTATATACTGTTCATCCTTGTATTCGTATATATCCTCGGGGATGATTTCAGGGTGGGTCTGTATGCGCAGACGCTTCCCCTTGTGATCGTAACGCTTTTCCTTCTCATCCGTTTTGTAAGGAAGGGTAAGGGACAGGCAGCATCCCACGATCTTGAAACAAAGCAGCTCTTGAGGTATGGGATCCCGTTCGTGCCCATGCTGCTCATGGAGTGGCTCCTGTCATCGATGGACAAGTGGTCGATACGTTTTCTCAATGATTTTTCCGAGACCGGTGTATATTCTTCGGCCATGCAGATAATGACCATCCTGCTCACGTTCAAGATAACCTATGTTGCATTCTGGTCACCGATCGCGATGAAGAAATACGAGCAGGAAGACGAAAGTACGGCAAAGCCTTTCTTTGCCGATATGTTCCAGAAGGTCCAGTTCCTGTGCGTGCTTGCGGCTTTTGCGCTTACGACATTTCGGAGCATAATAGTCCTGATACTCGGCGAAAAGTACAGAGGAGCCATAAAGATAATCCCGTTCCTGTCGCTGATGCCGGTATTATCCATACTGTTTGAGATGACCGGTCAGGGAGTCAAGTTTAAAAAGAAACCGATATATTTCAATTACGCATCCCTTGTTGCGATATGCTGTAATCTTGCGGGAAACCTCCTTCTCGTACCGAGATTTTGCGGTGTCGGAGCGGCGGTTGCCACGGCACTTACATATATCGTATATTTTGCCATGGGAACGTATTTTGCCGAAAAGTGCTATCCGGTGGGATACGATCATCGCAGGTTTGCCGCAGGCCTTATAGGGTATATAATATATGCGGGATATGCCACGGTAAGTACAAATGAATGGATCAGTGCAGGTACGGGAGCGGTGCTCATCATCCTGCTCGTGCTGCTGAACAGGAGAGTCGCAGCGGCTCTGTGGGGATACTGCATCGGGTTCATAAAAGAGACAAAAAAGAAGAAAACGGAGAAGAAATGATGGGACTGTATGAAGACATCAAAAGCGGAAAAGAAAAGATCGCACTCATCGGTCTTGGATATGTGGGAATGCCGATCGCGGTTGCCTTTGCAAAGAAAGCAAAGGTTGTGGGATTTGATCTTAACAGGGATAAGATCGAGGCATACAAGTCGGGTCATGATGCCACAAAGGAAGTCGGGGACGAGGAGATAGCAAAGACAACCGTAGAGTTCACTTCGGATCCGGCTGACCTTAAGAGTGCAAAGTTTCATATCGTCGCCGTGCCCACTCCGATAAATCAGGACAAGACGCCGGACCTGCATCCGGTTGAGTCTGCCAGCGAGATACTGGGGCGTAACCTTTCGAAAGGATCGGTAGTGGTATATGAGTCGACCGTTTATCCGGGCGTTACCGAAGATATTTGCGTTCCCATACTTGAGAGGGAATCGGGATTAAAGTGCGGTGTTGATTTTAAGATAGGATACTCACCCGAGAGGATCAACCCGGGTGATAAACTGCACCGTCTTGAGAATATAAAAAAGATCGTATCGGGAATGGATGAAGAGACTCTTGATACGGTGGCATCCGTTTACGAACTCGTCATCGAAGCCGGTGTTCACAGAGCCGGATCCATCAAGGTTGCGGAAGCTGCCAAGGTTGTGGAGAATTCCCAGAGAGACATCAATATCGCTTTCATAAATGAACTCGCCATGGCCTTTGACAAGATGGGGATAGATACGAACGAAGTCATAGATGCGATGAACACGAAGTGGAATGCTCTCGGATTCAGGCCCGGACTTGTGGGAGGGCACTGTATAGGCGTCGACCCGTATTATTTTGTTTATGAGGCCGAGCGGCTCGGGTACCATTCGAGGATAATATCTGCAGGCCGTCAGATCAACGATGATATGCCGGCGTTTGTCGGAGAGCAGATAGTAAAGCAGCTGGTACTTGCGGGGAAGAAGGTAAGGGATGCCAAGATAGTATTCTTCGGTGCGACGTTTAAGGAGAATTGCCCGGATGTCCGCAATTCCAAGATAATGGAGATAATAAAGCATCTCGAACAGTATGAGATAAAGCCGGTTCTCGTGGATGCATGGGCGAATCCGGCAGAAGTGAAGCGCTCGTACGGATATGAACTCGTAAGTGAAAAAGAAGCCTGTGGAGCGGACTGTATCGTGCTTGCCGTTGCCCATGAAGAGTACAGGAAGAGAACACTTTCCGAGTGGGATGCTTTCTTTGGAAAGATCGAAAACAGCGAAAAAGTCATCGTGGATATAAAAGGCATTTTAAACAGCAGTGAAGTAACAAAAGCGGGGTACGGCTATTGGCGATTATAGTAAATGCGGATGACTTCGGACTGAATGCTGATGTAAACAGTGCCATAGCCGAGGCTTTTGAAAAGGGACTGATCGACCGTACTACGCTGATGGTCAATATGCCCGCCGCCGGGGAGGCTATGAAGCTTGCAGAGGAAAAGGGCTTTTCGGACAGGGTAGGGCTTCACCTGAACCTTACTTCGGGGCGTCCGCTGTCAGCCGCGATAAGCCGGGATCCGGTCATGTGCAACAATGCAGGTGAATTTACCGCGGATTTTGCAAGAAACATGAAAACGAGATTTTTCCTGCCCGGCCGGACGAGATCGGCCGTTGAGGAAGAGATCCGCGCCCAGTTTGACATGTATGAAAAACTCGGCGGGACACTTTGGCACATTGATTCGCACCATCACGTCCATACGGACCCGTCCGTGTGGAGGATACTAAAAAGAGTGTTTGCCGACCGTCCGATATCATCGGTAAGACTTGGGAGAAACATGTACAGGGGCGGCAACGTACTGATGCGCCTGTATAAGATGATAAACAATGCATCGATAAGAAGATACTGTACCGGCCGTCCGCGGTATTTCGGATCGGCCGCGGATTACCGGGATTATACGGAAAAAGAGCCGGATCTTTCGGCAAGAGCGGATGTTGAGGTAATGGTACATCCCGTATATGATAACGGAGGCAGACTTGTCGATGTGAGCAAAGGGGAATTCCACGCCCTGGAAAGATTGCATTAGTTGAATTTCAGGGCGGTTTATGTTATCATGCAAAGTGATTTTGTATGTTAATAAGCGTGAGGGAAGGATCAGCTTGAAATGAAGACGTATCTTGTGACCGGAGGGGCCGGATTCATAGGTTCCAATTTCATTCATTACATGTTTGACAAATACGGTGATTCCATAAGGATCATCAATGTCGACTGTCTTACATATGCCGGCAATCCGGAGAACCTGGCCGATATAGAGAACAACCCGAATTATACATTTGTTAAGGCGGATATATGCGACGGCGAGGCGATCTCAAAACTGTTTGCCGATAATGATATAGATCATGTGGTACACTTCGCAGCTGAATCCCACGTCGACAGAAGTATCCGCGATCCCGAGATATTTGCAAAGACAAATGTGATAGGGACCCTTAATATGCTCAACTGTGCCAAGAAGGCATGGGAAGAAGGCGAAGGCTATAAGGCGGGTAAGAGTTTTCTTCATGTATCAACGGATGAGGTGTACGGTTCTCTTGAAGAAGGCGATACATATTTCTATGAGACTACTCCTTATGATCCTCACAGCCCTTATTCAGCCAGCAAGGCTTCGTCGGATTTCATGGTAAAGGCTTATGTGGATACATATCATTTTCCGGCGTTCATAACGAACTGCAGCAACAACTACGGACCATTCCAGTTTCCCGAGAAGCTCATACCGCTCATAATCAATAACGTCCTGTCGGGCAAGAAGCTTCCGGTATACGGAGACGGCAAAAATGTCCGTGACTGGCTGTACGTCATGGATCACGCCAAGGCTATAGATATGGTGATCGAAAAGGGACGTTTCGGACAGAAGTATAACATCGGCGGACATAATGAGAAGCAGAATATAGAGATCGTTAAGATCATTATAGATACGATAAAAGAGATGCTCCCCGCAGATGATCCGAGACAGGATCATATAGGCTACGATCTGATCACCTATGTAGAGGACAGAAAGGGTCACGACAGAAGATATGCTATAGCGCCCGATAAGATCAGATCCGAGATCGGATGGGAGCCGGAGACGATGTTCGCGGAAGGAATAAAGCTGACTATACGTTGGTATTTTGAACATACCGAGTGGATGGATCATGTGACATCCGGCGATTACCAGAAATACTACGAGGAAATGTACAAATGAAAGGAATAATACTTGCCGGCGGATCAGGTACCAGATTGTACCCGCTCACAAAAGCGATGTCCAAGCAGATGATGCCGGTCTACGACAAGCCGATGATATATTATCCGCTTTCGATACTCATGCTTGCGGATATACGGGATATTCTCATCATATCCACTCCGAGGGATCTGCCTTCGTTCCGGGAACTGTTCGGAGACGGCAGCCAGCTCGGTCTTAATATGTCATATGCGATCCAGGAAAGTCCCCGGGGACTTGCGGATGCGTTCATCATAGGCGCAGATTTTATAGGCAGTGACAACGTTGCATTGATACTCGGCGACAATATCTTCTATGGGCAGAGTTTTTCCAGCGTTCTGAGGCAGGCAGCCGCAAGGACGAGCGGGGCGACCATATTCGGGTACTATGTAAGGGATCCGAAGGAATACGGAGTCGTTGAGTTCGACGAGACCGGGAAAGCGATATCCATTGAGGAAAAGCCCGAAAAGCCCAAGTCCAATTACGCGGTGCCGGGGCTGTATTTTTACGATAACGATGTTGTTGAGATAGCACGAAATGTTAAGCCGTCCGCAAGAGGAGAGATCGAGATCACTTCGGTCAACAATGCATATCTTGAAAGAGGTGATCTGTACGTTGAGACTCTCGGGCGCGGATTTGCATGGCTGGATACCGGCAATCACGAAAGTCTTCTTGACGCCGCTGATTTTGTACGAACGGTTCAAAAACGTCAGGGAATGTACATTTCGTGTATAGAAGAGATAGCATACAGAAGAAACTTTATAGACAAAAAGCAGTTGAATAAACTTGCTGAGCCGCTTCTTAAGACGGATTACGGGAAATATCTTACAGACGTGGCAAACGGATTATAGACAGAGAGTCCTTCACGGAAGAGGGAGCCGGGACGGACAGGATGTTGGAACGACGTTCAATAATAAGGGGTGAATCATGAAAAGAAAAGACAGCACTCGCGGCAAAAACGCCGAAGACTGCAAAGAACTTGACTGGGTTGAGTTATCGGAAAAGCTTGACGCAAAAGACAAGACAGAGGATGCGATAGTCAACGAGACGATATCTCAGATCGTTACCGAAGACTGTCTTAAGGTAGACACATCGGACATGGATGGCGTAAAAGCCGCCGTCAATTCTTTTTATGCGTATGACAGAAAACAGACGGCGAAGAAGCCCGGACGACCCAATATCGATCCGCCGGCCGAAGATCTGGAACAGTCGATACGCAAGTCTGTTGATGAGAAGATAATCATCAGATCCGAGGAACTCAAGAAAAAGCGGAAGGCTCCGCCGAAAAAAGGGAAGAAAGGAGCCGACGCAGTCAAAACGGATGATTCGTTCAGACACAAGAAGGGCCTTGATAAATACAGGAGAATGGGCGTTCTTCCGACCAAGAAGAACGGGCCTTCGGCTTTTCGTAAAAAATCCGCCAACTGGAGATTTAAGGATACTCCCAAGGCAGCGGTGACTGACGAAGCGATCGAAAAAGAGATCAGCGAAGAGTCTTTTTCCGATAAGATCAGGAACATGTCGTATGCACAATGGGGATGCGGTATAATGGCAGCCGTACTTCTGATCACATCGGTAATGACGACTAATGTATATGCCGATTATCGCGGGCAGATCAATAAGGAAAACGCCATTGCCAATATGAGGTCATTTGTAGATGATCCTTCGATGATCGCTTACAATGCCGATGAAGTCGAGACCGAAGAGTATGAGATGGAAGACGCTGCGGCCCCGATGGAGAGCGCCGAAGGGAAAATGCTCTCCCTTGTTCTTACAAGTGTAGAGAAGGATCTGAAGGTTAAGCTCGTTGATGAAGAAGATACGCTGGTAAAAGGCGTCAGATGGGGAATAACCGTAACAGATAAGAACGATAAGGAAAGTACTTACGAGGACGAAGATGAGGACGGGATAATCCATCTGACCGGGATGAGCGCCGGGGACTACTCCGTGGCGATAACGGATTCGGATGCTCTTTCCGGATATGTATTCCCGACAGTAGGCCAGAAGGTCAGTGTTAAGGCGAAGGTAGAATACAAGGTCATCGCCAATATCAAGGACGAGATCAAGAAAGAGAGTGAAGTCAATGCGGCAGCTGAGGACAACGGAAACAAGGCGGCCGATATAGAGACCGGAACCGCACTTACCGATACAGTGGAGTTTGTTGAATCCTCTGTAGAGGAAAGCGGAGAATCATATGAAGAAGCAACAGTCGATCTGTCCAAGACAGAGATAGTGGCATCGATAGCAAACAGACTGGTGAGCGCTCTTGGATCATTGACGCATCAGATAAAGCCGTTTAACGGAAATATCGCATCCATCGGCATGGCAAGGATCGTCGCTGCGGAAGAGAACGATTCCAAACAGGATCAGGATGAGAGCGAGAACGAAGACGAGGATGAGGACGAAGAAGATGCAACTCCCACACCTACGCCTACACCTACTCCCACTCCGACAGAGGAAGCATCCGAAGACGAGGATGATGAGGAGGAGGAGACTACACCGACTCCCAAGCCTACCAAGACTCCGACGGCTACACCGACAGGTACGGTAAAGGTAACTCTTACCCCTACCCCTACGCCAACGCCCGAGGGAGAGTATAAGGCAAGCGCACAGCTTTATGATTCGGCCAAGAATCCGCTATACGTAAATGATGACGGGACCTACAGACTTGCCAAATACGCGGATTACGGTAATTATACAACGTTCTACAAAAAGATCGTCGGATATGTATACACCGGATGGCAGAACATAGACGGTCATACATACTACTATACAAAGGATCATGAGAAAGTTACCGGCGACCAGGTTATCGGCGGGGTATCATACAAGTTTAACTCGGACGGTTCCCTTGATGCCGGATCGGGGGTTCTCGGAATAGACGTATCCAAGTACCAGCCGAGCATCAACTGGAGCAGTGTCAAGGCTTCAGGCATTGAGTTTGTCATAATCAGATGCGGATACAGGGGCTCATCGACCGGTGCCCTCATTGAGGATCCGTACTTCAAGAGCCATATCAAAGGCGCCAAGAACGCCGGCCTTAAGGTGGGTGTATACTTCTTCTCGACAGCGCTTAATGAAGCGGAAGCGGTTGAGGAAGCAAGTATGTGTTCATACCTGTGCGGAGGGTATGGCCTCAATTATCCGGTATTCATCGATGTTGAGTCGTCATCAAGACCCGGATACAATACATTGTCCGTATCACAGCGTACAGCCAACATACAGGCGTTCTGCAAGACCATCGCTTCCGCAGGATACACACCCGGTCTGTATGCGAACAAGACATGGCTGAGCGAGAAGATCAGTACTTCATCGCTTTCATGCAAGATCTGGCTGGCTCAGTATAATGCCGCAGGGCCTACATACAGCGGAAGGTACGATATATGGCAGTATACTTCAAAGGGATCGGTCAAGGGTATCAGCGGTAATGTTGATATGAATAAGAGTTTCTTAAGATATTAACGGTTCAGAAGGAGATAATAATGGGCAAGATAACGGTAGAGACCACACCCATAGAGGGACTTCTTGTTATCACTCCGACGGTGTTCGGAGATAATCGCGGGTATTTCATGGAAACATACAATGCCGCGGATTTTAAAGAGGCAGGGATCGACTGTACATTTGTTCAGGATAATCAATCGGCTTCCAAAAAGGGAGTCATAAGAGGACTTCATTTTCAGATAAACTATCCTCAGGATAAGCTGGTGCGTGTGATAAGAGGAGAAGTATTTGATGTGGCCGTCGATATGAGAAAGGGATCTGCCACGTACGGAAAGTGGTACGGAGTCAGACTTTCCGAGGAGAACAAAAAGATGTTCTTCATCCCCAAGAATTTTGCCCATGGTTTTCTCGTGTTGTCAGACTATGCCGAGTTCACATATAAGTGTACGGAGCTTTATCATCCAAACGATGAGGGCGGGATCATATATAACGATCCGGATATAGGCATTGACTGGCCCGTAGACGGAATGGAACTGATCTTTTCCGACAAGGACAAGAAATGGCCCACCCTTAAGGAGCTTTAATGACTAAAAAGAGAACGATCGTATCTGTAACGGTGATCGTTGCCGCGCTTACAGCATACATCATCTTTCATCATAATGCTTTCGCAGATCCAAAAGAGGAAATGATCAAAAAGATCATTTCCTGTGTTATTCTTGCCGCCATCTACCTCGTATTCCTGTTGAAATACGAAAAGATCGTGATACTTCCGGTCGAGCTGTTTCAGAACAGACAGCTCATATGGAAGCTTGCCAAGAATGATTTTAAGACAAGGTACGCGGGGTCATATCTTGGTATAGTCTGGGCCTTTGTACAGCCGGTCATTACAGTGCTGTTGTACTGGTTTGTTTTCAGCGTGGCGCTTCCGTCAAGAGCTGTCGCCGTAAAGGGAGACATTACGATTCCCTATATCCTGTGGCTGATCGCCGGTATTGTTCCGTGGTTCTTTTTTTCGGAGGCACTCTCAAACGGTACCAATGCTCTGCTTGAATACAACTACCTCGTCAAGAAGGTCGTGTTCAAGATCAGTATCCTTCCGATAATCAAGATCATCTCTGCGTTGTTCGTCCACGGATTCTTCCTGCTGTTTACCGTAGTGTTGTTTTCATGTTACGGGTATTATCCCGATCTTTATACTCTTCAGGTGTTCTATTACAGTGCCTGTATGTTTGTTTTTGTTCTCGGGCTGTGTTATATCACGTGCTCGATCATTATATTTTTCAGGGATCTGGGACAGATCATATCCATTGCCCTTCAGGTCGGTATCTGGGCAACACCGATATTGTGGAACATAACCACGCTCTCCCCGAGGCTCCGTATAATATTTAAGTTAAACCCTATGAACTACATAGTGGAAGGGTACAGGGATTCTCTTATCGACAAGATATGGTTCTGGGAGAATTTCTATTCCACCGCGTATTTCTGGATACTTACAATGTGTGTATTTGCCTTCGGCGCGATAATCTTTAAGCGCCTCAAGGTTCATTTTGCGGACGTGCTTTAGGAAGCGAGAAGAGGTAACAGTTTGCCGGATTTTTTAGAAGCCATCCAACAACCGAATAATGTGGGCGAACACACGGATCACGTGAGTGCGGGTAATATATCCCGCGACGAGAAGGCGATCAGTGTAGATCATATTTCCAAGATCTATAAACTGTATGACAGGAACCGCGACCGCCTCAAAGAGGCTCTCCACATCGGAAAGAATATCCACTGCAGAGAACATTTCGCGCTTGATGACGTATCGTTTGATGTATATAAAGGCGAGACCGTCGGGATAATCGGGACGAACGGAAGCGGAAAATCCACGATCCTTAAGATCATCACGGGAGTGCTGTCACCGACATCCGGGAATCTCAATATAAGCGGCCGAATATCCGCTCTTTTGGAGCTCGGTGCCGGATTCAACATGGAGTTTACGGGTATCGAGAACATATACTTGAACGGGACCATGCTTGGGTTTTCCGAAAAGGAGATAGACGATAAGCTCGAGTCGATATTGGAGTTTGCCGATATCGGAGATTTCGTATATCAGAAGGTCAAGACTTATTCAAGCGGTATGTTCGTCCGTCTTGCATTTGCCGTTGCGATAAACATCGATCCCGAGATACTCATCGTTGATGAAGCGCTTTCGGTCGGTGACGTGTTTTTCCAGAACAAGTGTTACAGGAAATTCGAGGATTTCAAGAAACAGGGAAAAACCATACTGTTCGTCAGCCATGATCTGGGCAGCATAAGCAAATACTGTGACAGGGTCATCCTCCTCGAGAAAGGGCATAAGATCGGAGAAGGACAGCCCAAAGAGATCATAGATATGTACAAGAAGGTGCTTGTCGGACAGCTCGATCAGATATCAAATACAAACAAGAGCGATAACTCTTCTTCCGGTTCGAAATGGAAAGACCGGATGCAGCTCAATCCGAATGTCGATGAGTACGGAAGCGGCCTTGCCGAATTTGAGGATTACTGTGCTTATGACAACAGCGGGACCATCACGAACACGATCATCAAAGGTGAAGAGTTTACGGTAAAGGTTAAGATAAGATTTTTCGAACGCCTTCAGGATCCGATCTTTGCTCTGTCGTTCAAGAATATGCAGGGAACCGAGATCACCGGTACCAACACGATGTTTGAGAAGATAACGACTGGGACTCCGGAGGCCGGAGATGTTTATACGGTCACCTTTACGCAGAATATGTCCCTTCAGGGCGGTGAGTATCTGATATCGCTGGGATGCGTAGGCTACCGGGAAGGGAGTTTTACGGTTTATCACAGGTTGTATGACGTGTTCAACCTGACCGTGATCTCATCGAAGAACACGACCGGATTTTACGACATGAATTCAATAGTCAACGTACAGAAAGAGGAATAGAATGCCATACAGAAACTATGACAGGATAGGTAACGTAGTAGTTGACTACACATATTACAGCGGTGTCGATCTGTACTCGGAGGGAGCTGCCGAGGACAGGCTGCTTGATTATGTCAAAAATCATACGGCTCTTGATTATGAACGGTATATACAGGAGACCAGATCGTGGTCGGTGATGTATCATCTGTCTCACATAAGAGAGAATATAGTCAGCTGGCTTCCGATAGGTCCGGGAGACCGGGTGCTGGAGATAGGGAGCGGCTGCGGCGCGATCACCGGAGCGCTGGCAAGACTTGCCGGTCATGTCACGTGTGTTGAACTGTCCAAGAAAAGAAGCCTGATCAATGCGTACAAGAACAAGGAGAATGATAATATAGAGATCCTTGTCGGGAACTTTCAGGACGTTGAGCCGAATCTCACATCGCAGTACGACTACATCACACTCATCGGAGTATTTGAATATGCGGGAGCATACATAAAAGGCGACAGGCCTTATCAGAAGATGCTCGATATCTTAAAAACCCATCTTGCACCCGGCGGGAAGATCGTCATAGCCATAGAGAACAGGCTTGGTCTTAAGTATTTTGCGGGATGCAAGGAGGATCATCTCGGAGAGTATTTTGCCGGTATAGAAGGGTACGGACCGGACTGTAATGTCAGGACTTTTTCCAAGGATACCCTTACGGATATACTTGCGGCGTCCGGCCTTACGGAATGCAAATTCTATTATCCTTATCCCGATTACAAGCTGCCTCATACGATATATTCCGACGACATGCTCCCGGGACTCGGAGAGCTTGATACCAACCTTCGCAATTACGATGCGGACAGGATAGTGCTGTTTGACGAGACAAAAGCATTTGATGCGATGATAGAGGAAGGAAAGTTTCCGGAGTTTTCCAATTCATTTGTCATTCTGGCTTCTCCGACAAAGGGCTGGCAGGACGAGCAGGACCTTCCGATCTATGCCAAGTACGGCAGTGAACGTACCGAGGAACACAGGATATGCACAACAATACTGCGGTCCCCAGGAGGGGAAAAGAAGGTATACAAGATCGCACTTTCAACGCATGCGAACGCACATATTGACAGGCTGGCGGCAAGCTGTGAGAGACTGAAGGAACAGTTCGGGGATACCGGTTTTGTTCCTGCGGAGTGTTCTCTGATAAGAGGAAGGGAAAAGAGCATATTGTTTGCCGGGGTTGCGTCTCAGGCAAAAGATGCGGTCAGATTCGAATACATATCCGGGATATCTCTTGAGGATCGGCTGAACGAACTTGAGGTGGGGGAACAGTATCCGCAGATGGAGTCCGTGATATTGGAATACTGCAGGAAACTGAACTCCTGCACGGATGTTACGGAGTTTCGAAGATCGGTCAAGTTCGACGAAGTGTTCGGCAAAAGAGAGTTCAAGAAAAAATATATAGGCATCAACCCGTGTGATTTTGACATGATCTTCTCAAATATAATACTGGATGAAAATGAGAAGGAAAACGGCAAATGGACAGTGCTTGATTATGAATGGGTATGGGATTTTGCGATACCGGTCCAGTTTGTCATATACAGGGCGCTCTACTATCATTTCCGAAACAGATCGGACGGCGGGTTTGCCATGTATCTGTCCAGGAAAGGGATGGATGTATACAGCCTTTGCGGTATAGATATAGGCGAGAGGATGCTGTTCAACGAGATGGAACATGCTTTCCAGGTATATATCATAGGCGGGGCCGCGTCTCTTGCGGTCATGCAGGTTCTCATGCCGACAACAACGATCAGGATCAACAATATCGTACGTATGGGTTCGTACCTGCGAAACCTTGATACGCCGAAGATCTATTTTTCAAGGGGTAACAATTTTGCATCATCCAATCAGATAAACGTGATAGCCGATGTGGATGAGGGATATGTAAGTGTTCATATCCCGTTTGAGAGGTACATCAATTCGGTAAGGATCGATCCGACGGAGTATCCGTGCCTTCTGAACATCGAAAAACTGAGTTATACTTTAAATGACGGGATCAAACAGGATGTACAGATGATCACGGTGAACGGTTACAAGGTAACCGAGAACACATATATTTTCGATACGAATGATGCGCAGATGATCATCGAAGGCATTCCGCAAAACGCCAAGTCTGTTGATGCGGTATATCATATATCGATGATCGAGAACCCGTTTTACGAGGACCTGCTGGGAGTATATAAGCAGCGGGAACAGCAGCGCCTCATGGAAAAGAAACAGTTTTCGTACCGGCTGAAGAGAAAGGCCGGAATCATCAAAGAGGACGTTGTTCCCGAAGGGTTTGTACGGGCATATCCCAAGGTCTGAAGGGGAGAGTTAGGGCTATGAGTGCTTCCGGGGAAAGAGCATTACAAAGATACAAAGAGGAATGTTTTAAACAGGCGATGCCGTATGCTTATGAAGTTGCGTATGCCGATGATAAGGATACGAAAGTAAACCCGGCCTTTTCGCCATCCGGAAGGATCATACTGTTTCCCGATGACAACGCAAATATCCTCAATTTTGAAGGTATCAACGAAGACTACGTCATATTTGTAAGCCGCGACGGAGTATATGAGCCTGATCTTACGGCAAGGCTTCTGTCAAACGGCAGGGGTGCCGATATAGTATATCCCGATGAGGATTTTGTAACGGATAGTTCTGCCGACCTTACGGATATCAATGTCAGGATCAGGAGTCTTCGCACCCCTTGGAGAAAACCCGACTATTCACCTGATACGATCGTATCATTTCCCTATATAGAAACCTGTTTTGCCATAAGGACCAAATTTGCAAGATACGTTCCCGCGATAAAGAGGTCACCTGAGATAGGTGACAACGTAAGGTGCAGGGATTTTCTTTTGCGTGCACTTGAGATGGCGGGCTCGGTTGTTCATGTGCCGCAGATACTGTATCACAGAGATCTGTCTGCTCTTACGGGGTCTGTGACTGTTTCGGATGAAGAGATATACGGCGCTCTCTATGAGCGGTACACCAAACCGGGGTATCTGCTGTGCCGGGAAGCAACCGAAAAGCGCAGGGGGATAGGTGGTGTTCCGGAACCGGCAAAAGACATGCCGCTCGTTTCGATCATAATACCGTCCAAGGACCAGCCACGAACGCTGAAGGAATGCATACGGAACATAAGGATAAATGCCGGCAAGGTATCCTATGAGATCATAGTCGTCGATAACGGCAGTTCGGATGACAACCGTGATGTTATCGATAAGTACGTCACCCAGCTTCCGGGAGGAAGAGGAACGTACATATATGAGCCGATGGATTTTAACTATTCCGTGATGTGCAATATCGGAGCACAGGCGGCAAAGGGCAGTTTTCTGCTGTTCATGAACGATGATGTGGATGCCATAACGGAAGGCTTTATGGAAAAGATGGCGGTTTATGCTGCAAGAAGCTATGTCGGCGCGGTAGGCGCCAAGCTTCTGTTTCCCGATGATGTGAGCATACAGCATATCGGAGTCATGAACACGGATCGCGGTCCCGTGCATAAGCTTGCCGGAAGCGACGACAGATACGTACAATATTATTGCCGCAATCAATTTGCCTGGAATGTGCTCGCGGTAACGGGCGCATGCCTTATGATCAGCAGGGAAAAATACTATCAAATAGGCGGATTTTATGATAAAATGGAGATTGGCTATAATGACGTGGATCTGTGCGTAAGACTCGTGGAAGCAGGGTATTTTAATGTTGTCGATAACGAGTGCGTGCTGACACATCATGAGTCGCTCTCAAGAGGGACCGATGCAAAGAGTGATGCGAAGTCGGAGCGCCTTGCAGAAGAAAGAAAGCTTTTGTACGAGCGGCACGGGTGGCTGAAAGGCGGCCGGGACCCGTTCTACGGATACGGTCTTGATACTCATACGACACAGATCAGATGCGGCGTGGTTCCGGATCATCAGATAACCGATCTTAGGAACAAGGTAAAGGAGCTTTCGCGGCTCCCCGGAAAGGTGTCCGATAAAGCGCGTATGTCCATCGACAGGTGCGGAATGGAACGGAGGATCGCCGAAGATGCCGAAGATGCGTTCGTGATCGAAGGCTGGGGTCTGTACCCGACATGGGACAACGCTGCGGTGGATAAGTTCGTGATCCTCCTGCCGCTTGATGAGAACGACGAAAGCGGGCGCGAGTGTCTGGTCGCGACAACGAGCCCCCAATACAGGACGGATATCGGGGAAGTATTTTGCGATGCGCAAAATGTTGATCTGGCGGGATTCGTGTGCAGGATACCGGTAAGCTCTTTGGATCAGCATATGAGGTACCGCATAGGTGTCGTCCTTAAGAAAAGAACAGGGATCAAGAGCTGTCGCATAGCTCTGGGTGATATATATGAACCGCGAAGAGGAATTGTCAAAGACGAGTGATTATTATAAGGACCTGTACGAAAAAGAGAGGCAGAAGGTTGCCGATCTGACCGAGAAGCTCGTTGACGCAGAGGCGAAGGTTGCAGATCTTACATACAAGATGGACAAGCTTCGTAACTCTCTTGTCTGGAAACTGATCTACCCGGCAAGACTTGCCTGGAGTCATACCAAGAATCTGTTCATCCGTATCAGAAGATACGGCAGCATTTCAAATCTTAAGAAGAAGATCGAGAGCAAGATCATAGAGAGAAAAGCGTACAGGAGCTACGGTACGCTTTCGATGCCGACCGCGCAGGAGATCGAAGTTCAAAAGAACACGAATTTTGATAAAGATATCACATTCAGTATTCTGGTGCCGCTTTATAACACTCCGGAGCAGTTCCTTCGTGAGATGATAGACTCTGTTGTGGCGCAGACATACGGTAAATGGGAACTGTGTCTGGCGGACGGATCGGACAGTGAACATGCTTATGTAGAGACTGTTGTAAAGAGCTATAACGATCCCAGGATCAAATACGAGCGTCTGTCGGAGAATCTCGGAATATCGGGGAACACCAACAAGTGCTTTGAGATGGCAACGGGAGACTATATCGGGCTGTTCGACCATGACGATATTCTTCATCCTACCGCATTATTTGAATATATGAAAGTCATATGCGGTGAGGATGCCGACTATGTATACTGCGATGAGACGACGTTTTCCGGAAGATCGATCGATCACATGATAACACTTCATTTTAAACCCGACTTTGCGCCCGATAATCTTCGGGCCAATAACTATATATGCCATTTCTCGGTTTTTTCCAAAGAGCTGGTTAAAGAGTGCGGAACGTTCAGACCGGAGTTTGACGGCAGTCAGGATCATGACATGATACTCCGGCTGACACGCAAGGCGCGCCATATCGTCCACGTTCCGAAGATACTGTACTACTGGAGAAGCCATGCGGGAAGCGTAGCTTCCGACATCAATGCAAAATCATATGCGATAGATGCTGCAAAGAACGCGGTTGCCGCACACCTGAAGGAATGCGGATTTTCGGGATTCAAGATCGAGAGTTCGCGTGCTTTTGAGACGATATTCAGGATCAGATACGCGATTACGAAAGAGCCGCTTGTATCGATACTTATCCCCAACAAGGATCATGAAGAGGATCTTCGCAGGTGCGTTGAATCAATCCTTGACAGAACATCATATGACAATTACGAGATCATAGTGATTGAGAATAATTCCGAAACCGACGGCATCAGGGAGTATTACGATGCCATTGAAAAGCATCCGAAGATAAGGGTTGTGAAGTATGAGGGAGAATTCAATTATTCCCGGATCAACAACTTCGGAGAAGGATTTGCCAAAGGCGAATACCTGGTGCTTCTGAACAATGATACCGAGGTGATCACCAGAAACTGGATCGAAGAACTTCTCATGTATGCGCAGCGGGATGATGTGGGGGCTGTGGGATGCATGCTCTATTATCCGGACTATACGATACAGCATGCAGGCATAGTGCTTGGCATGGGAGCTCACAGAACGGCAGGACACTCTCATTACAGGATGGCCAAGGAGAACCTGGGATATATGGGAAGGCTCTGCTATGCTCAGAACGTTTCGGCGGTAACGGGAGCGTGCCTTATGGTAAGCAAGCCCCTCTTTGATGAGGTCGGAGGCCTGTCGGAGGATCTGGCCGTTGCACTTAATGACGTTGACTTTTGTCTTAAGCTTCGACGGAAGGGACTTCTTAACGTGTTCACACCGTTTGCGGAATTGTTCCACTATGAATCGGCATCAAGAGGAACGGATGTTACGGAAGCGGCTTTGCCCGATAAAGCGCAGCGCTACGAACGGGAGTGCGAACTGTTCAGGACCAGATGGAAGCAGGAACTTGAGAAGGGCGATCCGTATTTTAACCCCAATTTTTCGCTTGACTATTCCAATTACGTGCTGGCGGGAAATCCCAAAAGCATGGTCGGATAGATATAGGACGTACAAAAAGAAACAGGAGGAAATCGTATGAACTACAAGGAGCAGTACAGATACTGGTGTGAGGACGATTATTTTGATGACGCCACGAAAAAGGAACTTCTGGCTATCAAAGATGATGATGCCCAGATACAGGACAGGTTTTACAAGGATCTTGAATTCGGCACGGGGGGTCTTCGGGGAGTGATAGGTGCCGGAACCAACCGCATGAACATATACACGGTCCGCAGGGCAACACAGGGACTGGCAAATTACATCACCAAAATGAACGCAAAAGATAAGGGTGTTGCGATAGCATATGACTCCAGATATATGTCACCGCAGTTTGCGGACGAGGCTGCACTCTGCCTTAATGCCAACGGTATCAAGGCGTACGTGTTTGAGTCGCTTCGCCCCACACCGGAGCTTTCCTTCGCATTAAGGACTCTCGGATGTACGGCGGGTATTGTTGTGACAGCCAGCCATAATCCTCCGGAATACAACGGTTATAAGGTATACTGGGAGGACGGAGCCCAGATCACGTCACCGAGAGATACGGATATCATAGGTGAAGTGCTTGCGGTCACGGATTACAATGATGTTTTGACAATGGCCAAGGAAGAGGCTATCGCAAAGCATCTGTATAACGTGATCGGTAAAGAGATAGACGATAAGTATATGGCAGAGCTCAAGAAGCAGATCATCCATCCGGAGATCATAGAAGCCGTTGCCGATTCCATAAAGATCGTGTATACGCCTTTTCACGGCACGGGTAACGTTCCGGTCAGAAGGATACTTTCGGAGCTGGGATTCAAGCATGTATATGTCGTTCCCGAACAGGAGCTTCCGGATCCGAAGTTTACGACACTCGAGTATCCCAATCCCGAAGACCCCAAGGCATTTACGCTTGCATTAAAGCTTGCCAAAGAGAAGGATGCCGACATAGTGCTCGCAACGGATCCCGATGCGGACCGTCTCGGTATATATGCCAAAGACGCGGCAACAGGCGAGTACATTCCGTTTACCGGTAACATGTCCGGTATGCTGATAGCCGAGTATATACTCAGGGAAAGGAAGGCAGCGGGCACACTTCCCGCAAATGCCGCACTCATCAAGACCATCGTAACGACCAATCTTGCGGATGCGATCACGAAGGCTTATGACGTTAAGCTTATAGAGGTGCTTACCGGATTTAAGTATATCGGTGAGCAGATCAAGCTTTTCGAACAGAATCATGATTACGAGTATGTGTTCGGTCTTGAGGAAAGCTACGGATGTCTTGCCGGAACACATGCAAGGGACAAGGATGCGGTCGTTGCCGTAATGTGCCTGTGCGAAGTGGCTGCATGGTGCAAGCATAACGGCATAACCGTATGGGATCAGATGCAGAAGATCTACAGACAGTTCGGTTTCTACATGGAGGGCATACATACGATAACCCTTAAAGGTATCGACGGCGCCCAGCAGATAAAGGATATGATGGATAAGCTGCGTGCCAATCCTCCGAAGGAATTTGACGGGCTTAAGGTGGAGAAGTTCCGAGATTACACCAAGAACACGATCACCGATCTTGCAACCGGAGAGGTAACGCCTGCAGGACTTCCGAATTCAAACGTACTGTACTTTGATATAGAAAATGACAGCTGGTGCTGTGCAAGACCTTCGGGAACCGAGCCCAAGATCAAGTTCTACATGGGGATCAAGGGCAGGGATATGGAAGATGCCAAGGCAAAGCTTGAAAGCTTCAAGGCTGCTGTAGTAAAGGAACTGGAAGGGTAACCGATGGACCGCCTGAAGGGTATTATTGCCTGCAGATCCGTAAGGACAGCGGTATTGATCGTACTGGGCCTTTTTGCGGCTGTATCGGTATATGCGGGTATCAGAAACGCGCTTTTGTATTCACAGGATTTTCAATGGGATGCGGCAAAGGCGCTGTGTATGCGGCTCGATCCGTATGAGCTGTCAATGGATCCGGAAAGGTGTGATGACATCCCCGAACTTGGTGAGTTCTACAGGATGTTTACCGACATGGGACTTGCGCAGAAGATGGAGGCAAATCAGTTTCCGTCACTGCTTGCGCTGCTGTTCCCTATGACCGTTTTTTCGCCGGGAGCGGCGAGGGTCATATGGCTGATAATGAATCTTCTCTTTACGGCAGGTATCGCCCTGCTGATGCGCAGGACTTTCTTTGCGGATGTACCGGTCTACGGATATACGGTCGGCGTTCTGATAATGCTTGCCGGCACACCGTACAGGAACCAGATAGGAGTCGGACAGCATACGCTGTTTGCGTTCTTCTTCTTTATGCTGGCGGTATACCTGGAAAGGAACATGCGCGAGCACACGATCGGTAAAACCGTTGCCGTAAGCTTTTGCCTTTTTGTTTCTTACTTCAAATATACGCTTACGGCGCCGCTGGCATTGTATTTTCTGTACAGGAAGAGATATAAGGAACTGGCCCTGTCGGTGGCAGGTCATGTGCTTCTTACCGAAGTGGCGGCCGTATGCCTGGGCAGGAGCTTTGTTTATATGATAAAAGCACCGCTTCAGGTGGCATCAGCTCTTGTTTCCGAGGGTGGTATCGATCTGGGTGTGATCCTTCCGGGTGGGACGGCGATGGCCGTGGCTGCTGTCATTGGAATGGGGCTTGCCGTTATAGCCCTGATGCTTCCCGGGGACAATGATGAGGCGCTTTTTTCCCTCCTGATCCTGTGGTCTCTTGTACTTACATATCACAGGACGTATGATTTTTTTGTGCTGTCTGCTGTTTATATGCTGTTTCTTCGCGGCAGACAAAATGTGGCGGAATACGTATGGAACATCGCCAATGTATACTACTGGCTGCTGATCGCGGCCGTATACTTTGTGCTGAGGATATTCGGTGAAAACAGGCCTTCGAAGATAACGGTCGGCGCCGCATACTATCTGTTTGCGGTATGCACCGGCCTATACTGCATAAGGCTGATAAAGGATAAAAGAAATGGACTCTGAAGGAATGACCAAAGAAGAAAAGAAAAAGGATCTGATAGCTCAGATCCTAAAGTTCGGAGTGGTGGGAGGACTGTCCTTTGTGATAGATTTTATCATCACTTTGATCGTATCATATGTCTGCAGGCTGCTTGGAATGGATGTGGCCACGGCGGCTACGGTCGGCGGGCTGTTCGGATTTTGCATTTCCCTTATATTCAATTATCTTATGAGTATGAGATTTGTGTTTGAAAGAAGGGATGACCTTGACAGAAAGAAGGAGTTTGCAATATTTGCATTTCTGTCACTTATAGGACTTGGTATCAACGAGCTCATCCTCTATTTCGGGGTGATCGTATGTGATAAGACTGTACCGCAGCTGGTCACGGAATATCCGTCGTATGTTACTGCGGGAGTAAAGATGGTAGCGACCGGTGTGGTTATGGTATATAACTTTATTTCAAGAAAGATGACGCTTGAGAAACGATGAAGAGGGAAGCTGTGAAAAGATCGATAGTATTTGTTCTGGTGGTCATGATGGGCGTCTTAGCTCTCATCGGATGTACATCGGGCAAGACCGGGACTGAGGTATCGGAGCCGGAAACCACGGTGGAAGCCGGCACATCCGAAACCGGAAACAGCACAGATACAAAAGAAGAGACGGAAGAAGAGCCGGGAGACGGCCCGGGAGATACATTCATAGGAGATGTGAACACGCCGGATCCCGACGGACTTACGATAACGACCGAGCCTGAAGAAGAGCAGCAGACGGAACTAAAGGACGTGGATCTGATATTCTTCATGGGTCAGTCCAATATGTCCGGGGCTGGCGGGGATGCATCTTCTGCACCATATGTGCCCGAGGAGGCCGGAATGGAGTTTAGGGCTGTATCCGACCCTACAAAGCTGTATCCGATAACCGAACCGTTTGGGATAAATGAGAATGATCCGGCAGGTCTTCATGAATATCCGGGAGCCAAGAAAGGGTCGCTTGTTTCTGCATTTATCAACGAGTATCACAGGAGGAGCGGAAGACGCGTGATCGCCGTTTCCGTTTCAATGGGAGCAACCGATATGACGACCTGGAAGACGGAGGGCGTCATAAATGATGTTAAGAACAGATTTGATACAACCGTAGCATGGCTGTCATCAAACGGATACACCATCGGGCATAATTACGCCCTGTGGCTGCACGGTGAATCGGATGCCATAGAAGGCACCGACCCGGAAGTATACAGAACGGCACTTGATGATATCATGAGACCTTTGTTCATCGGAGGTCTGCAGAAGGTTTTCATGATAATGCCGGGCAGAACGATAGATTACAAGGATATCTTTAACGATATCATAAACATGCAGAAGCGGATATGTGCCGAGAGCGGGTATTACGGCGTTGCAACGACCATCCTGACTAAGGTCAGCACCGAGTATATGAAGGATCAGTACCATTACAATCAGCATGTACTGAATATGGTCGGGATCGATGCGGCAAGAGCGGTGGCATATTATACCGAGCATAAGGAAGAGATGATAGTGTACGACTATCGTGAGCAAAAGGATATAATCCCCGACGGGGTGGAACCCGGTTCGCAGGATCTTGAGAAAAACATCGATCTTACAGACCTTGATATAAACCAGGCATATTAAACGTATGTTCCGGGAAGGAGGATGCAAATGCAAAACGAGAAGATACTGCTGTTCATTCCGGCATATAATTGCGAGAAGCAGATAGTGAGGGTGCTGGATCAGCTGGGCCCGGCGGAAATGGCATTCATAAACAAGATAATCGTGGTCAATAACCGTAGTACCGACGGTACCGAAACCGCTGTTCTTGATTACATGCATGCACATGCTAACATGCCCATAACTCTCCTTCGTAACAGGGAGAACTATGGCCTGGGAGGATCGCATAAGGTTGCATTTGACTATGCGATAGAACACGGATATGACTATGTGATGGTCCTTCACGGAGATGATCAGGGAAGCATATCCGACTTCATCCCGGTCCTTGCAAAAAGGTACTACCGCAAGCATGACTGCATTCTCGGCGCAAGGTTCATGCCCGGGTCAAAGCTTACGGGATACTCGGCCATACGTACTGCCGGAAACATCGTGTATGATTTTCTGTTCGCGTATGTTCTCGGAAGAAGGATATATGATCTGGGATCGGGGCTTAACATGTACAGTGTAAAGATGCTCCGGTCACGTTTTTATGAGAAGTTCAGGGATGATCTTATGTTCAACTATCTGATGGTCATGGCATCGGAGTTCTACGGACACGATATCAAGTTCTACCCCATCAGCTGGAGAGAGGATGATCAGGTATCAAATGTCAAGATGGCCAATCAGGCCGTTAAGGTCCTGGAGATGCTGAATGAATACAGAAAAGATCCGGCGGTGATCACCTCCGAGTACAGGGATAAGATAATAGAGAGGTATGAGGCAGACCCCGTATGAAGATAGCGATCGCTGCGATAATACTAATTGCCTTCATATGCGTGCATTTTATTAAGATGATGAGACTTTATCTTATCGTGATGGACAGGAAAGTCTCTTTCGACAGGTTTATTCCCGCTTATCTTCGAGCAACGCTGGTAAACCTGCTGATCCCCTATAAGCTGGGGGAGGTATACAGGGTGCTCGTGTTTTCGAGAGTATCGGGAGGGTTCAGGACGGGATTTTTCTCGGTACTGACAGACCGTTTTTTTGACACCCTCGCACTGTGCCTGATACTTCTGCCGTATCAGCTTCTGTATCTGGGACAGGTTGCGGTCCCGACCATGCTGCTTGCGGCGTTTGTTGCGGTGATCATCATAACATACATGGTGTTCCCGGCTTCGTATACTTTCCTGAACAGGTACATCATCACCTCAAGGGATTCGAAGAGGTCCATGATGGCGCTTTCGGCACTTGAGCATGCGAACGGATGGTATACATATGTCAGGGATCTCGTAAAAGGACGTTACGGCATATTGTTCCTGTTCTCCCTGGCGGCCTGGATACTTGAGATGGCCGTGCTCGCCGGATACACAAGGCTTCTCGGAAGTGCATTTTCGGTCGCTGATTTCGGAGCATATATCGAATCGATAGTATCGGGCAGGAATTACAGTATGAAAGTATGGTATACATACTCATCAGCCGCCGTGATAGCGGTCCTGACCCTGATATTTACCGTAAGGTATCTGGTGATAGCGCATAAGAACAGATCCGTAAAGGAAATCGCGAAATGATAAGAAAAGTAGCCATAGTTTATGATGATTCGAGAAGACCCGGTAAAGACATAGCGGGCATCACCGGCAATAAGAGCTTTGGACAGACCATATACAAGAGGCGTACGCTGAGGGACAGGATAGCGGATGTCTTTCTTGGTATTCCCGGGGTATCGGGGTTTTATGATGCCGGAGATAAAGGGGTCGAAAACCTTGAAGATACAACTGTTATTTTATATTTCTCAGACTTCGGAGTTGCTAAAACAAAGGATCTGGAGACGATTGTATACAAAGCTGGGTATGCTCATGAGAATTATAAAATAACACACGCAAACAGAATAGCATGCGTTATCTTTTGCAGCACCGAAGCCTATCGCAGTTCAACACCCTCGGACTACGACAGATATACGGAGATAGTAACCGACGCTTTTACGGACCTGTCCGATGTGTCGAACTTCAGATCCTTCATTACCGGGGGATTTGATGCAAGGTTCTTTAACAATCTGGCAGGTGATGAGTATACCGTGGTCAAGTCATCATCGAAGAAGGATAAGATAAAGGCCGAGTATTCTTTCTACGAGCTCCTGCCCGATGAAATGAAGCAGTGGTTCGTCCGCCCCTTTGACTACAGGGAGGATGAGGGATCTGCGAGCTATGTGATGCAGCGTTATCATATGACCGATCTGGCCATAAGATATGTGCATTCGTCGATCACCTACGATGAGTTCAGGGATATACTCCGTCATCTTCTTTATTTTCTTGGTCACAGGAGCAGTGAGACCGTGACTAAGATGGAGTATGAAGCCCAGGCAAAGAGGCAGTATGTCTCCAAGGTGTATGACAGGATCAGGCAGTTGAAGGAGGCAGACGGATATGACAGGCTGGCATCTCTTATAGCCTCCCTTACCGACTACAGCGATATCGATGATATCGTAAAAAGGTATGTGAACCTGTATGAGAGACTCCGGGGAACCCTCGTGTTCGATCCGGTAAAAGTGGTAAGTCACGGAGATCTGTGTTTTTCCAATATTCTGTATTCCAATCCGGATTCGTTCGTGGTCCTGATAGATCCGAAAGGAGCCATGACACGGGAGGATCTGTATATGGATCCGTATTATGACTATGCGAAGCTTTCGCATTCCATATGCGGGCATTATGATTATTTTAACAGCGATCTTTATGAGATAACGGTAGATGAGAATATGAAGGCAAGAGTCAGGGTTGATGCCGATAACCGCCTGTTCATGGACATGTTCAGGGAGAGCCTGTCGGCTGCAGGTATCGATATCAGGCTGATCAGGCTCTACGAAGCCTCGCTTTTTCTGTCAATGCTGCCGCTTCATATGGACAGGCCCAAGAAAGTGTTCGGGTTTGTCTTAAATGCCATCGCTATTCTTGACAGTCTGGAGAGATGATATGTACGAGGATCTGACATTTGTGTTTGACGTAGACGGGACGCTCTGCCCGATAAAAAAGGATGATGAGAGATATGAGGACATCGTTCCGTATAAGGAGATGGTGGAAAAGATCAGGGAGTACAAGGCAGGCGGTGCCAGGATCGTCCTTCTGACCAGCAGGAACATGAACTCCTATAACGGTAATATCGGACTGATCAACGCAAATACCGCACGTATTCTGCTGGACTGGCTTGATAAATGGGAGATACCTTACGACGAGATCATATACGGAAAGCCCTGGCCCGGGCATCATGGTTTCTATGTCGATGACAGGACCGTCCGTCCGAGTGAATTTCTCTCAAAGAGCGTATCCGAGCTTGATGAGATCGTAAGGAGAGACAGATGCAAATAGTGATCACAATGGCCGGACTCGGCACAAGGTTTAAAAAAGCGGGGTATACCGTCCCCAAGTACGAGATCGTCACGGGAGGAAGGACGCTGTTCTCATGGTCGATGGAAAGCCTGGAAGGGTATTACAGTGATGACAATGATTATTATTTCATAGTAAGGGCCGAGGATGATGCTTCTTCTTTCATATTGGAGGAATGGAAAAAAACGGGGCACGCCGCAGAACGGGCCCATGTGATCGAGATCGATCATATGACTGACGGGCAGGCAACGACCGCAATGCTGGCAGCACCATACTGGAAAAAAGATGAGCCGCTCATGATCTACAATATCGATACATATGTCGAGGCAGGCAGGATGAGATCCGAGGATATACAAGGTGACGGATTTATCCCCTGTTTCAATGCACCCGGTGATCACTGGAGCTTTGTTTTAGTGAATGATGACGGTGATGCCACAGAGGTGAGGGAAAAGAAGCGTATCTCCGACAATTGTACGCTCGGAGCGTATTATTTTTCGTCGTGCGCCCTGTATGAGCAGATGTACGGTGAGTATTACAAAGGTAGTGATAACCTGGAGAAGGGCGAAAAATACGTGGCGCCCCTTTATAATCATATGATCCGGAAAGGGATGAAGGTCAGGATATGCCTCGTCGATCCTGGAAGCGTCCACGTACTGGGGACACCGGAGGAACTGAGTGAGTTCGAAAAGACACTACATTAAAAGAGCGTTTTCGTATTTTTCAAGAAACGGATTTTCACAGACGCTGTATAAGGCACTGGAGCGCCTTCAGCGGGATGGGACAGAGGCATCATATGTCCCGGAAACCGCAGATGATGCGTCTCTGCAGGCACAAAGGGAGCATGTGTTCAAGGATCCGCGCCGGTTCAGCATTCTGGTTCCGGTCTATGAGACGAACATAGGGCTTCTTAGGATCATGCTCGAATCGGTCGGGCAGCAGTCATATGAAAACTGGGAGCTTATCATCGCGGATGCGAGCATAGATTCATCAAGACGCAGAACAGTTGAAAGCTTTCAGAAAAAGCATTCATTTTCCGATCAAAAGGTTCGTTATATAAGGATCGATGACAACAAAGGCATTTCAGCCAACACGAATGTTGCACTTGATGCGGCTTCCGGTGATTATATAGCGCTTCTTGACCATGACGATGTTTTGGAAAAAACGGCACTTTTTGATATAATGAGTGCCATAGAGGAAAGGGAACGGGCAGGCTTATCGGATTCGTGTGCGAAGGTTATGGTAGCATATACCGATGAGGATAAGGTCAGTGAAGACGGAACAAAGTATTTTGACGTCCACCGTAAGCCTGATTTTGACCCTGTCCTTCTTTGTACGAATAATTATATATGCCATCTTCTCGTGATAGATACGCATCTTGCAAGAAGTGTAGGTGGTTTCAGGCCGAGGTTTGACGGAGCTCAGGACCATGATCTTGTGCTTAGATGCACGAGGGACCTTAACAGAGAGGAGATCGTCCATGTTCCGAAGGTGTTATACCACTGGCGGAGCATCGCGGGATCGACATCCGAGGATCCCTCGTCCAAGCTGTATGCGTATGAAGCGGGAAAGAGCGCTGTGGCAGATCACCTTGAAAAATGCGGGATCAGCGCAAAGATAACGGATTCGCCCCATCTGGGGTTCTTTGAGATAGAGTATGAGAGCTTATGCGAAGACAGGGAATCGTTTATGATCAGCATTTCCCCGGATCTTAAGGCTCTTGACGATAAATGCATCGACCGTATGCTGTCCGTAATGCAGCTTCCTTATGTCGGTATCGTGACCGGTAAGATAATCGGCGTGAACGGACGTATAGAGAGTGCGGGCTATGATATCGATCGTGACGGAGGCAAAATACCGAGGTTTTCCGGGCTGAACCGTCATTTTTCGGGATATATGCATGGGGCCTGCACGGACCGGCTGGTGGATTCGTGTTCACCGGACTGTATGGTGGTCCGTAAAGAGGCAGTTGAGCGGTTTGATCCCGAGATAAAGCTTAAGGACGGGTACTTCGTTTACTTTGATCCAAAGGCGGTGTTCAAAAGAAAGAGGATATGAGAGAAGTAACCGTAATAATACCGAACTATAACGGGATACAGTATTTGGGAGAGTGTCTTGACAGCCTTGAGAAGCAGACGATGAGCGCGGATATCATCGTTGTTGACAATGCGTCGACCGACGGATCTTTGGATATCCTGTCCGGGTACCCGGATATCAAGCTCATAAAGCTGGATTCGAATTTCGGATTCTGCCGTGCGGTCAATGAAGGGATAGCGGCCACAAAAACAAAGTACCTGATACTTCTTAATAACGATACAAAGCCCGAGCCGGACTTTGTTGAAGAACTGTACAAGGCAATAGATGCTCATCCGGATACTTTTTCCGTTGCGTCCCGGATGATACAGATGAACGATCCCGACAGGATAGATTCCGCCGGAGACCTGTACTGTGCATTGGGATGGGCTTTTTCACTTGGTAAGGACGGGAGCCTCTCGCGATATAACAGGGAATCGGTTATATTTTCCGCCTGTGCGGGAGCGGCGATATACAGAAAAGATCTGTTTGAGGAGATAGGTTATTTTGACGAGCTCCACTTTTCATATCTTGAAGATGTGGATGTGGGGTATCGTGCGAGGATCATGGGTTATGTAAACCGATACACGCCGAAGGCGGTCGTGTATCACGCGGGAAGCGGAACGACGGGATCAAGATACAATCCTTTCAAAGTAAGGCTTGCCGCAAGGAACAGCTGGTACGTGATATACAAGAACATGCCCACTCTTCAGATACTGATCAACCTGCCCTTTTTCCTGATAGGATTCGGGTTGAAGGCATTGTTTTTTATACTTAAAGGATACGGACGTGAGTATCTGTCCGGGATGAAACGGGGATATCTGATGTGCGTTGCGGGCAGGAAGTATCCTTATGATCACAGGTTTTTAAGAAACTATTGTCGTATCCAGCTTGAACTGTGGGTCAATATGTTCAGGCGGATATTCGGATGATGAAGTGATAAAAGCGGATAGGAAGAGATCATGATCAAAGATAATCAGCGGCTTATCAATCGTCTGACGCTCGTGATAGATGCGTTTGTGATCGCTGCAAGTTACCTTTTTGCATATTTTCTGAAGTTTGAGAGCGGGCTTTTACTCTATGATGAAGGTCTGCCGATGCAGACATATATGACGGCGCTTTATATACTCGTTCCCGGGTATCTGATACTGTACTCCAGGATGGACCTTTATAATACAAGGCGTGCATCGGGAAGAAAACGGGAACTCTTAAATGTTATAAAGGCAAATACGGTCGGAGCTCTTTTGTTCATGATGGTGCTGTATCTGATCAACCAGCCTGATTTTTCCAGACAGATGATATTCATCTTCTGGGGAGTCTGCATCTGTATAGAAACAGCCGTCAGAAACATGATGAGAGCCCTTATGATGTTCTGGTGGAAGAACGGGTACAATCTTAAGTATGTTCTTCTCATCGGATATTCGGGATCGGCGCAGAGCTATATCAACAAGCTTCAGCTCAACCCGCAGTGGGGCTATGTTGTCCGCGGGATCCTTGATGACAACGTCGAAAGAGGAACGGAATATAAGGGAGTCAAGGTTCTCGGTACCATCGATAACCTTCCGCTCATACTTCCCGAGAACAAGCTGGATGAGATAGCCATAACCCTTCCGCTCGGACAGTACGGAAGACTTAAGGAGATAGTGAATCTGTGCGAAAAATCAGGGGTCCATACGAAGTTTATCCCGGACTATGCGGGGATCATACCGGATCGGCCCTATACCGAGGATATACAGGGGCTTCCCGTTATAAATATACGATACGTACCGCTCAATAATACGATCAATAATGTGGTCAAACGCCTTGTGGACATAGTTGGATCCGCTGTCGGACTGATACTTGCTTCGCCGATCATGATCATATCGGCGATACTCATAAAAGCCACGAGCAAAGGCCCCGTGATATTTGCGCAGGAGAGGGTCGGCCTTCACAACAAACCGTTCCAGATGTACAAATTCAGGACCATGATCGAACAGAGTGAGGCGGAGGAAGCAAAGGGATGGACTACAAAGGATGATCCGAGAGTTACCGGAATAGGGAAATTCCTCAGAAGGACAAGCCTGGATGAACTCCCGCAGCTGTTTAACATACTGGTGGGACAGATGTCGCTTGTGGGTCCGAGACCGGAAAGACCGCAGTTTGTTGAGAAGTTCAAAGAGGAGATCCCAAGGTATATGATCAAGCATCAGGTTCGTCCGGGACTTACGGGATGGGCGCAGATCAACGGACTTCGCGGCGATACTTCGATAGAACAGCGTATTGAACATGATCTTTACTATATCGAGAACTGGACTTTGGAATTCGATATCAAGATCCTGCTGCTTACGATATTCCGCGGGTTCATAAACAAGAATGCATATTAACCGCTATGACTATTGATGTGATAATACCTACATACAAGCCGGATGAAAAGCTGCTGGCGATGATCAAAAAGCTTCGCGAACAGACGGTTTCCCCCAACCGTATCGTGCTCGTAAACACCGAGCAGAAGTATCTTGATAATCTCCTTCGCGGCAGAAAATACGATAACTGCGGCAGGTTTTTTGAGATAAAGAACATATCCCTTCGGGAATTCGATCACGGCGGTACAAGGAATGAGGGAGCCAGGGGCAGCAGTGCCGACTTCCTGCTTTTTATGACGATGGATGCCTGTCCTGCGGATGATAAGCTTATCGAAAACATGCTGAAAGCATTTGATGACAGAAACGTTGCGGCAGTGTATGCAAGGCAGCTGGCCAATGAGGATGCATCGCTTTCGGAGAGGTTCTCAAGAAGGTTTAATTACCCCGAGGAGCCGCTTGTAAAGTCAGCGGCGGACAAGGAAAGACTCGGGATCAAGACATATTTCTGCTCAAATGCATGTGCCATGTACAGAAGGGATGTATTTGAAAAGCTCGGGGGTTTTCCAAAGGACATGATATTCAACGAGGATATGGTCTTTGCCCACACTCTCGTCGAAAACGGTTATTCGATAGCATATGCCGCCGATGCAGCCGTGTATCATTCTCATAACTACACGAACATGCAGCAGTTTCACAGAAACTTTGATCTTGCGGTATCGCAGGCTATGCACCCCGAGGTGTTTGATGACGTATCATCCGAGTCCGAAGGAAAGTCATACGTCAGAGAAGCCTTCCGGTATTTTAAGGAAGAAGGAAAGCCGCTTTATTTCATACCTTTCTCGGTGACATGCGCATTCAGGCTTGCGGGGTATAAACTGGGAAAGAATTATAAGAAGCTTACAAAAAGACAGATCCTGAAGTGTACGAACAGCAAAATATTCTTTTATAAGCATTGGAGCTGAAAATGAGCGATAGAGAGTACTGTTCTCTGTGTGGTAAATTCAAAGAAGATTGCGGTGAGCTTGTGACCATTACAGGCGGGCTCAAGGTATGCCATAAATGTCTTGAAAACACGCTGAGGATGGCTGAGAAACTGACAGGCGGGATGCCGCAGCCTCCATCACCTCCGGCTCCTCCCACGCCTCCCGGGGAAGAACATGAAGACAAACCCGGAGAAAAACCGGAAGAGCCCGGCGAAAAAGAACCGGCAAAAGAACCCGGATCGGTGCGGTTTGCAGGAGGTTTCGGGCTTCCGAATGTAGGATTTCTGAGTATGGCTGACCTTCAGAATATGATGTTCGGCAATAATCCCGGCAGGAAGAAGAGCAAGGAGGAAAAAAAGCCTCCCGAGATAGATATCAAGAATATCCCGATGCCGCATAAGATCAAGGAGCTCCTCGATGAGTATGTGGTAGGACAGGAGCAGGCAAAGAAAGTCATGTCCGTGGCTGTCTACAATCACTACAAGCGTGTTGCCTCAGAAGGCATGGCACCGGAGGAGTTCGAAAAGGGACTCGCAGATGTTGAGATCGAAAAATCCAATGTTCTCCTTATCGGTCCTACCGGGTGCGGAAAGACCTACCTTGTAAGGATGCTCGCAAAGCTTCTTGATGTGCCGCTTGCGATCACCGACGCCACAAGCCTGACCGAAGCGGGATACATCGGAGATGACATAGAAAGCGTTGTGTCAAAACTGCTGGCAGCTGCCGACAACGATGTTGATAAAGCCGAGACAGGGATAATATTCATTGATGAGATAGATAAGATAGCCAAGAAGAAGAATTCACACTCGAGGGATGTTTCCGGTGAGAGCGTACAACAGGGTATGCTCAAGCTTCTTGAAGGCGCGGAGGTTGAGGTCCCGGTCGGAGCCAACTCCAAAAACGCCATGGTACCGCTTGCAACGGTTGATACAAGGAATATCCTGTTCATATGCGGAGGAGCTTTTCCGGATCTTGACGAGATAATAAAGCAGCGTCTCAGAAAACAGACATCTATCGGGTTTAACGCCGAGCTTAAAGATACGCTCGATAAACGCAAGGACATCCTGTCGGAAGTAACCGTTGAGGATATCAAGAAGTTCGGAATGATACCCGAGTTTGTCGGAAGACTTCCGATAATCTGCACCATGCAGGGGCTGACCGATGAGATGCTCGTTGATATACTGAAGGAGCCGAAGAATGCGATAATCAAGCAGTATCAAAAGCTCCTGTCCATGGATGAGGTCGATCTGGAGTTTACCGACGAAGCCCTCCTGGAAATAGCAAAGAAGGCTCAGGAAAAGGATACCGGCGCCAGAGCGCTTCGATCGATAATAGAAGATATAATGCTTGACATTATGTATGAGATACCAAAAGATGATAATATCGGACGGGTCACCATTACCAAAGAGTATCTTGAAGGTAAAGGCAGTCCGAAGATAGAAACAAGAGGACAATAGTTCTGTATAGGAGGAGATATGCTGGACAGATCATTTTATGAGAAAGCGGACGAGATAATAGCCGACCACGGCAAGGGAAAAGAATCTCTTATTCCGATAATGCAGGATATTCAGAGCATATATCGATACATACCGCCGGAGCTTCTTACCTATGTTGCCGAAAAGATCGGGGTAACGGAAGCCAAGGCGTATTCCGTTGCGACTTTTTACGAGAATTTTTCTTTCGACCAAAAAGGAAAATACGTCATCAAAGTATGCGACGGGACGGCATGTCACGTAAGAAAAGGCACGCTGATCCTTGAAAGGCTGCAGAAGGAGCTGGGCCTGTCAGACGGGAAGCATACTACGGATGATATGATGTTTACCGTGGAGACTGTTTCCTGCCTCGGAGCATGCGGTCTTGCTCCCGTCATGACGATAAACGATGTTGTGCATCCTGCCATGACGCCTGAAAAGGTTTCGGAAACGATCAGGAAGATCAAGGAGGATGAAGCATGAATAAGTTAAGATCCGGAGAAGACCTTGCCAATATCAGGAGCAAATGCGAACAGCGGATCAGCGGCATCAAGTGCAGGATCCTCGTGTGTGCCGGCACCGGCTGCCTTGCGGGGGGTTCGGAGAAGATATATGAGAAATTGTGCGAGCTGTGCGGAAATGATCCGAATGCTTCGATCGAATTCGGAGACGGCATTGCATGTTCCGACATACATACGGATGTTCAGAAAAGCGGATGTCACGGATTTTGCGAAATGGGACCTCTCGTTCGTGTAGAGCCTTACAAATATCTGTATATAAAAGTAAAACCCGAAGACTGTGATGAGATCTATAACACAACGGTTCTTGGCGGAAAGCCCGTGGAAAGGCTCCTGTATACGATGAACGGGGTTACATATCCAGCCCAGGAGGATATCCCGTTCTATGCGAAGCAGATGCGCCTTGTTCTTAAGAACTGCGGTCATATAGGCGCCGAGCATATAGAAGAAGCGCTTGCCTTTGACGGGTATAAAGCGCTTGAAAAGGCGTTGTTCGAGATGACACCCGAGGAAGTCACGGAGGTGATCTATGATTCCAACCTTCGTGGAAGAGGGGGTGGCGGATTCCAGACCGGTTATAAATGGAAACAGGTTGCCAGACAGAAAGAGACGGTAAGATACGTCGTATGTAACGGCGATGAGGGAGATCCCGGTGCGTTCATGGACCGAAGCGTCATGGAAGGTGACCCTCATAAGATGATCGAGGGAATGATCATAGCCGCATATGCCGTATCAGCATCCGAAGGATACATATATGTGCGTGCCGAATACCCCCTTGCGGTATCAAGGCTTAAGATCGCGATAGCACAGGCTGAGGAAGCGGGTCTTATAGGGGATGATATACTCGGATCGGGATTTTCATTCCACCTCCATATAAACAAAGGAGCCGGGGCGTTCGTGTGCGGCGAGGGAAGTGCTCTTACCGCATCGATCGAAGGAGAGAGGGGAATGCCCAGGACCAAGCCGCCGCGTACGGTCGAGCAGGGTCTTTTCGGAAAACCTACGGTACTTAATAATGTTGAGACATATGCCAATGTTCCCATGATAATCCTTCGCGGATCGGATTGGTATCATACGATCGGTACCGAAAAGAGTCCCGGTACGAAGGCTTTTGCGGTAACGGGAAGCATCAACAACACCGGACTTATCGAAGTACCCATGGGTACGACGTTAAGAGAGATAATCTATGATATAGGCGGAGGCATAAAAGGAGGCAAAGCATTTAAAGCCGTACAGATCGGCGGACCTTCCGGAGGGTGCCTCATCTCATCGGATCTGGATGTACCTCTTGATTTTGATTCGCTGAAGGAAAAGGGTGCGATGATCGGATCAGGCGGTCTCGTTATAATGGATGAAGATACTTGCATGGTCGAGGTCGCAAGGTTCTTCATGAACTTTACACAGAATGAGAGCTGCGGTAAATGCGTTCCCTGTCGTGAAGGTACCATGCGTATGCTCGAGATACTTGAAGATATCGTAAACGGCCGCGGAAGTGAGGAGCAGCTGGATCTTCTGGAAGAGCTGGGACGTGCGATAACGGATACCGCGCTGTGCGGTCTCGGAAAATCCGCGGCGCTTCCGGTGCTGTCAACGTTAAAAGTGTTCAGGGATGAATACCTGGAGCATGTGAGGGAAAAGAAATGCCGCACCGGCACGTGCAAGGCACTACTTAGCTATACAATCGTGCCCGAGAAGTGCAAGGGTTGCAGCAAGTGTGCGAGAAACTGCCCTGTTGAGGCGATATCGGGCGAACTGAAATCGCCGTTCAAGATAGATCAGAGCAAGTGTATCAAATGCGGTGCGTGCGCTGACAACTGCCCGTTTGGCGCTGTTACGAGATCTTAAGGAGGTTCCTGATGGATTATATGACAATAGACGGCATCAAGGTGCCGATGGAAGGTGAGAAGAACATACTCTCCCTCATAAGAAAAGCAGGAATAGACATCCCTACATTCTGTTATCATTCGGATCTGTCGATCTATGGCGCATGCAGGATGTGCATGGTTGAAGATGACCGTGGAAAGATGTTCGCATCATGCTCGGAAGTTCCGCGCCCGGGTATGGTGATCCATACAAATACGAAGAAGCTCCAGCAGTACAGAAAGCTCATAATAGAGCTCCTTCTGTCTACGCACTGCAGAGACTGTACGACGTGTACGAAGAACGGAATGTGCGAGCTTCAGAGCCTTGCGTACAGAGTAGGTGTCCATTCGGTCAGGTTCGAGAACAAGAAAGAACAGCTCCCTATAGATATGAGCTCAAACTGTATAGTCAGAGACCCCAATAAATGTATACTCTGCGGTGACTGTGTAAGAACCTGCTCGGAAAATCAGGGGATCGGAGCTATTGATTTTGCCCACAGAGGATCCAAGATGCAGATCACACCGGCGTTCGGCAAAGATCTTTGCGACACCGACTGCGTAGGCTGCGGACAATGTGCCGTTGTATGCCCGACAGCCGCCATCTCCATAAGAACAAACGTTACCGAGGTATGGGATGCGATAGAGGATCCGAAGAAGAGGGTCGTTGCCCAGATAGCACCGGCAGTCAGAGTGGCCATCGGTGATAAATTCGGTCTTCCCAAAGGCGAAAATGCCATGGGTAAGCTTGTAAAGGCGCTCAGGATCATGGGATTTGACGAGGTATATGATACGAACTTCGGTGCGGATCTTACCGTAGTGGAAGAATCCAGGGAATTTGCCGAGAGACTGAAAAAGGGCGAAAATCTCCCGCTGTTCACGTCGTGTTGTCCGGGATGGGTCAAGTTCTGTGAGAATAAGTATCCGGAATTTACGGGAAACCTGAGTACATGCCGTTCGCCTATGAGCATGCTCTCGCCCGTGATCAAAGAATACTTTAAAGAGCAGGACGCACAGGAGCAAAAGGAGACATACGTTGTTGCGATCATGCCTTGTACGGCGAAAAAATCCGAGATACTTCGATCGGATAACCATACCGGCGGTCGTCAGGATACTGATATAGTCATAACCACCCAGGAGATCATCAGAATGATCAAGCAGGTAGGTATCAAGTTTGAGACTCTTGAGAGCGAAGCATGTGATATGCCGTTCTCAATGGCTTCGGGCGGAGCCTCGATCTTCGGGATCACAGGCGGTGTGACCGAGGCAGTTCTTCGTCATCTGTCCGAGGACAAGGATCATACGACGCTTGAGGACATCAAGTACTCGGGGATCAGAGGAAAACAGGGCTTCAAAGAGGCTACGGTTTCTCTGGGTGATAAGCAGCTTCATATAGCTGTTGTCCACGGACTTAAGAATGCTTCGGATCTTCTTGAGAGCATAAAAGCCGGAACGGCACAGTATGATTTTGTTGAGGTCATGGCCTGCAGAAGAGGATGTATCCTCGGCGGAGGACAGCCTGTTCCGATGGGGCCGACAACAAGAAGCGCGCGTATGGACGGCATTTATCAGGTAGATACCTTATCAACTATAAGGTACACTGGTGAGAATCCGTTCCTTACACAGGTATACAATGATGTGATAGACGGACGGGAACATGAACTGTTACACAGGAGCATGTAATGAAATACAGAGGGGAAAATAATAAGGACGGACTGTCCGCTCTCGGATTCGGGTGCATGAGATTTCCCAAGAAGGGGAACGGGTTCGATCATGACGAGATAGAGCGGGAACTGAAGTTTGCGGTTGAGAATGGTGTCAATTATTTTGATACTGCGTTCCTGTATCCGGGAAACGAGGAGATACTCGGTAAGATACTTGAGAAGACCGGCCTGCGTGACAGGATAAACATCGCGAGCAAGATGCCGCATTATTATATGAAGACGGTTGAGGATGCCGAAAAGCATTTTAACGAACAGCTCTCCCGGCTTCGTACCGATCATATCGACTACTATCTGATGCATATGCTTCCCGATGTGAAGACATGGAGAGCGCTATGCGAGCGTGGGATCGATAAGTGGCTTGCGGAAAAAAAGAGCAGCAAACAGATACGGAGAGTCGGGTTTTCATTTCACGGGTCTTCGGATATGTTCATAAGACTGCTTCATGACTATGACTGGGAATTTGCCCAGATCCAGTATAACTATCTTGATGAGAATACACAAGCCGGAGTAAGAGGACTTAAAGAGGCAGCTTCAATGGGGATCCCTGTTATCATCATGGAACCTCTTCGGGGCGGACGTCTTGTTAATGCTCTTCCGAAAAAGGCATTAGAGATCATAAAGACTTCCACACCCGGATGGTCTGCGGCTGAGTTCGGACTCAGGTGGCTGTGGAATCAGCCGGAAGTCACAACAGTTCTGTCCGGAATGAATTCCATGGAAATGGTCAGGGAGAACATACGTATTGCTGCTGATATGGAACCCGGGTCTCTTAATGCGGATGATATGCGCACATATGAGAAGGTCATTGCGGAGATTGAATCAAAGGCAAACATAAAATGCACCGGATGCGGCTATTGTATGCCCTGCCCTATGGGTGTTGATATACCCGGGTGTTTCAGGATCTTCAATTCGTCGCATATCGATGGTTATTACAACGGCATGAGAGAATATTATATGTGCACGGCTATGAAGAATGAGAGGGCTATGGCATCACAGTGCATTAAGTGCGGAAAGTGTGAGACCAAGTGTCCGCAGGGCTTGGAGATAAGAAAGGAACTGGTCAGGGTTAAGAGAAGATTCGAGAATCCGGTATTTAAACTGATGACTTTTCTTACACCCGGGAAGCTCAAATAAACAGAGGTAATATAAGCACATATGAGAAGAACTGTATCTTTTTTAATATGCATAATGCTTGTCTGCTGTCTTGTAATGTCGGGTTGCGACAGTAAGACTGAGGACGGACAGGATACCTCAGGCGCTGCGGCTGAGACTGAAAATGCTCCCAAGGACGATTATGAGGACTATGTCCGCTCGGCGATCGAATCGGTAAATGATGATCAGAAGCCCACAACAACTCCGGCGGCTGCAACACCTGCACCTGTATCGTCCATCGCCGGTGATGTTGATGATATGTTCGTCTCATCTGCGGAGAACCAGGATGATACGCAGTACCCGTTCAGGGATAAAGGGACAGACTCGGCGGATGCATCCCCTTCCCCTACGGAGGATCCCAACGCAACCCCCACACCGGAACCTACTCCCTACATCACACCGGAAGAATTCGATGTGGGTAAATGTTGTATATACATCAATGGTGAGAGTGACAGCGCATTCGGCACCGAGATCATAACGGCGATCAATAAAGCAAGAACCGACCTGGGTTACAAGCCGCTCATTTCAAACAAAAGCCTTTCTACATGTGCCGACAGGAGAACAAGAGAGCTTGCGGCCAGTTATTCGCATACCAGGCCGAACGGACTTCCGTTCTACAGTCTTGCACCGGAGCATTTCAAGGCGGAAATGTTGTGCATCAATAACCAGAAGGCTGAAGAGGTTGTCGATATAATGATCAAAAGGGATCCCATATCACGAGGTCTTATCTTTACCGAGAAGTACCAGTCGATAGGCGCATCGTGCTTCAAATGCAACGGAGTAAAGTATGCGGTAGTTGCGTTTGGGCTCTAAAATGCTTTTTTTACTTGAATTTTCGGCATAATGATAATAAAATAGAATGAAGTGTTTACTTTATTATTGAGTAAAGGAGTCTTACTATGCCAAGAGATTTAGATCTGGATTTTGAATTTCAGGATGAAGAGGTTCGGGAAAGAAGCGCTCGTCCTGCTCAAAGGAGAGAGCCCTCGGCGAATCGTTCAAGATCAAGGAGCGGCGGTACAAGACGCAAGAAGAACGACACAACGAGTCTTATCATTCTCGGTGTTGAGATAGTTGTATTTATCGCTCTGCTTGTTCTGTTCTTTGTTTTGAAATCCAAGATAGTAGATAGCGACAGTTCGGCACAGACGGATTCGGGATCGCAGGAAGCATCCGCGGGATCGAACGGTGTAAATGTTGAAAGCAACGACTTTTCGCTTACGTGTACCAAGGTACAGCTTGTTATGGATGCGAATAATGAAACGGCTGCACTTGTGTACTTCACATTTGTGAACAAGACGGATACACCGCTTGCAATGAGCGCGGTATTCCCTGCAAGCGTTACGCAGAACGGGGCGGATTGTCCGGAGGATACCAATCTTGCGGATACACCGGCGGAGATCACCAATAAGGATATGCAGGTTTCCGGAGGACAATCGGTTGAATGCTGTTATGCGTTCAAGCTTTCCGATCAGACCAGTCCTCTTACGCTTACGGTACATGACAATTATTCCACATTCCAGGATATTGGTTCTACGGAAATCCCCATCAGTTGATCTGTTCGGTATGACAGGCTTAAAGAGTCGGGACAGTAAGTGTTCCGACTCTCAATTTTTTGTGAGGTATATAATGAAGATCATCATAGTCGGTTGCGGTAAAGTCGGATCCACGCTTGCCGAACATCTTAATCAGGAAGGTCATGACATCACGATAATCGACAGACATTGGGAAAAGCTTAAATATCTGTCCGACAGGATCGATGTCATGGGTGTTGAAGGAAACGGTGCCAGCATTTCCACGCAGCGTGAGGCGGGGGTACAGGATTCTGACATTCTTATCGCAACTACCAATTCCGATGAACTGAACCTTTTATGCTGCCTTATCGCCAAGAAAGCCGGCAACTGCCAGACCATAGCCAGGATACGTGATCCCGAGTACTACAATGAGATGCGTTATATCAGGGATGAACTTAACCTGTCCATGGTCATTAATCCGGAACTTGCTGCAGCTTCCGAGATCGCAAGGATAATCAAGTTCCCTTCCGCCATGAAGGTCGATACGTTCGCAAGAGGGCGTGTGGAGCTTATCAAGATAAGCGTTCCTTCGAATTCTGCGCTTGATGGGATCAGACTTTCCGAAATAGATTCAAAGCTGCATTGCAAAGTCCTTATCTGCACGGTTGAGCGCGGAGAGGGACTTCACATACCACACGGAGATTTCGCTCTTGTTGCCGGTGATATAGTGTCTTTTATCGCACCGCATTCCGTAGCGCTTGCTTTCTTTAAGGCAAGCGGAGCCAGGATATCCAATTCGGTCAAGTCGATAATGCTTATAGGCGGCGGGATGATGAGCTATTACGTTGCCAAGAAGCTTGAAGAGACCAAGATAAGCGTCAAGATCATAGAGCAGGATTTTGCAAGATGCCAGGAACTGTCCGAAATGCTTCCGAAGACCGTGATCATAAACGGTGACGGAACGGATAAGAAGCTTCTTGATGAAGAAGGTGTGGAAGTTGTTGATGCCATCGGGAATTTTACCGGGATCGACGAGGAAAACATCCTGCTGGCGCTTCATGAAAAAAGCATGAGCAACGCTAAGCTCCTGACCAAGATAAACAGGATCACATTTGAGGATGTGATCGCGGGACTCGATATAGGAAGCATCATCAATCCCAACAGCATCACAAGTGACAATATCGTCAGATTCGTTCGTGCGCTCAGCAACAGAAAGGGCAGTAATGTTGAGACGCTCTACAAGATAGCAAAGGGCAGGGCAGAGGCTCTTGAATTTCGCGTAAGAAATGATTCGGGAGTTGTGGGTAAGCCTCTTATGGAGCTGTCGCTTAAGCCTGACGTGATAATAGCGTGCATAACCAGGGATAAGACAGTCATAATCCCCAGCGGTCAGAGCACGATAGAAAAGGATGATCTGGTCGTGATAGTCAGCGCAGGCCGCGTGATCAACGATCTGGAGGATATTCTTGCATGAATAAAAAAATGGTGGCATATTTTGTCGGCAGAGTCCTGCGTATAGAGGCTGTGCTGATGATACTGCCTTCTCTTGTTTCGCTCATATATCGGGAAAGATCGGGATTTGTTACAGCCGCCTGTGCTCTTGCGACTTTCATCGCGGGATATCTTCTCAGCAGAAAGCATCCCGCAAATATGTCGTTCTATACAAGAGAGGGGATAATGGCTGTTGGTCTCAGCTGGATCTTCATGTCCGTATTCGGAGCGCTCCCTCTTTGCATCTGTGCAGATCATGTGGGATTTACCGATGCGTTGTTTGAGACGATCTCCGGCTTTACCACAACAGGTGCCAGTATACTTACCGAGGTTGAAAGCCTTCCGAAAGGCATACTGTTCTGGAGGAGCTTTACTCACTGGGTAGGCGGAATGGGAATACTGGTTTTTGTTCTTGCTATCCTTCCCGAGGCTGCCGGCGACAGCATATATCTTATGAGGGCTGAAAGCCCGGGTCCGTCGGTGGGAAAGCTTGTTCCCAAAGTAAAAACAACCGCAAAGATACTGTACCAGCTTTATATAGCGATAACATTCGCCGAGATAATAGCGCTGATCCTTTCCGGAATGTCGGTATATGAGTCCAGCGTGATCTCTTTCGGAACGGTCGGGACCGGAGGATTTGCCATACGGAACAGCGGCTGTTTTATCTATACGCCGCTGCAGCAGATCATCATCACGGTCTTCATGATCATATGCGGAGCGAACTTTAACGTTTATTTCCTCCTTGTTGCGCGCAAGTGGAGGGATGCGATCAGGTCCGAGGAAGTTCTGTCATATCTCGGGATATATGCAGTTGCGACGATAGCTGTCGCGATAAATATCCGAAATGTATTCGGAAGTGTAGGTGAAGTCTTAAGGCACAGTTTTTTCAACGTGGCATCCGTCATGACGACCACCGGATTTGCCGTTTCGGATTTTGACAAATGGCCCAACTTTTCCAAGATAATGATGCTTCTTGTAATGTTCGTCGGAGGCTGTGCCGGTTCCACAGCCGGAGGTATCAAGGTCAGCCGTATCATGATAGGCTTCAAGACGATCCGCAAGGAACTGGAGCATTTTGTTCATCCGAGGAGCGTCAAGATACTGAAATTTGAAGGAAAGCCTATAGAACATGCAGTTCTTCGAGGGATCAATGTCTACTTTCTGACATATTCGACTATATTTGCCGCATCCATTCTTCTCGTGGCACTCGACGGCAAGGACTTTACCACTACGGTAACTTCTGTCATAGCGACATTTAACAATATAGGTCCGGGACTTGAGATGGTAGGACCATGCGGGAATTATTCGGAATTCTCAATCTTTTCCAAGTATGTTCTTATGTTTGACATGCTTGCGGGAAGACTGGAACTGTTCCCGATGCTCCTCCTGTTCCTTCCGATGACATATAAGCGGCAGCACTAGGAGGGACCCGTTTACGGGAGGAACCTGGTGCTGCACCGCGAGGCCTTCGGCGAAGCCGACCTAAATGGGCGAGCGACCTTGATAAAGACAGCACTAGATGTAGCATAATATAAAAATGAAACGAGGTATACCATGACACAATCAAGAACACATAACTGCAGTCAGCTGAGGCTCGAAAACGTTGGAGAAAAGGTTACGATCGTCGGCTGGTACGATAACATGAGAAAGGTGAGCAAGAATCTCGGTTTTCTGATACTTCGGGATTTCTACGGTGTCACACAGGTGGTTGTAGAGACCGAGGAAATGATGAACAGTCTGGCCGGGGTCAACAATGAATCTACCCTGTCGGTAACGGGTACCGTCAGAGAAAGATCCAACAAGAACGGTAACATCCCCACGGGTGAGATAGAAGTCGTACCTGAGAGTATAGAAGTGCTCGGCAAGTGCATATACAATGAGCTGCCGTTTGAGATAAACAGGTCAAAAGAGGCTGATGAATCGGTCAGACTCAAATATCGTTATCTGGACCTTCGTAATCCCGAAGTCCGTGATAAGATCGTTCTTCGGAGCAGGATAGTATCTGAACTTCGAAACAGCATGACAGCGCATGATTTTCTCGAGATCACAACGCCGATACTGACGTGTTCGTCTCCCGAGGGAGCAAGGGATTATCTTGTGCCTTCAAGAAACCATCCGGGAAAATTCTATGCGCTTCCGCAGGCTCCTCAGCAGTTTAAGCAGATCCTGATGACAAGCGGATTTGACAGATATTTCCAGATAGCACCATGCTTCAGGGATGAGGATGCAAGAGCGGACAGGTCTCCCGGAGAGTTCTATCAGCTCGATATGGAGATGGCGTTTGCAGGACAGGAGGATGTGTTCGCGGTAATGGAGGACGTGCTTCCGCCGATATTTGCCAAATACGGAGTATATCACACGGCTTCTTCGGCACCGTTTAAGAGGATCTCATATACCGAAGCAATGGAGACGTACGGTTCGGACAAGCCCGATCTGCGCATTGATCTGGTGCTCAAGGATGTTTCGGATCTGATGCAGGGTATCGGTTTTGAACCTTTTAGCGGTCAGACTGTTGAAGCGATCGTTGTTGATGATTTTAACGCAACGAGGAAAGTCATAGATAAGATCATCGCGGATACGGAAGTGATCAGCGGGAATAAGTCGTATTGGTTCAAGATCGACGAAAACGGCGAGATCGTCGGCGGTATAGCAAAGTTCCTGCAGGATAAAAAGGATGGAGTAATAAAAGAGCTGTCACTTAAGAGCGGATGTTTTGTCGGTCTTAGTGCCGGTAAGAAGTCGGATGCACTTAAGACCGCGGGGGCGCTTCGAAAGCTCCTCGGCGCAGCTGCGGAAGGACACATGAAAAAGGACTGCTATGAATTCTGCTGGATAGTTGATTTTCCCATGTATGAGATAGGAGAGGAATCAGGAGAGCTGGAATTCTGTCATAACCCGTTCTCGATGCCTCAGGGCGGCATGAAGGCGCTTGAGGAGAGCGATCCGCTTTCGATACTGGCATATCAGTATGATCTTGTATGTAACGGCGTTGAGCTGTCATCCGGTGCCGTAAGAAACCATGATCCGGAGATAATGGTGAAAGCTTTTTCGCTTGTCGGCCTGGGAGAAGAAGACGTCAAGGCCAAGTTCCCGGCAATGTACAATGCATTCTGCTACGGGGCTCCGCCGCATGCGGGTATCGCTCCGGGAGTCGACAGGATGATCATGCTGATCGCGGGTGAGGAGAGTATCCGTGAGATAATCCCGTTCCCGATGAACAAGATGGCCATGGATGTAATGATGGGTGCACCGTCAACCGTAGACAAAAAACAGCTTGATGATGTGCATATTTCGATCATCGAAGCAGACGTTGAAAATGTTTAATGCTTTTTTAATCTATCCTAAAAGATGAATTAAGAAACATTCTGTATCATCCCTGACATAAGGTTGCAACAAGCGACCTGTTACAGGAGACAGTACAGAAAGGTTGGTAGAGAAATGGATACTTTTGAAAAGGTAGAAAAGCTTAGGGAAAAAGCAAACGTAACATTCGAGGAAGCAAAAGCGGCACTTGAAGAGGCAAACGGCGATCTTCTTGATGCGATGATCCTCCTTGAGAAGCAGGGAAAAGCCGAAACGAGAACGGAGAGCTTTTCCACGAAGAATGAAGCTACGGATCTGATCGTTGTGGATCAGCCGGAGAAGAAGGAAGAGAAAAAGCGTGGCAATGCGTTCACCGACAAGGTAAAGGCTCTGTGGCATAAGTCCTGTGAGAACTATTTTGTTATCGAGCGAAATGATGAGAACATCGTTAATATCCCGATATGGGTGTTCATCCTGATCCTCATCTTCACATGGCATATAACACTTGTCCTTATGGTCCTTGCGCTGTTCTTCGGATGCAGGTACAGCTTTCAGGGAGAAGACAAGATGAAACTTGCAAATGATGTGTGTGATAAAGCTTCCGAGGCTGCCGAAAAGGTAAAAGAGGAATACAATAAATTATGATACCGCATATTTTGATAGTTGAAGATGAAGAAAAGCTGGCACGTTTCGTGGAACTTGAACTGATCCATGAAGGTTATGAGGTAACAAAGAGCGGTGACGGGCGCGAGGCGCTTCAGCTTGCTACGGATAACACGTATGATCTGATACTGCTTGATATAATGCTTCCGGGCCTGAACGGCCTGGAAGTTTTGCGCAGACTCGGAAATCCGAGTAAGTCTCCCGTCATACTGCTTACGGCCAGGGATGCCGTCATGGATAAGGTGTCCGGACTTGATGCCGGAGCGGTAGACTATATAACCAAACCGTTTGCGATCGAGGAACTCCTTGCAAGAGTCAGAGTGGCACTCAAGCTTCATCCGGTGGGAAACGCCGGTTCGGGAAGCGATGCGGATGGTTCGAAGGATACACGCGAGACGGACAGGGAAAACGGGATACACAGGTGGAAGAGCCTTGTTCTTGATGAGAAGAAGCATCGTGTAACATATGACGGCAAAGAGATAACCCTGACAAACAGGGAATTTGAGATGCTGAAAGTCTTTCTCACCAATCAGGATATAGTACTTACAAGAGATACACTTCTTGAAAAGGTGTGCGGATACGACTATGTTGGCGAGACCAATGTTGTTGACGTGTATGTCAGATTCTTACGTTCCAAAATCGATGAGGTCTTTGATATCAGGATGATCGAAACGGTCAGAGGAGTAGGATATGTCATCAAATCAGAATAGCAGCGTAAAAAGGCGTGTTTCTTCGATAAGAAACAGGCTGGCGGGTCAACGCGTTCGCACCAAGATCGGAATGCATTTTACTTCCGGGATCTTTCTTACGGTCATCATGGTGATCGTGTGGCTGGCAGCAAGGGAATACATGACAGGGTTTGCCATTCCGCTTACCGAAAGAGTGCGCAGTATCACTGTCGCTCCCACAGCTTCCGTAAACAGTCCCCAACAGTTATATGAAACACTTACAACACTAAGATATACGGTCGTTGCCAAAACCGGGGCGGTCATCGTTGATGAACTGATCTTTGCACCGGTGTTCGTTGCGGTCTGTTTTTCGACGGGCCTGTTCGCGATCAGATTGTTTTTTGATCTGTTGTCATATTCGCATGAGATGAAAAGGATCAAGAGGATACTGGCACCTCTTGATGAACTGGCGGTACAGGCGGAAGCTCTGTCCAATATTGAACTGTCCGGCGAGAAGTACCATCTTATCGAAGAAAAGATCACGAGCCTCGAACCGACGGAAGAGGCCGGATTATCATTCGGTGATGCCGATCTGATGGGGATAGAACGTGCCATGAACAGCCTTCTGGCACGTATTCGTGAGAGTAACCGTCAGCAGGCGCGTTTTGTGAACGATGCGTCGCATGAGCTCAGGACCCCTATCGCCGTGATAGAGGGATATGCCAATATGCTGGCAAGATGGGGGCGGGAAGATGAAAAGGTTCTTGATGAATCCATAACCGCCATAAGAAATGAATCCGCTCATATGAAACATCTGGTGGAGCAGTTGTTGTTCCTGGCAAGAGGAGATGCGGGAAGGACCAATATCAATCCGGAAAGAGTCGATCTGTGCGAGATGATGCAGACAGTATACGAGGAATCCCTTATGATCGACGAAAGTCATATATACAAGTATTCAAGCCCGGTGGATCCTGTTTATGTAATGGCTGACGAGGGTCTTATCAAGCAGGCTGTACGAATACTGGTGGATAACTCATCCAAGTACACGAAAGAAAAGGATGAGATCATACTCTCGGTAGGTTATGGATCCGATACGGAAGTGTACATACAGGTCCAGGACACAGGTATCGGCATGAAGGAATCCGATGTGGAGCATATGTTTGAAAGATTCTACCGTTCGGATGAAGCAAGGAGCTTCGGAGGTACCGGACTGGGACTTTCCATTGCAAAATGGATAGTAGACAAGCATGACGGACATTTTGAGATAACATCCCGGGAGGACCTTGGAACAAGGATACGGATAGTGCTCAAAAAAGTGTAAAAAACCGTGAAAAACTGTTGATATTGACATCTGCAGGTGGTACAATCATGTCACAAAAGTACGCTTATGTTATGCGTGTCCGAAAGGAGGAACAGGTATGTCGGGAATAAACGGGATTTCTTCGGTAAATGCATATTCACAGATAGCGAGCGGCAAGAGGATCAATTCAGCCGCTGATGATGCGTCGGGGCTTACCATTGCCCAGAAGATGAACAGCCAGGAGACGGGGCTTAATGTCGGATCGGACAATGCCAAGGACGGAAAGAGTCTTCTGAACATAGCTGACGGTGCACTCGGACAGATCACAGACAGCCTTCAGAGGATATATGAGCTTGGTGTTAAGGCAAGCAGCGGACTTAATACCGGCGAGGAGCTCGGTGCGATCCAGAGTGAAGTGGATCAGCTTCTTTCGGATATCGAAGGTGTTGCAAAAGGTACCGAGTTCAACACGATGAAGATACTTGACGGAAGCATGGCCGATATCAACCTTGCAACAAAACCGGACGGTACGGGTCAGAAGATACAGATGGTAAGTTCAACCCTTGCGGATCTTGGTATTGAAGGATTTGATGTGACCAAGGATTTTGATCTTACCAGAATAACAGATGCGATCTCCAAGGTTTCGGAATCAAGAAGTTCGATGGGTGCACAGACAAATGCACTTGAGTCTGCCATAAGATATAATGATTATGCCGCAGAGAACACTCTTTCATCCCGATCGAGGCTGGAGGATCTTGACATGGCAAAGGCTGTATCCGAGAAGAAGAAGCAGGAGACGCTCAATCAGTACCAGATAATGATGCAGAAGAAGCGTGAGGAGGACGAGCAGAATCGCGCGATGGGCATAATGAGGTTCTAAAGTAGGTTGACACCTGCTCCAAGATTTGATATAAAGAATAGGCGGTCATCGGCCGCCTATTATATTGTTAAAGGGGACTGGTCAAATGGTATGATAGGGGTCTCCAAAACCTTTGGTGGGAGTTCGATTCTCTCGTCCCCTGTAATAAGAAAACCGCTCAGGCATAACGCTTGAGCGGTTTTGAGTTTGTACTGATCGTTAATGCTTACTGGATCGAAGAATAACCGAATCCGTTACATATCGCATCTACCGGAATGCCATTTGAGCAAAGCGGGCAGCTGTCCTGAGCATAGCTTGCGTAATCGGGAAGATCTCTTGTTGAGTACAGAGATCTTATGGGGATATTGTCGATCTGTGTTGCAACAGAGAAGATCGCGGATATTCCGATCGGTGTTCCGCCGTAGAATCTGATCGATCCTACCGCGCTCTTTAAAGTGCTTCCTGTTGTAGCAGTGTCTATGAGCACCAGAACTTTCTTGCCCTTTATCATATGCTGATTGTTCTCGCGGAACATCATCTGTCCGCTTATGTTGTATTCGGGACTGGTGATGTACATCGTCTGGTGGCGATTGGCTGAGATTATCCCGGCCTTTGTAAGTTTGTTCGCCATGTATGCACCGACTATCTCGGTGCCGTTAAGGCAGAGTATAGTATCAATGACATCGGAAGCCAGATACAGATCCGCAAGTTCTTCGCCCGTGGCTCTTGCCTCGCGCTGTCTTGCTTTCATGTCGCTAAGATCCATGTAGTAATTGACATGCGAGTTGGGTGTGATGAAGTGCCCCGGGATGTAACGAAGAACAACATCCTTATTCTTGCTGTGATCGATCTTTTTGTAGTCTTGCATTATAGTCCCCTCCTGATAATGTTTTTATGGGTAAATTATATCATTTTTTCACCGGCAGGCATAGTGTTTTTGAATTGTAAAAGACAGGTGCATGAATTATACTATACTCTATGAAGATCATTATAGCCGCAGGGTTAACGGTTGCGGTGCTTGCTTTGTTACATATTCCAATACTCAGGAAGAAAAGGATCATTCTTGCTTTGTACGCGATCGGAATGATTCTGTTTTTTGTTGCATATAATGTTAATACGCTTGACAACAACATAAGGTTTTACAGGCCGAAATATCAAACGGTATATCAGCCGGAGTTCTTCGAAACAAAAGAATACCCGGATGCATTTCTGGATGAGTTCTTTAAGGGAAAGACCGTATACACACCAAATGATGCATATGATACTTCAAAGGCTGATGAACTGTCGGAAGACCTGGGAGATTATTGGCTGTATTACTGGTATCATGCGATCAATATATGGGATTATCTTGAATTCAACAAGGCAACGATAGTAAAGGATGATAAGCTTAACGAAGTTATACTGTCGGATGAACAGAAGATGCATTTTGAGGATCTTGGTCCGGCAAATGATATGCTCCGTTATACTTTTCCGCTGTCTCCTTATGATGATGAGTGGGGCAATGCATTTTATCATTATTGGTTTTACAACACGTTCATCGGAGATTCCAGGGTATACATATGTACCGAGGGTCTTGCGGACAATGACGAGATCGTACTCTTATGGCAGCATGAGGATGTGCATGATACCGAGAGTTACTACATAGCTTCAAAAGACTATTACGACAAAATGATGGGATTATGAATCAGCTTGGATCGTTTATAACAGAATATCTTGTATCGATACAGGGATACTATATCAGGCAGGTACTGGCTGTGTGCGTCCTCTTTGCATTCGGAGCCGTTTTGACAGACTGTATACTGAAGAAAAACACTTCGATCATCATAAGATCCGTGCTTGCCTTTCCTGTGGGATTATGTGCATTTATCATAACCGCGTATGCCATGATAGTGGCGGCGATACCCTTTACCGGATTGTCGATATGTGCAGCACTAGTTTTGGAAACGGTGGCAGCTGTCGTGATCCGCAGAAAGGCTTTTTTGGGCATTTCGTGCAGCATGGCAGGACACATGGCAATTGTATCCGCTGTGGCACTCGCGGCAGCGCTTGTTGCCTGCAGCGGAATGCTTCCTGTAGCAATATCGAATGATACGATGTACTATTTCAAAAGATATCCGGAAAGCATAGTGTTCTATGGGGGACTGAGGGATCAGTTCGACTGCTGGCTTACCGACACGGGGCTTGGTTCGGTGGTGATAGACACTCTGCCGTCACTGTTCGGATTTGGCGAAACATTTGGGATAAGGGAATTCTTCCATATCGATTTTGTCGCTTTCTTCGGAACGTGTGTCTGGGAAAGGGCGAATAAATACTTCGATAAAAGGGGAGCTGTCATTGCAACAGCGACATCAGTTGTATTTCTCGTGACGGCGACGCCGTTCCTGATACTCGGTCATTGGGCACTTGCAAATATGTACTTCATGGAGTTGTTCTTTATGGCGGCGTATACGGTGTATGACAATGATGAAATGCTCGAGGCGGGATCGATACTGCTCGTGGCGCTGTCGCTTCTTCGCATCGAAGGGACCATATTTGTTGTATGGCTTGCACTGTGCATTGCGATCAAGGCAAAGAGGAACCGGAGCCTTGCAGGCTTTGTCCTGATCCCGATGATCATTTTGTTCGGAGGATACTGCGTCAGGATCTTTACGCAGTTCTACATTTATGACAATATCTACCTGTTCCTTACCCCGGTAAAGGCTGCTTTCCTTGTTCTGGCGATAGCCGGTGCGGCGGTCTATATCGCATTTGTGCAGGAACGGCTCCCGGCAAGACTTCAACAAAACCTCCCGTGGGTATATATAGGAGGACTTGTATTGGGAAATGTTCTTCTGTTTATCAGGAACAGTGAGCTGTATATCGGAGACCTGAAGGCTTTTGCCGCGAATCTTTTCAGGCAGAGCGGCTGGGGGATGTTCCCTTACTTTGTTATCTCGATGACCGCGGTCCTTGTGGTGGAATATGTGTTGTTACGGAAAAAACAAAAAACGGATACGGATGATTTTGACACATTTAGTATAGTTCTTACCGCAGGATTCCTGCTTTTGACATTTATAGCATCATTTGGCAGAGGGGATGTTCTCGGAGAAAACATCGGGGATTCGGGAAACCGCGTCATGCTCCAGATATTACCTCTTGTAGTTATGACATATACGAGTCTGTTCATGCGACTTGCAAGAGCAAAATAGCCGTTCTGCGCAGGCTTTATATGCAGAAATGGATAGAATAATGAAATCTTATATAAAAAAAATACTTGCAATAGCGATCCCCATCATGCTTTCCAACCTTATCTCTCAGCTTCAGATGATGATAGATCGTATCTTCATCGGAAGGCTGTCTCTCGAGAGCATGAGTGCCGTCGGTAACGCATCTACACCTATGTGGACGACGATGAGTTCGATATTTGCACTTACTACAGGGGCGACGATACTCGTCAGTCAGGCATACGGCGCAAATGAGATCGAAAAGGCGAAGGATACGCTTGCATCACTGTTTAAATATAATAATGTACTCGGCGTTATACTGTTTTTGTTCTGGCTGATGTATCCGCGCATCGCATTTAACCTTATGGGCGTGGATGAGAGCATCATCGGTATGAGTATCGATTATGCCCGCTGTTTCTCGCCTATCTTCGTGCTGACCGGTATAGGAGCATCTGTAAGCTGTATGCTCCAGGTGAGCCAGAAGACTCAGATAATGATATGGTATGGCCTGTCAAGATCCGTGGCCAATGTAATACTTGACTATGTGATGATATTCGGACACTTCGGTTTTCCGGCTATGGGAGTAAAAGGAGCGGCGCTTGCGACCACTATTGCAGAACTGCTTGGTGATGCGATCGTTCTTGCTTATGTACTCTTTGCAAAGGACCTTACTCTTCGTCCGTCGCTGTCCCGTATACTCGGGGCAAAGTTTTCTTATTTTGCCAAAACGATCAGGTTCGGCGCTCCGGCTGCGTGCGAGGATTTTGCATGGAATCTCGGAAACCTTTACCTTATAGCAATGCTCAATCAGGTTTCGGTAAAGGCTGCGGGAATACATTCGATCGTATTCGGAGTAGAACTTATAGCGGTTGTCATGGTCACGTCTATAGGAACGGCCACGCTTACGCTTTCGGGATATGAAACAGGCAAAAAGAGCGTCAGGGGAGTATGGGACGTCGTGATCTCGTCAGTTGTCCTCAGCTGGGCTATATGTATATTCAACCTCATACTGTTTATCGTGTTCCCACAGCAGATACTCGGAATGTTCACTACGGACAAAGATGTTCTTGCCGCAGCGGGGTTATACCTCCTCATCGTAGGGCTTGACCTGATCCCGAAGAGCGGTAATATCATCTTCGGCTCCGGAATAAAAGGATACGGTGAGCCTTCGTGGATGCTTAAGACCCAGCTGTTCGGAACCGTGTTTGTCATTGCGTCGAGTACGATCATGGTCACAAAGCTCCATATGGGGATCATGGAGATATTCATAATGGTAGCTGTTGATGAGACTCTCAGGTTTATACTCAATTATTCGAAATTGCGCAGAATACGGAGGAAAAACGGGGGTTAAGAGGGGTTCACACAATTTTCACAATTTTTGTTAGCACTCATGCTTGACGAGTGCTAACAACTGTGGTATAACATAATCAGTCCAAAGAAAAAAAGACCTTTCAGGTCGCGAAATAAAAGGAGGAATGAATTATGATGATGCCCAGTATTTTCGGTGAAAGTTTATTTGATGATTTTTTTGACACTGTTTCCAAGCCCATTAAGGCGTTCAGGGGAGCACCGATACCCCAGGTCATGAGAACGGATGTCAAGGAAAGCGACAAAGGTTTTACTCTTGATATAGATCTTCCGGGATACAAGAAGGAAGATATCTCGGCAGAGCTTAAGGACGGATATCTTACGGTAAGTGCCAAGACAAATGAGGAGCATGAGGAAAAGGAAGAGGATGGAACCTACATCAGAAGAGAGAGGACATTCGGCAGCTGCTCGAGAAGCTTCTATATCGGAGAAGAGATCGAAGAGTCAGAGGTTAAGGCTAAATTTGAGGACGGTATCTTAAAGGTATTTGTTCCGAAGAAGGAAGTAGCACCTGCAGTTGAAGAAAGAAAATACATCTCGATAGAAGGCTAAGCGATATGCCTTGTTTAAGATGGTAATCTGTTCTATAATCAGAAGCGTCGTTTGACGCTTCTGATTTTACGTAAAAGTATCGGTTTGAGGTGAATTTGTATGTTTGATCTTCTGACAGAAATCAGTTATTTGCGGTTTTCACATCTGTCCGGGTTGGTGCTGTCGTTTGCACTTACCATTATCCTGATGAAAGCCCTGGCATCAAAGATGCCGCACGATCAGGGAAGGGCTTTTGCGGTTGACGGAACGCTTTCGAAAGGAAAGGTTCGTGGCGTCGGGATCATATTTGTGCTTGTCTTTGCGATATGCTCGATCATATTTGATTTTCTCGATCTTGAAAGACTCATATATACACTTGTGATAGTCGCAACAATGCTCACAGGTTTTTTCGACGATGCATCCGAAAAGCCGTGGAACGAGTATCTGAAGGGCGCGCTCGACCTTATGCTCGGTGCTGCTGTTGCCGTGACTTATCTGTACTATAACGGTAACTGTTTTTATGTTGCTTTTCCGTGGAATATCACGATAACGATCCCGTATGTGCCTGCCGCGATCCTCATCATGGCGCTTGTGTGGATGTCCATCAATGTTACCAATTGTACCGACGGAGTCGATGGGCTCTCGGCATCGCTTTGTATCATAACGCTCTTGAGTTTCATGATCTTCGGCATAATCGGTGCCTATGATATGAACACATATTTTATACTGTACTTTATCGTGGTATTGGTCGCGTATCTGTGGTACAATGCGAACCCCAGCACGATGCTGATGGGAGATGCCGGAAGCCGTGCGATGGGAATGATGATAGCCGTAACCGCACTTATCTGCGGATACCCGCTTTTATACATCCCGTTTGCCGCTGTTATGATATTTGACGGAGGATTGGGACTTGTAAAGGTCGCACTGCTGCGATTTTTCAAGATAAAGATACTGGTAAATACGCGCTGCCCGCTTCATGACCAGGCACGAAAGGTCAAGGAGTGGTCAAATACGCAGGTCGTGTTCAGATTTTGCGTTATTCAGAGCATGATAAATATCATACTGCTTGCGTTTATGTTTTCTGTAGGATAGAAAAGGAAGGTGGCTTAAATGACTAAAGTTGATATCATTTCGGGATTTCTCGGAGCGGGAAAGACGACTCTTATCAAAAAACTGATAAGTGAAGTATTTGCAGGACAGCAGATAGTGCTCATAGAAAATGAATTCGGTGAGATAGGAATAGACGGCGGATTCTTAAAGGATGCGGGTATCAATATAACCGAGATGAACAGCGGGTGTATATGCTGCTCGCTTGTGGGTGATTTTGGAACTGCTCTTAAAAAGGTTGTGAACGAATATCATCCGGACAGGATCGTGATCGAGCCTTCGGGAGTGGGAAAACTGTCCGATGTGGAAAAGGCCGTTATGAACGTATCTGAAGAGGCCGGTATTGAGATAGCGACAGCGACCACGGTCGTTGATGCCAAGAAGGCAAAGCTGTATATGAAGAACTTCGGCGAATTCTTCAATAATCAGGTTGAGACTGCAAGATGTATCGTCCTGTCTCGTACTCAGGGACTTGATCCTGCCAAGCTTGATGAAACGGTTAAGCTTATAAGGGAGAAAAATCATGAAGCTTCGGTTATCACAACGCCTTGGGAGGAGATAACGGGAAGTGTGATATTTGGGGCTATGAGCGACGCGAAAGCTCTTGAACATGAACTTGAGCTTGAACATGACCATGAACACGATCACGAACATCATCACGATCACGAACATCACCATGATAATGAACACGACCACGAGCATCATCATCACCATCACCATGATCATGATGCGGATGAGGTGTTCACAAGCTGGGGTGTTGAGACAACGAAGAAATTTGATGCCGCTGAACTTGAGGGCATCCTGTTAAAGCTTGCAAACAGCGAGGATTACGGACAGGTGCTCAGAGCAAAGGGAATAGTTATGTCAACCGATGGGAAGTGGCTGCATTTTGATCTGACTCCCGGTGAGACAGAGATCAGAGACGGTGGGGCAGATTATACCGGAAGGCTGTGTGTTATCGGAGCGCAGATCAAAGAAGATGATCTTGCAGGATTGTTCGGGGTATAAGAAATGCTTGGCAAAAGACCTATACCCGTGTACCTTTTTACGGGTTTTCTTGACGGAGGCAAAACAAGCTTCATAAGGCAGACAATGGATGAAGGCCAGTTCAAAGACGGTGCCGATACGCTTTATATCGTCTGCGAAGAGGGTGAAGAATCCATAGATATCATGCGCCTTAACGACAGCAGGTTCGTTGTCCGTACAATAGAAGACGAAGATGATGTAAGCCCTGAACTGTTTAAAGGCATGGAAAAAGAGGTACGTCCCAACCGTGTGATAATAGAGTCAAACGGTATGTGGGATATCAATGAGCTTCTTGATGCGCTGCCGCAAAACTGGCAGATAGCCGAAGTGATCACTCCCGTGGATTCCGGCACATTTGAGATGTACCTTTCCAATATGAAGATGATGATGACCAATCAGTTCCTGTATTCGGATCTTGTCGTGTTCAACAGATGCGAAGAAAAGCACGACCGTGCAATGTTCAAGAGAATGGTACGTGCGGTAAACCGTCGCGCTCAGGTACTGTATGAGACGCCGGAAGGAAAGGTCGAGGACAACGTCCCGGAGGAACTTCCGTATGATATCAATGCGTCGGTTATTGACATCGGTGATGAAGATTACGGTATATTTTACATAGACATATTTGAGAACCTGTCGGGATACATTGATAAAAAAGTGCGGTTTAAAGCAAAAGCACTTCATCCGAAGGACGTTAAGAAGGATAACCTGTTTGTTGTGGCAAGACCTGCCATGACATGCTGTGCGGAGGATATCGCACTTGTGGGCTTCCCGTGCGAGTATTCCAAACAGGCAGATGTAAAGGAAGGCTCATGGATAGAGGTCACGGCAAAGGTTAGGGCTATTATGAACCGTCAGACTAATGAACCGTCACCGGTTATGGTCGCGGAGAGTATTGAGAACACAAAAGCGCCTGAAGATGAGGTTGCCTACTTTTATTAGACAGGAGAATATATGAAAGTAGCTTTGATCGGAGCCGGAGCAGTCGGCGGATATTTTATATGGGGAATGGAAAACGCCCCCAAGAATGACAGACAGTTTACGGTCGTTGCTGACGGCAGCAGGCTCAACAGACTTACCGAAAAAGGGATAAAGGTTAACGGAAACCTATATCATCCGAGTGTTGCAACTCCCGAGGAGGCAGGGCCCCAGGATGTGATCATATTTGCCGTAAAGGGGAATGCAACAGCTGAAGCGGCACGGATGCTGCCGCCGCTTATCGGGGATGATACGGTGGTTTTATCGATGCTTAACGGTGCAGATTCCGAAGAGATCATTGCGGATGTCATAGGACGTGAGCATGTGCTCCACAGCATCATAATGATAGCATCAAGAAGATTCGATGATGAGATCGTATTCGACAGCACATATAATACTACCGTTTATTATGGGGCTGTAGATATCCCGAATGCCGGAAAGAAGCTTAAGATGGTAGAGGGAGCTGTTTCCGATACGCAGCTTCATTTTGTAAAAAGTAACGATATCATGTTTGATATCTGGACAAAATACGCCAAGAACATCAGCAATAATCTCCCACAGGCTGTTCTCGGTGTTCCTGCGGCACTTTACACAAGAAGTGAGCATGGACTGTTCCTTGCAAAGAAGTTGTGGGCTGAGGTAAGGGCGCTTGCCCATATACGCGGAGTGGATCTTCCCGAAGAAGTGGGGATATATGAGTGCGCAGACAGTTCGCGCTATTCCACCCTTCAGGATCTTGACGCAAAGCGCACAACGGAGATAGAAAGCCTGTGCGGCTATCTGCTTGACATGGCTTCGGAAAACAACATAGCCGTACCTTATATCGAATACACATATCACGCGATCAAGGCGATAGAGGAGAAAAATGCGGGACTATTCGACTGTTGACGAATAAGGGGGCGTGTGATAGTATTATCGAAGTGTCGGATAGGGTCCCTCCTATCTACATTAAGTGTGTGTAGCTCAGCTGGATAGAGCGTCTGGCTACGGACCAGAAGGTCGAGGGTTCGAATCCTTTCACACACGGTGCTCGAAATGCCTTGTTTTGTGGCGTTTCGAGCTTTTTTGTTGCTTGAAAAAGGGTGTTGAATTTGTTGAATTCTTATGCTTTCTTTTGCATGAGTACGATTTTATCTCTAAAATTCGCATTTTTATACATGCTGAGCTTGCGATGATCCATATTAAGACAGGAGGTGTTTTCGTTTTGAACCATGTCTTTTGTAGTAAGCCTCAGGTACTTTTCGGTCTGTTTTTCGTTTTCGTGCCCGGCAAATTTCTGAATGTACGCAAGTGATACTCCGTTTTTATACATGTTCGTTAAACATGTACGTCTTACATCATGTGGAGATTTGCATATAACCATTCCAGCCTGCTTGCAATATTTAGATGTTGATAAAACAAACGGAACTGCAAAGATAACTGCATACTTTGGGGAGAAGGGTAAACCGGGTACACTTAAGGTATCAGCCAATCTTTCTGTAAAGGCGCCGCTGTTTGCCAAGACAGACTATAGCCTGCAGACGGGGGCCAAGCTTACGATTTCAAAGAAGAATGTTAACGGTAGCTCGAATGCAGGTAGCGTAACCTGGAATGATGGATTTGCCAAAATCCTTTCGAGCGGTAGTGGGAATGGATACAGCAATGAACCTCTAAGCGGTTATTATGTTTATGATATCGATAAGGATGGTATTCCGGAACTTATTCTTGATTTTGGTGAAATCGAAGCATCCAAACATGGAATCATATTGAAATATGATACTGATAAGAATGCGGTTATAAAAGTAGGCGAAGTCGCAACCGGCGATTCGTGTTTTTATACATATCCGAATGGTAATGGAATTCTGTGGGAAGTAGCAGGGATGGGTGAACAGACAGTTTACAGATTATCTTTACAGAATAATACCATTAAGAAAGAACAGATTTATTATAACTACGATGAATCCCCGGATTCTGAGTATACGGATATTGGGAAAATTGTGTCTGGATCAGAGTATATAGAGGGATATGCCTCTAGGGATACATCTGGCATCACAAATTATAAATGAAAATAGTATTCAATATTCGACTGAGCCGACGGGTGGAAGAAAGAATGATTGTTTCGCGGATAGTATTAATTATGATATAATGCAAATAGGGAGCCGTGTAAAGCTGATGAAAGTATATTTAGACAATTGTTGTTACAACAGACCATATGATGATCAGTCATATATTAAGATTTCGCTTGAAGCACAGGCCAAGATCAAAATTCAGGATATGATCAAGAACAATGAAATCGAACTTGTATCATCATTTATGTCAAGATATGAGGCTGAGAAGTCTCCCTATGATATTCGTAAAACCCCCATTATGAAGTTCATTACAGAGAACACATCCTATTATGTTCCGGGTGAGATTTATAACAATAAGTTGGAGGAAAGCATTAAATCAATTATGGCAACGGGGGTAAAGTTTAAGGATGCAGTTCATGTTGCATGTGCAATTTATGCAGGGACTGATTTCTTTTTGTCGACGGATGTACGCCTTTTAAAGTATCGTACTGATAGCATTAAATTGTTAAATCCGATTAGGTTTATCGAGGAGATGGAGGTGTGACTATGAGTACAGCCGAATTAATGAATAGAGGAATGGAATGCTTGCTAAAGGAACTTGGAATAATAGATGCGGAACAGTTTATCTCTGTAATAATCCGTGAACGTGATGATTATACGAAATGGCAGAGAGATTATTTTGACCGCATGGAACCGGAGACTTTAAAAACAGAAGCATTACACTATGATAAGGAGAATCCTTATAAAGGTGATCCGTCAACGATTGTTTCTTAGAAACAGCTTAATGGTTAGATATATCGTAAATATATTCATTGCACTTCTTTGTTTGAAGTGGGGTATCATAGGAATGTTGATTTTTTGTTGAAAAAAAGAAGGACATCCTAAAAGGCTTGTAAAATCGTTGTTTTCGATGTGTGTAAATGGTTCGAATCCTTTCACACACGGTGCTCGAAATGCCGGATTTGGTATTTCGGGCTTTTTTATTGGTTGACGCCATCAGACCATGGAATATCAAGGGAGAGACAGAGAGGGATGAATTATTGCGTAAGCCATAACCGGATGATAATATATTGTATTATGAACTGCTCTGAAAGGAAGATGAATATGATAAAAATGATCATCAAGATGGATAAAGACAAAATAGAGAGTAGCGGCCAATATTCAATAGATAAGATAAATGAAAAGATTGACGGGATCTTCTTAAGACACGGATTAAACAGATTTGAATCCGGTGAGGATGTTGAATATCGAGGCAGTGGTAAGAGCACAGATTTTGGGAATTTTACCATAATCCTTAACGGCTTGAGGAAACAGTCGTGGTTTATGGATAATGCAACCCGATGGATACTGTGTAATAGTGATGATTCCGATGATCCTAACGATTTCAGCGAAGAAGATCTTCTTGAGTATTTTGGATATGGCAAGGTGAGCAGGGTTGGAGAGAAAGTATTATAAAGCTATAAACTTTGACCTCGATACGCGTGAATTAGCCCAATATTATAAACCATACAACAAGGCTTATTACGAGGTGAAGAGATTCTTCAAACAACATGGTTTTTCGCACAGACAGGGATCGGGTTATGTTTCGGATAACAAACTGTCTACGGTAGAAGTAATGGTTATTGTAGATGAGTTTGTCCACACTTTTCCGTGGACCGGGACATGTGTCGAGAAGATTGATGTAACCAATATTGGGGCTCAATATGATTTGAAGCCGTTCATGACTGCTTCCGAAGAGGAATTTGATTGGTAAGGTTGATGTTGAATTTCTGTTGAAAAAGGAATGGACATCCAACAAAGCCAGTCTTTATGCTGGTTGTGGTGCGTGTAAATGGTTCGAATCCTTTCACACACGGGATCAATAAGGGCTTGAAATACTGATATATCAGTATCTCGAGCCTTTTTGAATTGTAACAATCGGTTGTTAAATCATTCTGATATGGTAAAATCAATATAGAGGAAAGTCAGCAGTAAAATGGGAGGTAGAGATATGAAACTGACAGATAAACTGAATAATAAATTGGGGAATGCAAAGTCTGAAGCAGAAGTAAAGAAGATACTTGACGAAACAAAGAAGAATGTTGAGGATGCAGGCGTCATCCTTGATGATGATGACCTCGATCAGGTATCCGGTGGAGCTTATATATGGACTTTCGATGATGGAGTTAAATAGAGTAACAGCCGTGATCCCATTTCTTGCATATACACTCGTGCTTCGAAGCGTGGAAGCAAGTAAAGCCGGAATTATCGCAACCATAGAACCTGTTATCATTTTGAACGTATAATTCTTAACGGTGAGAGAAACACTCTATTCTTTTCAAGGTCCTCTATTCGGAGGATCCTTAATCCTGCAGCAGCTAAGATAATTGTGGAAGAAACGGAGCGTATGCTCCGGTCTTCAAGAAATATGTTTTATGCACTTGTTGTTCATGGGAAATTGAAAATATAAGGAGAAAGAGTAAATGAATATGAACAAAATGATACCAAAAGCAGGCTCAGCGATAGTTACGGTGACAGTTTTTCTGTTTGCGCTATTCCTGATAATCAACTATCCCATGGGATATTACTTCGTGTGCCTTATCCTGCCGCTCGGGTTTATTATGATGACAGCAGGTCTTCACAACGAAAGCGAAAACGACCGCAAAGTCCCGGCGAATATTGGCCTGATCCTTGCCGCGGTGTACGGCACGTTTATTATGCTGGTTTACTTTACCCAGCTGACCACGGTACACAACGAACAACTGACCGAACAGGCGGCAAATCTGTTGGAATTCGGCAGGTTCGGGCTGATATTTAACTTCGACCTGCTTGGCTACGGTATGATGGCACTTTCGACATTCTTCACGGGGCTTTCGATGAAAGCAGAGAACAAGGCGGACAAGTGGCTCAAAGCACTTATGATGATACATGGGGTGTTCTACTTCAGCTGCACGTTTATGCCGATAACGGGAATGTTCTCAAAGATGTCGTCCGGCGGCGACGGACTTGGCGGAAGGCTCGCTCTTGTAGCGTGGTGTGTGTATTTTCTGCCCATCGGAGTTATATCTTTTCTTCATTTCAGAGAAAGTTGAAATAAGATATCCGTTATATAGTATAATGAATAAGGTCGCCGAACTTGTTAAGGAATTCGGAGCGTTTAGAAAGCGGAGATGATATGAAACTGATAATAGTACGTCACGGGGATCCTGATTATGAGAATGATACGCTTACCGAAAGAGGGTTAAAGGAAGCAGAGGCACTGTCGGAGCGGATGAAGAACATAAAAGCCGACGAGTGCTATGTATCCCCGCTTGGAAGAGCAAGACAGACGGCTGACTTCTGCCTTCCGAAGATGAACATGCAGGCCCGGGAGCTTTGGTGGCTTCGCGAGTTTGCACCGATGGTAGAACGGACCGAGAAGAAGGGTGTGGCATGGGACTGGCTCCCTCAGGACTGGATGGCCATGCCTCATGCTTTTGATCCCGACAGATGGACGGAACAGCCTAAGCTTGAGGAAGCGGGTGTTCGAGAAGAGATCGACCGGATATATTCAGAGTTTGGATCATTTCTTGAACAGCACGGATACAAAAAAGATGGAAAACTGTTTATCGCAGAGCGGGCAAACAACGATACGATAGTGTTCTTTTGTCATTTCGGACTTGAATGCGTACTTCTGTCATACCTGTTGAATCTTCCGTTGTTTGTTCTGTGGCATGCGGCTATTGCGGCACCGACTTCCGTTACTACTGTCGTGACGGAGGAAAGACGTGAAGGTATCGCTCAATTCAGGATGACATCGTTCGGGGATACGTCCCATCTGTATGTTGCCGGGATAGAGCCTTCGTTCCACGGACGCTTCAGGGAGTGCTATACCAATGAAGAGGAGCGAAAAGATTGAGACTTTTTCTTGCCATTGTTCCCGACAATAACATAAAAGACGAGTTGTGCATGATACAAAAGCGCCTTCAGATGCAGGGTGTAAAAGGTAACTATACCACACGTGAGAACATGCATCTGACTCTTGCATTTATAGGAGAATACAGCGATCCCGATCATATTTCGGACATACTGTCTCAGATAGACTTTGAGCCGGTAAGGCTCGTCATCGACGGATTTGGAACTTTCGGTGATACATACTGGATAGGTGTAAAGGAAGACAAGGGACTTGCGGCAAACGTTAAGCGCATCAGAAAGGCTCTCTCGGATAACGGTATACCCTTTGACAAAAAGAAGTTCACACCGCATATGACCATCGCAAGAAAGATAACATACGAAAAAGGCTTCCCGACGGATACACCTTTTCCTGCCGCAATGGATGTGGAGTATATAGCTCTCATGCGTTCGGACCGGGGCAGGAACGGTATGATATACACGGTGGTTGACGAGTACGAAACAATTAATGTATGATTTTTCTTACATTCAAGTGATAACAGAAATGGAGAGATCTATGAAACGTATAATAAATAAGGCCATTGCTTTAATGATGATGTTATCTGTTGCTACAGGAGCGTTTTCTATACCGGTCTTAGCAGATGAGATCAATGAAGAACAGGAGGGATCCCTCTTTTCCGAAACAGATTATTCGATAGCGGCTGAGGCGTATTCGGATACCGGATACTACATTGCCACATTCGATGAAGTGGATGTACCGGCGGATCATGACGAGTTTGCTTCCGCGGTGGAATACACGGATGATGAAGCGGTCATTTATGAGAGGATGATCGCGATGAAATCTGATTATCCGGAGGGAAAGCATTGGACAAACAGTGATAAATACTCCTGGTACAATATCCTCTATCCCGAAGGATCGAGCATGGCGTATTCTCAGTTTATAGGAGGCGGATGCGTTGCGTTTGCCATGATATTAAGTGATGCGGCATTCGGAAATGCTCCGGCATACGAAAGAAATACAGTGGTTTATGATGACCTGCGTGTGGGAGATATACTTCGGTTGAAGGGCGACTATCATACTGTGATAATACTTGAGAAGCATGATGAAGGCGTGGTCATTGCCGAGGGAAATATGAACAGTTCCGTTCATTGGGGCAGGAAGTTAACAAAGGCAGAAGTTGAAGCTTCGGAATACTATTATACAAGATATACGGAAACCTTTACCTGTACGTTCGAGACAAACGGCGGAAGCGAGATACAGCCTGCTAAGGTTGTAAAGTCCGGATTGCTGAAAGAACCGGAGGCTCCTGTGAAAGACAGGTATGCTTTTGACGGATGGTTTAAAGATCCGGAGCTGACAAAACCCTGGAAGTTCGGATCAGACAAAGTAAACAGTGACATAACGTTGTATGCCCGCTGGAAGGTCGATCAGAGCCTTATGCTGAAAAATGTTACGCTTGATAAGGAAAGCGTTACGCTCCCCCTCGGATATGAAGAAGTGATAAGCGCATCCGCAGAGCCCGAGGATTGCCGTGCCGGGTTTTCGTGGACCGTTGACGGTGATTGTATAAAGATCAGCGAATCCGGGGACAAAAAAAGCGTGACGATCACTCCCCTTGCTCCGGGAACAGCGACAGTCACGGTGACGGCTTTTGAAAAACTTGATGATGTTGAAGTGACCAAGACGGATTCCGCAAAGGTTTTTGTTAAAAGATCGGGCGGCAAGCTTGTTGAAACGATCATAGTAGGCGAACAGACGGATATATCCAAAGCTTATTTTGACGGAAAGACTCCGGCGTCGGATTTTATCTTTACGCCATCCGTTCCGGGTCTTGTTTCGATAGACAAGAAAGGGATCATGACCGTCAAGAAGCCGGGTGAAGTCACTGTTAAGGTAACAGACAGGTATAAGGGTGAAGAGTATGACAGTGTGTCATTTAACGTTCTTCCCAAGCCGGTCATCAAATTTGCCGTACCGCTTACCTATGAGGGACAGCAGATATCGGTCTATGATGCAATAACAAATGTTCCGGAAGGAGCTAAGTATACATTCACAGGATTTGCAAGTTCCAAGACAGATGTTGCGCAAATAGACGGTGACGGACTCATAACGGCAGGATCCGCGGGAAAGACCAACATTACGGTTGTAATATCGGGAAAAGGCAAAAACGGTTCCGTAAAAGATTATTCCGTAAAAGCAACGCTGGCTGTTTCCAAGCCTCAATATGCAAAAACCTCATATCAGGTACTTACGGGACAGGAAATGACTATCTCCATGAAGAATGTCACCGCTGCTTCGGGGGCGGATTATTCCTCTTCCGATCCGGAACGGCTTGCGGCCCAAAAGCAGCTTAATAAGAAAGGAGCTGCAACCGGGAAGGCGGTCATCAAGGGACTTGCGGCGAACAAAGATAATGAACCCGTATCGCTCATAGCAACAATAGACGGGAAGCAGTATCTGTGCGATGTTTATGTCAAAGCGCCGGTCATATCAAAGGCAGCTGTTCGTGTAAAAGAGGGCAAGAAAACCACAGTGTCGCTTAAGAATACAAAGCTTAAGAAAACGGATGTCGTATGGAAGTCCGAGGACGAGAAGATCGCAAGAGTTGAATCGGGCGGAAGCGTTGTGGGAATAAGCAAGGGCACGGTGACGATATATACCGAAACGGGCGGAGTCAGAAATGAGTGCAGCTTAACGGTATATTAACTTATGAAAGAAGCATTTGTAAAAAACTTCAGGATCTCCGAATGGTACTATGAACTTGCGGTACTGGGCTACGTGGCAACGCTGGCTTTTGGCGGGATGCGCCCGGGTGTGTTCGGTGCAATTCTCATGGTACTCGTTGTTGCGGAACTGATATTTCAGAAGAGACTCCGGCCGGTGTCGCTTGCCGATGCCATGGCAATAGCCTTTTTTTCGTACCAGATCATTTCGGTCATATGGCTCCTTCGGGGAGGATTCTCATTTTCGGTATTTGCAAACGAGTTTGTCTCATCCGTTCTTCCGATGGTGTTCTATTTTGTCGGAAAGACAGCGGGAGACAGAACCGGGAATTGGTACAGGATGTTCATATATGCGATGCTCATCCTCGGATTTGTGGGACTCATTCTTTATATATGGGCACCGCAGTTTTACTGTGACTGGTCATTTGCATGGAGCCATGTATCCAAAGCGGATGCACCTACCGTAAGGGTGCGCATGAATTCCGTGGTCGGGAGCACATGCCTAAGCTTCCTGATGGTTGCCGGGATGCTCGTCGGTGCATACTTTTTCGAAAAAAAAGAGAAAAAGGGGCTGTTCTATATAGCATCCTGCCTTCTCTTTGCGATACTGGCGAACCAGCGAAGCGGTCTTGTCGCTGCGATGCTTGTGTTGATATATCTGAACGTCCTTGTGTTCTTTGTGTTTGATATGATAGAGCGCAGATATTTCTTCTATGAGCTGGGACTTATAGCGGTGGTTCTTGTGGCAGTGGGGATCATAAGATTTGATTTTCTTCTGAAATTCTGGTACAGGATAATATCGCTTCCTACCGCGATCTCCGAGAGAAGTGAGCAGTGGGTGGCGGCAGTCAATAATATGTATGACTTCTGGATAGGAAACGGGCTCGGAGCCAACGGACACAGAGCGATCGGAACGGAAGATGCCCATGTGATCGCGGACGGTGGGCTTGTAAAGCTGTACTGCGAGAACGGGATCGTGGGATTTTCCCTTTGGGCATATCTGATGTTTCTGTGCCTTGAGAGCGGAGTGAAGAACATACGTAAGTACTTCGCGGAAACGGGGATACTTGTTGTCGGCATACTTCAGTCAATAGGTTCCAACGTCCTTGCGTTTCAGATATGTGCACCGATCTTCTGGTTTGCGGCCGGAAAGATGGCGGAAGGTATTGGAAAACAGGATTAACAAAAGGAGAAAGAGATGGAAGAATTACTCGAACTTTTACAGGATGTAAGAGATGATATCGATTTTTCAAAAGAGGATAAGCTTATCGATGACAAGATACTGACTTCTTTTGATATCATTCAGATCATTGCCGCGATCGATGAAACATTTGACGTGTCCATACCTGCGACGCAGATCGTGCCTGCCAACTTCAACAGCATGCAGGCTATGTATGACATGATACAGAAACTTTCAGAATAGTACCTTAATAAGACTTTCGGTATATGTCCGGCGACCTTTTCCGGACATATGCCCCATATCTTCAAAGTACTCGGGATCCGTGTTATCAAACTCAACGTCTTCGGCGAGAATGTATCTCACACCGTTGTCGTCAAGCATATCCGTATAATAACCAAGATAACGTTTGTATACCGGATCGTCTGACAGGCGGTGATAATGCGGACTTTCGAGGAACAGTATATCCTGCCCGTTTTCGCGGCATTTTTCTATCAGTTCATAAACGGCCTTTTCCTGTATCGGATCTATCGTGGCATCGCTTATATCAAACTTCTCATTATCAAGATAATCACGTCCCGAGGAGGGAGTATCTCCGGTCTTGGCACCCTTATGATACCTCGTAGAATAGAACGGTTCGGTAAGGGGGTACGTGAATATATCGTCAAGTCCCGATGTTACAAAATACTCATAGAAGACGGAAAAATCGGCAGCCTCCGACCGCGAGAGCTTATCCCAGAGAGCTTTCTTACCATTCCATGACAGATCGAACACAACACGGGAGTCGGAAAGCTTGACGTCTTCCGTAAGCATCAGGGGATCCAGTTCAAATATCATAAGATCGTATCTGTTATCCGAGCGACTCCTTATCTCATCATACTGGATCGGAAATGCCATAAGCTGGTTTCCGCCGTATGCGATGATGTAGTCACGCCCGTCATACGCTTTATCAAGTACATCTATATCAAGGTTACTTCGAAATGTCGAAGAACCGATAAAGAGCCGGTCCATATCACCCGAATCCACGGCGCTTTGTATCCCGCGGTTACCTACAGGTATCCTGTATGAGAACAGGTTCTTGCAGATAACGACAAATGCCGTAACAGCTAATGCGATTGTGATCGAAAGGATTATCTTTTTCATTTATCTTCCTAAAACTGCTGGTACATAAAATTGGAACGGCCTATTATCCCAAAGAGTGCGATGGCAGTCATCATTATGCAAGCCTGAACATATCGGTGTTTTGTAAATGCGTTGTCGTTCATCTCTTTTCTCAGCTCTACCACAAACAATCCTCCGATCAGGACGGCAAGGATGATCGATGATGCGGCGGCCTGGTTGCCGTTTCCGAAAGGAACGAGTGCGGCAGTTATAGCATCCGCGTTTATGCGCGTTGTTGTAAATATCTTTTTGTATATAAGAAGTGCATCGTTCATAGTGTGTGACCTGAACATGACCTCGCCGAACAGTACGATCAGGAATGTCCTAAGAGTCTGGAATATGATTATGAAAACATTGCTGTCATTCCATCTGACCCGGAGTTTTAACTTTTTAAAGAATCCCGTAGTTGTAAATGATATGAGCATCACTATCGCAAAGTATATTCCCCAGCACATATATACTGCCTCCGCGCCGTGCCATATTCCGGTGATGACCCAGACGAGAATGAGCGGGAAGATGGTACGGATCGTTCCCTTTTTTGCCTTTGGGAAGATCCTGTACATTACCTTTGAGACTTTAATGTTCCATTTTGAAGTCACGGCGGGGAGCATGAGGTGCTCCTTGAACCATTCGTTAAGTGTAATGTGCCAGCGCCTCCAATACTCCTGTATGTTACGGGAAAAATACGGGCGTCTGAAGTTTTCGGCAAGTTCTATACCGAGCATCTTCGATATACCGCACACGATATCCATATATCCCGAAAAGTCGGCGTAGAGTTCTATCGCATAGAAGAATACGGCAATGATAAGAGTCAGACCGCCGTAGTCTTTCGGAGAAGAGAACACGGTATCAACGTAATATGTGAGTCTCCCTGCGATCACAAGCTTTTTGAACAAGCCTTTTATGATGCGGTATCCGCCTTCTTTTATATTGGACATATCAAAGCTGTGAGGGGAGAGGAGCTGCGGCTGCATTTTCTGATATGTTCCGATAGGTCCTTCCGTGATCTGCGGGAAGTATGTTATGAACAGTGCATAATGCAGAAGATCCTGCTCCGGCTCGATCTTTTTCTGGTAGCAGTCATGTGCATATCCGAGCGTCATGAAAGTATAGAAGGAAATCCCGAGGGGGACGATGAGGTCATGTACTCCAAAGTATATGCTGTAGCGAAATACGATGAGTATTCCCAGGTTTATCGCAAGAGTCAGAAGCCAGGCTGTGCGTGACTGCTTTTTCGCAAGATACCACGTGGCAATAACGGATATTCCAAGGAATATGACACAATATGGATGTACCCACATATAAAATGCAAGAGAAAATAAAAGAAGAACGCCCCACTGCCGGCCGACGGGGACCATATAGTATGCGATCAGCAAAACGATCATGAATATAAGGAATGTAAGCGATATCAGGCTCATAAACGGTATTATATTAAAATAAACATAAAAGTTCAATCCGGGTATTGACATACTAAAAAAGTAGGTGTATGATACTACACAATTCAGATTTATAATCTGATCTTCCAAGAAAGGAGGCGTGACAATATGAAAGCAAAAGAGATGTGTATGTGTTGTATGTGTCGAATGCTGGACTCCCGGGCAAGCAAGATGGTCGGATGTGTGGCTCATTTGTCATGCACTCCAAGGTAGGAAAGAAGTCATTTCGATTACTGCAGAACCATTGCCCGGGAGATGAGACCGGGCTTTTTGTTTGCCCGAAACAGGAACGCAGATAACGAAGTGACAAACACAAAAATCAGAAGAGAGGAAAATAATTATGAAAAGATCATTAGTAACAAAACTGTTAACAGGGCTTATCACGATAGGTGTAGCGGCATCCGCACTTACAGGATGCGCAGGGCTTGCACCCGCAGCACCCGCATCTGACGGTGCAGCAGCCGATGACGCAAATAAGGTTTACAGGACACTTGATGAGATCAAGGCCGACGGAAAGATAAACATCGGCGTGTTCTCCGACAAGAACCCCTTCGGATATGTTGATGAGAACGGAGAGTATCAGGGCTATGACGTATACTTCGCAGAGAGGATCGGAAAAGACCTCGGAGTTGATATCAACTACGTATCGACCGAAGCAGCAAGCAGAGTAGAGTATCTTGAGACAGGTAAGGTCGACATCGTACTTGCAAACTTTACAGTTACCGAAGAAAGAGCAGAAAAGGTTGACTTCGCACTTCCTTACATGAATGTGGCACTCGGTGTAGTATCTCATGAGGACAACGTTATAGAGAGCCTCGATCAGGTGGGAGCCGATGACCAGATAATCGTTATCTCAGGCACGACAGCTGAGACATACCTTGAGAAGAACAACCCGGAGATCAAGCTTCAGAAGTTTGATACATATGCATCAGCCAAGACATCTTTTGAGAACGGAACAGGCGTTGCATGGGCAAATGACAATACGGAAGTTATAGCATACTCACTTGAAAACAAAGGCTACGTTGTGGGTATCCCTTCACTCGGAAGTCAGGATACGATAGCACCTGCGGTATCAAAAGGAAACAGCACGCTTCTTGACTGGCTCAATGATGAGATAGTCGCACTTGGAAACGAGAACTTCTTCCACGCAGACTATGAAGCAACACTTCTTGATACATACGGAAAAGATTATGAGGATACACTTGTGGTTGAAGGCGGAGTTGTCGATGGTCAGGCAGCAAGTACTCCCGCAGCAGCAGGCGATCTTGATATACCGAACGGAAACGGTGAGACTATCAAGATAGCGGCTTCCGCAACACCTCACGCAGAGATACTTGCAAAGGCAGCAGGCATTCTTGAAGGATACGGTTACAAGCTTGATGTTGTTGAATTTGAAGATTATGTACAGCCCAACCTTGTTGTTGAATCAGGTGAATTTGATGCAAACTATTTCCAGCACGTTCCTTATCTTGACAGTTTTAATGAAGAGCAGGGAACACACCTTGTAAATGCAGGCGGTATCCATTATGAGCCTTTCGGGATCTATCCCGGTAAGAAGTCGGATCTTGCAGATGTTGCGGACGGAGATTCGATAGCAGTACCCAATGATACGACAAACGAAGCTAGAGCACTGCTCCTTCTTCAGGATAACGGACTCTTAAAGCTCAAGGATGGCGTAGGTCTTACGGCAACAGTCAATGATATCACCGAGAATCCTCACAACATTAAGTTCGTTGAGCTTGAAGCAGCCCAGGTTGCCAGAGTCGTAAACGAAGTTGAATATGTTGTCCTTAACGGAAACTACGCACTTGAGGCAGGATATTCGGTAGGTAAGGATTCAATAGCATATGAAGCAAGCGATTCGGTAGCAGCCAAGACATATGTTAATATCATCGCCGTCAAGGAAGGAAATGAATCACTTGACAAGATCAAGGCACTTGTTACAGTATTAAGGTCTGATGAGATCAAGAAGTTCATTGAAGATACATATGACGGTGCAGTGGTATTCTTTGAAAACTAATCAGTCATGCCACGGTACGGGAGAGCTTTACGGCTCTCTCGTATTGTGTCATTTAAATGAAAGGAATTGTTTGGCAGCATGGATCTTGAAGTCATAAGGTCATATTTGCCGTTGTTCACGGAGGCATTTCTTCTTACACTGAAGATCGGATGGATGGGGATCGCTTTGGCGGTCTTTATCGGCATGTTCAGTGCTTTTGTTCTGTATTTCAAGATACCGATGCTGTCGGGATTCATAAAGTTCTATGTTGAACTGTTCAGAAACACACCGCTTCTTATCCAGCTGTTTTTTATCTACTTCGGGCTTCCGGCGATCGGAATAAGTATTCCCGCAGAAGTCTGCGGTACGGTAGCTCTCGGACTTCTTGGGGGAAGCTATATGGCGGAGAGCTTCAGGAGCGGACTGGAAGCTGTTCCGTATATTCAGACCGAAAGTGCAATGGCCCTTGGAATGTCAAAGGGCAGGCTTTTTGTATCGGTTATCCTTCCGCAGGCGATATCCATAAGTGTTCCCGCGATCGTTGCAAATATCATATTTCTTCTCAAAGAGACAAGTGTATTTTCGGCTATCAGCCTTATGGATCTGATGTTTACGGCAAAGGATCTTATCGGTCTGTATTACGACACGACCGAGAGTCTGTTCCTTCTTGTGATCTTTTATGTGATCATGCTCCTTCCTGTGTCTTTTGCGGGGAGCATCATCGAAAAGAAAATGCGTTACAGCATGTTCGGAGATTGATATATGGGGATCGAAGTTATATTTAAAGGAAAAAATCTGATACGACTTCTCGAAGGTCTGGGTGTTGCCATGAAGATCAGCATGATATCGGTGGCGGTCAGTATAGTGCTCGGTATCATACTGGGCATGATCATGACAATGAAAAAGCCGGCAGTAAACGCTGTACTGCGTATTTATCTTGAGGTCGTACGTATAATGCCACAGATGGTCCTTTTGTTCATAGTATTCTTCGGGATCACCAAGATGACGGGCGTTAATCTTTCGGCCGAGACCGCATCACTTATAGTATTTTCATTCTGGGGCACGGCAGAGATGGCGGACCTCGTTCGCGGAAGCCTTATCAGCATTCCCGCCATACAGTATGAGAGCAGCATGGCGCTGGGACTGTCGAACCTCCAGACATATATTTATGTTATAATACCCCAGATCATACGAAGACTCATACCGCTTTCCATCAATCTCATAACGAGGATGATCAAGACAACGAGCCTTGTTACGATGATCGGTATAGTAGAGGTATTAAAAGTAGGTCAGCAGATAATAGAAGCAAACAGGAAGACTTCGCCCAAGGCAGCTTTTGGTGTGTTCGCGGTGATCTTTCTGCTGTATTATCTCGTGTGCGGACCTATCAGCGGACTGTCCAGGATGCTTGAGAAAAGGTGGGAGAACTAAATGGAAGAGATCCTGAAGATAGATCATTTATATAAGAATTTTGACGATCTTGCCGTCCTTGAGGACATAAATCTTTCCGTAAGTAAGGGAGAGGTCGTCGTCATAGTCGGACCTTCCGGATGCGGAAAGAGTACGCTCCTTCGCTGCATCAACGGACTTGAGAGCATTGAGGAAGGAAAGGTCCTTCTTGACGGCGAGATCGTAAACCCGACAACGGGAAATATAAGAAAGCTCCGGGAAAGGATCGGGATGGTATTCCAAAGCTATGATCTTTTTCCGCATATGACCATACTTGAAAATATAATGCTGGCTCCGCTTAAGGTTCAGAAAAGGGACAAGGCTGAAGTGAAAAAAGAAGCTGAAGAACTCCTGGATCGTGTCGGACTGTCGTCAAAGAAAGGTAATTTCCCTAGACAGCTTTCGGGCGGACAGAAGCAGAGGGTGGCGATAGTAAGAGCGCTTATCATGAACCCGGAGGTCCTGCTCTTTGATGAAGTTACCGCCGCGCTCGATCCCGAAATGGTAAGAGAAGTTCTTGATGTCATACTTGATCTTGCGTCCCAGGATCGCACCATGATCATCGTCACACATGAAATGGCTTTTGCCAAAGCTATCGCCGACCGCATAGTGCTCCTCGATGCCGGGACCATAGTGGAACAGTCTGATCCCATAAGCTTTTTTGAGTCTCCGAAGACCGAGAGAGCCAGGAAGTTTCTCAGTACTTTCGAGTATTCCAAACAGTGAACATAGGAAAATGAAAAAATATTTAATTAACCTATTGACATAGTAGGTTAATAGTGTTAATATATCGCTCAGATGATGTAAAGAAGGAGGAAGAAGACATGCTTAATATTCGCGTAGATGAACAGTACATGTGTATGTGTTGGCGAATGCTATACTCCCGGGCTTTTAGTATGGCCGGGGCAGGATCGTGCCTTCTTTGCCTCGACAAGCGATGTTGAAACATACTCATTGTAAGCCATAAGCCCGGGAGCTGATCAGCCTCCGGGCTGTTTTATTCCAAGGCCGAAATGAAACCATGCAGATCATATTCAAAAGGTGAAAAGGAGATATATCATGAGCGATTACAGATTTGAAACATTACAGTTGCACGTAGGACAGGAAGAGGCCGATCCGGCAAGTGACGCAAGAGCGGTACCCATATACCAGACAACATCTTATGTTTTTCATAACAGTAAACACGCAGCCGACAGATTCGGACTGGCTGATGCCGGAAATATATACGGCAGACTTACCAACTCAACGCAGGACGTACTTGAAAAGAGACTTGCGGCACTTGAAGGCGGAAACGCTGCACTTGCACTTGCATCGGGAGCTGCAGCGATAACGTATACGATAGAAGCTCTTGCGGCAAACGGCGGACATATAGTCGCACAGAAGACGATCTACGGCGGAAGCTACAACCTTCTGGCACATACTCTTCCCCAGTACGGGATCGAGACCACGTTTGTTGATGCGCACAACCTTTCCGAGGTTGAGGCAGCGATCAAGGATAACACAAGAGCCGTCTACCTTGAGACTCTCGGAAACCCCAACAGTGATATCCCGGATATCGATGCCATCGCTGAAATAGCACACAAGCACGGTCTCCCCATTGTCGTGGACAATACGTTCGGAACGCCGTTTTTGATCAGGCCCATAGAGCACGGTGCGGATATAGTCGTGCACTCCGCAACAAAATTCATAGGAGGACACGGTACCACACTCGGTGGTATCATAGTGGAGTCCGGAAAGTTTAACTGGAAGGCAAGCGGAAAGTACCCGAACATCGCGGCTCCCAACCCGAGCTATCACGGAGTATCATTTTACGATGTGGTGGGACCGGCTGCTTTCGTGACATATATCAGGGCGATACTCTTAAGAGATACCGGAGCGACCATCTCACCGTTTAACGCATTCCTTCTTCTTCAGGGTGTTGAGACTTTATCGCTTCGTCTCGAGAGGCACGTTGAGAATACGAAGAAGGTGGTTGAATTCCTGTCAAAGCATCCGAAGGTCGAGAAAGTCAATCATCCTTCGATCGCTGATCATCCGGATCATGCTCTGTATCAGAAGTACTTCCCGAACGGTGGGGGTTCGATCTTTACATTTGATATAAAGGGAGGTCAGGACGAGGCCTGGAAGTTCATCGATAACCTCAAGATCTTCTCGCTTCTTGCAAACGTTGCGGATGTTAAGAGCCTTGTGATACATCCCGCATCAACAACACATTCACAGCTTTCGGAAGAAGAGCTTATCGATCAGGGGATCAAGAAGAATACGATAAGACTTTCGATAGGAACGGAGCATATAGATGATATAATCGCCGATCTTGAGAAAGGATTTGCGGCGATCTGATAAGTGGCACATGATCATTGGTTAAAGGAAAGGAAAGAAAAATGGGAAACATTTACAAAGGAACTCTTGGACTTGTGGGAAACACACCTCTTGTTGAGATAGTCAATATCGAAAAAGAACTCGGACTGTCGGCAACGGTGCTTGTAAAGCTGGAATACTTTAACCCGGCAGGAAGCGTCAAGGATCGTATAGCAAAAGCGATGATCGAGGATGCGGAACAGAAGGGATTGTTAAAGGAAGGATCGGTCATCATTGAACCCACATCCGGAAACACAGGTATAGGTCTTGCCGCAATCGCGGCATCAAAGGGTTATCGCATAATACTTACGATGCCTGAGACGATGAGCGTTGAAAGAAGGAGCATCCTTAAAGCATATGGTGCGGAGATCGTTCTGACCGAAGGAGCCAAAGGAATGAAGGGCGCCATAGAAAAGGCACAGGAACTTGCAAACGAGATCCCGAACAGCTTTATTCCCGGGCAGTTTGTCAATCCTGCAAATCCCGCGATACATAAGGCAACAACGGGTCCGGAGATATGGAAGGATACTGACGGAAAGGTTGATATCTTCATTGCCGGAGTAGGTACGGGCGGAACGGTCACCGGAACCGGAGAGTATCTGAAGGAGCAGAACCCGAACGTTAAGGTAGTGGCACTTGAACCCAAGGATTCACCTGTACTGTCGGAAGGAAAAGCAGGAGCGCACAAGATCCAGGGAATAGGTGCGGGCTTTGTTCCGGATGTTCTCAACACGAAAGTGTATGATGAGGTTTACACGGCAGCGAACGAAGATGCTTTTGCGGCAGCAAAACTGCTTGCCAAAAAGGAAGGCATCTCGGTCGGAATATCGTCGGGAGCTGCACTTCATGCTGCGATAGAGTATGCAAAGAAGTCTGAAAATGCCGGTAAAGTAATAGTTGCACTTCTTCCCGACAGCGGAGACAGGTATTACTCTACAGCCCTGTTTACGGAAGCGTGATCATTTGATCTGCCCCAGAACGTGTTCGATGAACTTATCGGCCACGGGGGAGAGAGGATGTGCATCCGAGTATATCAGTATATAAGTGGTCATGAATTCGGGATCCGTTATCTTTCGGATCATAACGCTGTCGTCGTGGATCAGATCTCCGGCGGCAGCGGGATATATGGCTACTCCTACGTTCTGTACGCACAGTTCATATACGGTCGTAGCGTTTGAGATCTTTGCACGTATCTTGGGCGTTATGCCAAGAGGCGAAAACCAGTCGCTGATCTCCTGGAGCCTTGAACCCCTTGATGGGATTATAAGGTCATGTTCTGCAAGGAGTTTAAGCGGAATGGTTTTCTTTTTTGAATGCGCAAGCGGGTGTTTACATGAGAACATCGCAACCCACGGCTCCTTATATACCGGTACCGTATGAAGATCCTTCGGATCATACGGTTCCATTATTATCGCCAGATCGGAAAGTCCGTTTCTGACTCTGGCGGTAACTTCATCCGAATTACCGTTCCATATGCTGTACTGAACGTCGGGATGGATCTTGGAAAAAGATGCGATATATGATGATGTCAGTCTCGGCGCTTTTCCTTCAACCTGGGCTATATATACGGTACCCTGAAGTCCGGTGTTCATCTCTTTTATATCTTCCACCGAACGGTCCGCAAGAGACACTATACGGTTGGCATACGATCTGAACCTGACACCTTCATCGGTCAGCGTAAGCTGATGATGCTGTCTGATAAAAAGAGGTGCCCCGAGCTCTTCCTCAAGGTCCTTTATCTGACGGGACAGGGGCGGCTGCGCGATCATGAGTCTTTCAGCTGCTTTTGTAAAATTCATCTCTTCACATACTGTAAGAAAATAACGTAAATGCCTCAGTTCCATAGCCGCACCTCCGTTTCATGAAAACATCCGGGACCTTGTATACCAAAAAGGTATCATTACCCCTATATTATATGTATTATACTATGTGCTTGTAAAGAGATATCATTGATTCGAAAATAAGTGAGATTGATCGATCGGAAAAAAGTGATTGACAATCGAAGTAAATGAGTTTATAGTATCGAGTCATAAAGAGCAAGGGCGCTTCGGACGTATGTCCGAGGCGCCTCTTTTTATGCAGTTAGGAGGGGCCCGCAAAGTGGGAAGAACCTGACTGCACGACGAGCACCATCGACGAAGTCGATCTCAAATGTGCGAGTCTCAATCAGAATTATCATAGGAGGAAGAAGCAATGGAAAAAAACATCCCTGAACTTTTCGGAAGCCTTGTGTTTGGCGACAGGATCATGAGAGAAAAGCTTCCGAAGGACATCTACAAAGCACTTAGGAAGACTATCGACAATAATACGCATCTGGAACTTGACGTTGCCAACGCAGTTGCGGTAGCCATGAAGGAATGGGCGGTAGAGAACGGAGCAACACACTTTACCCACTGGTTCCAGCCCATGACAGGTTATACGGCCGAAAAGCATGACAGCTTCATCTGCCCGGTAGATAAGGGTGAAGTCATTATGGAGTTCTCCGGTAAGGAACTCGTTAAGGGTGAACCTGATGCTTCGAGTTTTCCTTCGGGCGGAATAAGAGCTACTTTCGAAGCAAGAGGATATACGGCATGGGATCCTACAAGCCCTGCATTTATCAAGGACGGAACACTTTACATTCCCACTGCATTTTGCTCATACAGCGGAGAAGCTCTAGATAAGAAGACACCTCTCCTTCGTTCGATGGATGCGATCAGTAAGGAAGCCGTTAAGGTGCTGAAGCTCCTCGGCAAGGACGACGTGACAAACGTTCTGACGACCGTAGGACCCGAGCAGGAATATTTCCTTATCGACATAGAAGACTACAAGAAGAGAAAAGACCTTATATTTACCGGAAGAACACTTCTCGGCGCTCCCGCTCCGAAGGGACAGGAGATGGATGACCATTATTTCGGAAATCTTCGTACAAGAGTTGCGGCGTTCATGCATGATCTTGACGAAGAACTCTGGAAGCTCGGGATACCGGCCAAGACAAAGCATAACGAAGTGGCACCCTGCCAGCATGAACTTGCACCGGTATTTGATACAACTAACGTTGCGGTAGATCACAATCAGCTTACGATGGAGATAATGAAGAGGGTTGCCAAGAAGCACGGATATGCATGCCTCCTTCACGAGAAGCCGTTTGCAGGTATCAACGGCTCGGGTAAGCATAACAACTGGTCACTTACGACCAACACCGGAGAGAATCTTCTTAATCCCGGCAAGACTCCCGGAGAGAACACACAGTTTCTTCTGTTCCTTTCGGCAGTCATACAGGCGGTAGATGATTATGCGGATCTTTTAAGACTGTCTGTTGCAAGTGCCGGAAATGATCACCGACTCGGAGCCAACGAAGCTCCTCCCGCGATCATATCGATGTTCCTTGGCGACGAGCTCGGTGCGGTCATAGATGCGATCGAAAAAGACGAGTATTTCAGCAACAGTGAGAAGGTAACCATCGAGACGGGTGCAAAGGTCATTCCTCATTTTGCAAAAGATACTACCGACAGAAACCGTACATCGCCGTTCGCATTTACGGGTAACAAGTTTGAGTTCAGATCACTCGGTTCATCGCTTTCGATAGCAGGACCTAACATAATGCTCAACACAGCAGTAGCAGAGTCACTGAGCCTGTTCTATGATAAGCTTAAAGATGTTCCTGCCGATAAGATGGATGAAGCGGTCCATGCACTTGTGAAGGAAACGATCGTTAAACATAAGAGGGTCATCTTCAACGGAAACGGATATACCGACGAGTGGGTTAAGGAAGCTGAAAAGAGAGGACTTTATAACCTTAAGTCAACACCCGATGCAATGCCTGCTCTTATCGCAGAGAAGAATAAGAAGATGTTCATGAAACATCATATCTATTCCGAAACGGAGCTTGAATCAAGGTATGAGATCAGGATCGAAAACTACACGAAGACGATCCACATCGAAGCACTCACGCTCAAAGATATGGTACAGAAGCAGTTCGCTCCGGCACTTATGGATTACATCGATGATCTTACTGCATCGGTAATGTCCAAGAAGGAGCTTGGTATTGAAAAAGCCGTATCCTCACAGAAGGATCTGATCGAAAAGCTGGCAGGACTTTACGAAGAAGTCATTAAAGCAACGGACAAGCTTGCAGCCGATACGGATAAGGCAGAAGCTATGGATACTACTCTTGATCAGGCGAAGTTCTACCATGACGTGATCGTTGAGGATATGACAAAGATAAGGCAGTATGCGGATGAAGCGGAGCCGCTCATTCCTGAAGGATACCTTCCCTATCCTACGTATGAGCAGATACTGTTTTACGTTTGATAATAGGAGGGTCCCATCCCCCCTATCAACAGAGAGCAATGGCGCTCTTCCTTAGGAAGAGTGCCTTTATTTTTAGTAACAGGAGGAAAGAGTAACATGTGCGTGGTAATGGGATATCTGGGCAGCACTTTGTCGGAGGAGGATCTGAAACCCTTCTTTGACAGAACGGTCTCGAGAGGACCGGACATGCAGAGGTTTACCTGCCCGAAAGGAGCGGTACTTGGATTTGAAAGACTCTCCATAATGGGACTTTCGGAAGAGGGTATGCAGCCTTTCGAGCATAAGGGAAATTACATCGTCTGCAACGGTGAGATCTACGGATTTCGTAAGATCAAAGAGGAACTTATCGCAAAGGGCTATTCGTTCAAAAGTGACAGTGACTGTGAGATACTGCTGCCGATGTATGAACTGTACAAAACGGATATGTTTGCAATGCTTGATGCGGAGTTTGCATGCATCATCTATGACAAGGACAGCGAGCAGCTCGTTGCGGCAAGAGACCCCATAGGGATCAGGCCGCTTTTCTACGGTTATACGGAAAAAGCCGAGATAGTGTTTGCGAGTGAAGCCAAGAACCTTGTGGGTCTTGTGGGAAAGATATATCCGTTCCCGCCGGGTTATTATTACGCAAACGGACAGTTCACGCAGTACTATGATCCGACCTGCGTTGAAACAGTTGTAAAGGATGATATCGAGACGGTATGTAAAAACATCCACGACAAGCTTGTGGAAGGCATTAGAAAAAGACTTGATGCCGATGCACCTGTTGGGTTCCTGCTTTCGGGCGGACTCGATTCATCGCTTGTGTGTGCGGTATCCGCGCGCATACTGAAAAAGCCCATCAGGACATTTGCGATAGGAATGAGCACCGATGCCATTGACCTTAAATATGCCAAGGAAGTGGCTGATTATATCGGATCCGATCATACCGAAGTCATCATAACAAAGGAAGATGTCATAAAGGCACTTCCCGATGTGATACATCTTCTCGGAACATTTGACATTACCACGATACGTGCATCGATCGGAATGTATCTGTGCTGCAAGGCGATACATGAACAGACCGATGTAAGGGTAATACTTACCGGCGAGATATCGGACGAGTTGTTCGGATACAAATACACCGACTTTGCTCCCGATGCGGCTGCGTTCCAGGCAGAAGCAGTCAAGCGTATTAGCGAGTTGTATATGTACGATGTACTTCGTGCCGACAGATGCATATCGGTGAACAGCCTTGAGGCAAGAGTACCCTTCGGCGATCTTGATTTTGTCCGTTATGTGATGAGCATAGATCCCGAGATGAAACTGAATAAATACAACAAAGGTAAGTATCTTCTGCGTCATGCGTTCGAAGGAGACTACCTTCCGGAGGATATACTGATGCGAGAAAAAGCGGCATTTTCGGATGCTGTCGGACACTCAATGGTAGATCATCTGAAGGAGTATGCGGAGAAGAAATACACTGACGAAGAGTTTAAAGAAAAAATAAAGAAGTACGAACATGCACGTCCTTTTACAAAGGAATCGCTTCTCTATCGCGAGATATTTGAAGAGTATTATCCCGGACAGTCGGAGATGATAGTCGATTTCTGGATGCCGAACAAAGAATGGGAAGGATGTAATGTGGATGATCCGTCCGCAAGAGTCCTGTCCAACTACGGTGCCAGTGGAGAGTGATCTGTCAGGAGGTGCATATGGTAAAGTATGTTTTTGTTACCGGCGGTGTCGTATCAGGTCTCGGAAAAGGAATAACCGCGGCCTCCCTCGGAAGGCTTCTTAAGGCCAGAGGTTACCACGTTACGATGCAGAAGTTCGATCCCTACATCAACGTGGATCCGGGTACGATGAACCCTATTCAGCACGGAGAGGTTTTTGTTACGGATGACGGAACGGAGACCGACCTTGATCTCGGACATTACGAGAGGTTCATCAACGAGTCGCTCAATTATAATTCAAACGTCACTACCGGAAAGATATATCAGACGGTGCTCAACAAGGAGCGCCACGGAGATTACGGCGGGGGAACGGTCCAGGTCATCCCTCATATAACAAATGAGATCAAGGAAAGATTTCATAAAGAGGAGCCTTCGGACAACGTTACGATCTCAATAATCGAGATCGGCGGAACCGTCGGCGACATTGAAAGCCAGCCTTTTCTTGAAGCAATAAGGCAATTTCAGGTTGATATCGGAAGAAACAATTCCGTTATCATACATGTTACTCTTATCCCATTTTTGAAGGCTTCGGGCGAGCTCAAGACCAAGCCTACCCAGATGAGCGTCAAAACCTTACAGAGTATGGGATTGTGGCCGGATGTCATCGTATGCAGATCGGATTATCCGATCGATGAGAGCATGCGCGAGAAGATCGCTCTTTTCTGCAACGTCAGAAAAGAAAACGTTCTTCAGAATCTGGATGCACGATCACTCTACGAGGTTCCGTTGATGCTGGAGGAAGAGCATCTTGCTCAGAGGGTATGCGAGTGTCTCGGGTTGTCCTGCCCGGAGCCGGATCTTAAGGCATGGAGACGGCTTACGGAAGACTTTGAAAATCCTGAGCATACCGTGACCATAGCCATCGTTGGGAAATATGTTGCACTTCATGATGCATATCTGAGCGTTGTGGAAGCTCTTAAGCACGGAGGCATAGCAAACCGCACCGAGGTATCGATCCGATGGGTTGATGCCGAAGATGTGACGATGGAAAATGCTACCGGGATATTTGAAGGCGTCGACGGAATGATCGTTCCGGGAGGATTCGGAAACAGGGGGACCGAAGGAAAGATCGCCGCAGCGCATTTTGCAAGAGAAAACAATATTCCGTACCTGGGCATCTGCCTTGGTATGCAGCTTGCCATTGTTGAGTTTGCAAGGCACGTATGCGGTCTTACCGATGCCGCATCATCGGAACTGTCACCGGAGACTAAAAATCCCGTTATACATATATTGCCCGAGAAGGAGCACCTTGAAGACATAGGAGGAACGCTCAGGCTCGGGTCATATCCGTGTGTCCTTACCGAAGGAACCAGGGCTTATGAACTGTACGGCAAAAAAGAGATAACGGAAAGACACAGACACAGATATGAAGTAAACAATGATTACAGACAGATCCTGACTGAGCACGGAATGATACTTTCCGGAATGTCACCCGATAAACGGATAGTTGAGATGATAGAGCTTAAAGATCATCCGTTCTTTGTTGCGACGCAGGCACATCCGGAGTTCAAGTCAAGACCGGATATGCCGCATCCGCTGTTTGCGGGGCTGATCAGGGCAGCTTTGGGATAATGCATACGAAAAGGGAAGGAGTGACATTAAATGAAGACTCTTTATGAACCGCAGTTTGAACATGATAATTGCGGTGTAGGTTCGATAATAAATATAAACGGTGTGGCAAGTCATGAGATAGTCAGCGATGCTCTGTCCATAGTCGAAAACCTTGAGCACCGTGCGGGAAAGGATGCCGAAGGCGAGACGGGTGACGGTGTTGGTATCATGACGCAGATACCTCACAGATTCATGGTCAAGGTATGTGCGCCTCTCGGCATTAAAATAAAAGAAGCAAGATCTTATGGCGTGGGAATGTTCTTTTTCCCGCAGGAGGAACTTGCAAGGATGCAGGCCATGAAGATGTTCGAGATCATTTCGGCCAAGGAAGGCGTAAAGCTTCTCGGATGGAGGCAGGTCCCCGTGAGCAGCGAAGTGCTCGGGCAGCGGGCGCTTGATGCATGTCCGGCGATCTGGCAGTGCTTTGTGGCGCGTCCGAAAAATGCCGCAAGCGACCTTGATTTTGACAGAAAACTCTATGTCATAAGACGTGTGTTCGAACATTCAAATGAAGATACATACGTAGTATCTCTTTCGTGCAGGACGATAGTCTACAAGGGAATGTTCCTTGTAGGACAGCTGCGGACTTTCTTTGAAGACCTTCGTGATCCGGACTATGAATCGGCTCTTGCGATGGTCCATTCCAGGTTCTCGACCAATACCCAGCCGAGCTGGCTGCGTGCTCATCCCAACAGATTCATAGTGCATAACGGCGAGATCAACACTATCCGCGGAAACGTTGATAAGATGGTGGCAAGGGAAGAGACGATACAGACAAGCTGCTTTACCGACGAAGAGCTGGGTAAAGTCCTTCCCGTGATAAATGAAGGCGGATCCGATTCGGCAATGCTCGATAATGCTCTCGAGTTCATGATAATGGGCGGAATGGAGCCGGCACTTGCTGCAATGATCCTCGTTCCGGAACCGTGGGAAAATAATGACACTCTCACGACGGAAGAGAGAGATTTTTATCAGTACTATGCGACGATGATGGAACCCTGGGACGGCCCTGCATCGATCATGCTCTCGGACGGTGACGTGATGGCTGCGATACTTGACCGTAACGGACTTCGTCCTTCGCGTTATTATGTCATGAGTGACGGAAGACTCATTCTCTCATCCGAGGTCGGGGTTCTGGCTCTTGATGAATCCAAGATCACCGAAAAGGGGTGCCTTTATCCCGGAAAGATCCTTCTTGCCGATACGAAGACGGGGAAGATCTATACCGACCGCGAGATCAAGGACAGATATGCGATGCGCCAGCCCTACGGTGAATGGCTGGATTCCAATCTTGTACGTCTTTCCGAACTCAAGATTCCCAACGAAGCGGTTCCGGCAATTGAAAAAGAAGATCTTGAAAGACTTCAAAAGTCCTACGGATATACATATGAAGAATGTAGGGAACGTATCCCGGCAATGGCACTGAACGGAAGCGAGCAGATAGGATCCATGGGAGTGGATACACCGCTTGCGGTTCTGTCAGATCAGTACAGACCGCTGTTTGATTATTTCAAGCAGTTGTTCGCACAGGTTACCAATCCGCCTATCGATGCGGTAAGAGAAAAGATAGTGACCGCAACGTGTGTCTATGCCGGAAAGAACGGGGACCTTCTGTCCGACAAACCGTCCAACTGTAACGTCCTTCGCATCAACAATCCGATATTGTCGGATCTCGATCTTATGAAGATAGAGCATCTGAGTAAGCACGGCATCAGTGTTGCCAAAGTATCGACACTGTATTATAAAGGAACTCCTCTGGACAGAGCTCTGTCCAATCTCTTCGTTGAGGTTGACAGAGCTTACCGGAAGGGTGCGAGCATACTGATACTGTCCGACAGGGGAGTGGATGAAAATCACGTTGCGATCCCTTCGCTTCTGTGTGTATCGGCTGTACATAATTACCTTGTTACTACCAAGAAGTGTATGGCTATGTCGCTCATACTCGAGACAGGTGAGCCGAGGGACGTTCACCATTTTGCGACTCTTCTCGGATTTGGTGCATGCGCGGTCAATCCTTATGTTGCACATGCAACGATAAAGGAACTCATTGACGACGGTATACTTGTGAAGGATTATTATGCAGCCGTAACGGATTATGACAGCGCAGTCCTTGACGGCATAGTGAAGATAGCGTCAAAAATGGGGATCTCGACGATACAGTCGTATCAGGGTAGCAGGATATTTGAAGCGATAGGTATCTCACAGTCGGTTATCGATAAATACTTTGCGGGAACGATTTCGCGCATCGGCGGAATAGATATAGAGGATATCGCCGTTGCAACCGACAGACAGCATTCGAAAGCTTTTGATCCCCTCGGACTTGATTCGGATCTCAGCGTTGATTCAGTCGGTTCTCATAAGATGCGAAGCGGCGGTGAACATCACAGATATAACCCTCAGACGATCCACATGCTTCAGAGTGCGACACGTGAGAACGATTATGAAAAGTTTAAAAAATACACCGAGATGATAGACAGCGAAGAGACCGGATATATCAGGAGCCTTTTCGATCTGAAATATGCCGATAAGCCCCTTGATCTGTCGAAGGTTGAAAGCGAAGAGCAGATAGTAAAAAGATTCAAGACAGGTGCAATGTCTTACGGATCGATATCCGAAGAAGCACACACCGCACTTGCCGTTGCGATGAACCGGCTGAAGGGTAAGTCGAACAGCGGTGAAGGCGGTGAGAGTGATGAAAGGCTTGAGAGTGCGGGAACGGACCATGACATGAGCTCCGCGATCAAGCAGGTTGCGTCGGGAAGATTCGGTGTCACCAGCCGTTATCTGATGAGTGCCAAAGAGATACAGATCAAAATGGCGCAGGGCGCAAAACCCGGTGAGGGCGGACATCTTCCGGGTAAAAAAGTATATCCGTGGATCGCAAAGACAAGGCATTCAACTCCGGGAGTCAGCCTTATATCGCCTCCTCCGCATCATGATATTTATTCGATAGAAGATCTGGCACAGCTCATATACGATCTGAAATGTGCCAATAAAAAAGCACGTATATCCGTTAAGCTCGTATCCGAAGCAGGTGTGGGAACGATCGCTGCGGGTGTTGCAAAAGCAGGTGCGGGCGTTGTCCTGATCTCGGGTTACGATGGAGGAACCGGAGCCGCTCCTATAAGCTCTATACATAATGCGGGTCTTCCGTGGGAGCTGGGTCTTGTGGAAACACATCAGACCCTTATGATGAACGGGCTTCGCGACAGCGTTGTCGTTGAGACTGACGGAAAGCTCATGAGCGGAAAGGACGTTGCCATCGCTGCGATACTCGGAGCCGAAGAATTCGGATTCGCAACAGCACCCCTTGTTACACTCGGATGCGTGATGATGCGTGTATGTAATCTTGATACATGCCCGATGGGTATCGCGACACAGAATCCCGAGCTTCGCAAAAACTTTACCGGTAAGCCGGAATACGTTGAAAACTTTATGATGTTCATCGCAAGGCAGCTTCGCGAATACATGGCAGCTCTCGGAGTCGCAAACATTGATGAACTGGTCGGAAGATATGATCTTCTCAAAGTAAAGAATGATCTGAAGGGTCATGCCGCCAAGCTTGATCTTAGCAGGATGATAGGAGAGAGCATGCCGCTTTCGGCGCCGTACGACAAGAAGCGCATGTATGATTTTGAACTTGATTCGCGCAAGGAATCCCAAGTACTGTCCGGGAAAAAGGGTATCGTAAAGTCGATCGAGACCGGTGCGGCATCTACGGTTTCATGCGAAGTCGTCAACACGGACAGAGCTTTCGGAACGATGATCGGTTCATACATAACCAAGTATCATCACAACGGGCTTCGGGAAGACACGGTCAGGATAGAATGTCACGGAGCAGGAGGACAGAGCTTCGGTGCATTCATGCCAAAGGGTGAGACCGTGATCCTGACGGGGGATGCAAACGATTACTTCGGAAAAGGACTCTCGGGCGGAAAGCTTGTGATCAAAGCACCCGATGATGCATCGTATGATGCGGAGAATAATATCATCATCGGAAACGTTGCTTTTTACGGCGCGACGAGCGGTGAAGGTTATATAGCGGGAATGGCAGGTGAGAGATTCTGCGTTCGAAACTCCGGAGCAAGCTGCGTTGTAGAAGGTGTGGGTGAGCATGGATGCGAGTACATGACAGGCGGAACCGCGCTCATACTCGGAAAGGTAGGAAAGAATTTTGCCGCGGGCATGAGCGGCGGCATCGCGTATGTTCTTGACGATCATAATACGCTGTACAAAAATCTTAATAAGGAACTTGTCCTTATGGAAAACGTTGAAGACGGATCCGATATAGACATGATCCGGAAGATGCTTAAAAAGCATCAGGATTACACGGGATCAAAGAAAGCAAAGACGATACTGGAAAGCTTTGATGACTATATCCCGAAGTTTAAGAAGATAATACCCGAAGAGTACAAACGGGTAATATGCGGTGAGGGGGTGTGATCATGGGAAAAGCTACAGGATTTATGGAATACGACAGGTGTGAGCTTACAAGCATTGCTCCCAAGGACAGGATAAAAAACTTTGATGAGTTTCACGTTCCTCTTTCCGAAGAAGAAAGGCGCACTCAGGCGGCAAGATGTATGGCGTGCGGGGTTCCGTTCTGTCAGGCAGGTGTGATGATAGCAGGGATGGCGTCGGGTTGTCCGCTTCACAACCTTGTCCCGGAGACAAACGAACTCCTGTATCACGGCAATTACGAACAGGCGTATCGCAGGCTTTCAAAGACACACAGCTTTCCGGAGTTTACCGGGAGAGTATGTCCCGCACTTTGTGAAGCGGCATGTACATGCGGATATGTGAGCGAAGCCGTAACGACAAAAGATAACGAGAAAGACATAATCGAATTTGCATATGAACACGGTCTTGTCGATGAGAGCGAACCGTCTGTTCGGACCGGAAAGACCGTCGCTGTTGTAGGAAGCGGCCCCTCGGGACTTGCTTGTGCACAGCTTCTTAACAGGAGAGGACATAAAGTCACGGTGTTCGAGCGCTTTGACAGACCGGGCGGACTCCTTCGATACGGGATCCCCAACATGAAGCTCGACAAAAGGATCGTTGACAGACGTATCGAAGTCATGAAAAAGAGCGGTATAGAGTTTAAATGCGGCGTGGATGTCGGTAAAGATATAAGCGCCAAGCAGCTGTGCAGCAAGTTCGACAGAGTGGTTCTTTGCTGCGGCGCATCCAAGCCTCGTGATATTAATGTGCCGGGAAGGGATGCAAGTGGTATAATGTTCGCAGTGCCGTTTCTTCGTGAGGTCAGCAAAAAGGTCATGGACCATGACTATGACTACAAGAAGGTGATCGGCGCAAAGGACTTTTCTTTCGGGAGTCTTAAAGGAAAAAATGTCGTCGTCATAGGCGGAGGCGACACCGGAAACGATTGTGTGGGAACGAGCATCAGGCTCGGAGCCGCATCGGTAACACAGATAGAGATGATGCCTCCCGCTCCGGAAAAAAGAGCGGTGTCAAATCCCTGGCCGGAGTGGCCTAAGGTCCTTAAGACCGATTACGGTCAGGAAGAAGCGATCTTCTGCTTCGGAAAGGATCCGAGGATATTCTCGACAACGGTCACCGAGTTTGTCAAGGATGAAAAAGGAAACCTTACGGCTGTTAAGACAATAAAGCTTGAGCGTAAGATCGGCAAAGACGGAAAAGTCTCGTTTGAAAATGTAGCGGGAACAGAGGGTCAGCTTCCGGCAGATATCGTGCTGATAGCAGCGGGATTTTTGGGAAGCGAGGAATATGTCACGAAGGAATTCGGTGTCGATGTAAACGGCCGCGGAAACGTTGCTACCGCTGAAGGCCGGTATGCTACAAGTGCCGATGATATCTTTACTGCCGGTGATATGCACAGGGGGCAGTCCCTCGTTGTATGGGCAATAGCCGAAGGACGTGCCGCTGCGGCAGCGGTTGATGAATCCCTTGTGGGATATACCAATCTGTGATCGCCAAAGAGGAGATTTATGGACAGGAAGATCATACTTGAAGACGGAACCGTATATGAAGGATTCGGATTCGGAAGCAGCAGAGAAAGGTTTGTGGAGCTTGTGTTCAACACCTCCATGGTAGGATACCAGGAGATAATCTCGGACAGATCATACACCGATCAGGCCGTTGTTATGACGTATCCGGTCATCGGCAACTACGGTATCGCCGCGGATGATTTTGAATCCGAAGCACCGATGATATCCGGCCTTGTCGTTCGTGAGTATTGCAGAGAACCGTCGAACTTCAGGTGCATGGAAGATCTTGAAGAAGTAATGAAAAGATATGATATCGTCGGGATCAGTGGTGTGGACACGAGACAGATCACACGTCATATAAGGGATATAGGAAGCATTAAAGCCCTGATCACGGACGCCGAGCGGGATACGAAAGAGGCCCTTGAGGCGTTGAAAGAAACAGAACTTCCCACCGATCAGGTGGCAAGAGCAAGCACGAAAAGGCCGTACAGATTCGGCGATACCGGTCCGCAAAAAGCAAAGCCGGTGGTGGTCATAGACTGCGGCATCAAACTGAACATATTAAGAGAACTTGACAGTCGCGGCATTCCCACGGTAGTAGTACCGTGGGATACCGACGTTACATCGATACTTACGTATGACCCGGCCGGTGTGTTCATATCAAACGGTCCCGGAAACCCGGAAGACTGCGCACCGACGATAGAGACGATCAGAAATCTCAAGGGAAAGTTTCCGATCTTCGGCATCTGCCTCGGACACCAGATAATCAGTCTTGCATACGGTGCCAAAACTTATAAGCTGAAGTTTGGGCACAGGGGCGGAAATCATCCTGTCAAAAATCTTTTGACTGGAAAGATTGAGATCACTTCTCAAAATCATTCGTACGCGGTAGTTCCCGAGAGTCTTCAGGGAACAGGTTTATCCGTAACACATCTTAACCTGCTCGATGATACGATCGAAGGCGTCGAGTGCGAAAAGGACATGCTGTTCTCGGTACAGTACCATCCCGAGAGCGCACCCGGCCCGTGCGACAGCCAATATCTTTTCGATAAGTTCACAGCACTCTTAAGGAGAGAATAATATGCCCAAAAGAACCGATATCAAAAAAATACTCGTGATCGGCTCTGGGCCTATCGTGATAGGTCAGGCTGCGGAGTTTGACTATGCCGGGACACAGGCGTGTCTGGCACTTCGCGAGGAGGGATACAAAGTTGTTCTTTGTAATTCGAATCCGGCCACGATAATGACCGACGAGGTGATCGCGGACAAGGTTTACATGGAGCCGCTCACTCTTGAGTTTATTGCCAAGATAATCCGTATGGAACGTCCTGATGCGATACTGGCAGGCATAGGCGGACAGACCGGACTCAATCTTGCCGTATCACTTCAGAAGAAAGGTGTCCTTGACGAGTGCGGAGTGCAGCTCTTAGGGACCAAAGCCGAAAGTATCGAGATGGCTGAAGACCGTGAGCTGTTCAAGGAACTTTGTGAGAGGATAGGAGAGCCGATACTTCCGTCAATGATCGCCGAGTCAATGGAAGAGGGTATCGCGGCAGCGGAAAAGATAGGATATCCTGTAGTGCTTCGTCCCGCCTATACTCTCGGAGGTACGGGCGGCGGATTTGCCGATGACGAAGAAGAATTCCGGCAGATCATGAAGAATGCTCTCGAACTGTCGCCGGTACATCAGGTCCTTGTGGAGAAAAGCGTCAGAGGCTACAAAGAGATAGAATATGAAGTCATAAGAGATGCAAATGATACAGCGATCGCCGTATGTAATATGGAAAACATCGATCCTGTCGGAATACATACGGGGGATTCGATAGTCGTCTGTCCGTCGCAGACACTTACGAACAAAGACTATCAGATGCTTAGAAGCAGCGCGCTTAAGATAATAAGAGAACTGAAGATCGAGGGCGGGTGCAACGTACAGTTTGCGCTCGATCCTCATTCTTTTGATTATTACCTCATAGAAGTTAACCCCAGGGTATCCAGGTCATCGGCACTTGCATCAAAGGCCAGTGGTTATCCGATCGCAAGGGTATCGGCCAAGATCGCCGTAGGGATGCATCTTGAAGAGATAGAACTTGCCAACACGGTAGCATCGTTCGAACCGTCGATGGATTATGTGGTGACCAAGATGCCGAGGTTTCCGTTTGATAAATTCACCGATGCCAACAACAGTCTCGGTACTCAGATGAAGGCGACCGGTGAAGTCATGAGCGTAGGCCGCTCGATCGAAGAAAGCCTCTTAAAGGCTATCCGCAGTCTTGAGGTGGGTGCGTACCATCTGCATCTCGATAAGTTTGATGAGTCTGCAACGGATGATCTGAAGGACTATATCAGGATCGGAACGGATGACAGAATATATGCTATAGCGGAGCTTCTCCGTCGTGATACCGATGCAGAGCTCATATCACAGATAACCGGGATCGATATCTTTTTCATATGCAGGTTCAGGAACATCATAAAACAGGAAAGGGAGCTTGCATCCCACCCTCGGGATATGAAGGTTCTGGCTGATGCCAAGCGGATGGGTTTTTCAGATAAAGAAGTCGGAATGCTGTGGGGGATCAGTGCCCATGAAGTATTTGACATCCGAAAGCAGAACGGTATCATGCCTGTCTACAAGATGATAGATACGTGCGCATCGGAGTTTAAGTCATATGTGCCGTATTTTTACTCGACGTACGAACAGGAGAACGAATCCCAGATAACCGAAAACAGGAAGATCATTGTTTTGGGTTCCGGACCCATACGTATAGGTCAGGGCGTGGAGTTTGATTACTCGACGGTACATGCCGTCATGACGATAAAGAAGCTGGGATATGAGGCGATAATAATCAACAACAATCCGGAAACGGTCTCCACCGATTACACGACTTCGGATAAGCTGTATTTCGAACCGCTCTGCGTTGAAGATGTGGTGAACATAATAGAGATGGAAAGACCGGAAGGCGTCATTGCGATACTCGGAGGACAGACCGCCATAAATCTTGCTGAGCCGCTCCTTGAGTACGGAGTAAAGATCATAGGTACCGGATGTGAGGCCATCGAGCGTGCCGAGAACCGTGATGCGTTTGAAAAAGTTCTTGAGGATCTAAACATACCGCAGCCACAGGGTGTTGCGGTAACGTCGGTTGAGGATGGTGTGAATGCGGCAAAGGATATAGGATATCCTGTGCTGGTGCGTCCGAGTTTTGTCCTTGGCGGAAGAGCAATGCAGATAGTGTCCAAGGAAGAAGAGATGAGACATTACCTTCAGACCGCTGTTGAGATAGATATCGATAAGCCCGTGCTTGTTGATAAATACATAAAGGGAAAAGAAGTTGAAGTTGACGCGGTGTGCGACGGAATGAACGTGTTCGTCCCGGGTATCATGGAGCTGGTAGAGAGGACCGGAGTTCATTCGGGAGACTCAATAAGCGTATATCCCCCGTTCTCACTTTCCGACAGTGTCAAGGGAACGATACTTGAGTACACGAAGAAGCTCGGAGTCGGGATCGGGATTATAGGACTCTTTAATATTCAGTTCATCGTCGATGAGAATGAAAAAGTCTTTATTATAGAAGTTAACCCGAGATCATCGAGAACGGTCCCGTTCCTGTCGAAGGCTACGGGCTATCCGCTTGCGGACATCGCAACGAAGTGCATACTGGGTATAGGACTTAAGGAGCAGGGTATATTTGATATCTATCCCGAAGAGAGAAAAAGGTGGTGTGTCAAGGTTCCGGCCTTCTCGTTCTCGAAGCTCAAAGGAATGGATTCGTATCTGTCGCCTGAGATGAAATCAACCGGCGAAGCGATCGGATATGATGAAAGACTTCACAGGGCGATGTATAAAGCGCTCATCGCATCGGGTATCAAACTGAAGAACTACGGCACCGTTATAGTATCGCTTGCCGATGAAGATAAGATCGAGGGAATGCCTCTTATCAAACGGTTTTACGATATGGGATTTAATATCGAGGCTACGAGCCTTACCGGTGAGTATCTGAAGAACTACGGCGTCAGGACACGTATCAGAAAGAAACTCAGCGAGGGAAGCGAAGAGATACTTGATGCCATCCGTTCGGGAAATGTCGCATATGTCATAAACAGCCGTGCCGTACTGTCGGGAGTCCATTATCAGGACGGCGCAGCCATAAGAAGATGTGCTATAGAAAATAACGTAACGATCTTTACATCCCTTGATACGGTAAGAGTTCTGCTCGATGTTCTTGAAGAACTTACGATAAAGGTATCGACGATATTCTAGGCATGGTATCTGGCGCTTGATTTTGCAAGCGATAAACAGTAAAATAATTGGCGTATTTGTTACAAAAAGGAGGTCACAGATTATGAAAAAGATTATGGCTATGTTAATGGCCGGTGTTATGGCAATGGGCCTTACGGCTTGTGCCGCTGCCGGAAGTGCGGATGGAGCAGGTGCTGCTGCGCCTTCGTCATCATCGGGAGACACTATCAGGATCGGTGTATTCGAGCCCTCAACCGGTGATTCGGCTTCGGGCGGAAAGAAGGAGATCCTTGGAATGCAGTATGCAAATGCCGAGACTCCCACGGTTGAAGTGGGCGGCAAGACATATAATGTAGAGCTTGTTATGGCTGATAACGGTTCAAGTGCAGATAAGGCTCCGTCAGCAGCTTCAGAGCTGGTCGGTAAGGACGTTTCACTTATACTCGGATCTTACGGTTCGGGCGTGTCAATGGCAGGCGGCCCCAAGTTTGAGGAAGCAGGACTTGCAGCTATCGGCGTAACATGTACAAACCCTAACGTTACCGCAGGAAATGATTACTACTTCAGAATATGTTTCCTTGATAACTTCCAGGCAGACGTTCTTGCAAACTTTGCAATGGAAAAATTCTCAGCCAAGAAGGCATACTGCCTCGGTGAGAACGGAAACGAGTACGATCAGGGTCTTTGCGTATTCTTCAAGCAGGTGTTTGAAGCAGCAGGCGGCGAAGTCATCACAGACTCATTCCCGACCAACAACTCAGACTTTACTTCATACCTGAACAAAGCAAAGAGCGAAGGAGCGGACGTTATCTTTACACCCGTTTCGATCGCTTATGCAAAGCAGATCATGGAGCAGGCAGCTTCACTTGATATCGGAATTCCTTTCCTCGGATCGGATACACTTGACGATAACATGGTCCTTGAGGCAACAAAGGGAACAAACCTTCAGCTCTACGTATCAACCTTCTATCAGGAAGGCGGTTCCGAGAAGTTTGATAAGGGTATCAAGGATTACATCAACAACAATTCGGATGCTATGACGGCAAACGGCGGAAACGACACAATAGCTGCCGTAACGGCAATGGGTTATGATGCATACTATGTTGCCCTTGAAGCTATCAAGGCAGCAGGCTCAGGCGATAAGGGTGCCATCAAGGCAGCTATCCCCGGCGTAACATATACAGGCGTTTCGGGTTCGATCGCATTTGACCAGGTCGGCGATGCCGTACGTGATACAGCATACATCAAGACAGCAGATACTTCTGCAGGTACCTGGGCATTTGAAAAGGTTCAGACAGGATCAAAGTAAAGGATTGATTTTATGGAATATGTCATTTCGGTTCTACTCTCCGGTATATCGGTGGGCGGACAATATGCTCTAATAGCGATAGGATACACACTCGTATACGGTATCCTGCGACTGATCAATTTTGCACACGGAGACGTGTTCATGGTCGCGGGACTTATGGGAATATATTTCTCGGCATCACTTCCTTTCACGGAGGCACTGCCTCTCGTGATAATATTAACGGTGCTGCTCGGCTTTTCGATCGAGCGTGCGGCATACAAGCCGCTTAGAAGCGCACCGAGGATGTCGGTCATGATCTCTGCCATAGGAGTGAGCTATCTGCTTCAGAATACTGCCACTTACATCACCGGAGGGCAGCCGATGACATATCCCGTGATAAAGGGATTGTCCGATACGGTCAATGTAGCGGGGACACAGACAAAGTGGGTTGTTATCATCACACCGTTCCTTGTTCTTGCACTTGTGTTCGGACTGACGCAGCTTATAAATCATACCAAGGTTGGAATGGCAATGAGAGCGGTGTCCAAGGATTTTGAGACGAGCCGTCTCATGGGGATCAGGATCAACAGCGTTATCTCCGTTACGTTCATAATAGGATCGGCACTTGCGGCTGTAGGATCCATCCTTTTCTTTACGAATTATCCGGCCATCACTCCCACGGCAGGCGCGATGCCGGGACTTAAGGCATTTGTAGCCGCTGTATTCGGAGGGATAGGCTCCATACCCGGCGCCGTTATCGGAGCGTTTCTTATCGGAATATGCGAGACTATAATAAAGGGACTTCCTTCCGCATGGGATGTATCGGTGTTCTCGGATGCGTTTACTTTTGCGCTTCTTATAATCATCCTGATATTCAAACCTCAGGGACTTTTCGGGGAGGCAGCGACGGATAAGGTATGATGGATCAGAAAAGAAAGACATTCAAGATTTTTATATTTATATCGATACTGCTTCTGTTTATCATCCTGCTTGAGAACATAAGCTCCGTGATAAGACTTCCGCAGGTATTTGAACCTACGAGTCCGCTCTTTACGGTGCTCAAGAAAGCGGCTGTGTATTCACTCGTTGCGGTATCAATGAATCTCCTTAACGGTTTTACGGGGTTGTTCTCTCTCGGACAGGCCGGATTCATGCTGCTTGGTGCGTATACGTATGCGATACTCACCGTGCCTTCCGCAATGAAGGAACAGGTATATTATCTGTTCGGCGGATGTGCTTTTAACTTCTCTCTTGTTGATATGTTCAAGGGAATATTCGGAGAAAGCGGAGCAGGCGGTGCCGTAAGCATGATACTGGGAAGTCTTTTGGCACTCATTCTTGCGGGATGCGTTGCGGGATTTTTCTCATATCTTATAGGTATACCGGTACTCAGGCTCAAGAGTGATTATCTGGCGATAGCCACACTCGGATTTGCCGAGATAATCCGTGCGATCTTCCAGTGGCAGAAGCTTGGCAGGATCACAAACGGGGCCAACATGATAAAAGGATTCCCGACTTTTTCGGATTTTAACATTACGAACGGATCACAGACGATACTGCGTCTGTCGACATTTGTACCGTTCCTTATATCTTCGATATGTATACTGCTGATCGTATTGCTGATCAATTCTTCATACGGAAGAGCGTTCAAAGCCATCCGTGATGACGAAGTTGCGGCAGAGGCAATGGGTATCAGTCTGTTTAAACATAAAATGATGTCATTTGTCATATCAAGCTTCTTTGCCGGAGTAGGCGGAGCGCTTTTTGCGATGTATGTTGCCAATGCACAGGCCAAAGCTTTTACTTCCGTAATGACATATGAGATATTGCTGATCGTTGTTATCGGCGGTATCGGTTCGGTCAGCGGAAGTGTGCTTGCTACGTTCCTGTATGTGGCATGTTCGGAGTGGTGGCTGAGATTCCTTGATACCGAGATCTACATCGGAAGCTTCAAGCTCCCGCTTCTTCGTAACGGATTCAGAATGGTAGTATTCTCGATAGTCATCATGGTGATAGTCCTGTTCTTTTCACAGGGTATCATGGGTAATCGCGAGATAAGCATAGGAGGCCTTATTGATAAGATCTCCAAAAGATCGGAAAGGAAGAGTTAGGTTATGGGAAATGCCCTGCATTTGGAAAATGTAACAATGCAGTTCGGGGGTGTGGTTTCCGTCAATAACCTTACCCTGGATGTTCCGGAGCACAAGATAATCGCGCTCATCGGACCGAACGGTGCCGGCAAGACGACTGCCTTTAACTGTATCACCGGTGTATATCAGCCGACCAACGGATTGATCGAGTTCATGGGAAAGCCTATGGTAAGGAATCATCCGTCACGCTCCACGGCCAAGTCATATAAGGGAGAGAATGCGGACAGGTATTCAAATGATCCGATACTGGCTCCTACACCCGATGAGATCACCGGGCTTGGAATAGCACGTACATTCCAGAACATACGTCTGTGGAAGAGCATGACCGTGTTTGAAAATGTGCTCGTTGCAAAGCATCAACACGCGAAGCAGAACGTATTTTCCGCGGTTTTCAGAAAGAATCTTGCCGAAGAAAAGCGGATGAGAGAAGAGACGATGGAGCTCCTTGTGGAGCAGGGACTCGATGCATATAAAGATGAACTGGCAGTCAGCCTTCCGTACGGATTGCAGCGCCGCCTTGAGATCGCGAGAGCTCTTGCAACGAAGCCTACACTCCTTCTTCTTGATGAGCCGGCAGCGGGAATGAACCCGCAGGAGACAGCGGAACTGGCTGATTTTGTCAGACAGATACGTGATAAATATGATCTGACGGTGTTCCTTATAGAACATCATATGGATCTTGTCATGAACATATCCGATTACATTTATGTCATCGATTTCGGAAGCGAGATCGCACGCGGTATCCCTGAAGAGGTAAGGAACAACAAGCACGTTATCGATGCATATCTCGGAACAACGGAAGAGGAAGACAATGAGTGAACAGGTCCTGAAAATAGAAAATCTTAAGGTCAGATACGGCGGTATCGAAGCTGTTCGCGGCATCAGCTTTGATGTTAAGGACAAGGAGATAGTCACGCTCATAGGAGCGAACGGTGCGGGAAAGAGTTCGACGCTTCGTACGATAAGCGGGCTTGTCAAACCCGTGGAAGGAAGTATCATTTTTAACGGTGAGGACATTACATCGAAAGATCCGACGAACATCGTATCAAAAGGTCTGATGATGGTCCCCGAGGGACGAAGGATATTCCCTAACCTGACCGTGCTTGAGAATCTGAAGATCGGTGCGTATCTTAGAAAAGACGATCTTGAGAAAGATATAGAGATGGTATTTGAGTATTTCCCAAGGCTTAAAGAGCGTTCCTGGCAGGAGGGCGGTACACTGTCGGGCGGAGAACAGCAGATGCTTGCTGTGGGACGAGCTCTCATGGGACGGCCGAAGCTGCTCATGATGGATGAGCCGTCTCTCGGACTGGCTCCTATAGTCGTGCAGGGTATATTCGATATCATCAAGCAGATCAATGAAGCGGGGACAACCGTGCTTCTTATCGAACAGAACGCCAATATGGCACTTCATGTGGCAGACCGTGCATATGTTATCGAAAACGGTATGATAGCGATGGAAGGTACCGGAAGGCAGCTTCTTGAGGATGAGAAAGTCCGTGCGGCATATCTTGGAAGCGGAAATTCCTGACATTTATAAAGTGAAACATGACAAAGCTTGAAATGCTCTTTGCGGCGCTTCAAGCTTTTTTATCGGAGGGACACATGATAAGAGAGACAACTGTTGAGAGCGGTAAGATAGAAGGCCTTCCGGCAGATGATCCGAGAGTGACGGTCTTTCGAGGAATACCCTTTGCCGCGCCCCCTGTCGGTAAGAACCGGTGGAGAGCACCGCAGCCGTGCGAACACTGGGACGGGGTAAGGCAGTGCTGTCGTTTTGCACCGATATCAATGCAGGACAGGCCGGGTATCGAGGACGGTCTGTATGAAAGGGAGTTTCATGTGGATCCGGATATTGCTATAAGTGAGGACAGTCTGTATCTTAACGTCTGGACAGGCGCGAAGAGCACGGATGAGAGGCTTCCGGTACTTGTGTGGATATACGGCGGGGCTTTTCAGTGGGGCTATACGGCCGAGATGGAGTTCAACGGTGAGCGCATTGCAAGGCACGGGGTGGTCGTTGTATCCATCGCATACCGGCTCGGTGTTTTCGGGTTCCTTGCCCATCCCGACCTTGACGCGGAAGATGGTGCGCATCCTACGAACTTCGGGCTTCTTGACCAACAGGCAGGTCTTGCCTGGGTATACAGGAACATAGCGGCGTTCGGCGGTGATCCCGGGAATATCACTCTTGCGGGACAGTCTGCGGGCGGGGCAAGCGTTACCTATGCGATGGCAAACCCGGAAAACCTGCACATGATCAAAAAAGCCACGGTATTCAGCGGTTTTATCAGGAATCCTTTTTATTTTGACGGGATCATCAGTCCGCGAATGATCGAGGACGTAAAAAAAAGCGGTATCGAGTTCATAAAGAGTCTTGGCTGTTCTTCGGTAGAAGAGGCCAGAAACATAAGTGCCCCGGCGATAGTTGATGCCTATCTTGATTTTGCAAAGGATCACCCGAGATTTGTGCCGTGCATTGACGGCGTATATGTTAAAGAAGATCCGTTTGCAATGATGCTTGAGGGGAAAATGCCTGACATTCCCATGTTTACCGGATACACGCAGGACGAGTTCATCGATAAGCTTCCCAAACACAGAGATGATGCGGAGCGTATACTTAAAGCCGATATCATCGAAAAGAGCGGAATAAAGATGTTTAACGTCGTTCAGGATTCCGTAAGGACGATAGTCGACGCACATGCCCAAAACGGATATAAGGCTCCGATATATACTTACAGGTTTGCAATCGATGTACCCGGAAAAGATGCCCCCGGTGTTTTTCATTCATGCGATCTTTGGTTTTTCTTTGAGACAATACAGAAGTGCTGGAGACCATATAGCGGTGCACACTATGAACTTGCAAGAAAGATGTGTGACTACTGGTGCAATTTCATAAAAAGATCCGATCCGAACGGACCGGGGTATGACGGAAAGGAACTGCCAAAGTGGATAGAGTCTGCCGGAGATGACAGAGCAAAAGAAGAGATGCTATTCAAATAACAGGTTCGGATCCGCCTGTGACTCCGTCTGCGTCATCCTTGATGAATTTATCAAGGATCTGCTGAAGATCCGCACGGCTTACCGGACGGGAAATGATGTCGGATACATCCGGAGGAAGCTTTGATTCTATGGCGGCCTGTTCCGAAGGCTCAGCAAGGTAGACGATGGGAGTGTTTGCAAGCTCCTTATATGTTCTTATGATATCAAGGACCCTTTTGGTTGACATAACATTCAGGTAACAGTCTATGAAGATCAGGTCCGGAACTGTTCCGTTCAGGAAAAAGATCGCATTTTTGGGGTTGTCAAATACTTCAACGTCGAAGTCGCGCTGAAGATAGATCTTCATAAGATCGAGGGTTGAGAAATCATCGTCGATAACGACTATGTTGCGTCTGCCGCTGCCGCTCTTCTTGGGCTTGATATCAGGGGAGACCATGCTGTCATATGCAAACATCGTCGAATCTTCCGCCCCGCCGTACTCGCGCGAAAAACCGCCCGTGCCGGCTGACGGCGAATCATCATTGAGTAAGTTTGATAGTTGCAGAAAAATATCGTCTTCCATAACTGTATAATAGCACATGTTTGGAGAAACTAACAGTAACAAATGAGAAAATCAGAAGAAATGACACTTAATGACATGAAGATCGGGGAAACCTGCGTGATCACGCATGTGGGAGGAGAAGGCGCGCTAAGGCAGCATTTTCTTGATATGGGTGTGATCAACGGCGCAAAGGTCACCGTAGTAAAGTATGCTCCGATGGGAGATCCCGTTGAACTGCTGATCCGGGGATACCAGCTCACGCTGCGCCTTGATGATGCAAAACAGATCAGCGTTATGCCGGCTGAAAAAGCAGATGAAGACGACAGAAAAAGCGAGATGGTATCAAGTATTGACCACCCCGGTCTCGGAGAGGGAGGAAGGTTTCATGACAAGGAAAACAGCAAACCGCTGCCTGAAGGAACGCTTCTTACTTTTGCGCTTGTGGGGAACCAGAACAGCGGCAAGACTACTCTGTTTAACCAGCTCACAGGCTCCAGTCAGCATGTGGGTAATTTCCCGGGCGTTACCGTTGACCGTAAGGACGGAGCCATAAGAGAACATCCAGATACGCTTGTTACGGATCTTCCGGGCATATACTCCATGTCACCCTACAGCAGCGAAGAGATCGTTTCAAGAAACTTCGTGATGAACGAAAAGCCAAAAGCCATCATAAACATCGTTGATGCGACCAACATTGAAAGAAACATGTATCTGACCATGCAGCTTCTGGAGATGAACATACCTATGGTAGTAGCACTTAACATGATGGATGAAGTGCGCTCAAACGGCGGAACGATCGATATCAACAAAATGGAAGCGGCCCTAGGGGTTCCTGTTGTCCCGATATCCGCGGCAAAGGATCAGGGTATACATGAGCTTGTTGAGCACGCGATTCATGTGGCCAGGTACTGTGAGCCGCCTCTGCGGCAGGATTTCTGTGATGAGAACGATCATGGCGGAGCCGTCCACAGATGTATACATGCGGTGCTTCATCTGATCGAGGACCACGCGAAGGAAGCCGGGATCCCGCTCAGATTTGCGGCGAGCAAGGTCATAGAGGGAGACGGTATCGTAATCGGCCAGTTAAAGCTTGATGATAACGAAAAAGAGATGATCGACCATATCGTATTACAGATGGAAAAGGAGCGCGGTCTTGACAGAAGCGCTGCAATAGCCGATATGCGCTACTCGTTCATTGAGAAGATATGTGCTGCCTTTGTAAAAAAACCTCATAAGAGCAGGGAAAGCATCCGGAGCGAGAGGATAGATACCGTCCTGACCGGTAAATGGACCGCTATCCCCCTCTTTATAGTCATCATGCTCGTTGTGTCTTATCTGACTTTCAACGTTATAGGAGGATCCCTTCAGAATCTGCTGGAAAACGCGATAAATGCGCTTACGGCGGCCACCGATAAAACTCTGCTGACCATAGGAGTCAACGACGTTATAAGAGGTCTTGTCATAGACGGGATATTTGCGGGAGTAGGCAGTGTCTTAAGTTTTATCCCCATCGTGGTTACTCTGTTCTTTTTCCTGTCGCTTCTTGAGGACTCGGGGTATATCGCAAGGGTTGCATTCTTCATGGATAAGATACTTCGAAGGATAGGATTGTCCGGAAGAAGCATCGTGCCGATGCTGATCGGCTTCGGATGCACGGTGCCGGCTGTCATGTCCACAAGGACTCTCCCGAGTGAGCGCGACCGAAAGATGACGATACTGCTCACACCGTTCATGAGCTGTACCGCAAAAATGCCCATATATGCTTTCTTTGTTGATGCTTTTTTTGCGGAGCATAAGGCTCTTATCTTCATCGGACTGTACCTGCTCGGCATAATCATGTCTGTTGTTATCGCGCTTGTGTTTAAGCGGACGATCTTTAAGGGGGAGGCAGTTCCTTTCGTTATGGAACTTCCCAACTACAGACTTCCGACCATGGGAAATGTAGCAAAGCTTTTGTGGGAAAAGGCGAAGGATTTTCTTCAGAGGGCGTTTACGATCATATTCATAGCCACGATAATCATATGGCTCCTAAAGAGTTTTGACATCCACTTCGGACTTGTATCCGATCAGCACCTTAGCATCCTTGCGGTCATATCCGGGTGGATCGCGCCTCTCATGAAGCCGCTGGGACTGGGAGACTGGAGGATATGCACTGCCCTCATAAGCGGGTTTATGGCAAAAGAGAGCGTGGTATCCACTCTCGAAGTGTTGTTTGAAGGAAACGTGACAAAGTATATGACATCTGCGTCAGCAGCTGCACTTCTGGTCTTCTCGCTGCTGTATACTCCGTGCGTTGCGGCGATCGCATCGATACAAAGGGAACTTGGCAGAAAATGGGCTGCTCTTGTTGTCTGCTGGCAGTGTCTTATCGCGTGGATCATGGCTTTTATCGTATATCTGATATTGCAAATGGCGTAAAAGCGTGTATAATATTGTAGGTATTTTTTATTTTATAAGGAGGAACTTATGAAAAAGAGAATTGTAAGTGTTCTTATGGCATCTGCAATGGTTCTCAGCCTTGCTGCCTGCAACGGCGCTGCCGGACAGCCCGCAGCTACTATCGAGAACGTTGAGAATGCCACAGAGGAAGCAGCTGATGCTGTTGAAGAAACCGCTGATAAGGTTGAAGACGCTGTAGAAGATGCCGTTGAAGAAGCTAAGTCAGATGATTTTCACATTGGTATCGTAACAGGTTCGGTATCTCAGTCTGAGGATGACAGAAGAGGTGCTGAAGCATTCCAGGCAAAGTACGGTGAGGACAAGGTCACACTTGCCATCTATCCCGACAACTTTACAGAGGAGCTTGAGACAACGATCCAGACTATCGTTAACCTTTCGGATGACCCTGATATGAAGGCTATCATCGTTAACCAGGCTATCCCCGGAACAACCGAAGCTTTCCGTCAGATCAAGGAAAGAAGACCCGACATCCTCTGCATCGCAGGTGAGTCACACGAGGATCTTCCCGAGATCGGTTCGGCAGCTGACCTTGTTGTAAACAATGACTTCGTTGCACGCGGATACCTTATGATCCGTACAGCTCATGAACTCGGATGTGATACTTTCGTACATATCTCATTCCCTCGTCATCTTTCATACGAGACAATGTCAAGGCGTGTTGCCATCATGAAGGCAGCATGTGAAGAGTTCGGAATGAAGTTCGAGATGGAGACAGCTCCCGATCCTACAACAGATGTAGGTGTTCCCGGAGCACAGGCATACATCCTTGAGCATGTTCCCGAGTGGGTTGACAAGTACGGCACAAACTCGGCTTACTTCTGTACAAACGATGCTCATACAGAGCCTCTTCTTAAGAAGCTTCTTGAGTGTGGCGGATACTTCATCGAAGCAGACCTTCCTTCACCTCTTATGGGATATCCCGGAGCACTGGGTCTTGACCTTACCGAGGAAGCAGGTGACTTTGAGAAGATCCTTGCAAAGGTTGAGTCAGCCGTTGTTGAAAAAGGCGGTGCAGGCAGATTCGGTACATGGGCATACTCATACGGCTATACCGTATCAGCAGGTCTTGCTGAACATGCAAGAAATGTCATCCTCGGCGAGAGCGATCTTACCGATATCGATGATATCTCCAAGGCATACGGTGTGTTCTCACCCGGTGCTGAGTGGAACGGTTCCAAGTACACAAATGCAGAGACAGGCGTAAAGGCTGACAATACTTTCCTTATCTACCAGGATACATATATCATGGGTGATCCCGGAAAGTACATGGGTTCAACAAAGGTTGAAGTTCCCGAGAAGTACTTTACGATCAAGTAATTAACCACACGGTGAGGAGGAACTCTTATTTCCTCCTCACCATGTTTATTTTTTTTGAGCAGGAAGAGTTTATCGGAAAGGTAATTATTGATGGATAGGAACAGTGCACCGCTGCTTACGATGCAGGGCATAAAGAAAGATTTCTTCGGCAATCAGGTGCTTACGGATATCAATCTTGAGCTTCGCCCCGGTGAAGTCCTGGGTCTGTGCGGTGAGAACGGTGCAGGAAAATCAACACTTATGAAGATCCTGTTCGGTGCGGCGGATATTGCCGAGACCGGAGGATACGAAGGGGATATTTATCTTGATGGACAGAAAGTCAGCTTCCAGACACCCTTTGAGGCGATAGCTGCGGGTATAGGAATGGTCCACCAGGAATTTTCGCTTATCCCGGGCTTTGATGCGACTGAGAACATTCTTCTCAACAGAGAGCCCGAGAAGCATAATTTTGTTTCGGAAATATTTGGAGACAGACTGAACACGCTTGATCGAAGCGAGATGGATACGCGCGCGAAAAATGCGATAGAAAAGATGGGCGTTGCGATCGACAGGCATATGATGATCAATACGATGCCGGTGGGACACAAGCAGTTTACGGAGATCGCAAGGGAACTGTCCAAAGAGCAGCTGCGACTTCTTATACTTGACGAGCCTACTGCAGTACTTACAGAGCGTGAGGCCGCATCACTCCTCGAGTCAATTCGCGGCATGTCCGAGCGCGGCATTTCAGTCATCTTCATTACACATAGATTACAGGAAGTATTATCGGTATGTGATACGGTCGCCGTTATGAGAGACGGTGTACTTGTAGAATGCGTACCGTCAGCTGAGACGAGTGTTGCAGCCATCACAAAGAGTATGGTCGGCAGAAGCGTCAATGCTTCAAAAGACCATGAGATCAAGGGCTCCGGAGAAGGCAGGACGATACTGAAGATAGACAGGCTCTGGGTCGACATGCCCGGAGAGACGGTAAGGGATGTATCTCTTGAGGTAAAAGAAGGAGAGATACTCGGAATTGGCGGACTGGCAGGCCAGGGAAAGCTCGGCATCCCCAACGGGGTAATGGGACTTTATGAGGCAGGCGGCAGCGTGGAGTTTGACGGAAAAGATATTCCTCTTAACAGTCCGAGAGTATGTCTTGATTCGTCGTTTGCATTCGTATCCGAGGACAGAAGGGGCGTAGGTCTTCTTCTTGACGAGTCACTTGAATGGAATGTGGCATTTCCCGCAATGCAGATACAGAACAAGTTTTTGAAGAAATATCTTGGCGGGCTCATCAAATGGAGAGACGAAAAAGCGATCCGCCAGATAACGGAAAAATATATCAACGAGCTTCAGATAAAATGTACGAGTTCCAAGCAAAGGGCAAAGGAACTGTCGGGCGGAAACCAGCAAAAGGTTTGCCTTGCCAAGGCATTTGCTCTTGAACCGAAGCTATTGTTCGTATCGGAGCCCACGCGAGGTATCGACGTCGGAGCAAAAGCACTTGTGCTTGATGCGTTGAGAAAATTCAACCGTGAAAGCGGTGTAACGATAGTCATGGTATCATCTGAGCTCGAGGAGCTTCGTATGACATGTGACAGAATAGCGATAGTATCAGGCGGACGTATATCGGGCATTTTGCCTGCAGATTCTTCAACGGAAGAATTCGGTACCATGATGCTTCAGGGAGTTGTGTAGGTACCGTAAAAAGGCGAGACTCTTAGGAATGAGGTTTTGAAAATGAAAGAGAAAATAATGGATTCGCTCAAGGAATTCGGGTTGCCCAGACTGATAATCACGGGATTTCTCGTACTCCTTCTCATAATGGCTCCGTTTGTTGGAGCGGATCTGCCGACGCAGATATCGAATATAATAAACAGGTTCTCATGGAACGGTATACTGGTACTTGCCATGGTTCCAATGGTTCACAGCGGGTGTGGTCTTAACTTCGGCCTCCCTCTCGGTATCATCTCCGGACTGCTTGGAGCAACGATCTCGATCGAGATGGGATTTACAGGCGGGATGTCATTTGTTGTAGCGATACTCGTTGCAACTCCTTTTGCGCTTGTGTTCGGATCCCTTTACGGATGGCTTCTTAATAAGATAAAAGGCGGAGAGATGATGATCGCGACGTATGTCGGATTTTCTTCGGTATCACTTATGTGCATGATGTGGCTCGTACTTCCGTATCACAGCCCCAACATGGTATGGGGTCTTGCCGGAAAAGGTCTTCGTACAACGATCTCACTTGAAGGATATTTTGATCAGGCACTTGCTTCGATAGCAAGGATCAATATCGGAAATGTGTCGATACCGACCGGAACACTTATCTTCTTTGCGATACTTGCTTTTGCGATCTGGGCATTTCTTCACACCAAGACCGGAACAGCCATGACAGCGGTAGGATCGAACCCTACGTTCGCAAAGGCTGCCGGGATCAACGTTGATAAGATCAGGATGCTGTCAGTCGTGATGTCTACATGGCTTGCTGCTGTCGGAATACTCGTCTACGAGCAGGGATTCGGTTTCATTCAGCTTTATATGGCACCGTTCTACATGGCTCTTCCTGCCGTATCTGCGATCCTCATCGGAGGCGCATCGGTCAACAAGGCGAGCATAATGAATGTTATAGTTGGTACGATATTGTTCCAGGGAATAGTTACGATGACACCGACCGTGATGAACAACATGATACACATGGATATGTCAGAGGTCATCAGGATAATCGCTTCAATGGGTATGATACTGTTTGCCCTCACAAGAAAGACGGAGGCATCAAGATGAACGAAAAGAAGAAGATCAACTTAAGACAGGCTTCCGTGCCTATCATGTTCATTATCATATGTATATTCTGTATTCCGCTTTCGGGATTGTCTCCGAAGATGCTGATCAATGAGATCATCACGAGAATGGGCAGAAATGCTTTTCTGATACTCAGTCTTCTCATACCGATCATGGCAGGCATGGGCCTTAACTTCGGTATGACACTCGGAGCCATGGCAGCTGAGATAGCGCTGATACTCGTGTGTGACTGGCAGATAGTAGGCGTTCCCGGAATGGTGCTTGCAGCCATCATATCCGTTCCGATCTCCGTGCTTCTCGGAATATTCTGCGGAAGGATCCTTAACAGGGCAAAGGGACGCGAGATGATCACAAGCTATATCATGGCTTTCTTCATCAACGGTATATATCAGATAGTCGTGCTCTACCTCATGGGTAAAGTAATTCCCATAAAGCATTCTTCGATCAAACTTCCGAGAGGATACGGTATAAGAAATACGGTCTCGCTTCTTTCCATGCGGCAGAAGCTTGATAACATGCTGGCGATAAACATCGCGGGGGTTAAGATCCCGCTCCTTACATTTATCATCATCGCCATCATGTGTCTGATAATAGTATGGTTCAGGCGTACAAAGCTCGGCCAGGATATGAGAGCGGTAGGCCAGGATATGGAAGTTGCAAGAGATGCCGGAATAAATGTGGAAAGAACAAGGATAATATCCATCGTGATCTCAACTGTCCTTGCAGGTTTCGGAATGATCATATACCTCCAGAACATGGGGAATATCGCCACATATACCGCACATAGCCAGATCGGCATGTTCTGTATCGCTGCACTCCTTGTCGGAGGAGCGTCGGTCGATAAGGCTTCGATCGGAAATGTCTTCCTCGGAGTTGTACTGTTCCATACGATGTTCATCGTGGCACCCAGAGCCGGAGCTTATATCACCGGAGACTCCATGATAGGTGAGTACTTCCGTGTATTTGTATCATATGCGGTCATAACGGTGGCACTCATCATGTATGAGACCAATAAGAGAAAGGCAAAGAGCGCTGCTTCCATGAAGCTTCAGGAGCAGCAGAGTGACGATGCCGGGGAGGTGGTCGCATGAACAAAAGACAGTTATTATTCCGTGCGGCAGCGATAGTACTGATACTGATCCTCGCAGTCATCATGTTCATCATAGGAAGAGGACACACGATCTACTTTGACAACAAATCAGCCGAGTATGAAGGCAAACAGTATAAAGCATATTATAAGGTTACGGTCATAAAGGATAAGGAAAAGGTTGCAAAGCTGTCGGATGACGAAAGAGGTATGACGGATCTGATGGGACAGACCCTTTCAATGACACTTGAGATAACCGATGAGAAGGGACAGGAGCCTCATTCTCATAAAGTGAGCATGCCGATACCATACGGAACGGACGGGATAGTGATCAACGTTCCTGAGCTTATGGCCGGTCTTCCTCAGCAGGCTTATATGTCTGAATTCGTGCCGATCGCAACTTCGGAAGAAGATGAGGATGAAGAGGTTGTTACCGACGAATTTGTTATGACGGAGGATATGTAATACCATCGTTGTACCGTGTTCTCTAAAAAGAAATAGTGCCGCACATAGAATATGAGCAATACAAACGCTATCAGGAACAACGGACCTGATAGCGTTATTGTTTCCGGAACAAATAATATCAGCCCCATTGAAAACATCACAAGCACGGCGGTAAGGCACATAACTATCAGATGAACGAGCCGCTCGTGCATGAGCCAGGAGAGCTTCTTTTCGTGGAGCGCCAAAAGTACAGCCAACTCGTCAGCGTCTGTTTCGCCGGCAAGTCTTGTTTCGATCAATTCTTCATGCTCCAGGCACCACTTCCTGATATTGATACCGTTCCTTGTCTTCATGTCACATATTATACCATAGAATACCGGGGGAATTGCCTGCCGGAGATATTTATGATATATATTGATTATATGGTCACGATGTTATAATTGGTACTGTAAAGCTTTCTATGAAAATCACGAGGAGCTGATCAAATGAAAAAAATCCCTTCAATATGCCTGATCATTATGCTGTTTGTTGCGATGGGTACAAGGACAGTCAGCGCGGATGAGGTCACAGCTGACAATATGGTGCCTGTTTTCAGGCTCATGTATAATGTTGACGGCGCCGAGATGATCCTTAGGGAGAAGAAAAACGCTCTTAACATGTATCGTGAGAACGGCACCGATATCGAAAAGGCCATGGCCCAGGCGGCCGTGAATGATGCCGCGAATCTTGTAAACACTCTGAATGTTCTGATCGCCCGCAACACCGAGCTTATAGCAGCGGCACCCGCAGGAGCTGTCAATCCCGCCACATACGCGGTCAATTCCATGTATGCGCAGACTGCCTGGTGCGACTATGTCAACAAGATCAAATATCCTGCAACGTACATGAACATCTCCTGGGCTGAGAATTATATCAATACTAATCGCAATGCTCTTATCAACAGGGGTGAACAGCATTATCCGCTTGTATATACCGGATATTTGCGTGATCGCTGTTATCGTTGATGTCTGTCATCTGATTTTCCGATTTATGTTTTGTTTTTGTTTTTGACCAGATATATATTGTATATGCATTTGATTTGCGGTACAATATATAGGTATTTGTGTGCTCTGAGGGGAGCATGGAACAGGGTCGTAATCGGAGGATGAGAGATTGAGCGATAATATGGAAACGGATAATTCCGACATCGAAGACATTTCAGAAGAGATCAGAAAGAAACCCAACAGGAAAAAGAATAATCAGGACACATCCGTTGATCAGTTCCGCAAAAAGAAGCACGGATGGATCAAATGGACGGTGATAGGACTGCTTGCTGCAGGTATCATCGGATTTGTAGTATACAAAGTCATTGATACAAAGAATAAGGTGCAGGCTGTGCTTGACGAGAGCAATACGACGACAGCCGAGATCACCCGGATGGACATATCAAAGGCGATAAGTACGACGGGAACGATACAGAGCAAAGATGTACGTACCATCACAAGCCCGCTTTCCGGTGTCAAGATCGATAAGGTTCACTTTAAGGTCGGTGAGACGGTCCGGGAGGGCGATGTTGTTGTCGAATTTTCCTTCGAGGATATTAATAAGAAAATAGGACAGATAGAAGAGGATATAACTGAAGCCAAGACCGTGAAGGGACTTGATGAAGGGGATCGTAAAAATACATATGTGAACAGTTATGACCTGCAGACATATAATGTGGCTATGGCATATGATACTCTTCAACAGAAAGGTGACGCACTTCAGAAGGCGAAGGATGATCTTGCCAGGATATGCAATGAAAAGGGAGATTTTAAGAGCCTGCATGAAGAGGCGCAGTCAAAAAGAGAAAGTGTTGAGAAAGATTATATAGACAAACAGGCTAAGCTTAAGGAAAAACAGGCATCATCGAGCCCGGACCCTGATGAGATCGCAAAACTGACGATCGAAGTTGAGGATCTGAGTAATAAGCTCGCCAAATACAGCAGCGCTCTGGGCGACAAATACGATTCGACCATTAAGGACTACGAGGAAAAAGAAAAAAGCGCACAACGTTCTGTGGATGATGCACAAAAAGCATATGACAATGCTTTTGTTGACTTTAACAAGAAAGGTTATGACGCATCATTCAGTAATGCTAAGAGTGACTACACATTGAATAAGGGTAATGCTTCCGCGAATGATAACGTTAAGAGTCTTGAAAGACAGCTGGAACAGAATCAGGACTCGCTTGATAACTATATAGTTACTGCACCTATAAGCGGTGTGATCACCACGGTGAACGCGCAGGAAGGCAACGGATATCAGGCGACCACGGGAGCACTGTTCACGGTACAGGCGATAGACGTTTTCGAAGTAACCACGCAGGTCGATGAGTATGATATCAATAACGTAAAGATCGGACAGAAGGTCGCAATAATGACGGATGCCACAGGTGATGATGAACTCGAGGGCAGAGTGACTTTCATAGCGCCGACTGCAACTGCAGCTACGGGCAATTCAACATCCAACACATTCGAGGTTAAGATGGATATCGTGAACAAAGATGAACGATTGAAGCTGGGAATGAGTGCAAAGCTTAATATTCTCGTTGATACTCATGATAATGTCCTTGCGGTTCCTTATGATGCAATAGAAGAGAAGGATGGCGGACAGACGGTTATATATGTTGTCCAAAATGAAGAGAAGCCCGAGCGCACGGAGGAGGGCCAACCTGTGATACAGGTCTTCGGGGAAGACGGTCTTCTTAAGAATACCGGGGACAAACCTGCCAAGCCCGATAAGACCGGTGCGGCCGGTAAAATGGGCAACGCGAAAGAGATCCCGGTACAGATCGGTCTTGAAAGCGATTATTATACGGAAGTCATAAGCCCGGATATCAGTGAAGGAATGACCGTGCTCGTTAACAGTACGGCCGGTGAGATAAAGAATGATATGGATATGTTCATGGGGATGTAAATGGAAAAAAAGCTTATCATTGACATGAACAATATCGTAAAGAGATATTTCATAGGCAAGCCCAACGAGCTTGAAGTGCTCCACGGGGTCAATCTGAAGGTTTATGAGGGTGAATTTGTCGCCGTTGTAGGTCCGTCCGGATCGGGAAAATCAACGCTCATGAACGTTATCGGAGCGCTCGACCTTCCGACTGAGGGACAGTACAAACTTGACGGATTTGATATGTTCCATGCGCGTGAGGATGATCTGTCTGCGATAAGGAACAAAAAGATCGGATTCGTGTTTCAGACATATAATCTTATCGCCAGGATGACCGCACTGAAGAATGTAGAACTTCCGATGCTCTATGCCGGAATGGGAAGAAGAGAGAGAAATGATCGGGCTAAAGAGCTTCTTCATATGATGGAGATGGAAGAGAGAATGTATCACAATCCGGATGAACTGTCCGGCGGACAGAAGCAGAGGGTTGCGATAGCAAGGGCTATGGCAAATGATCCTTCGATAATACTTGCCGATGAGCCTACCGGAGCACTTGATTCTGCTACGGGAAGGCTTATCATGGATATTTTTCATAAACTCAACAAAGAACAGGGCAAGACGATCGTACTGATCACGCATTCGCCTGAGCTTGCAGAGGAAACACAACGTATAATGACGATCCACGACGGTCTTATCGTTAATGAGAGAAAGGGGAGCGGAAAAGTTGCTGCTGGGTGAGAACATCGCTATGGCGATGGCAGCTATTATGGCTAACAAAATGAGAGCGCTTCTGACGATGCTCGGGATAATAATCGGTATCGGATCGGTCATAGCTATCCGTACGGTGGGAAATTCCGTGACCGAAACCTTCTCGGAATCCATGTCTTCCATGGGCGCTACAAATATATCTGTCGGAGTCACGCAAAGAGAGACTGAGACCGTTAAAGGCGGACAGAGCGGTCTTGAGTTTCGTGGAAGGCGTGACAGGAAGATGCCGGAAGAAAAGGATTATATCACGGATGATATGATCGCTGATTTCAGGCAGGAATTTGCTAAAGAGATCGACTATATACTTCTTTCCGAGAGCCTCGGATCCGGAACCGTAACTGTCGGCAGAAACAGTGCCAAGGTATCTGTTACCGGCGGTGATGAGGGTTATTTTAAGGGGCAGAATCTTGAACTTGTTGCCGGGCGGGAGATAGGAGATAAAGCTCAGAAAGGCGGCAAATCTGCGTGTCTTATATCGGATTATGCGGTGGAGAAGCTGTACAAAACAGACGATCCCGAAATCGCACTGGGAAAGAAACTGCAGGTCGTGTCGGGACGCACATTCTATGATTTTACGGTAGTGGGTGTATATAAGCTTCAGGATCAGGGAATGCTGTTCGGCGGGAATGAGGACAGGGAAACGACTCTTTATACAACGCTGGGATGCGTAAAGAGACATTCTCATATAAACGGATATGAGAGCTTTACGGTTTCCAAGGTAGCGGATACGTCGGTTGACTCAAAGGAACTGCGGAGCAGGATACAGATATTTTTTGACAGGTATTATCATACAAACAGGGTATTTGAGGTGACTACATCAAGTATGGAAAGTCTCCTTGATGAACTGACAAACACTATGGGAACAATATCGACGGCGATATCGATAATAGCGGGTATAGCACTCCTTGTCGGCGGTATCGGTGTTATGAATATAATGCTCGTATCGATATCGGAAAGAACACGTGAGATCGGAACCCGCAAAGCGCTTGGAGCCACGAATGGCTCCATACGTTTGCAGTTTATAATAGAGGCGATGGTGCTGTGCCTGATAGGCGGCATCATCGGCGTGATACTCGGAATATCCGGAGGTGCGGTTGCTGCCAAACTGATGAAAGCTACAGCACATCCGTCTGTCTCGAGCATAATCGAGTCGGTGGGATTCTCAATGGCGATCGGACTGTTCTTCGGTTACTATCCCGCAAACAAGGCGGCGAAGATGAATCCGATCGACGCACTGACATATGAGTAGGATCTTTATCCCATAACAACTTCTACATTGTATTCCTTCACGCCGCTTTCGATCGGAACGATGCATCCACTGACCGATTTTCCGTTTACGGTCATTGACTTGACGCCCTTCTGAACGCTCGAAGGATTCTTAACGCTTATGTTGTAAACGGCTCCCCTGAACTTACGTGTGATCTCAAAATCACCGAAATCATGAGGTACACAAGGATCGATCTGAAGACCCTTATGTGTAGGATATACGCCGAGGATGTACTGGCTGATGTTCGTAAATGTCCATGCAGCTGTTCCGGTAAGCCATGAGTTCTTGCCTTCGCCCGGAAGATATGCATCTGCTCCGGCTACCATCTGGCAGTATACGTAAGGCTCTGTCTTGTGGATCTCGGATATCTCTTCGGTATATGCGGGACAAGTCTTTTTGTATATCTCAAACGCTCTGTCACCGCGTCCGATCACTGTCTCTGCGATGGATACCCATGGATTGTTGTGGCAGAATATTCCGGCATTCTCTTTGTATCCCGGCGGATATGAACTGATCTCACCAAGCTCTAAGTGATAAACCGTGTATGCGGGCTGGAGGATCATTACACCGTAATCGCAGTCAAGATGCTTTTTGACCGAATCAAGAGCCTTCTCGGCGAGTCCTTCCTTGACACCGATACCTGCGAGTGAGCAGAAACCGTTTGACTCGATATAGATCTTACCTTCTTCGCATTCTTTTGAACCGATCTTTTTGCCGTAAGCATCATATGCTCTTACGAACCAGTCGCCGTCCCAACCATCTTTCAGGACTGCGTCGTACATCTTTTTAACTTCATCGCGGGCTCTTGCAGCCTCTGCGGTATCACCTGTCTCATCGCACAGCTGTGCATATTCCTCACCGTATTTAACGAACATTCCGGCAATGAATACAGACTCTGCAACAGGCCCTTCCGAAGGTCCGAAAGTCTGGAACGATTCACCGGGATGCTCAGAGAAGCAGTTGAGGTTCAGGCAGTCGTTCCAATCCGCACGTCCGATAAGAGGCAGTCCGTGAGGACCTTTATGGTTAACGATATAATCAAATGAACGCTTCAAGTGTTCCATAAGAGATGTAGCAACACTCATATCATTATCATAAGGAACGTTTTCCTTGAGTATGGAAAGGTCTCCGGTCTCGCGGACGTAAGCGCTTGTTCCGGCGATGAGCCACAGCGGATCATCGTTGAATCCCGAACCGATGTCGGAGTTACCTTTCTTCGTAAGAGGTTGATACTGATGGTATGCACTTCCGTCCTGGAACTGTGTTGAAGCGATATCGATAATACGTTCTCTTGCTCGCTCCGGGATCAGATGAACGAATCCGAGAAGATCCTGGTTGCTGTCTCTGAATCCCATTCCACGGCCGATACCGGACTCATAATATGAAGCGGAACGGCTCATGTTAAAGGTGACCATACACTGGTACTGGTTCCATATATTGACCATGCGATTGACTTTGTCGTTCTTCGACTTGACTGAATATATTGAAAGAAGACCCTTCCAATAATCGTTAAGCTTAGCGAACGCCTTATCAACGTCTGCATCTGTCCGGTATTTGGACAGGAGTGCCTTTGCGGGCTTCTTGTTGATGATGCCCTTTGATTCCCATTTGTCGTCAACGGGGTTTTCACAGTAGCCGAGTACAAAAACAAATGACTTGGTCTCGCCCGGAGCAAGATCCACATTTATCTGGTGAACCGCAACAGGTGACCAGCCGTGTGCGATAGAGTCTGAACATTTTCCTTTTTCTACCGCTTCGGGATTGCTGTTATCGCGATACAGGCCAAGGAACGCGTCGCGAGAAGTCTCAAAGCCGTCGATCTTGCTGTTTACGGAATATACGGCATAGTGGTTACGACGTTCTCTGTACTCCGTTTTGTGATATATGGTCGAATCGATCACCTCAACTTCGCCTGTGGAGAAATTACGCTGGAAATTCTTCATATCATCATCCGCATTCCACAGACACCATTCTACATATGAGAAGAGCTTGAGGCTCTTTGCTGAAGACGAATTGTTCGTCAGCGTGATGCGGCTTATCTCGCATGTATCATCGATAGGGACAAACGAAAGCACATTTGCTTCAACGTCGTTCTTAATGCCTTTGAACTTGCTGTAGCCGATACCGTGACGGCACTCGTACGTATCAAGCTCTGTTTTGGTGGGCTGCCATCCGGGATTCCAAACGCAGTCGCCATCCTTGATATAGAAGTATTTGCCGTTAAAATCGGCAGGGATGCCGTTATAGCGATAACGTGTAAGACGCAGAAGCTTGGCATCTTTGTAGAATGAATATCCGCCGCATGTATTGGATATCAGACTGAAAAAATCATTGGTACCAAGGTAGTTGATCCAGGGTAACGGGGTTTTCGGGGTGGTAATGACGTATTCGGCATTGACGTCATCGAAAAATCCAAATTTCATAGTTGTTCTCCATTCTCTTTAATAGTCTGTTTTCCTGCATTCCGATCAAAGAAAACGATTAAGTAAAAATGCAAAAAAAATATGACTTGCTAGGTGTAGTATATGCCAAATGATGGTGCCGCACAATAAAAAAATGGGAATAATTGACATATTTGTTAAATGTAACAAATTTTTTTCGGAAATTTGTACTAAAAAGCGAAAAATAGTAATAGATTATTAGGGAAATTTGATATATACTATTTAACGAAAACGATTAAGGAGTTACTGACTCATGGTATCGATGAAAGATATTGCTGAGAAATGCAGTGTTTCTGTTGCAACTGTCAGCAAAGCGCTTAACAACCATAATGATATAGGCGAGGAAACCAAAAAGCTCATCAAGGCAACTGCCGACAGGCTCGGCTACTATCCGAACAGTTCGGCCCGTGCGCTCAAGACGAAGAAAAGTTCCAATATCGGAGTACTATTCGTCGATGAAGGTATGAGCGGTCTGACGCATGATTATTTTGCAAGAGTGCTTGATAGTTTTAAAAAAGTCGCGGAAGTGTCGGGATATGATATTACTTTTATCAATGCGACAAGCCAGAAGATGACGTATCTGGAACACTCGTACTACAGGGGTGTTGACGGAGTTGTGATCGCCTGCGTTGATTTTGATGACAGGGATGTTATAGACCTTGTAAACAGCGATCTTCCGGTCGTTACGATCGATCACGTTTTTGATAACAGGATCGCGGTCGTATCCGATAACATAAACGGGATACGAGAACTGGTCCGTTATGCGAATTCGATGGGGCATGAGAAGATCGCATACGTGTATGGTGATGATACGGCCGTTACGCGTAACAGAGTGGCAAGTTATTATAACACGCTCAAGGATCTTGGGATCAAGGCAAGGGATAACTACGCGATAGCTTCCGCATACCGTAATCCCAAGCTTGCGGCACTTCATACAAAAGAATTGCTCAAGATGAACAACCGTCCCACATGCATAATATATCCGGATGATTATTCGGCGATAGGGGGACTGACTGCGATAGAAGAGGCAGGACTGTCGGTTCCTGAAGATATTTCGGTGATGGGATTTGACGGAATATATGTATCACAGATAATTCGTCCCAAGCTTACGACATATGAGCAAAATACCGAGGAGATCGGACGGATCGCGGCCAAGTCGCTTATCAAGCTGATACGTGATCAAAAGAGCACCATTATCGAAAAGATAACGGTGCCCGGAAAGATGATCGAAGGTGCATCGGTTAAAAAGATCAGTTAAATACGTGCAACCCCGGTTTCTTTAGCAGCCTTGGAGACGGCAGCCGCAACAGCGGCTGTCACTTTTTTATTAAAGCTGTCGGGAATTATATAATCACAGCTCCTGTCAGCATCGGTAACGATCTCTGCGATGGCTTTTGCGGCAGCAAGCTTCATTTCTTCGTTTATATCGGATGCGCGAACATCAAGAGCACCACGGAATATTCCCGGAAAAGCAAGAACGTTGTTGATCTGATTCGGATAATCGCTTCGCCCGGTCGCCATTACTGCGACTCCTGCTTCTTTTGCATCCTCCGGAAGGATCTCCGGAACAGGGTTTGACATGGCAAATACTATAGGCTTATCCGCCATCATCGAAACCATTTCTTTTGTAAGAACGCCGGGTCCGGAAACCCCGATGAATACATCGGCTCCTTCTATCACATCCTTAAGAGTGCCCTTTTTCATAAGACGATTGGATACTTCGGCCATCTCCGCTTTGATCGGATTGAGGTTATCGCGCCCCTTGTAGATGGCACCGGTCCTGTCGCATAATATCACATTCTTAAGTCCCGTCTGCATAAGGAGCTTTGTTATGGCGATCCCTGCTGCACCTGCCCCGCTTACGACTACTTCGATATCTTCGATCTTCTTGCCGACAAGCTTGAGGGCATTTATCAGTCCCGCAAGCACGACTACAGCTGTACCGTGCTGATCATCGTGGAAGATCGGAATGTCGCAGCGTTCTTTGAGTTTTTTCTCTATTTCAAAACATCTTGGAGCAGCTATATCTTCGAGATTAACACCGCCGAACGATCCTGCAAGAAGCGCTACGGTATCTACTATCGTGTCCACATCTTTGGAACGGATGCACAGGGGAAAAGCGTCGACGTTTCCGAATCTCTTGAACAGAACGCATTTTCCTTCCATAACAGGCATACCCGCTTCGGGTCCGATATCTCCGAGCCCGAGAACAGCCGTTCCGTCAGTCACAACCGCAACCAGATTGGATCTTCTCGTATATTTATAGGAAAGATCTATATCATCCTTTATTGCAAGACAGGGCTGCGCAACGCCCGGAGTGTACGCCACCGCAAGGTCTTCCATAGATTCGACCTCGCAACGGGGAGTTACTTCGATCTTTCCCTGCCATTCTTCGTGCTTCTTAAGTGCGAATTCTTTTGCGTCCATTTTATTACCTCCATAAAATTGTAGCCCGAAGGGGGAACCAACGGGCTACGATGAGGGGAGTATAAATAATTAATAAGGGGTCGTAAATGAGAATCTATTGAAGGGGAGATTCTCGCTTACGATTGTTATTATATATTGAATACCTGAAAAAAACAACCGTTTTTGGAAAATAGTATCTAACTTTTTTTGCCCCACAACATCTTGCGGATGCCCTGATTTGTGGTAAAATCTAAACTATGCGAAACAGACTTATGGCACCTTGTCATTTCGGAATGGAGTCGGTGCTGAAGAAAGAAATAACTCAGTTGGGATATGAGATCTCTGAGGTTATGGACGGCCGTGTTATCTTTTTCGGTAACGATGCTGCCATAGCAAGATCGAATGTTTTTTTGCGTACTGCGGAGCGTATCCTTTTACTTGTTGGAGACTTTACGGCAACGACGTTTGATGAGCTCTTTGAAGGGATCAAGAGTATCGACTGGCCGGAGTACATACCGGAGAACGGAAGGTTCTGGGTCGCGAAGGCGGCAAGCGTTAAGTCGAAGCTTTTTTCGCCGTCGGATATTCAGTCGATTACGAAAAAAGCTATGGTCGAGCGTATGAAGGAAAAGTATGCCACCGATTGGTTTTCCGAGGATGGAGACAGTTTTCCGCTCAGAATTTTTATCACAAAAGACAGAGTACTTGTAGGTCTCGACACTACAGGTGAATCCCTTCATAAGCGCGGATACAGGAAGCTTGTAAGTGCGGCGCCTCTTGCGGAAAATCTTGCGGCAGGTCTTATAGCACTGACACCGTGGAAACAGGACAGGATACTGGTGGATCCGTTTTGCGGGTGTGGGACGATACCTATAGAAGCGGCGATGATAGCGGCAAAGATCGCGCCGGGAATGAACAGGGAGTTTACTGCCGAAAACTGGGAACACATTGCGCCGCGCAAGTCCTGGTACAGCGCGATCGATGAGGCCAATGACATGATCGATATGTCGGTTCACCTGGATATACAGGGATACGACATAGATGCCGACATGGTCAGATCCGCAAGGGAAAATGCCGAAGCAGCCGGTGTTTCGGAGATGATACATTTTCAACAAAGGCCTGTATCGCAGTTGTCGCATCCGAAAAAATACGGTTTTATCATAACCAATCCACCATACGGAGAACGTCTGGGAAGCAATGATGAGGTCATTACCGTATATAAGGAACTGGCCGAAAGATTTGCGGCACTTGATTCGTGGTCCGCATTTATCATAACGGGATATGCAGATGCTGAAAAATACATGGGACGTAAGGCTGATAAGAACCGTAAGATCTATAACGGAATGATGAAGACGTATTTTTACAGTTTCAACGGGCCTAAACCTATGTCAAGATCGAAGATCTTGACAGGCGGAGCGCCGCTTGAGCGGGGACGGAGTACTATCGTATGAAATATATATTTGCAACAGGTAATGAGAATAAGCTTCGCGAGATAAGACAGATCACGGCGGACATGGATATTGAGATCGTATCCATGAAGGATGCCGGATGTTTTGAGGATGTCGAGGAAACAGGGACTTCGTTTGAGGAAAATGCTTTTCTTAAAGCAAATGCGATAGCGAAGAAGTCCGGAATTCCCACACTTGCGGACGACTCCGGACTGGAGATTGACTACCTTGGTAAAGAACCCGGGATATACTCCAGCAGGTACATGGGAGAAGACACTCCATACAGTGTTAAGAATGCTGAACTGCTGCGCCGTATGGAAGGAGTACCCGACGAAGAGCGGACAGCACGTTTTGTATGCGCGATCTGCCTTGTTCGACCGGATGGGTCAACGGAGACTGTAAGGGAAACGATGGAGGGCCGCGTAGCCTATGAGATAGCCGGCGAGAACGGGTTCGGATATGACCCGATTTTTTACCTGCCCGAGAGAGGGTGCACAAGCGCAGAACTTCCACCCGAGGAGAAAAACCTGATCAGTCACAGGGGTAAGGCACTGCGGAAGATGCGTGATATTTTGGCAAAGGAAGCAAAATGAAGATCCTGATAGTGAGTGATACTCACGGATACAATGAAACAATGTACAGTGTCATTAAAAAAGAATCTCCGTTTGACATGCTGATACACTGCGGTGATATCGAAGGTGAATATGACAGGCTCCGTGAAAAGATTGACTGCACATTACATGTTGTAGCCGGAAACAACGATTATGATCCCGATATGGAACGGATCAAGGTCATCGATATAGGAAACTACCGGGCTGTCATAACACACGGACATCGATATCATCTGTACTCGGGTTACGATCCCCTGTTTTATCTGGCGGCGGAAAATCATGCCGATTACGTTATCTTCGGACATACTCATGTACCGGTTATCCACGAGGAAGGACCGGTAACTCTTATCAATCCCGGTTCACTTACATATCCCAGACAGCATGGAAGAGTACCGACATATATCGTAGGTACCATGGAGGACGGAAAGAAGCCGGAGTTTGAGATACGCTTTATTTGACATTACGGAATCGGCTCGTATATAATTGCTTTGCCGTTACAGACGGTAACTCTCACGGGGTGTGGCTCAGTTTGGCTAGAGCGCCTGGTTTGGGACCAGGAGGCCGCAGGTTCGAATCCTGTCACCCCGACGTCCATTTTGAATCGCGAACCCGCGTATTTACGGGGTTTGCGATTTTTCTTTGGATGAAAAACCGCACATTTTTTGGTTAAGATTTGGTTAAGAAAATTTTCTTTCGTTTAATACCCTGAGAGCTTCTTCTTTGTTGATGCCGGTATAGTAATTTCTTTTGGCTACTTCGGGGGAATTTCCGAACAGCGCAGCCGCAAGGATCAGATTCCCGCCCGACGCGTTGACAACATCCGTAATGGCGTTTCTTCTGAAGGAATGAGTTCCCTTTGTTTCTTCCCGGCTTATTCTGATCCCGAGTTTATCACAGATCCTTCTGTAAAAGCGGTAAACAACATTGTTGGTGATCACTCCGTTTTCAGTATTGGACGGAAAAAGGTATTCGCTTTCCGGATAATAAGTGTCAAGCATTTCGTACAGCCTTTCCAGAAACTCGTTCAGCAATGTTGTACGGGGAAAGATCCTGTCCTTATATGTCTTCGTATGTTCAACGATCGTAAAACGAGTCGGTGCTCCATCGGATCCTTTGACGGTGAGCTGCTCACGCGTAAACGACAGACACGTATCCCTGACATCAGAACGTCTGAGCGGGGGTATTTCGCCGCGCCTTGCCCCGGTAAGTATCTGCATTTCGAGTGCGTACGCAGGAACAAAATCTTTATGCGTTCTCTGATGTTCGTGGATCGCATCAAGAATCCGCTTTACATCGTCCGTAGAGTGAGCACGCTTTTCGATGTCGACATTGTTTGCAACCATTCCGTTAAACTTGTTGAAGTTAATACGCGCATACACATTGTCCTTGATCCAGTACTCTTCGTATGCAAGAGTGAAAGCACCCTTAAGGATGCTTTTCAGTTCTTTCAAAGCCTTCTCGCGCAGAGTGTAACGGTCCAGGTTATAACAGACGATATCCTCGATATCGGATTTGGTGATCGAATCAATGAACATCTGCTCAAACTCGGTTCCGGCAAAGAATCTTTTATAATTTGACCGGCAGATATTTATGGTATTCTGTCGGCTGATTATCTTTTCCGGATCTTTGATGTATCTGAGCTTATCGGACAGCACTATCTCATAGACATCCTTGAATGTTTTCTTCGTCTTACCATCCTTTCCGCGTTCGTGATCTATCACCTTATCTTCAAGTTCATGTAAAGACTTGGCAAAGAGCTGTTTGCGGCCGGACTTTTTGGTACTGTCTGCGACATAGATACGGAAGTATCCGTCCTTACCGGGTTTCTTGGGAAAACTGTACTGATCCAGTATTTGCTTTTTTTCAATGTACATATATAACTCTCGGGCATCCCGCAGAGTCATTTTATCATAATCGGGCAGATTAATCACCACAGTCTTCCTCCTTTCCCGGTTTGTCCAGATCGGTCAATGGCCCTGTGGGCTACTTGAGCATCCCGAAAAATCCCATTACATTGGCGTATTCGCCATTGTTTAATATCGTTCCTCCGTTTGTTTTGATCTCGTCCTTAAAAAGGATCGATCCTCCGCCGGTGTAATACACTTTGTATCCGCGCAGCATTTCATCTCTGTAGTTGCCGCCGGTGGGATCAAAGATACGACTGATATCTCTGAAGTATTCCTTCTTCTCCTCTTTGACAAGCTTTAAGAAGCGTTCTTTCCAGTTGTTACCGTATTTTGAGGGGAGAGATTTTGTATCCGCAAGCCATGCGGATATCTCGACGAACGATCCGACCGGTTCGATCTGATCCTGGATCATAAGCGTACGGATCCTGCGAACGAAATTGTTTACGCCGCCTTTGCTAGTGAAGGTTTTTGACTTGTCATAACTGATCTGTCCGTTTGTTGAGCAGATGTATTGGATATTGTTACCGCCGACGTCTACGAGGATCATATTACCGAACTCGGTACAGTTGTTGAGCATGAACGACGACAGTGTCTCGGGAAAGATCGCGAATCTGTTTACGGTAAACATGTAAGCCGTTCCTTCATACCTGCATTTTATGGCACGTCCTACAGGAAGGAGGCTTTTGAAATATGCCTCTTCATCCCGGGTGACCTTCTCATATTCTGTAAGCGGCGAACCGATCGCCACATCAACGGATGTGTTGTAGATACCGAGATCTTTCATGGCTTTCGCTATTGATAAGCACATTCCGAGGATCGCTATCTCACGGTCGTGATTACTTTCACCTGTCGAAAGGCCTGATCCGTTCTTTTCGTTATCGCTTGTTGTTGTGATATCACACAGTTCCGGGATATCGACGTAGTAGTTATCCTTAAGCGCTCCGCAGAAAAATGTTTTGTTGCTGTCGGCCTTAAGGACATTATCCGGAACAGTACCCATGGCAGAAATGAATTTCTGGCATTTTATCTTTCCATCGGGACCTTTATAGCAGTATTTTGTAAATGCTTTGCCGGTATCTATCGCGATCTTGAAACTGTTCGTCGCGATCTCCATATTCTTTTGTATGTCATTACGTGCTTCATTGATCATGGCGATTATCTCCTTTCTCGAAGCTGGTTTTTGTTATCTGGGTTCTGAAGCTGTTTAGCGGGCCGAGATCTATACTGATATCTTCCGCGACTGCCTCTGTTTCGGACTCTGTAATTGTCGACGCATCTGCTGCCTGAGCAGGCGAGATTATCGGAGCCGGTTGATAAGCAGCCGAGGGGGCTGCTCTTATGGATGCAAACCCCTGCTGGGAGAGCGCAACGAGCTTTGATGTTACATACTCCGGTCTGTGCATCTCTTCTTCCGTGAACATGGATTGGAACAGCAGTGTCAGCAGCTGGAACCGTTCGTGTCCCCAGACCTCGAACATGTCATAGATCAGTTTCTGGTATTCGGACAGGTTATCTGTCCGGGTAAAGGTAAACTGTTTCTGCATTTCGCATCGCTCCTTTCTAGTATTTCCTTTGCTAATCCCTTAATACAAAAAATTCGCAGGATTTAAGACATCTCGCTTTTCATTTTTGTGCCTGACGGTGTTCGACAAGCAGACATGATTGTTTTTTGCTCTTATCTACCCCATACGGACTTTTATTTTGATTCAAGACATAATGCGTCAAGTTTTGTGAAAATCAGCCGGAAATGGCCTGATCAAGTGCGGACGATGGCGGGCGAATGGAAAAAATGCGTTTGTTTGCATCTGTTTACATTCGGATGTCTTAAGAATCGCTCATTATCTGTATTAGTAAGGTAGAACGGTTGGAGTAATCGTAAGCAAGCAAAGGAAAATCCACCCTAAAGGGTGAATATTCCTGCTTGGCAGGGGCGGGCCCCTACAACCCCGAAAGACTTCCCGGCAGAGCCGGGAATATGGCTGCTTCGCAGTAAGGAGGAAATGCTTTATCGAAAGGCAGGTGATAGGAATGAGCGTAAAACGAAGTGTGGTCTTCCCTGATGATATCAACGAAGTACTGAATATCGAGGCAAAACGACAGGGAGCGTCATTTAATAAGGTTGTTGTTCAAGCGTGCGCAGAGAAATACAGTTCATATGATCCCGACATATTAAACCGGGCTGATGGCGGTCTGCGGGAAGTCCATTATGAAGGAGACCCGTCCGGATATGTTAAGGAGATAAAACTTTCAGGAGAAGATGCATTGCGACTTGAGGCTTTTGCGAATGAAGCCCGGCTGTCCGAGACAGAATTGATAAGGCGGTTCGCCAGATTCGGAAAGGTTGTCATCAATGAAGTCAATATCCCCGGAGTGGATCGGTGGGCTGAGTATTCTATCCCACTCATTGAGGATATGCAGATCCTTATTGAATGTCTGAAGGGAGATGTCGCGAACAGATCGTATCTTCATGAACTCATCATAAAGACCGACGAGCTTATACGGACAATGAAACTTCTTCGTAAGAATTTCTTTTATACGAAGAGACGGTTTAATAACAAGTTCAGGAAAGCGGGAATGTGATATGGCAATAGAGAAGGACATAGCCGTGAAATGTGCAAACGGGATATTCTGTGGAGTCAAAGGCGTGGCACAGCTCATGGATTATATCAAGGACGATCATCATGAAAAGGATAAGGTCACCATCCGAAACTTACTTGATTATACCGAGAATGACGACAAGACCATGCTGGATCTAAAGAATATGGTCAAAACTGTTTTGATCTCTTCCATAAGGGCCGGCAACGAATGTCGTGAACTTGATGAGTATGATTTTATCGAAGATAAGGAACGCTACAGGGAGTATAAAAAGGGAGACCGGAGAGGGTACGGCCGCGTTGATAAAGGAAAGGCAAGCGAGCGTGACGCATATCACGTCATACAGTCTTTTCCCGGAAAGGAACAGGGAGTGGATCTTGATCCGAGGATCGCGCATCAGATGGGTGTGGAATATGCAAAGAGGGCCTTTCCCGGGCATAAGGTCGTCGTTACAACACATCTTAATACGGATCATATCCATAACCACATGGCAGTATGCGCCTATAATGAGGACGGCAGGCATAAACTCAACTTTGATAAGGCTTTCCGCCGTTCGATCAGGAGACTCAATGATGAGATCAGTATCAAATACGGTCTCCCCGTCCTTGAGGAGCACGCGATGTACCGTCCCGAAAACACGGAACATGATGAGCAGCGCATCAGGAAAAAGCATGGACATACGATGAAAGATATTGTACGAGCGGATATAGATTCTGTTCTTGAAACGCACGGATCAGAGTTTAAGGCATTTGATGATTTAGTAAGGCATCTCAAACAGAATCTTGACTATGAGATCACTCAAACCGGAAAGAAGGTTACATTTACCAAAAAGAACCTGCTTATGAAGAACGGAAAGCCGTTCAAGGTTAAGGACGGCACTCTGGGAGATGAGTACACACGCAGATATATTTGTGAAAAGTATGGTTACGCGAAGTGGATGAGCATAGGAAAGAACGGAGAGATAGTTCGCGAACAGGAGGAGTTTTCATCAGAGAGGGAGGACCGTATAAACAGGTTTCTTGAAGCTCTCAGGGATGAAAAGGATGAACTTATCATATTTAACACGGAAATAAGAGATGATTACAGACCATTCACAATAAAAATCCCCCATTATACTGAGAACGGGAGAAAAAGGTCAAAGCTGGAGATCATTATCCTTACCGTGATCGAAGTATTTAAGTATATCAGGGACAGGCTGTTTCACTGTAATAATGGGATG
>JAGAFR010000052.1 GCA_017612555.1 Lachnospiraceae bacterium | reverse complement strand
CCTGCTCTGCAGTCTTTTCGGAAATTTCAACATCCTTTTTCTGATTTTCTGCGTTAGTGTATCCGGTTTTGTAATTCGTATAATCTGTTCCTACGTTCATTGACATGATTTTCATCCTCCTTAATCTTCCGTGATTATCATTAACATCCTTGGTATTCTTTGGTATCGATCTTGGTCGATACTATCTGTGACAGTGCTTTAGAATACGTTCCATTGCTCGTATATGTTCCGCCGGCACTTGCGGCTTCGTTTGCTATCGTATTACCCTTTGTTGCCATCTTGTCGGCAAAAGAGTTGTAACCCGTAAACAGTGTCTTAAGCGTTGAAATGTCCGCATTCTTAAGGTTTTCCTCGTTAAGTTCGAGCTTATTGCCACTTGTGATCGTGATACCGGCCTTTTCAAGTGTTTTCTTATATGCCGCCGTTGTCTTGACCATAAAGGAAGCATTTCTCAACACACCCTTTGTATCGGATTCACCCGCACCGGATACTGTGTTGTTATAGTTCTCGATAAAGCCTTTAACAGCCTTTGTGATAGCCTTCCAGTCGTAATCCTCTTTTGTCGTTTCCTCTCCGGTCTTCTCGTCCTTCTCCGTGATGGTCTTCTTCTGCCATAATGAATCATCCATCAGGGCTTTTGCCGCATTTGCCATTCCTCCGGCGTTACCGGCCATCTGTGTAAGCTTTGAAGTACTCTCCTTGGATTCTGCGGCCTTCTGTGCTTTTTCCTGTCCGTAATACGCCTTCATCAGCTTGCCGTATGATCCGTTCTTGATCATGGCATAATCCGCCAAATCGAATGAACCGCCGCCATTACTGTTGGTATTGACGCTCAAACCTGACAGAAAATCGTTGGAATAACCCGAACTGCCTCCACCATATGTTTCATCAAAATAATTACTGCCTGCTGTTTGTCTTATTGTTGACATCTTCCTGAACCTCCTGTTCTTCTTATGAAATCCGTTTCTCTGCCACCCGTGAACGTCGGCTCATCCTAATTCGACTTCGTCGAAGAGCCGACGCTACATGTCAAGTTTTGCAAACTTGACACATTTGATGCTATATCTAATCGTTCTATCGTAATAGGACAGCATCAAATAAACCCACATTACGTGAAACGCACTTTTTCCGACTTGAAATGCATTTAGCCGGAAAAATAATGATCGTTTGATTTCAGTATCGGGAATTAACAGGATTATTCAATAGATTTGACGTGAAGCGCACTTTTTATAACGTGAATAGCAGATCAGCCGATAAACATGACATTCAGAACAAAGATGTAGCCGTCTTTATCCGCTTCCTGACGTATTTCGATATCACCCTTATACTTACGGGCAATTGTCCTTATATTCTTGAGCCCGTACCCATGGCCGTCTTCTTTCTTGGACGAGACGGGGAGTTCCTCTTCAGGATCGATGTATGCTTTGTTATCGATATGATTTTTAAGGCTTATGATAAATGTATTGTCATGGATGACGGATGTAAGTTTTACAGACGGTTCCTGTGTAGACACAGATGCCTCATAGGAGTTCTGGAGCGCATTTGTAATGACAACGCTCATATCGAACGGGTTTATCTGTAACTGTTCCGGGTAGCGGAATGAGTGTTCAAACGGTATATTTGCCTTCTCAAATCGACCAGCAAACTCTGATATAGCAACATCAACGATTGGATTGCCTGTTTTTACAGACATTCCCGATTCCTCATAATTCTTTTTCCACTGCCCGATGTATTCATCCAGAGCCTCCTGTTCGCCTTTGTCGATCAGGCCTTCTATAACAGCCATATGATTGCCCATATCATGCCGCATGGCCCTTATCTTCTCATACATATCCTCGATCTGTTGCACATGGCGGACAGTATCTTCTTTTTGGCTTTCAAGTGCCTGTCGGGCGAACTCATTTTCCTTTGATTCCTTTATATTCTGATAGAGCATGATGATCACAACCAATGACAGCACGGATAATACGCAAAATCCAAGACGATAAAAACTTGCCGGGATATTCTCCTTAATGCTCCCGTTCGCAATACCATCCATCCAAAGCCTGAAATAAGCCAGCATGATCGGCTTTACTATGAGAATTGCCCATGAAGGAGTAAGAAGGATCAACAATTCCTTCCATGACAGTTCCTCGTGTTTTCTTCTATATGTCTTATGGATGATCCGCATGGAAATATACATGATAAAAGCGGCAAGTGCATAATCGATAAGATTCCATATGATAAATTCGATTGCAATGGCTTTAGCATCCGAATGATACCAGTCAAATCGCGATATATATTCGCTCTCAAAAAGCCCAATCTCGACAGATATCTCATATGTCAAAAAACTCATCACATAAAACAAAATGCACAGAAATAGTTTTTGGATGGGATTCCGTTTTCTATCCGCCAGCCAAACAGCAAAAAATGAAATAAGAATTATTATCAATGAGATTCCCTGAAGGAATTCACTGTCTACGGGAATCAGATAATATATGAAACGAAAAACAAAATAGATTGTTGCCGCAAAATATGCTGCCCTCAGTTCCTGAACGAAGGGCTTCATCCAAAACGCAAACAGAATTGCCATGCTGATGATATATGCTATTACCAGACACCTGATATATATATCTGCAAAAGATTCAAAGTTTGACACGATATAGTCCATCATAGGTTCTCCTTACGCGTATAATATGACAGATATGATTTTACCAGTTCCTGATATTTCCCACGAGCAACTGGTATCTCTTCGCCCGAAACTGTCACTGTTTTTGCGTCATAGGACTTTACATACGAAAGATTAATAAGATATGCCCTGTGAACTCTGTAAAAATCCGATCCGGCAACCTGTTCCAGATCCGCCATTTTTCCATAATATTCTATACACTGTTTATCCTTCATATGAAGAATGATCCGGTGTTCAAGGACTTCAGCATATACTATTTCTGCAATAATGATCCTTGTGTTAACACCGCCGGATTTGATTATAAATGACCTTCTTTCTTCTTCCGCTTCTTTTGCATCTGATAAGGCAGATTCCATGCTTTTTCTTTCTATTGCAAGATCAACTGCCTTCTTAATCGTCTCAACAAGTTTGCTCCTGTCAAACGGCTTAACAATATACTGAACCGCTCCCACATCAAATGCCTGGAAGACATATTCTTCCACCGCAGTTACAAATACCAGAATAGCTTTGTTGCCCATTGTACGGAGTATACGCGCGGCTTTCATCCCGTCCATGCCCGGCATTTGGATATCAAGAAACAGAATATCCACATCAAAACTAGCCGATACCATATCCGATGCATCAGAGTATTGTGACACCAAAGCGTCCGGATCAACTTCTCGTACACACTTCTCGATATAATCCCTTATGGGCTTTTCATCATCGCATATGGCGATCTTCATATCTTGATCCATGGTGTAGATTAACTCCTATGGCTTCAGTATACCATCTGTCCTATCGGATTTTGCAGGCAAAAAAATAATTCATATTACGTGAAACGCACTTTTTTTGACTTGAAATGCATCTTGGTCATCATTTGCTCACTATATCATTGACATTACACAGACCCTTTCTTAAGATTGTTTTTAGTTAACCTTGGAAGGAAAAAAATGAAAAAATACTTATACATCATAAAAACCCAGATCATAAAGAGCATGACGTATGAATTCAACGTTTACGGGAACATCATCATGCAGACTATAATCATGATCACTTCGGCATATTTCTGGCGGGCTCTCTACACAGGCCGCAGTGTTGTTGACGGTGTTGATGTGGGCAGCATGCAGACTTACATCATAATGTCATCCGCTCTTTCCGTACTGCTTATCACAAATGTTGAAAGAAGGATCGGACACAGCATTGAAAAGGGATCCGTTGCAACGGACATGATGAAGCCTATCAGTCTGTTTGGGATGTTCCTTGCGGAAGATATCGGAAGTATCATTGCTCTCATCTTCCAGAACATGCTCCCGATCCTTCTTATCGGATCACTCATGATAAAGGTTCCTGTTATGGCAGATATCAGGGATCTTCCAATGTTTGTTATTTCTGTTGTTGAATCATTTCTGATCAACTGGCTCATAGCTGCCCTCTTCGGAATGATGGCATTTACCACGATAAACAATAACGCATTGGTCCAGGTCAAGAAACATCTGATAAGGCTCCTGTCGGGCAGCATCATTCCAATATGGTTTTTCCCGAAAAGTGTGGCGAAAGTACTTTCTGCACTTCCGTTCGTGTATATATACCAGCTTCCGCTGAGCATATATATCGGCCGGGGAGACCGGGCGGAGATGCTATCTCATATGCGCATCCAGTTTATCTGGCTTGTTATTCTTTCTGCACTGTTCTTCTATGCACAGAGCCGGATAACAAGAAAAGTGATGGTTCAGGGAGGATGATGATGAGAGAATCACTTGATACACTGCTCCATTACCTTGATGTAACGGGTCAGGAAATAAAGATGGCGTTCATGACCATAATAGAATATCCGTCAAATATCGCGGGATGGTTCATATCCAACCCGCTGCAGTTCATCATGGGATTTGCGATCATCAAGTTTGTTGTCGAGTCTTTCGGGGAAATAAACGGATGGAACTACGGACAGCTTGCGTTTCTTTACGGATTGTCTGTCATATCGCATGCTCTCTCCATGATCTTCTTTGTTCAGGGATGGTTCATGGGATGGTATGTGATTGAGGGTGATTTTGACAGGTATCTTACAAGACCTCTCGGAGTGCTGTACCAGTTCTTCTTCACAAACATAAATATCTTCGGGATAACAGATCTTATCCCCGGAGTGATCGTATTCATATACGGCTGTGCAAAGTCCGGGGTTCAGGTATCCTTCCTGTTCATTGTACAGGTTATCATCATGCTTATCGGTGCAACGCTTATTCGCGGTGGGATATATATCTTCCTTGGAAGCACATCTTTTCACACGAGAAGTGCCGTGGACTTTGGGCAGTACACACAGGAGATCATGGACAAGACAACAATGTACCCCCTGTCTATGTATCCCGAGAGTATGCAGTTTATACTCACATACCTGATCCCTATAGGCTGGGTTTCCTTTTATCCGGTCTCATCTCTTTTGGGAATAGATAATGGTTTATCCGGCGGAATGTCCACGGCATTTATAACTCTCGCTATAGGCCTGTTTATGATGTTTTTAGCAGGTGCATATTTCAATTCAGGACTTAAAAAGTACGAAAGTGCAGGTAACTGACGATGATAGACGTTAAGAACTTGAGCAAGGATTATATGATAAAACGTAAAGGGGCCGGTCTGTCAGGTGCATTAAAAGGACTCGTGACAAGAAATACCGATGTAGTCCATGCGGTAAAAGATCTGTCGTTTCACATAGATGAAGGAGAGATCGTCGGATTCATCGGCCCGAACGGTGCCGGAAAAAGTACGACGATAAAGATGATGTCCGGCATACTGACCCCCACAAGCGGAAGCGTGCTGATCGGTGGCGAGGATATTACAAAGTACCGTAAGGAAGTCGTAAGGAACATAGGTGTCGTATTCGGGCAGAGGACACAGCTCAACTGGGATCTGCGGCTCGGTGAGACCTTTGAACTGTTAAAGCACATCTACCGTATCAAACAGGAAAAGTACGATAAAACATTGGATGTTATGGACGATATACTCGGAATAAAAGAGCTCATTGATAAGCCTGTCCGTCAGATGTCTCTCGGGCAGCGCGTCAAAGGAGATCTCGTAGCATCCATGCTCCATTCTCCCAAAGTTCTGTTCCTTGATGAGCCGACGATCGGACTTGATGTTTCCGCCAAGTATTCACTTCGAAAGTTCATAAAAGAGATAAACCATGTCCGAAAGACTACTATAGTGCTTACAACTCATGATCTCGGCGACATACAGGAACTGTGTGAACGCCTGATAATAATCAACCACGGCGTGATGATGGAAGACGGAAATCTTAACGAGATCACCGACCGGATCGCCCCTTATAAAACTCTTGTTGTGGAATACTATGATGAAGAGGCTCCGACTCATGAAAAATGTGAGATGATCGCCCACGAAGGAAATGTTGCCCGCTACAGATTTGCCAAATCCGATATCACTGCAGCGGATATCATAGCAAAGCTTTCAGCAGAAAAGGCCATCAAAGATGTATCAATAGAAGAAGCCGGAATAGACGATATCATAAAGATTGCCTATGGAAATTAAATGCCCCCGGATCACTCCGGGGACGTTGACATTGCGCTATATCCTTTCTTAGAGTATTATTGACTTACAAAATGACTTACAACCTTTGTCAGTCACTCGGAAGCCGCACAAACACTGCGTTTCAGAGTGAATTACGGGTTCGATTCCCGTACCCTGCTTATGATAAAACTCCTTGAGAAGTTCTTAGAATAAGGTTTTCAAGGGGTTTTAGTTTTCTTATGAAAGGGCTTTTATGAATAAACGATTCCGGATCATTTCACTTATCATGTCAGTCATAATATCTGCCGGACTCTGCGGATGCAATGTTTCCGTAAAGCTTCCTCAGGAAGACAAAGGAGCTGTACCCGGCTCAGAGGATGTTACGCTTACCGGGGGTGAGTATCCTTTTTATCTTGGTTCGACGGATAATGAAAGTACCATCAGGCTTTATTTTACCGATGAGGGAAGAGATATACCGTATATCGACGCCGATACCGCCGGCGAATTGATCGAAAGGATGTTTCACGAATCAAACAGGGATGGGGGTTTTGATCTTACCGTTTCAACAGACGGAAACGTTGCAACTCTGACGCGTGAGAATTCATCTTCGATGAAAATAGACACCGAAAATGATGTTATAAGCTTTGAAGATTACGATTCTTTCTTCACACCTTCCTGGTCAGATACGGTGATCGATACCCTTGAGCATTACGGAACCATAAACTGTCTTCAGATCAATGAAGACAGATCGTACAGCTGTAAAGGATCCGGCGTTGAGATAGACCTTGAAAAGTACGGGATCGATCTGATCGGAAAAGACGGGAAATGCTATATTCCCCTTCAGACGGTTTCAGACATAGCTCTTTCGCTCCCGTGCTATGTAAGTCTTATCTACAACAAGGAAGCGGTCTACGCGGTTGAGTTTTCTTTGGAGGATAACAAGGAGTTTATTTCAAAGAGTTATTCCGTGGGGAAGGGAAAACGAAGCAGAGCGCTTGCGGATTTCTCTTACGGCGAATTGTGTATGATAATGGACTGCTTCTACGGACTTAAGGAATCTCAGGAAATAGAAGAATTTGACAGGTTCTTTTTGAAGACAGGGTTAAAAGACAGGCTGCTTTCCGAGGATCCCGAAGAATCGGCGGAGGCACTTGCCAAGTTCCTGCATGTGTATCTTGACGATCTTCACAGCTTCTATTTGAACAATTCCTATCTTGCGGGCAAGGACTTTAAGGCATACAAGGACTTCGGAAGTTCTTATTATTCGTATGTTACGACCCGTGAGCGTTTTATAAAAGCACGCAAAGAACAATATCCGGATGTGGTTCCGGGTTATGAGGAAATAGATAACACGGCTTATGTTACGTTTGATGAATTCTACGCACTTAAAGAAGGGACGGACTATTACAAAGAACCTCCCACAGCAGAGGCAAAAGATACAGTCGGACTTCTGCTCTATGCATTCGGTCAGATAACCCGGGAAGACAGCCCGGTTGAAAATGTCGTTCTCGACCTGTCACTTAACGGTGGAGGGGATCAGACAACGACCTGTTTTGTGCTCAGCATGATACTTGGCGGCTCTTCGATGACCATTAAGGATACACTGACCGGAGCTTATGTGCATGAGTGTTTTAAGGCGGATGCCAATCTCGACGGCGTATTTGACGAAAAGGATTCCCTGGCCGGGTATAACCTTTACTGCCTCGGATCACCTTTATCTTTTTCATGCGGGAATATGGCTGTCAGTGAGCTTAAGGATTCTCATATCGTTACGATCCTCGGACAGACATCCGGAGGCGGAACATGCATAGTACTGCCGTTTACGCTTGCGGACGGAACGCTCTTACGTGTATCAAGCTGCCGCCGTCTGTCACATATTAAAAATGGCGCCGTGTATGATCTGGATCTTGGGATCGAGCCGGATATCTACATCGGAAAGCCCTCGGAATTTTATGATCGCGAAGCATTGACGAGTTATATCAACGGAGGCGGTATATGAGGTACAAAGAAGAAGTTACGGCAGACGGTGCGGGAGTTGAGAAGATCACCGGTCTGGTAAGGCAACTACTACTTAAGAATTCGGTTAAGGATAAGGATATTGAGAAGGCGGTCCTTGCAGCCGAAGAGGCAGCGGAGGGGCTGCTTGGGCATGCTTCGGCTGATGCACGGATAACGATATTTGTCAGATCATTTTTCGGCCGTGTAATGGTCGTGCTCAGGTCGAAGGGAGAAAAGTATGATCCGGTCCCCGCGGGGAAAATAGATCATCTGATCGATGACGAGTCTGACGAAATGGTCCAGGAGACGATAAGAGGGATCCTGCTGAAATCTGTTGCAAGTGACTTTAAATACCTTCACGCAGGTGGTATCAACTGGATCAGCTTTACGATCATAAAGTCTCCAAGGGCGCAGCTTTACCGAACGCTCGGTGCGATGGGGCTTGCGATCGTTGTCGGTCTCATACTGTCCATGGTGGTTGAAACCGATATCGATGATATTATAAATGATTATCTTTTGATCCCGGTCTATACCGTGTATCTTAATGCACTTAAAATGGTCGTTGCACCGGTCGTATTTTTTTCCATTGCAACGTGTATCATGCAGTTTTCCGATCTGTCTGAACTTGGCAGGATAGGAGGGCGTGCGATAACCATATTTATGTTTACAACGCTCATCGCAACTATGGTTGGGATCGGAGTATTCTATCTGTTCAGACCGGGAACTCCGATGACTTCAATAATGGATACGAACTCCGTACAGAAGATCACTTCACAGACATTAAACATATCGATAAAGGATTTGATCGTTAATATAGTCCCGTCTGATTTTGTAGAGCCGTTCGTATCCTCCAATATGCTCCAGCTTATCTTTCTTGCTGTTCTGTGCGGCATAGTTACGGGGCGTATGGGACAATATATGCAAACGGTGCGGAATGCTTTTGAAGCATTTAACGATCTGTTCCTTAAGATGGCGATGGTGGTCATTGGATTTATGCCGGTCGCGGTATTCTGTTCGATAAGCTCGATGGTGCTCAAGGTAGGTATTTCGGCGATAATATCCGTGCTAGGGATATTTGCGACATTCCTTGCGGGGCTTCTGTGCATGATCACGGTTTACTGTCTGATACTTGCGGTCGGTGCGCGTGTTAATCCGATATGGTTTTTGAAAAATTATATACCGACGATGACGCAGGTATTTTCGATCGCATCAAGTAATGCTTCCATACCGGTCAACATGGAGGCATGTAAGAGAATGGGAGTTCCAAAGAAGATATACAGTCTTACGATACCGCTTGGGGCCACGCTCAATATGGACGGCGGATGCGTATATATGTCCGTATTTGCTCTTGCTCTTGCAAAAGCATACGGTATCGAGGTATCAGGTGCATCAATCGTTGCCATGGTCGTCTCGATCATTGTTATGTCTGTCGGAGCACCCGGTATACCCGGATCCGGTCTTATATGCATCAGTGTCCTTCTGACACAGATGGGGGTTCCCGCAGAGGCGGTGGGACTTATCATGGGTATCGATGCGTTTGTCGGAATGTTCCGATGCATGAGTAATTGTACGGGTGATGTTGTCACGAGCATTCTTGTTGCAAGAAAAGAGAATCTACTTGATATGGATAAATATCGCGCAGGCGGAGGAAGTGATCTATGAAGTCATCATCCGCAGACAATCGGTCAAATATGCAGCTTACAACCCACCTTCTGTTCAGGCTGTTGCCAATGCAGATAATACTGGCAATGATCGGATCCATCAACAGTATCATATCGGGACTCTTTGCCACCAACTATGTAGGTACGGATGCAATGGCTGCAGTTGGTGTGTACAATCCCATCAATATGCTCGTATATGCGATAAGCACGATGCTTGTCGGGGGTGCTGTCATCCTGTGCGGAATGTACATGGGAAGAAACGAGCCGGAAAAAGTCCAGAATGTGTTTACTCTCGGAAATGTACTTGCGATCGGTACTGCACTTGTATTTGCGGTTTTGTTTGTTGTGATGTCAACAGGTAATATGACGGGATTTCTGACGGATGATCCTGCCATACGGCCGTATTTTGACAGATATCTGCTCGGCCAGGCGATAGGACTGGCGCCGCTTCTTCTGGGAAACCAGTTTGCCGCTTTTCTGTCGCTTGAAAACAAGGCCGGCAGGACCATGCTGGCATCTGTCGTATACATCATCGTCAACGTGATCCTGAATTTCGTATTTGTTGCGTATTTACATATGGAGTCCTTCGGTCTTGCTCTTGCATCCGCCATAGGTCTGTGGGTATATCTGCTGATCCAGGCAGTCTGTTTCATGTCTCCCGCAAGTGAATTAAAGATCATTTCACGCGGGCTGTCGTTTGGCGAGACCGGGCAGATCATCAAGATAGGTATTCCCGGTGCGGCTTCTTACGGATATCAGACACTTCGCGGATTTATAGTAAATAAACTTCTTCTTATATACGTCGGAGCTGCAGGCCTTTCGGCATTTACATCATCGGATAACCTGCTGCGTATCGCCTGGGCACTTCCCGGAGGGATGCTGGCAGCATCAAGGATGGTCATGAGCATAAGCATCGGGGAAGAGGACAGACAGACTCTGGCAGATGTCATGCGCGTGATGTTCAGAAGATTCCTGCCGCTGATGTCTGCGGTGTCGGCACTTATAATCATATCGGGTAATTTCCTTGCAAAACTGTATTATCAGGACACAACGGACCCGGTCTATATGATGACCGTATGGGGATTTCGGATCCTTCCGCTTTGTATGCCTCTGTCGATCATCTGTATGCATTTTACCGTTTATGCCCAGTCGTCCGGCAAGCAGGTGCTCGTACATCTCCTGTCGATCCTTGACGGAGTTGTATGCGTTGCAGGATTTACAGCGCTTTTAATACCGCGGATGGGAATGAACAGCGTATATGTTGCAAATGTTCTCAACGGTGTTGTTACGACTATAGTTATAGTTGCTTATTCCATCATACGTATCAGGCGGATACCCAAAACCATGGATGAGCTTATGGTCATACCGGAAGAGTTCGGGGTAACGGAGAATGAGAGGATGGATCTTAGCGTAAAGAAGATCGAGGACGTGGAAAATGTATCCGTCTCGGTCAAGGAGTTTTGTGACAGTCGTGGGATCGATCCGAGAAGTTCATATCTTGCGTCGCTGTTCCTGGAGGAAATGGCCGGAAACGTTGTGGACCACGGTTTTACCAAGGACAAAAAGAACCACAGTATAGACATACGTGTGGTTCATAAAAATGATGATCTGATCCTTCGCATAAAAGATGACTGCGTACCGTTTGATCCTGCGGTAAAACGGGAACTCAGAGACCCTTCGGATCCCGCAAAGAACATCGGGATACGTATGATCTACAAGCTTGCCGAGCATATAGAATATCAGAATATGCTTGGCCTGAACGTGCTCACTGTACGACTGACACGATCAGGACAGTGAATCCGTGAACCTGCAAAATGCAGCAAGTCCCTCATCATCCTGCTTGAACACGCCGGCGTTTTCAAGCACATGTGAAAATACCGTTCCGGTCTCCTGCCTTATATAGTCTCTGATGGCAGCCGGATCGGCTTTTGCATCGCTTCTGAGCTGATCGATATCGTGGGTCAGTATCTGTCTTATCCACAGCTCATGTACCTTCAGCTTTTCATCACCGCTCATTTCCATGCATATATCTTCTATTGCGTTTACATTGTCGGTATCGACAATGTGTTTTTTTATGAGCTCCATGATCGCTGACAGTTCATCACGAAGTCTTGCGGGAAGAATGGCCAGTCCCATGACCTCGATGAGTCCTATGTTCTCTTTTTTGATATGATGATATTCGCTGTGAGGATGATATACGCCGAGAGGATGTTCGTCTGTTGTTATGTTGTTTCGAAGAGCCAGATCCATCTCATAAAGACCGTCCCGCATTCGGGCGATCGGCGTTATCGTATTGTGAGGTACCTTTACACCGTCTTCGTATGTGTATGCATGTATAAATGCATCTTCGTCCGAATATGAACGCCATTTGTCGAGTATCATCGAGCATGCGTTTACAAGCTCAGCCATATTTTTGCTGCGAAGCCTTATCGTTGAGAGCGGCCAGTTTATTATACCGGCATCTGTGTCAGGAAAGCCCGGAAGAGAGAATTTCTTTTTATACTCTGCCCTTACCATCGGGAATTCATAGCATCCGCCCTGGAAATGGTCATGTGTCAGTATCGAGCCGCCGACTATCGGAAGATCCGCGTTGGATCCGATGGTGTAATGAGGGAATGCCTGGATAAAATCGAGGAGCTTGGCAAAAGCATCCTCATCTATCTTCATGGGTGTGTGTTTTTCGTTAAAGACGATGCAGTGCTCTCTGTAGTAAACATAGGGGCTGTACTGCAGATAATATGACTGTCCGCACAGCTTGATCGGTATTATCCGATGGTTCTGCCTGGCAGGATGAGAAAGCGTCCCTGCATAGCCTTCGTTCTCGCGGCACAGAAGGCACAGAGGGTATCCTGATTTTGCTGCCGAAAGGGCGTTGGCTATATCTCTCGGATCCTTTTCGGGCTTTGACAGGTTGATGGTGATGTCGAGCTGACCGAAAGGTGAGTCCGATACCCATTTGATATCTTTTGCGATACGATCGCGGCGTATGTAATTGGTCGCGGTCGAAAGCTTGTAGTAGTAGTCGGTAGCCTCTTTCGGCGAGGCTTTGTATTTCTCCATAAAAGCCTTTCTTACAACCGAAGGAGGCGGTGTAACAAGGCCCATGATCTTTGTGTCAAACAGATCCCGGGAAGCACCGGTGTCCGGGCAGATCCCCTTTTCGACCGCGATATCGGTAAGGTCTTCAAGTATCAGGTGGAGATCCCTGTTACCTTCCGCAGCATCTGTGTGAACATATTCGATCTCATCAAACAGCTCCAGAAGCCTGTTGATGCAGTATATCCTGTCCGCTTCTTCAATGAGCTGCTGCGAAAGTGCATAATCTATAAGTTCGCTTGTAAGAGCGGAAACCTTTTCCGTGGTGTTGCTCATCTTTGTCCTCCGTTGTTTACTAGATTATCTGTACACAGCCGTATTTTCTGATGGAGTATTTTCTTGATGCTCCGTCTCCGAGGAGCCTGTTCATGGCGGCTATATATTCATCGGAATACTCCTTTTTGACAAAGGTCTGGATCGTTCCCGCAAACCCGCCGCCGTGTACCCTTGCTACTCCCTTTGACGGAGAAGACAGTACTATGTCACTTATGGCAAGAGCGATCGCAACGCCCTGCTGATCGGCTGCTACGGGATAGATGTTCTGGAGGTATTCGTATGAAGACCTTGCCGATGATGAAAATCTCCTTAGGAATCTGTCAAAATCCTTTTCTTTGAGACACTCGGCTTCTGCAATGACACGTTTATTCTCTCCGAGAAAATGTATGGCTCTCATGATCGCGCGGTCACCTGTCTTTTTACGGATCTCGGGGATCTTTGCAAGAAACTCTTCTTCATCGATCTCGGAGAGTACATCCTTTCCGAAGTATTTGGCAACTGATCTCATCTCAGCGGGAATGGCCGCATACTCATCGGTAAGATCCGCGTGAGAAGCTTTTGTGTCGGTTATGCAAAGATCGTATCCGTAGTCGGAAGGATCAAAATCGATCTTTTCAAACCACGGATATTCATCATCTAACAGAGGATCATTATCGTTCTTTTTGGCAAAATCAATATGGACAAACCCGCCGACGCTGCATGCCATCTGGTCCATGAGGCCGCATGGTTTATCCATGTAGTTGTTCTCGGCAAACTGACCGATCTTGGCTATATCAACGGTCGACACTTTATTATCGTTGTAGAGGCCTGACAGGATCACGCCTACAAGGGACTCGAACGAAGCGGAAGATGAAAGGCCCGATCCTCCGAGTACGTCGCTTGTAACGTAAGCGTTAAATCCGCCGATCTTAAAACCCTTTTCGGAAAATCCCGCTGCAACACCCCTTATAAGGGAAGATGTATCTGCTTCACCGGAGATCTTATCAAGGCTTGATAAGTCTATGGTGTATGTCTCATACCCTTCGGAATAAAGCGTTATGACGGGCTCTTTAACAGCCGATGCGGCGGCAAGTGAATCAATGTTAAGAGATGCGGCCAGTACGTGTCCGCGCTGGTGGTCGGTGTGATTTCCTCCTATCTCGGAACGACCTGCGGCGCTGAAGATGTGAAGATCACCGGTTTTTCCGAAGTGCTCTTCATAACCGCTTATTACACGCAGGAAACGCTCTTTCTGGTACGAAACGGCAGCCGTATCTTTTCCGTATATCTCTTCGATTCGGCCGCTGTCAAACAGTCTGTCGATCATATATACCTCCGGGTGTTTATTTCATAAAACTCCGTGTTCTGTTGAGTTTATCATTGCCATATATTAATATAAACATATATACGACTGTCCGCAAGGACAGATTTAATTGATCGATCTTGTGCGTTCGGAGGTCTCAGATGGACAAAGGAAAGATATACATCGACAGGGATTGGAAGTTTGATGAAGCATTTCGGGAGGATATGATCCGTCCCGAATACGATGACAGCGCCATGAAGAGCGTGATGATACCTCACAGTGTCTGTGAAATGCCGTTTCATTATTTTGATGAACATATATATCAGATGAACAGCTGTTACAGGAGGCATTTTACGGCCCCGCCCGAGTGGCAGGACAAAAAGATACTGCTCACGTTTGAAGGCGTTGCACATTCTGCCACAGTCTATGTAAACGGCAATAAAACGGCCGAAAGCTTTTGCGGCTATACCGCGTTTACTGCGGATATAACCGGACATGTGAAGCTTGGAGGGGACAATGTCATAACAGTCAGCGTAAACAGTAACGAAGATCTTGATCAGCCGCCCTTCGGATTTGCGATAGATTACATGACATACGGCGGGATATACAGAGATGTATACCTGACGGTAAAACCGGAGACGTACATTGAAAGAAGTGCCATCAGTACAAAACTGATAGACAGGTACGAAAAAGACGGAAAGAGGTTCTGCCGTAAAGGTGCCGTCCTGACAAGGGTATACATTTGCGGAAATGCTGAAGGATACAAACTGGATACATACATACGCAAAATGGGCCAGGGTGAGTTTGAACTGCTTTCGACCGCTTTGGCAACGGAAGGATACACGGAAACTGTTGCAAGGATTGATGACGTCGAATTGTGGGATCCCGAGAATCCGGCGCTTTACGAACAGAAAACACTTCTTGTCGATTCGGATGGAAATATCATTGATGAGCGAACGGACAGGTTCGGATTCAGAAAGGCAGTGTTCAAGCAGAACGGGTTCTTTATAAACGGCAGGAAATTCAGGATAAGAGGCCTTAACAGGCATCAGTCGTATGCATATACGGGTTATGCCATGCCGGATTCGATGCAGGAACTGGATGCAGCGATACTTAAGAAGGAACTGGGGGTAAATGCGGTCAGAACGTCCCATTATCCCCAGGCACAGAGCTTCCTTGATAAATGTGATGAACTCGGGCTTCTCGTGTTTACCGAGATACCGGGATGGCAGCATATAGGGGGAGAAGAGTGGAAGGATATCGCGGTCGATAATGTCAAGAACATGATCAGACAGAATATCAATCATCCGTCGATCATCCTCTGGGGTGTTCGTATCAACGAGTCGGTTGATGATGAGCAGTTCTACGCCAGGACAAACGCCGTGGCTCATGCCGAGGATCCCGACAGACAGACAGGTGGTGTGCGCTGCTACAAGAAAGGCATATTCCAGGAGGATGTATATACATACAATGACTTCAGTCACTGCGGAACAAACGCCGGTGCCGCGAAGAAGTCGTCGATAACCGCTGATGATTCCAAGCCGTATCTTGTTACGGAATACAACGGTCATATGTTCCCGACCAAAGCGTTTGACAGCGAAGATCACAGACTGGAGCATATGCTGCGTCATACAAGGGTGCTTGATGCGGTGGCTTCTCAGGATGACATATCGGGTTCCTTTGGATGGTGCATGTTTGATTACAACACCCATAAGGACTTCGGAAGCGGTGACAGGATATGCTATCACGGTGTATGCGATATGTTTAGAAATCCTAAGCTTGCGGCGGCTGTATACGCTGCACAGCAGGAAGAAGAGCCTGTCCTGGAAGTTTCGTCCGCGATGAACATAGGAGAACATCCGGGCGGAAATGTGGGAAAGGTGTATATCATCACGAATGCCGACAGCGTCAGGATGTACAAGAATGATGAGTTCATCAGGGAATACACAAACGATGATTCGGAATTTAAAAACCTTGCGCATGGTCCCATAAGAGTGACCGACTATATAGGGGATGCACTTACGGTTCACGAAGGCATGCCGGAAAAACAGGCGCAGGAAGTTAAGGATCTTCTCAACGGAGTTGCCGAAAAAGGTCTGTACAGGTTGAGTCCGTTGGTCATGGCTAAGGCCGGCTTCATAAGTGCCAGATACCGTATGAAATATGATGAGGCGGTAGCGCTCTACGGAAAATATATAGCAAACTGGGGAGGCATCGTAAGCTCCTACAGATTCGAAGCGGTAAAGAACGGCGAGATCGTAAAGACCGTTGTTATCTCGGCATCAACGGATGCAAAGATCGAAACGGTTGCCAATACAGAAACGCTGCACGAAGGCAAGACATATGATGTGGCACTTGTGAGAATGCGGGCCGTGGATCAGAACGGAAACCTTCTGAACTTTTACAATGATCCGGTGCGGCTTGAAACCAAAGGGAGCATAAAGCTCATCGGACCGGACACGGTAGCGCTGTCCGGAGGAATGGGCGGCGTGTATGTGCGTTCCGCCGGTGAAGGTCGCGGGACGCTTCGGATCACGGACAGCCGCGGCGCGATCGTTACCGTAGATTTTACAGTATGCGCTGAAGAATGATTCGATCACATTCTCAGCTTGATTTTCAAATGGTTTGGAAATACGTATCATCAGGAGGGAAAAATGGGACTTACAACGAAGGAGAAGGTTTCCTACGGACTCGGTGCCGTGGGCAAAGATATGGTCTACATGCTCTCGGCCAGCTACATCCTGTATTACTATCAGGATATCCTCGGAGTGAGCGCGATCGCAATGGGTGTTATACTCCTGGTCGCGAGGATCTTTGATGCTTTTAACGATCCCATAATGGGTATCGTCGTGGCCAAGACGAAGACGAGATGGGGAAAGTTCCGTCCGTGGCTTATGATCGGAACGATCACGAATGCCGTTGTACTGTTCGCGATGTTTGCCGCGCCTACTGCACTTGATGCCGGCGGTCTTGTTGCTTATGCGGCGGTCACATACATTCTGTGGGGTGTCACCTATACGATGATGGACATTCCGTACTGGTCGATGATCCCGGCCTTTACGAGCGGCGGTAAGGAAAGAGAAGATCTGAGTACGCTGGGGCGAAGCTGCGCAGGCGTAGGATCGGCCATTATCACCGTCGTTACGATGATGGCGGTCTACCGTCTTGGAGGGTCTGATGAGAGGACGGGATTCATGTGGTTCTCACTCATGGTTGCCGTGTTGTTCATCGTGTTCATTTCCGTTACGTGTATCAATGTTAAGGAAAAATCGACCGTGGACATGGAGACGGCGTCGGTATCCCAGATGTTCTCCGCGCTTATCAAAAATGATCAGGCGATGACTGCCGTTGTCGCGATCGTCCTTATCAACTGTTCGGTGTATATAACGTCGAATCTCGTCATTTATTTTTTCAAGTACGATTTCGGCGGGACAAACTGGTATGAGAGCTATACGTATTTCAACATATTCGGCGGGGCCATACAGATCCTGTCGATGATGATATTCTATCCGCTTCTCAGAAGATTTGCGGAGAACGTCAAATGCTTCTACATATGTATCGCAAGTGCCGTAACCGGATATGCATGCCTGTTTGGAATAACCTTTACACAGATGAACAGCGTGTTCATCCTGTTCATTCCGGCATTTTTCATATTTGCGGCAAACGGGGTGCTGCAGGTGCTCACAACGGTATTTCTTGCCAACAGTGTGGATTACGGGGAGATCATAAATCACAGAAGAGACGAATCGGTGATCTTTTCGATGCAGACTTTCGTAGTCAAGCTGGCATCCGGTGTGGCGGCTTTCATCGCTTCCATATGCCTGTCCGTTAATCATCTGAAGAATGAAGAGATAACGGAAGCCGAGAAAAGTATTGATTTTTCGCTTCAGGTCGATGCATCATCACGACTCGGCCTCCGGATGACCATGACGATAATACCTGTAGTCGGTTTGTTCATAGCGATATTGTACTTCAGAAAGAGATTCATACTTGATGAGAAAAAGATGAATGAGATAACAGAAAGCCTGAGAGGTCAGAGATCATGATAAGACAGACGGGTGATACCTTCATACTTGATACGCAAAATACTACATACGCTTTCAGGATATTTGAGAACAGATTCCTTGAGCATCTGTATTACGGAAAGAAGATCAGACTGGATGATGAAACAGGGG
>JAGAFR010000051.1 GCA_017612555.1 Lachnospiraceae bacterium | reverse complement strand
TCGGAAAAAGCATTTGCTTCTATAGTCTTCAGGTTTTTCCCCTTGAAAGTGATAGAAGAGAGGTTTGATTTTTTAAAAGCCTGTTCCCCTATTGATGTGACGCCTTCAGGTACATCGATCTTTACATTAGCCAGATCAACCTTATATAAGAATCCGGTTGGTATCCGTTTAACATTGGAACCTATTACAACCTTCTCAAGAGTAACGTTCGCAAACAATTGAATGCCGGAATCGCCCATCTTGGAAAGAGACGGAACGTTATAGTACAACTCCTTAAGAGACTTACAGTTATCAAATGCCCATGTTCCGATCTTAGTCAGACCTTTGGGAAGAGTAATGGAAGTGAGTGCAGATCCTTCGAATGCATGATCACCGATCACCTGCAAAGAATCCGGCAGACCGACTGCTTCAAATCCGCATCCCGAAAATGCGGAATCCCCGATGGATACAAGCTTGTTGCCTTCTATTGTTATGCTTTTCAGTTTTGAATTCTCAAAAGCGGAATTCTTTATGGTTGTTATACGTCCGGGAATGGTAAGATCACATTCTGAAAGATCTGTGTGAGCAAATAAACACTCGGAAATATAGGTGACATCACTTCCGAATGTTATGCTCTTAAGCTTATTTCCAAAGAACGGGCCGGAATCGATCCCCCAGTTACCTCCGTCAGAAAGTGCTTTTGCATTGATGACAACGGCTTCCAATTGAGGATTGCTGACAAACACTTTTTCGCCGAGATGTTGAACCTTTGCGGGAATTGTGACGCTTGCCAGGTTGTTTTTTTCAAAGGCATTATATTTGATAGTTGTCAAACTTCCCGGGAACTCAACTTTAGTAAGACTGCAATTTGAGAAAGCATGGATATCGATTTCGGAACAAGCACTGTTTTCTTCAAATTTCAGAGTACCGATAGTCTTGTCCTTAAAAGCACTCTTTGCAATCCTGGTTGCTTTTTTGGGGATCACTATATTTACGTTACTTCCGGTGCTTCCGATGTACTTCTTTATGACGGTACCGTCCCATTCAAAATCAGTCTCGGGAGTTACTGTATCGGTAGTTTCTTCGCCGGAGGAGTTTTTAGTATGAAGAGTTATACTATTCTGTGTTTGTATCGGGGTCTGTCCGGCAACATATTCTTTACCGGAATCATCAAACATTGTTATGGGCAGATATATCGGAGCCTTCATATTGTTGGGAGTCTTAAATGTTTCAAGACCTGTACATCCTGCCAACATCGAGGGGAATTCAATAACACTGCTTGCATCAAATCCGCTGATATCTACCGTCTTAAGAGATTCGCAATGATAAAACATTTCTTCCATGAAAGAAACACTGCTCGTATCGAATCCGTGTACATCCAGACTTGTCAGCGCCCGGCATCCGCTGAACATATTGTCCATTGTATATACATATGATGTATCAAACTTTGATACATCAAGCGAAGTAAGAGCATTACATTCATTAAACATACAGCTCATATCGGAAACTCTCGATGTATCAAATCCGGAAACATCGAGAGATGTTACTGACGTACATAATCGGAACATGCTGCTCATATCCGTGACTTTCGATGTATCAAATCCGCTTACATCGATCTCCTTGACTTTTCGATAATTCTTAAACAGATTTGATGCATTTGTCATACCTGTGGATCTGAATACTATTTTTTCAATACTGTCTTTGTTCTTTGCGATCCAATCGCGACCATCACCATTATTGAAGGTTCCCCAGCCGTATTCGTAATCGCCATATCCATCTACGGTAAGCGTTTTACTTGAATGATCAAATGAATAATCATATTGATATCCGGAGCCCGAAACCGTAAACGTGTATATATTGTCATTCCCATCATTATCAGGTTCAGTATCCGACAATTCTATGATCTCTTCAGGCTCGGCAAATACAGTCATTGGCAGCTGTACAATTGCAATGCTCGTGCAAAGTATACCTGTTAACAATTTCTTTATTCTCATGATGGTCTCCTTATACTTTGGACATTTTTTCGGCCAAACGGTGCAACCGTTTTTCACATCGCGATTGTATCACTATACAGGCGTTAAGGCAATTAAGCTAAGGTATTTCAGGTGCTGTATTATATCGCGTGATCGTGATAAAATGAAAAAGCAGACGTTACGGGAGGTTTGTATGAAAAGGATAGCAGTTTTTTTTCCGGGAATAGGATATACGGTCGATAAGCCCCTTCTGTATTATTCGAAGAAGATGATGCGCGAGCGAGGGTATGAGATCGTTGACATAGGGTATAAGGGCATCAGCAAGGACTGCCTGCGGGATAAAAATCTCATGGCTGATACATTCAATGCCGTTTTTGATCAGACTCGGGAGCAGCTTTCCGATATCGATCTTGGTGTTTATGAGGATGTTGTTTTCATATCAAAGAGTGTGGGTACTGTTGCGGCTGCAAAGTATGCATCAGATCACGGCGTAAGGGCGCGTCATGTGTTCTATACGCCTCTTGAGCAGACTTTTGACTACGCGGGCGAGGGTACGAAGATAGTGTTCTTCGGAGATCATGATCCGTGGATAGTGTTTGACAGGATAAAGGAGTTGTGCGAATCTCATGATTTTCGTTACACAGTGATATCGGACGGCAATCATTCGCTTGAGACCGGCAGGACATTCGATGATGCGGATAATATCGGAAAGATCATCCGCGAGACGGGAGACTGCCTGTTTGACTGAATAAGAAAAATCATATCAATTCTTCCATGACAGGCGGTGAAGTTCTCCGGCTTCCTGAAGCCCGGCAAAGCCTTGCCGGCGCAGCGCTTCGTAGAGGACGATCGCAACGCTGTTTGACAGGTTGAGAGACCTGATATCGGCAAGCATCGGTATCCTGATACAGTATGGCTCGTTGGCAACGAGTATCTCTTCGGGGATCCCGGCACTTTCTTTTCCGAACATTATATAATCGTCGGGTCCGAACGAGACTTCGGTGTATGTGCGCTTTGCTTTTGTCGTGGCGTACCAGATACGTGGCTGTTTTGAAGGCTCGCATCCTGCGGCATCCAGGAACGCTTCGTAATTCTTATGTATCTTCACATCAAGCTTGGGCCAGTAATCGAGTCCCGCTCTCTTGAGATTTTTCTCATCCACCTTAAAACCGAGAGGCTCTATAAGATGAAGCGTTGTGCCTGTGGCGACGCATGTCCTTCCTATATTTCCGGTGTTTGCCGGTATCTCCGGCTCGTGCAGTACAATATTCATGTCAGTGATTATATCATATAATATTTTGGTATACAAAGTGACAGAGTCCTTGCACAATTGTCACAAATAGGCTAATATATCAGACATGAGAAGATTTCATTGGGTCAGGTTATATGCACTGCTGCTGATGATCCTTCTGTTTGCAACTACCGTGTTCGCGGCCGTAAGGGGCCTGTTGTATATATATGGGGAGTCATCCAGGCAAAATCGGATCATCAGAAGTGTACAGGCTCTTAATAATGCATCCGACCGGATAATGCGCGGGATAACGGATATCGCAAGGGAGGCCGGACAGCAGCAGTATGATCAGCTGGTTGAGCTGGCTACCGTAGAGGATGACAGCAGGCTGTCGGAGAGCGACCTTGAGTATTATTTCAGGCGGGGCTACGTTAACAAGGTAAAGGATGCGCTTGGAGACGGCCCTCAGATATGTGACAAACTTGATTCTTTTCTAGGCGAAGACGGTGCAAAGCAGGTATCCGTTATAAACAGCGAGGATACGGTGCTTGAGGAAGAAAAGGATGATGACGGCAACACGATAAGCCTTCGTATAAAGAATGTTATGATCGCATGTGACAATCCCGAAGCAGGCGGGCGGTCGGAAACGATAAGCTACAGCATACAGTTTCCGGATGCGGTATTTCACGCAGGAAATGATGAACTGTTCAAGTATTGCCTTATCGCAGGGAAAGGTCTGTATATAACGGGGCGCACGTCATCGTTCATCGGCGATATCTATGCCGGGGACCATACGCCCGAAGAGGTTCGTGAAGCGGAGATCGAATATGGTGAGACCGGTACATACGGCGGCATCAATATTCTGTCGACACAGCTTGGGATCAGGTCCGACAGGATCATAAGCAGAGGCGATATCAACATAAACGGATCCTTTGTCGTATTTGATGCAAATAGTGAAAGCCTCGACTGTTATGCACAGCGCATCAATGAGATGCAGGGATTTTCCAAGAAAGCGCAGTACACATTGGAAGGCACTTTTCATCAGATACAGGCAATGCGGGAGGATGAACTTACGGGATACCTCGACGCGGTCAGATCTGTTGAAACGGCACTTTCGGACCTGAAAGAGATCCCGATCTATTATGATTCCGAAAATGATGTGGGATATGCAGGCAGATACCGAAAGCTCGTATCGGATAAGGATATAGAGATACGTAATGATTTTACGGGCATCGTGGCGACTCCGGCGAATGTGATCATACATAAGGATGTGAACTTTGAGGGGATACTTCTGTGCGGGAACAGGGTCTATATGATGGGCAACAACAATATAGTGGCCAATCCCGTGGTCGCAAGGTCGGTCATCGCATCGGAGATAAAAGGAGATTACGGCTTCCGTATAATGGATTATATCGGAGGCATGAAGAAACCGGGGCTGTTCGATCCCGAATATTACGTAGTTCCGTATAATTGCGTATCTACCAACCAACTGTACTGAAGAAAGCAGGTAAATCATGAGTGAAAAGATCAACATCAGACTGTTTGACGGATTCGAGATTTTAAAAGGCGACAAGCCGATCCTGGAGAATCTGTCCAATACGAGAAAGACAAAATTGTTCGTGGCGTATCTTCTTGTCAATCGCGACAGGGCGATCACACATCAGGAACTGTTCGAGCTTCTGTGGTCGGGAGAAGACTATGCGAACCCCGCGACGGCGCTTAGAACACTTCTGTACCGTTTCCGTGTGATGATCGAAAATGAAGGCGCCGATGCACTTAAGGGTGCGATCATATCTCATCGCGGAACATACCAGTGGAACAAGGATCTTGATGTATCGATCGACGCACTTGATTTTAAAGCGCTCGCAGATGCAGGCGTCAATCCGACTATCTCCGAATCAAGGAGAAAGGAGTATCTGGCGCAGGCTATAGATATGTACAGAGGCTCACTCCTTCCTGATTTTTCATCCGAACCCTGGCTGATCTCCAAGTCGGCCGCATACAGGGATACGTACATTGAAGCAGTCATGGCTTATGTGGAGCTTCTTAAGAGTGAGGATCAGGATGCCAGGATCGTTCAGGTGTGCGAAAACGCACTTTCACTTGCGGGAACCTCGGAGCTTCTCGAGCTTGAGGCACAGATCGCCAAGCTTCGCATTGCCAATCCCGAGGCATCGGGCAAGGACAGCGTTATGGCATATTACAACGAAGTGCGCGAACTGTCCGTTAAGCTTCAGGATGAAGCCGACAGGATGCAGGCGGAACTTCAGGAAGAGTTGATGGATAATCAGGCGTTCCTGTGTGACTTCAGGACATTCAAGGAACTGTACAATCTGCAGCGCCGCATGCAGTCAAGGTCAAAGGCGACGATTTTCTTAGGGCTCGTGTATGTGGGATGCAATGATGATAATGATGATCCTCTTTACGAAGAAAAGATCATGAAGGATATCGTTGGATGTTTCCAGAGAATGCTCCGTGTGGGGGATGCGTTATGCAGAAAGAATGACAGTGAGATTGCGATCATGTTCCCGGCTGAAAGCTACGAAGATGCGGTAGGTGTTCTTGAGAGATTGAAGTCTTCCGGAAAGGAACGTACGGATGAGGATATCGTTATTGTATATCGAGTTCGTCCGTTGAAGAGTGGGAAGGACTGATCTTCGAGAACAGAATCTTAAGAAGTACAGGCGTTGCGATGCTCGATACGAGAATGAGCAGAATGACTGCGCTGAAATAAACAGGGCTGATCAGACCGACTGAGAGGCCCTTTTGTGATACTATAAGGGCAACTTCGCCGCGGGTCATCATTCCGACGCCGCATATGAGAGATTCATTGAGATTGAACCTGCATATCCTTGCCATCAGAGAACAGCCGATGATCTTGGTCACAAGGGCAACGATCACGAATCCGATAGCAAACCAGAGTATTGATGTAGAGAACTCGGCAAGGTCTGTTTTAAGACCGATCGAAGCAAAGAAGATGGGACCGAACAGCATGTAGGAGTTGATGTCCATCTTGCGGGCAATGTAGTCGCTGTCGCTGATGGAGCAAAGGATGATACCGGCAACGTACGCTCCGGTGATATCGGCTATGCCGAAAAGATCCTCTGCGATAAACGCCATCGCAAAGCAAAGAGCCAGACCTGCGATCGGAATACGTCTCGTATGAGGGTATTTGCTGTCAATGATCTGGAACAGCTTGTATGTGACAAATCCGACACCGACGGAAAAGATGAAGAACATCAGCGTGCGGAAGCATACGGTCCCGATCCGGACGTTTGAATCTTTGAAACTGATGACAAATGTCAGGACGATGATACCGATGACATCGTCGATTATAGCGGCGGCCATGACGGTCGTGCCGACCTTTGTCTTTAAAAATCCCAGCTCCTTGAGTGTCTCTACCGTAATGGATACGCTCGTTGCCGTCATGATCGTTCCGACAAATACGGCTTCGATAAAATCAGGAGATGAAAGTGATCTTACCCCGTAGAAGAGCATGTAGTATATGGTGCCGCCCGCAAGAGGGACGAACACGCCTGCGCATGCTATGGCCGTCGCGATGGGGCCCGTCTTCTGCAACTCCTTGATGTCGGTTCCGAGCCCTGCGGAAAACATCAAAAGAATTACGCCGATCTCAGCCATCTGACTGATGAACGCCGTATTATCGACCCATCCGAGAAGCGAAGGTCCGATGATAAGACCGGCGATGATCTCGCCGACTACCTGGGGAACCTTGATCTTTCTGGCACCTATTCCGAATAGCTTCGCGAAAATGATGATTATCGCGAGTGATCTGAAAATATCGTATGTTTGCATGGCTATTAATATATCCCCAAAGGTTTGCTGTGTCAAATGTTGAAGGCGGAGTTTTTTTGTGGTACAATACCATAGCACAAGAATGTGCGATCTATTTTAATGAGTTTGAGGTAGTTTTGGTATGATCTCATATGACAATCTGAATGAATTACAGCTTGATGTGATGAGAGAGATCGGAAACATCGGTGCGGGCAATGCCTGTACTGCGCTGTCTGTTCTTCTCGGTACTGCAATAGATATGTCTGTTCCCAGTGTTTCGCTTCTCGGATATGAATCAACGGCGGAGCATCTCGGTGGAGAGGACAAGATGGTCATCGGACTTAAGATAGGCATCACAGGCGATCTTGAGGGTATGATGGTCCATGTGGTAGAGAAGAGATTTGCAGAACGTATCATCAATACGTTCTATGCAAAGGAGATAGAGAATATCGCCAATCTTGATGAGATGGACTCATCGGTTCTTAATGAGATGGCCAATATCACCAGCGGCGCTTATGCCAATTCGATCGCATCGCTGACGAGCCTGTTTGTCAATATCGGGACCCCTTCGCAGGTACCGGGCAAGGTATCGGATATAATGAGACTGCCGCTTACGGAGTTCGTCAAGCCCGGTGAGCGTATACTTGTCGTTGATGAAGTGTTCACCATTGATGACGAACACATCAGCAGTAACATGATACTCGCGCTTGAGAGCGATTCGCTTGAGAAGCTTTTCGACAGATTGGGAGTGCAGGTCTAGCGATCGGTCATTTCTTCTTTTTCTTTTTGGATTCCATCCGTGTAAGCACCATATCGTAGCCGTCGTTCCCGTAGTTGAGCGAACGGTTTACCCGGCTGATGGTTGCAGTGGAAGCTCCGGTGTGTTCCGCTATCTCGAGGTAAGTCTTTTTTTCGCGAAGCATGCTTGCTACTTCAAAACGCTGTGACAGTGACAGGAGTTCATTGATCGTGCATATATCCTCGAAGAATATATAGCATTCCTCCTTGTCCTTAAGTTCCATGATCGCGTCAAACAGATAATCGACCGCAGCGGTCCTGATTTTTGGATTCATGACAGAGTTCCTTTCGTAGTGTAAATCTTTAACGCTTTTACATTTTAGCACGTTAAAGCGACAGATGCAATAGGTGATAGAAAATGAGTGTTCTTGAACAGCTTAACGACAAACAAAGAGAAGCGGCCATGCAGCTTGAAGGCCCTGTCCTGATACTTGCAGGCGCGGGATCGGGTAAGACCAGGGTCCTTACGAACCGCACGGCATACATGATAGATGAGGCAGGGATCAACCCGTGGAATATACTGGCGATCACGTTTACCAACAAGGCGGCGCAGGAGATGAGGGAGCGTATCGACAGGCTTGTGGGATTCGGAAGTGAGAGCATATGGGTTGCGACTTTTCATTCGACGTGTGTGCGTATACTTCGTCGTCACATCGATCTTCTCGGTTATGATACGAACTTTACGATATACGATACCGATGACTCCAAGTCTGTGATGAAGGAAGTCTTAAAGAGACTTCAGATCGATACGAAGCAGTATCCCGAAAAGAGATTTCTTAACAGGATATCGAACTGCAAGAATGAACTGAGCTCTGTTGAGGACGAGGAACGTGACGCACTCGGCGACTATGCGGATGAGATGTTCGCGAAGGTATACAGGGAGTATCAGGCGGGGCTTAAAAAGAACAACGCCCTTGATTTTGACGACCTGCTCATGAAGACTGTGGAGCTGTTCACTTCTTTTCCGGAGGTTCTTGAAAACTATCAGAATCGGTTCCTGTACATCATGGTCGATGAATATCAGGATACGAATACGGCGCAGTTTGAGCTGATCAGACTCCTGTCGGCGAAAAACAAAAACATATGCGTTGTCGGTGATGATGATCAGTCGATCTACAAGTTCAGGGGTGCCAATATACGTAACATACTTGATTTTGAAAAAGTATTTCCCAACGCAAAAGTGGTAAAGCTGGAACAGAACTACCGCTCAACGCAGACGATCCTTGATGCGGCAAACGCTGTCATTGCCAATAACAGCTCGCGTAAGGATAAGAAGCTGTGGACCGATAAAGGTGAAGGTGAAAAGATCAGGTTCATCACAGTCGATACCGCATACGAGGAGGCTGAGCGGATAGTCGATCTGATATGCGCGGACAAGCGGGCGGGCAAGTGTGATTATCGTGACAATGCGGTGCTCTACAGGACCAACGCGCAGTCACGTCTCATCGAAGAAAAATGCGTCATGGCCGGGATACCGTATTCGGTCGTGGGCGGAGTGAACTTTTATTCGCGCAGGGAGATCAAGGATATACTTGCGTACCTTAAAACGATAGATAACGGTAAGGATGATCTTGCCGTCAGAAGGATAATAAATGTTCCGAAGCGCGGTATCGGTGCGACTACCATATCCAAGCTTGCGGATCATGCGGCGGCTACGGGACAAAGCTTTTACGACTGCTGTGTTGCCGCAGAAGAGATACTCGGGCATGGAAGGGCAGCCGAAAAGATCGCGGAGTTTGTGGAACTGATCTCGGTGTTCAAATCAAAGCTTGAATTCATCACGCTTGAACAGCTGGTGGATGACATACTCGAACGTACGGATTATGAAGCGATGCTCGAGGAATCCGATCCTGACGACGCGCAGGAGAGGATCGAGAACATCGGCGAGCTTGTGAACAAGGTAGTTGCTTTTGAGGAGCAGAACGACGAGCCGACGCTGTCGCAGTTCCTTGAAGAAGTTGCGCTTGTTGCGGATATAGACAATGTTGATGAAAATGCCGACAAGGTCATGCTGATGACGCTTCACTCGGCGAAGGGTCTTGAGTTTCCGAATGTATATCTTGCCGGGATGGAGGACGGACTTTTCCCCGGATATATGTCGATATGTGCGGATGACCCGGAAGAGATCGAGGAGGAAAGACGTCTTTGTTATGTGGGTATAACAAGGGCCATGGACAAGCTTACAATCTCGGCAGCGGGCTCGAGGATGATAAGAGGAGAGACAACGCGCAATCCTGTTTCGAGATTCGTAAAAGAGATCCCGCAGGAACTGATGCAGGGGAAGGCACCTGCAAAGATGCAGCCTAAGGTCCAGCCTCAGGCGGGGCCGGTAAAGGTTAAGCCTTTTGTTACAAAAGCTAAGCCCTTTGCATACCTTACAAAAGGATCGCAGATAAGCAGTACCGGTGCACCGGATTACGGCCCCGGAGACCGCGTGGCGCATATGAAATTCGGACAGGGTACGGTGACCGAAATGGTAAAGGGTGCAAGAGACTATGAAGTGACCGTGGACTTTGATAACGCGGGGGTCAAAAAGATGTTCGCAGCCTTTGCAAAGCTGAAGAAGTTGTGATAATATGTACGAAGGGAATATCTTTTTTCACTGAAAGGAAGGATGAGTATGAATAAGATAGAAAAGCTTGAGAGGATCCTGGATACCGTAAGAGCACAGGAAGAGCTTGGAATGGCAAAGGCCAGGAGCATCATAGATGATGTGAAGCGTGTTGAGATACCTGAGATTCCGGTTCCGGATTTTTTCAGAAGGGAAGAAGTCGTGCAGGAAAAGAAGAAGTTCAATTGGGGACTGTTGGTAGCGGTGATCGTAGGAGTTCTTGCTGTGGCAGCTATAGTATACGGTCTGTATTGCTACTTTACTCCGGATTATCTTGAAGATTTTGAAGATGATTTTGAGGACGAGGAATTCGATGATGACGATTTCTTCGAAGATGATGACAAATAGACAGTGATAAATAATATGGTATTTTGCGTAGCCGGCTTTTAGCCGGCTATGTTTTTACAGTACGTTTAGGTAGGAAATAAGCTATATGAAAAAAGGACAGGAATACATCGGAATAGTGGAAAGGATCAAGTTTCCGAATAAGGGCGTTGTTAGACCCATATCGGAGGACGGGAACATATGCACCGAAGAAGGCGGTTGCATTGTAAAGAACGTGATCCCGGGGCAGAAGATCCGTTTTCGTGTGAATAAAAAAAGAAGCGGGCAGTGTGAGGGTCTGCTCCTTGAGGTTATCTCAAGATCGCCGATGGAGAAGGACATGGCGTGTCCGCATTTTTCGTCTTGCGGTGGATGCGCGTATCAGACGCTTTCATATGATGACCAGCTGAAGATCAAAGAGGGACAGGTGCATGAACTCCTGGAGCCGGTCCTGAAACAGAAACTCAAAGGTGAAAGCAGGGATTTGGTTGACATAAGTAAATTGTTCGAAGCAATGGTTCCAAGCCCGGTGCAGTTCGAATATCGCAATAAAATGGAGTTTTCATTTGGGGATGCAAGCCCCGGGGGGCCCCTCGAGCTTGGTTTACATAAAAGAGGAAGCTTTTACGATATAGTCACGTGCCGGGATTGCAGGATCGTAGATAACGACTTCAGGATCATACTGACGGAGACGCTTGCGTACTTCAGAGGAAAGGATACAACATACTTTCACAAGCGGACGCATGAAGGATACCTTCGCTTCCTGCTTGTCAGAAAAGCAGCGAAGACCGGCGAGATACTGATAGACCTGGTCACGACATCGCAGACTCCGCCCGAGACGATCTGCACGCAGAAGAGCCTTCTCGAAGACTGGACTGACATGCTCCTGGAGCAAAAGCTTTCAGGGAAGATCGCAGGGATACTCCATACTTTTGATGACGGTGTCGCCGATGCCATAGCAAATGATCATACTGACATCCTGTACGGGCGTGACTGGTTTAACGAGGAAGTGCTGGGACTTAACTTTCGGATAACGCCGTTTTCTTTTTTTCAGACGAACACACTGTCAGCGGAGGTGCTGTATTCCAAGGTGCGTGAGTACGTTGATGTTGCTCTTACCGGCACGGATCCCTTGCGGGAAAAGAGGAAAGGAGTCGTCTTCGATCTGTATTCGGGAACCGGAACGATAGGACAACTTATGTCAACCAACGCAGAGTCGGTCATAGGTGTGGAGATTGTTGAGGAAGCAGTAAGAGCGGCAAATGAGAATGCCGAGTTGAATGGTTTACATAATTGCAAATTTATAGCGGGAGACGTTCTGAAGATGCTCGACGAGATAGAGGAAAAGCCCGACCTTATTATCCTCGATCCACCTCGCGACGGCATCAATCCGAAGGCGCTTACCAAGATAATTAACTACGGTGTTGACTACATCATTTATATTTCGTGCAAGCCCACAAGCCTTGCAAGGGACCTCGTTCCGCTTATTGACGGGGGCTATGTTCCGACGCGTATATGTCCGATAGACCAGTTTCCGGCCACGAACCATGTGGAGGTCGCCACGCTCCTTAAACGGGTCAGAAGTGCGAAGGGGCATGTTGAGATTGGCATAGATGCAGAGGATTAATACCAAATCAAGGATTCGGAAAAGAAAACGGATGAATAAATAATTGTATCTTTACCCAGCCCACGCATTGCGTATAAGCCCTCATTGTGATATACTATGCGTATAACACGCAATGCGAGGTAAAACTATGGATATAGCCAAATCGATAAAGGAACTAAGGGAAAGCACAGGGATGTCACGTAAGGAGTTTTCGGAGCATACGGGTATCCCTGTTCGTACATTGGAGGACTGGGAAGCAGGAAGGAGAACCCCTCCTGACTATATTCCGAGACTTATTGCATATCAGTTGAAGTATGAGGAGCTGGTGGAAGGAAAGGAGGAGAACCTTCTATGAGAGATTTTGATAAACAGATGGAAATGGTTCTCTATCATTCCGATGAAGGGGATGTTTCTGTAGATGCGTATATAATGAATGATAGCATGTGGATCACTCAAAAGGCTATGGCTGAATTGTTTGGGGTTGATAAATCCGGCATCAGCAGGCATCTGAAGAAGATATTTGAGAGTGGAGAACTTGATGAAAAAGTGGTTGTTGCAAAAATTGCAACAACCAGTCAGCATGGCGCAATTCCCGGGAAAACACAGGATAATGAGTCTATGTTTTATAATCTGGATGCAATTATCTCTGTTGGATATCGTGTCAATTCCAAGAAAGCCACGCAGTTCCGTATATGGGCTACAAAGGTTTTGAAGGAATATATGATTAAAGGCTTTGTTCTTGATGACGACCGCCTGAAGCAAGGGAAAACAGCTTTCGGAAAAGATTACTTCCGCGAACTGTTGGAGCGAGTTCGCTCAATCCGCGCCAGTGAACGTCGTATCTGGCAACAGATTACGGATATCTTTGCAGAGTGCAGTATTGATTATACAAAGGATTCTGAAGTGGCTTATCATTTTTATGCAACGATACAGAACAAGTTTCATTATGCGATTACAAATCATACTGCGGCAGAGATAGTATATGAGTCGGCTGACCATGAGAAAGAGCATATGGGTCTTACAACGTGGAAGAATGCTCCGGATGGAAGAATACTGAAATCAGATGTTTCGGTTGCAAAGAATTACCTTGATGAAAAACAGATCCGTCAGTTGGAAAGGACGGTTACAGGGTATTTTGATTACATCGAAGATCTGATTGAACGTGAAAATGTGTTTACAATGGAAGAGTTTGAGAAGAGCGTTAATGCTTTCCTTGAGTTCCGCCAGTATAAGATACTTATGGATAATGGAAGGATAACTCACAAACAGGCCGTGGACAAGGCAAATGCGGAATATGAAATATTTAACAAGACTCAGCCGATTGAATCGGATTTTGACAGGGCAGTAAAAAAAATGATAGAGGAAAACATTTAATGGGATTAGTTGAAATAGCCAGTGAAAATTCCGTTTGGAGAGGAATTGATTATTGCAATAACAAAAAAGTGTTATCGTGGCATAAAAGCGGTTCGCAAGAATACAAGGGGCGTGTTTCGGGAAGCGATAACGCGGTATATGATGTTTGTATTGACAAAGAACATCCAAGAAAATCCACATGCACTTGTCCGTTTGCGGAGGGGCGAAGAGTTGTTTGCAAGCATATGATAGCACTGCTCTTTACAGCAGAACCTAAGGCAAAGGAAGTTTTTTTAGATGAAGTTGAGAGATGGGAAGCTGAGGAAGAACAGAGAGAGCAAGAGCATTATAATGATTTGAAAAAATATGTGAAAAGCCTGTTAAAACAGCAGAAAAATGAAAGATCATATAACACATCCGATACAACCGTTTTATGACGAAGAATCACGTATACTGATTTTGGGAAGCTTTCCTTCGGTAAAATCAAGAGAGCAGATGTTTTACTATGGGCATCCGCAGAACCGTTTCTGGAAGGTGGTGGCAAAGGTATTTGATGATGAGGCACCAAATACCGTCCCGGATAAAAAGCTGTTTTTGAAAAAGCACCGTATCGCCCTGTGGGATGTGATCGGATCGTGTGATATAGAAGGTTCGTCGGATTCAAGTATAGAAAATGTTAAAGCAAATGATATATCCCTGATCCTGGACAGTACAAAGATAGAGCGTGTTTTTGTTAACGGGAAGACAGCCGAGAAGTATTACAGGAAATACATCGAACCGCAAACAGGAATAAAAGCAATCTGCCTGCCGTCCACAAGTCCCGCAAATGCAGCGTGGAACCCGGAACGGCTGGTCAGAGCATGGAGAGAGGAAATACTATAGTATTATCAGGCTGTGACCTGACCCTTGCGGTATCTTCCGAAGAACACCCCGTCGTCGACATAATTGTCAGCCTGGGATACCCACATCGGGAACTCGCCGGTGGCAACGGCCGTCTGACCATTCAGCATGCCCGTGTGGAATGACAGATGCCGGTACTGACGAAGTACAAGTTCGAGTCTCGTATAGTTGCATTTTTCAGGCTTCAGGCTCAGCATCTCATCGGTTATCGTATCAAGATAATCAAGAGTCTTCTTCTCGATCGTATCAAGGTAATCAAGAAGCTGTTCATCCGACAGTACCACGCTTGTGGGATTGTCTGGATTGTCCATTCCTTCTTCGTGAAAATCAGGTTCTTCATATACATTCGGATTGATGAACCATTTGTCAGCGGAATGGAGTGCATGATATACCCATCTCCAACAGGGCGCGCCACAGCAAAGTGCATCTCTGTCATAAGATAGGATGGATGTCCTGATGTTAAGGAAATTCGGTCTAACGGTATCTTTGATCACTTCAACTAATTCTCTCATGAGTATTCCTCCTTTAAATAGAATTTGCATTTTCTGTTCCTGATCTGTATAATAACATCAAAACAAGATTCAGTAAAATTGAAATAAGTGATAAAAACATTCATAATAAATGAACATTAGGAGGAGCGATATGACTATAATCCAGCTTGAGACTTTTTTGTCTATAGAAAAGAACGGAAGCTTTTCGGGAGCAGCCACTGAACTTGGCTATGCGCAGTCTACGGTTACCATGCAGATGAAGCAGCTTGAGGATGAGCTTGGTTGCCTGCTGTTTGACAGACTGGGGAAAAAGGTCGTACTCACTGCAGAAGGAGACAGGCTCCTCGGATATGCAAAAAAGATGATCGAAATAGAAAGAGAGATAAAGCTTGCAGTACCGGAAGGAGATGAGCCGGTGGGAACACTTCGTCTGGGGGTGTCCGAATCCCTGTGCTACAACAGGCTTCCGCAGATACTTATGAACTATAAGAGATCATTTCCGGGCGTATCTATACAGACACATTTCATCATGCACGATACGTTTCCCGGAATGCTCAAGAACGGCGAACTTGATATAGTATATACAATTAATCCTCTGATCGAATCGGATGAGCTGAGACTCATTCATAAGCGGAAGGAAACGTTGGGATTATACGTGTGCCCCGATCATAAGCTTGCATCGAAAAAGTCTGTCAGAGAAAAGGATCTTGAAGACATTCCGCTTCTTCTTACATCACACAGATGCAGCTTCAGGGCGATGCTTATCGCAGCCCTCCAAAGCTGCGATATCACTCCGGTGATAGCGCTTGAGACGACTAATAAGACAATACTTAAGACGTTTGCAAAAAACGGACTGGGAGCAGCATTTATCCCCGATATGGTAGCTTCCGAAGATGTGAAGGAGGGGTCGCTTGTAAGACTTGCGTGGAAAGGGGCGGCATTTCCGATATATTCACAGCTGTTTGTACATAAGGATAAACACATAAGCCCTGCGATGCAGGCGCTTATTGAGCTTCTCTGAGCCGGTAATCCTTATCTTCATCTATCATATCAAGAAGATACTTAGCTATATCAGGATCGAACTGGGTGCCGCTGCACTTCGCTATCTCATCCCTTACAACATCCTGGGAACGGGGCGATGAATACGAACGCTTTGAAGTCATTGCATCATAACTGTCGGCAAGGCAGATGATACGGGCTTCCACAGGTATGTCCGTTCCTGCCAGCCCATCGGGATAGCCTTTGCCGTCAAATCTCTCATGATGCCATTTGGCACCGGTTGAAAGGTATGGGATCTCGTTGATGGTCTTGAGAATATCCCAGCCTATGACCGTGTGTTTTTTTATCTCATCAAATTCTTCTTCCGAAAGCTTCCCGACTTTGTTGATTATGGCTTCGGGGATACCGATCTTGCCTATGTCATGAAGGAGGCCCAGTTCGTAGATCTCTTCCTGCTGTTTTTCATCCATTCCCATGCGACGGGCTATCTCTTTGGCGTATTCTGCGACTCTTTCGGAATGGCCGTTCGTATAGTGATCTTTGGCATCGACTGCTTTTGACAGAGCCATCATCACTTCTCTTGAAAGCTGTTCTTTGGCTATGGCCGCCGCTTCCCTTTCTTTTGCTTCGGTAAGATCCGCTCTGGCTTTTAAGAGGTTCAGGTAATCCGGGGTCTCGAGCGATACAAATATGACGAGTACTCCGATGGATGCCATGAACAGTGTGATCAGAACGTCATCGAAATACAGCATCTGGATCAGGAAAAAGAGTCCGGCGACCACGATAGCGAGCATCATTGATATGAGTTGCGTTTTTCTGTAGCGCTCCCTGTGGGTGAACATATAGAGGCTTCCGATCGCAAAGAACATGATCGGAAAGCCGTATGCTACAGGTATGAACAGGAATTCGTGTATGTAGTCGCCGCTGTCGGTATAAGTGAACACCCATCCTGTGATCGGATTCGTAAGAAGGAGAAGGAGGTTGATCGCAAGAAGAGTGCCGTTCATGATGTTACGAAGACGATGGGATACCTCCCGCATGGTCGAATACGCGTACACGTAATATATGAACATAAAAGCCGACAGCGAGGCAAAGACCGAATCGGTTATATTGAACAGATAATGGATGGGATTGGGAACAAGACCGTGAGCACTCGTTACGATCGCAGTCAGAACGTCGATGATGTTGGCGATCATGACAATAAAAGCAAACCTCTTAAAGGCCACGTTTACACGTGTCATGTTCGTGTATTTGACCACAAGATAGGCACATATGATCACATCGACCGGTATGACCGCTACTTCAAGATAAATGTTGTAATCCAGGCTCATTCTATCAGTTTATACGATTATCCCGCTGTCTGCAACCTTACTTACTTATTTATTGATTATGGGGAAAAAACATGCAATAATTGATGTATATAGGCTTTTTTATGGGAGGTAAGTATGAACAGATCATTATTCCGGAAATTTATTGCGCTGCTGTGTGCTGCCATAATGTGGGCAAATGTGGCATCCGGCTACGTTTATGCTGAGGAAGCTGCTGTATCTTCAGAGCAGATATCCGATGAGCAGGAAGTCGCCACGCCGGATTCTTCCGAGATATCTGAAGAGATATATGAGCAGGAAGAGGACGTCATCGAAGTGGCCGAAGACTCGGTACTTGATGAGGAACCTGAGCAGGATCTTGCGGATGATGAGAACGAGGAAGTCCAAAAGAAGAAGATCACTTTAATGGGCTATCTGGTCGCCTCCAATCTTGAGACGGGAAATCTCGGGGCATCATCGACTATTGTGGAGATGATGGAGGGTATTATCTCAGGATCAGGCGAAAAAGGAACGGATGTTAATATCGTGCTTGAGATAGGCGGAAGCAGTATACCCGATGATAATGCACGAGAGAAATACAACACTGTTTATGAACAATTCATTGCATCGCATCCCAAAATGCCGGAAGAGATCAAGGGGTATTATGAGTATATACATAACAACGTGGATTTTACACAGAATGAGCGTTGGATACTTACTCCGCATGATTTGAAAGCGCCGCTTAAACGCGCGAAGAATGATCAGATGATACAGGATGGTGGCCATAGGACAAGGACTATGACTGCGGCGGATGATAACGGAGTCAATGCGGAGCTTCGCGAGTTTATTGATTCTACGGTGGAGTGCTATCCTGCGGATAAATATATGCTGTGCTTCTATGATCACGGCGGTGGAGCCAATACCGGATTCGGCCTTGATGTAAGAGAGAACGGTGTGCTGATGAAGACGGATCATATAGGTCCGACAATGGCTGCAACAGATTATTTTGGCAATAGGGGTAATAAACTTGCCCTTGTCGGGTATGATGCGTGTCTTATGTCCGGTATCGAGGAAGCTATTGCCTGGTCGCCATACGCCGGGTATCTTATGGGATCGGAGCAGACTGAAGGCGGAGATGGCTGGCAGTGGGATTCTACCATCGCACAGTTATGTACACAGGCGCGAGGCCTTGAGGAAGGATATTCCGAATCTTCATTTAATGATCTTATAAAGGCTGTCGGACAGGCAAATGCTGACAGTTACGTGAGCTTTTTTGCCGAGCAGGGAACCAACAATTCGACGATGGCCCTTGTTGACCTTGGTAAAACAGCGGATGTTGTTACGGCATTTGACGGCTTTTTTGAAGAACTGCTTGAGGGGATGAAGCATCACCCGCTTGATTACTATACGGTGATCCATTCGGCTTATGAAAAAACGCGTGGATACGGAGGCGTTCATCCGCGTGTCGTGGATATCGTCGACTTTACGAATAAGATCGAAGAAGGCCTTGGCAAGTATATGACAGTATACGGCAAGGATACGGAACATGGCAGACAGCAGTTGGCGTCACTTAAGGAAAAAGGTGATGCGCTTGAGGCGGCTGTAAAAGCTTCGGTCGTGTATGAGAACCATACGACTGATATGGTGGGATCTAACGGTTTGTGTGTGTATTTGGAGCTCAGATCGATGATCGATCAATCATGGGTAACATACAGGAACATGATGGATCGACAGATCTTTGGTATTCCTCCGTATAATGAAATGCCCAAGATGGACCATTACATTGATCTGTTCAGTCTGGTACGGGCGATATATGCTTCGGGAAAACAGCTGAATGATGAAGACGTCTCGGTATTTCAGATCGAGAACGCGTATAAAGCTGCATTGCAGAAATATGGTGTGAGCATTCTTGTGGATTTATCGGACAGTCTTCAAAAAATTCCGGAAGAAATCTATAACGGACGATTGAAAACGGAGACTATGAAGCTTGTAGAGGATGATGGAGTAACCTCGCTCGTGATGAGCATCGGTGATGATGGAAGTCAGTTTGCGGATTTTGAACAGAAACTTGTCAGAATAAAAGATAAGAATGCACTGTTCTGCGGTTCGCTTCCCGGAGGAAAATATGAGTATGATCGGGAAACGGGAGTGCTGAAACAACCTTTGTACTCGTATGGGAAGAACAAGTGGTTTGTTATAGAACAGAAAGGACAGGATCCTGTCGTGGCACCGGTTGCCATTGCACTGCCTTTGGGAGATGACGAGAATGTTGTGTCCGGCGAGACACTGGTGCTGTTTCCTTCCGTATTTGCGGGAACGAATATCGTCTTCCTGATCATGGCACACTTCCCCAAAGACAGTGAGCAGGGAGAATTCCTCGGATATATCAATTATAATACTGAAGGGGGTATTCTTGGACGTCTGTACAGACCTGATGAATTTGCCGGTATGACCCTTGATCTTGTAGGTAACTTTGCAGAGTATCTTGACGATGCTGCTCCGTTTGATGCTGCTAACCATGATCAATACAAGACGGGGTCCATGTGTTTTGCCAATAACCCGACTGTCAGAAGAAATGTTTTGATCGACGAAGCAGGTAATGACGGTTATGAAATGGCATATTTTGCAAGAGACATTTTCGATAATTATGTGAAGCTTGGAAAGCACCGTCAGAAGGTGTACGTTAAGTTTGGCCTGAAGGATGGCATCAAAAAACAAAACGGGGATTATCTGTCTCCGTCGGATCTGCAGGTAAAGATGTACTCAAAGGGTACGGATGGAAAAGAGTGTTCCGCAGCTTATGAGAGAAAAGACGAGTGGAACGGTTTTGATTACTGTCTGCGCAAAGATGGAAAACCCACCAGGCTGTTTGTGGATCCGGAGAAGGGTTATTTCACCTACTACAATGGTACTGAAAGCGGCACACCGATACCTTTGACGATCGATGATGACACTGTCATTGCGCTCGATTCGGATGAAACCGATATAAGCAGATATAAGAGTATTGACGGTGCAAATGTGCGGCTGGAGGATATATTTGAGCTTGTCCTCGCAGATCCGAGCGGCATATGGTTCGGATCGCCGGAGAAAAAAGGAAATGTCGATGTTGTGATCGATCCGGTCGCAGACGTTCGTTATAACGCAACGAACCTTGTGACGACAACGTCGACCAAGACCGGATCAAAGGTCATAGGTCTCGTGATCCATGACAAAGACGGAAAGCTGCTTTGTGAAGATGTAGACTATACAGTGTCCTACAAGAATAATAAGAACGCTGGCGATCCCTCATCCGCAAAGCCGCCCACAATGACGATCAAAGGAAAAGGAAATTATAAGCAGCTGTCATATGTGGTTAAGTTCACGATACTTCCCGCAGACTTTTCCGATGCAAGGCTTACTACCGACAAGTTCTTTGTTCCGCTTGCCGGCAGTGCAAAGAAAGGTATAACGTTAAAGACGAACGTTTTGCTGCCAAGCGGGAATAAAGTATCCGCAAATGATTATGAGATACACTATTACAAAGACGGTGCGGAGATAACGACCGCAGCCCTTGCGGAACTTTACAATTCGAATAAGACTTACGAGATAGAAGTGGAGGCAAAAGCGGTCAAACCGGCCAAAGCCACGACATATGATTATGTCGAAGGAAGTACATGCCGTACCAGGGTGTACGCTTATTCAAAAGAGAAAAATCAGCTTAAAGCCACTCTTAAGGATACTTCGCGTGACTATTACCGCGGCGCAGGTTACACAGCCTCGACGTTTGTCAATGCGAATAATATCAAGTTGTTAAAAGCGGGAAGAAGTGATGTACCGTTTGATCGGATCAAGACTCCGGTTGTTGCTTATCATGACAAGAATCTGACCGACCCGGTGTCCGGTAATATGCTGGATGATGCAGGTACGTACTATATCGCGCTGGAGTTAAAGGATGCTTACAAGGAACAGTACGGCTCATACAAGCCCGCTGTCGTAACCGTCAAGATAAAAGGAAAGAAACTTCCCGGAAAGGCGGTATCACTGATGAACAATAAGATCACAATACCAAAGAGCGGCGTTAAGGATCCGCAGTCGCAGGATGTTGTGCTGGTTCTTGATGATGCACTGCAGGGGGCTGAGATACTAAAACTGGCTTGCACTACAAGAGACCGGCAAACGGTATACAAGTATATATATCCCCGTAAGGCAAAATATGAGAAAGGAAAGGCAAACATAACCGTTTCCGGTATAGATAACGGTGCGCCGGGTTCATACAAGATCACGGTCTGCGGTATGGGAGAATTTACGGGAAGTAAGTCTCTTAGCTACAAAGTTGTAACGCAGTGAAAGGACGATAATGAAGAAGACAGTTTCTGCCTTAATAATATGTCTTGCCATGGTGCTGTCGGGTTGCGCGGCTTCTGCGCGCTCGGCAAAGGAGGTCCATATAGCGATCCAGCCAAGTGCTGCATTTATCCCGCTCTATGTGGCAAAGGAAAAGGGATGGATAGAAGAAGCTCTTGAGCCCATGGGAGTAACCGTGAAATGGGAGTCTTTTGAGTCGGGTCCGCCGATGAATGAGTCTCTTTTAGCCGGGGATTCCGATGTAGGAGTTATCGGTGATGTTCCGGTTGCGAATGTGTGTGCCCCGGGCAATGATGTGAGTCTTGTTGCCATAGCTGCTCAGGCGGCTGATTCGTATGCAATACTTGTTCCGACCGATTCGCCGATATCATCTGCTGAGGATCTTAAGGGGAAGAGTATAGCTACAACGTTCGGATCGACTGCGCATAACATGGTGGAGAAATATCTTCAAACAGCCGGTCTGTCGATGGATGACGTAGACCTTGTGAACATATCAACCGGTGATGCCGCCTCTGTTCTGTTCGGAGGGCAGGCTGATGCAGTGTCCATCTGGGAACCGAATGTTACAAGGATCACTTCGGACGGAAGCGTTCGTATCCTCGCATCCGGCTCCGAGTGCGGACTTGCGGGTACGAACGGGATAGTGGCAAGAAATGAATATGCCGCTGCCAATCCGGAAATCATCACGCAGATACTGGCTCAGTACAAAAGGGCAGCCAATGAGCTTTCAGATCTCGATGATGCCACGGCTTCGCTTGTAGCGGCGGAATTGAATGTTACCGAAGAACAGATGGAGCAGATGATACCCAAGTTCAGGTATACGGTTGAGATTACGCAGGAAGATATCACTGCGCTTAATGATACTATCAGATTTTTGAATGACAACAAGATACTGCGTAAGGATTATGACATCACAGAGAGTGTTGATGACTCGTATGAAAAAGAGTATTTGGAAAAACGATAAGGGGACGGTATACAGAACAGTATCCATATTGATCGCTGCGGTTTTCAATGTGATGCTTTCTTTTGCGGCTGATAAGATCGGACTGCCGCTGTACCTTGATACGGCGGGAACGATATTCATCGCACTGTTTGGCGGAATGTTCCCTGCGATGCTGACTGCGATAGCAACAAACCTGCTCTGCGTGTTCTTCAATTCATATGCGCTGTATTATACGCTCATAGGTGTGCTGATAGCGATGCTGACAGCCTGGTTTGCCGGAAAGGAAAAGTCCGGCGGCAGGAAGATGATAGTCCTGTTTTTTGCAGCCATCACGCTTGTGAGCGGTGTGCTGGGGATGATCTTCCAGTGGATGCTTATCGGCGGACCTCAGTTTGCGGATGTAGCAAGAACCGCTGAGATCTTATCGGCAAACACGGGGCTTGGATCGTTCACCTGCTCTACCATCATCAATATCGGATTGAACCTTGTTGATAAAGTCATATCGGGCGGGCTTGCTTTTATTGCTATACGCTTCGTGCCGGAGGATGTCAGCCGGCTTGTTAAGGACAGCGGATGGAAGCAGAGACCTCTTTCCGATGAGGATATCAGAAGATACAATACCCAAAAAGGGAAACGTATCTCACTTAACATGAGACTTACCTGGCTTGTTGTCTTTGCTGCCGTATCAATGGCAGTCGTCATGGCTTTTACGGGCATATCTCTTTACTTCAGAAACCTCAAAACCGAATATACGGAAAAGGCGGTCAAGGCCGCTCAGTTTGCGGCTGCAAGCGTCAACGGAGACAACGTGGATTCATATATCCGAAGCGGTCAGTATCTGTCGGAATATCCCGACCGTGAATACAGAAAGAACCTTGAAACGCTCAGATCGTTCCAGAACAGTTCTCCGGGACTTGTGTACCTGTATGTATACCAGATACGCGAGGACGGATGCCACATAGTATTTGATACGGACCCGGATGTCTCGGGACCTGATGCAAAGGTCAGCATCGGAAGCCTCCTCGAGTTCGAAGAAGCTTTTTCGGAGTATATACCGTCGCTTCTTGCGGGCGAGACGATAGAACCGATAATAAACGATGATAAATACGGATTTTTCATCACGGCTTATGAGCCGATATTTGATTCATCCGGAAGGTGCGTTGCCTACGCAGGTGCAGACGTTTCCATGACATATGTGGAGGACTATGCAAGATCGTTCTTTACGCAGATACTGCTCGTGTTCCTCGGCTTCCTTGCCGTCATACTCGGATACGGATTCTGGGTGGCCAAGTACGACCTGATATACCCGGTCAAAGCCATTGCAACATATACGGGAAACCTTATAGAAGACAACGAGGATCAGGAAACACTTGATAAAAGAGTAAGGGAGATACGAGGCATCGGAGTACATACCGGGGATGAGATAGAAGATCTCTATCAGGTCATATGCAAGATGGCGGCGGATATGGCAGACCAGATGCGCGACATCAGACATTATGCCGATTCCATGACGAGGATGCAGAACGGTCTTATCGTAACGATGGCGGACATGGTCGAAAATCGCGACTCGGATACCGGAGCACACGTTCAGAAGACATCCGCTTATGTAAAGATAATACTGGAGGGACTGAAGAAAAAAGGATACTACGCCGACAAGCTCACGGATAAATACATGCTTGATGTGGAGATGTCGGCGCCGCTTCATGATGTCGGCAAGATCAATATACCCGATGCGGTGCTCAACAAGCCGGGCAAGCTAACCGACGAAGAATATACGATCATGAAAACACATACAACGGCCGGCATGAACATAATGGAAAAAGCGATCAGTACCGTACAGGGTGAGAGCTATCTGAAGGAAGCAAGGAACATGGCTGCATACCACCATGAGAGATGGGACGGCAAAGGTTATCCGGAAGGCCTTGCGGGCGAGGTCATCCCGTTGTCCGCGCGTGTCATGGCGATAGCCGATGTATTCGATGCGCTTGCCTCACCGCGTGTATATAAGCCGGCATTTCCTCTCGACAAGGCTCTTTCCATCATAGAAGAAGGAGCAGGGACACAGTTTGATCCCAAGTGTGTTGAAGTATTTATGGACAACCTTCCGGAAGTCAAGAAGGTACTTCGAAAATATCAGGAGACATGATGAGAATGAAGATCAGAATGCTGATATGTTTAGCAGCCTTATTATGCATGGGAGCAGTTACGGTCCACGCCGATACGAACGACCATGGTAGCGCTTCCTACCTGACAGGCGGCGGCTACGCGGCTTCAGGTCAGGTGGCCGATGTCAGTTATACTGCCAAAATCTACGATGCGACAAACGGACTTCCCACATCGGATGCCAACTGGATACTCGCGGCAAGTGACGGCTGCATCTGGATAGGAGGTTATGCGGGTGTCATTAAGTATGACGGATCTTCATTCGAGCGAATGGACTCGTCGGAAGGCCTTACAAGCGGGCGAGTGATCTTCGAAGACAGGGGTCACAGGATATGGGTAGGAACAAATGATAACGGTGTTGTCATGATAGACGGGATGCAAACCACCCACCTTACCGATGCAAACGGCCTCACGTCGGCCTCGATACGTGCATTTGCCGAAGACGGCGCGGGGGTCATATACATTGGATCCACCAAAGGCATATGCCGCTATGAGAATGACGGCACGATACGTGTATTTGAAGACGAGCATCTTCGGAACAAGACGATTGAACATCTTGTTTCATCATTGGACGGACGTATATACGGAAATACCGAGGACGGAGATATTTTTTCCATCGCTGACGGACAACTGGAATTCCATGAATACGGTGAACTGGGACTCAGGCAGGTAACAGCCATATACCCTGATCCAAGCTATGATGACAGGGTGTACATAGGAACGGCAGAGGACATTGTATATTACGGTGAATTCGGGAAAAAGATCTCTTCCATGGAAGAGATAAGCGTCGCTCCTATTTCGAATATATACTGGATCAGCGAAGCATGCGGAAGGATCTGGATATGCTCCGAGGAATGCGTAGGCTATCTTGATGAGCACCGTAGTTACCACGTTCTTGAAAATCTTCCGATGGACAGTTCCATATACATGCTGACGGAAGACTACCAGGGCAACCTCTGGGTTGCATCGTCAAGACAGGGTGTCATGAAGATCGTGACGAACAACTTCCGTAACCTGACACAGGAAGCGCATCTGCAGGAAAGCGTTGTCAACAGCACATGCCTTCGTGACGGTCTGTTGTACATCGGAACCGACAACGGACTTCAGATACTGAAGGGGACAACACCTGTAGAGAATGAACTTACCAAATACCTTGAAGGAACGAGGATCCGGTGTATCACAAGGGATAACAATGATGACCTCTGGATAGCCGCATACACGAACGATCTCGGACTCGTATGCTATACAGCCGATGAGAAGATCATGAACCTCACCACGGACAGTGGTATGACGAGCGATCAGATAAGATGCTGCCGTATTGCTTCCGACGGATCCGTTCTTGTAGGTACCAATGAAGGACTTGATGTTGTAAAGGACCGTAAAGTCATCAGGACAGCAGCGGCGTCCGACGTGATAGTCAATACTTTTTTCCTCACTGTTGAGGAAGGTGACGGCGGTGATATCTATGCCGGAACGGACGGCGACGGAATATACGTGATAGGAAAGAAAAGTACATACAGGCTCGGGCGCAGCGACGGCCTTACGAGCGATGTCATACTTCGTATCAAAAAGGACGAAGCAAGGGGTGTATACTGGATCATCACATCCAACTCTATCGAGTATATGAAGGACGGCAGGATACACAGTGTCAGCAGTTTCCCGTACAACAACAACTTTGACATATACTTTGCGGATGACGATAACATATGGGTCCTGTCGTCATACGGTGTGTTCGTGATGAAGGCGCAGTCGCTTCTTGATGACGCCGTGTCCGATTACAAGCTTTATACGATCGCAAACGGACTTCAGGGCGCCGTTACCGCCAATTCCTTCAGCGAACTTGATGATAACGGGGACCTGTATATGTCATGCAGGAACGGAGTCTCCAAGGTAAACATCAACAATTATTTTGATCAGTCATCGGCGATCAGGACAGGAATACGTTCGATCACATGCAGCGAAGGGCAGATCTATGCGGACGGGAGCGGCAGATATACGATACCCGCAAATGCCGGACGTATCCAGATCACTCCCGCGATACTCAACTACACGATGACAAACCCGACTATCCATGCGTTTCTTGAGGGTAACGATGACGGAGGTATCACCGCACGCCAGAGTAACCTGACGACGCTCGAATACACGAATCTTAAATACGGCGATTACGTTCTTCACATACAGATACTCGATGATTCTACGGGATCTCTTATCCAGGACGATTCATACAAGATCACAAAAAAGCCGCAGATATATGAACTCATGGCGGTACGTGTTCTGTTCGTTGCATTCCTGGCCGCACTTGCGGGCCTTATCGTATGGCGTATCCTGACGGGTACGGTCATCCGCAGGCAGTATGAGCAGATAAGGCTTGCAAAGGATGAGGCGGATCGCGCCAACATGGCCAAGACCCGGTTCCTTGCCAATATGTCGCATGAGATCAGAACCCCCATAAACACCATCATGGGCATGGATGAGATGATACTCCGTGAGGATGCGACCGATGTTCCTAAGGGATATTTTATGTCCGTCGTAAACTACGCGCTCGATATAAGACGTGCGTCGGAAGCGCTTCTCGGACTTATCAACGATCTTCTCGACATGTCGAAGATCGAGTCGGGCAAGATGCATCTTGTCGAGAGAAATTATGACGTTGCGGAGATGCTCAGGGCTATAGTAGCGATGATACGTGTAAGGGGCAGGGAGAAGGATCTTGCCTTTGACGTTGACATAGACAAAACACTCCCCGTAAGGCTTTACGGTGATGACGGAAAGATCAAGCAGGTTGTCCTAAATCTTCTGACCAATGCCGTCAAATACACCGAGACAGGCGGGTTTGCACTGACGGTAACCGTTGAAGAAAAAACGGAAGAAAGCTGCCGCCTGAGATTTTCCGTAAAGGATTCGGGTATCGGTATCAAGCCGGAGGATATGGACAAGCTGTTCACGGCATATGAGCGCCTGGATGAAGAGAAGAACAGCGGCATCCAGGGCACCGGGCTGGGGCTTGACATATCAAGGAGATTTGCCGAACTTATGGGCGGCACATTAACGTGCGAGAGTAAGTACGGCGAGGGATCGGAGTTCATCTTCACATTCAGTCAGAAGATCGTTGACAGGAAGGAACTCGGTGAGTTTGTCGAAGAAGATGACAACAGTATGAAGGGACCGTACGTTCCGCAGTTTGTTGCTCCCGAGGCGGAGATACTCGTTGTGGACGACAATCCGATGAACCTTTCCGTAATAAAGGGACTCCTCAAGTCCACAAAGATGTTCGTGACAACGGCCGACAGCGGCGAGGAGTGTCTTGAGAAGATCAAATACGGAAACTACAATGTAGTGCTCCTTGACCATATGATGCCCGGAATGGACGGTGTTGAAACACTTGCGCGTATCCGCGAGAAAAATCCCGACCTTCCGGTATATGCGCTTACCGCCAACTCGACCGCGGGAGAGGATTTTTACATATCCAAGGGCTTCAACGGGTATCTTGCAAAACCCATCGACAGTTATACCCTTGAAAATACGATCCTCAAACACCTTCCCGAGAACATCGTCATGAAGACAGCGCCGAAAGAGGCGCCTGTGCAGGAAGTATTCCCTGAGGATAAGAAGTGGCTGTACGGGGTTCGCGGCATATCTGTCGACGACGGAATCAAAAATTCCGGCGGGATCGAAACTTTTATTTCGTCAATCGAGCTGTTTTATGATACTATTGACGGGAATGCAAAAGTCATCGAAGATGCATATCATGAAAAAGACATAAAACTATACACGGTAAAAGTCCATGCCTTAAAGAGCAGCGCGCGCATCATAGGAGCTTCGCAACTGTCCGAACTGTGTCAGAAGCTTGAAGATGCCGGCAACAAAGATGACATGGGATTTATCGATGAAAATACGGACAGGATGTTAAGTGATCTTCGCGCATTTTCAGGTGAGCTTTCGAAGATACGCGAGCAGGGCGGCTCTGATGACAGGCCGATGATCCCTGAGGACGAGCTTGCCGATGCATATGCAGCACTTGCGGAGGTAATCCCGAACATGGATTACGATGCGGTCGAGATGATACTTGCCGGTCTTGAAGAATACAAGCTTCCCGACGCTGATGCAGAGAAGATTGGAAAGATCGGCAGGATGCTTAAAAGCTTTCAATGGGATGAACTTGAAAAAATCATTAAGGAGTAGGTATGTCGGATAACAGGATAATGGTCATAGGTGAAAAGGAAACATTCCTGGTGCGCGTGCTTGTCAAGAAGATATTGGACGCGGGCATTGACAGTTTCTTTTGCCCGTGGTCGATAGACGACATAAATTCAAAATGGGACGGTGTGGGACTCGTCACGGTCTTCATGGGCGACGGTGATAAGATCAGTGAAAGAGTGGTCCACTTCCTGCGCGACAAGATGGCTGAAAGCGGAGCACTGATGATCCCGATCGGAGACAAGGAAGACATTGTTTACATATGGGATCGTATTCCTGCTGATATGATCTACAAGTCATTCACAAGACCTATAGATAACGAGGAATATGTTAATACCGTTACCGAACTATACAAGAAAGTCGAAGCGGGAGAGTTCAGAAAGAGTGTGCTTATCGTGGATGACGATCCGAGTTATCTCAATCTTGTAAGAGACTGGCTTAAGGGGACGTACAAAGTTGCCATGGCCAATTCGGGACTTCAGGCCATCAAGTGGCTTGGCAAGAACAAGGTCGATCTGATACTCCTTGATCATGAGATGCCTGTGACTACAGGTCCGCAGGTTCTTGAGATGCTTAGAAGCGATGAGGAGACCAAGTCGATACCCGTCATCTTCCTTACCGGAAAAAGTGACAAGGAGAGCGTCATGGCGGTTGTTGCACTTAAGCCTGAAGGGTACTTTTTAAAGACGATACAAAGAGAAGAATTGTTACAGAAGCTGGCAGATTTTTTTGCGGGGAAAAAGGTTTGACAAAGAAGAAAAATGAAATATGGTCTGCCATAGCACTTGCCCTTGCGGCTCTGTCGATCTGGGTTGTAGCAAGCCATCTCAAGGATTATTCGCTGAAGGATTTCAAGAACTATTTTCGTGATGCGAATCCGTTCTGGATAGTCATGGCAGTGGTGTGCATGATATCGTACATACTGTTTGAGGGTTTTGCGATACTGACGGTGCTTAAGGCATTCGGATACAAAAGAGCGATACATAAAGGAGTAGTATACTCCGCGGCGGATATTTATTTTTCGGCGATAACTCCTTCGGCTACGGGAGGACAGCCGGCGTGTGCTTTCTTTATGATGTCCGACGGCGTGCCCGCGGCGGTAAGTGCGGTTGCCCTTCTTTTAAATCTTGTAATGTATAACGCATCGATAATGACGATAGGACTCATCGCGCTTGTGCTCCGCCCGGGTATTTTCATGAACTTTGTTATGCCGTCGAAAGCGCTGATCATCATAGGATATGTGATACTCACAACGCTTGTTGTGTTTACCATACTTCTTATAAAAAGAGAAGACTGGGTGCATTCGATAGGCTCTTTCATCATCCGCTTATCCGGTAAGATCAAGTTGATCAGGAATACCGGACGCTTAGAGAAGAAGCTTGACCGTATAACAAAAGAGTACAGCGATTGTGCCAATATGATCGACGGACACAGAGGCATGCTCATCAAATGCTTCATTTATAACCTTGTGCAGAGATGCCTTCAGATATGTGTGTCGGTCATGATCTTTCTCGCAGGAAGAGGGAAGGGTTCCATGGCACTTGATATATGGGCCACGCATGCATTTTCCGTCATCGGTTCCAACTGCGTTCCGATCCCGGGAGCGATCGGTGTCATAGACGCTCTGCTCCTTGACGGAATGAAGGACCTTATGAGTGAACAGGATGCAACAAGTCTTGAACTTGCGAGCCGAGGCGTGTCTTTTTACATATGTGTCCTTACATGCGTACTGATAGTCGGGATAGGATATTTTTCACTTAACAGAAGGATCAAGATATTTGGAAATGAGGACAATGACTGATGCTTGGATATTATAATTACACGGTTATACTGACATATCTCTCACTTGTCTCAGCGGGACTGGGGATCACGATATCACTCATCGGACAGGGACATCCGTTCCTCGGAACTTTCTTCCTCCTGTTCTGCGGACTGTGTGATGCGTTTGACGGAGAGGTTGCGCGCCGCAAGAAGAACAGGACCGAAGACGAGATCAAGTTCGGTATCCAGATCGATTCGCTGTCGGATCTTGTTGCGTTCGGAGTGCTTCCCGCAGTCATAGGTGAAGCGATGATATGGCAGAATCCGGAGTTTTCAATGGTGCCGAAGCTCCACACCGGAAACTGGCTTGACTTTATCGTTCCGGTCCTTGCAATGCTTGTCATGATGCTCTATGTTCTGATGGCGATGATAAGACTTGCGTACTTCAACGTTATGGAAGAGAAGCGTCAGAAAGAGGAAGGCGGAAAGAGAAAAGCATACACCGGACTTCCGGTAACAAGTGCAGCACTTATTTTCCCGTTCGTGATGCTCCTTCAGTTCATGACCCCGCTTGACATGACTGTCGTATACTATGGTGTCATGCTTCTTGTCGGATACCTGTTCGTATCCAAGATCGAAGTCAGAAAACCGGGATTAAAGGGCGTACTGATACTGTGCGGCATTGGTGCCGTGGAATTCATGATAATGGCAATATTGAGGTCGATGAAATAATGCTTGATTTTCTTTACAACACACCTGTCGGAAGAAGTATCCTTCGGATACTTGCTGCACCTTTCATATCACGTATAGTCGGATGGTTTATGGACTCGCCGGTGTCGGCGCTTCTTATCCGTCCTTTCGTTCGCGCGAATGGGATCGATATGTCTCAGTATTTTACCCACGACATGAAGTGCTTCAACGACTGCTTCGTGCGCCGTGTTCTTCCGGGCATGAGACCCTTTGATGCGGATCCGGCAGCTTTTGTATCGCCGTGCGACGGACTTCTTACGGTATATGAGATAGAAGATGGGACCGTGCTTCCGGTCAAGCAGTCACAGTATTCCATTCCCAGGCTCCTTCATTCAAGAAAGCTTGCGAAGCGCTATGAAGGCGGATACTGCCTAGTGTTCAGACTGTGCGTTGATAACTACCACAGATATCATTATTTTGATGACGGCATAAAAGGACCCAATCATTTCATACAGGGTAAGCTCCATACGGTGCAGCCGATCGCGCTTGAGAAGGTTCCGGTGTTCACCGAGAACAGCCGCGAATTCACTGTGATGAAGACACGTAACTTCGGAAGAGTTGTTCAGATGGAAGTGGGTGCGATGCTCGTGGGCAGGATAGAAAATCACCACGGACGTCATGCGTTCAGAAGAGGAGAGGAAAAGGGATTTTTCAAGTACGGCGGATCGACGATCATACTTCTTTTCGAAAAGGACAGACTGTTCCTTTATGACGAGATACTGCAGGCGTCCGCGCTTGGGGTGGAAACGCCGGTGACTGCAGGCGAGAAGCTGGGTATCAGATCAGAAATTCTGTCAGCAAAACAGTAAGACAGCACATGACGGCTGTTTCAAACAGATTCTTTCTTACAAGGGCCACGATGATCCCGACGATGAGTGCAGCATAGCCTGCCGGCGGGTTTTTCGTGGCCAGTGTTATCGCGGGAAAAGTCATGACCGAAAGGGTTACGTAAGGAACATAGTACAAAAACGAGCGCACAAAACTGTTCCTGATCTGTCGGCGCAGGAGAGTAGTGGGAAGCGCTCTTATCAGAAGGCTTACAACAGCCGCAATCGTTATGTAGATGAACACGCTCCTGTTCATGATATCTCCTCCTCGCCCTCTTCTTTATGAGGGAACAGGATCGCCGCTATCGCAGAAATGACGACCGTCAGGATTATTGTTTTTGTGCCGCCTGAGATACCGTCAAATATCGATAATCTGGTAAATGCATAGCTTGCAGCAAAGCATACGACTATGAGCACTGCAATGACCCTATCCTTTGCAGCGGGCGGGATTATGATCGCAAGGAACATTCCGAAAAGAGCAACGGATAATGCACTTACCGCTCTTTCGGGAAGGACACCTCCGGAGAAACATCCTATCGCGGAACCGAGTGCCCACATGGGGATGGAGATGAGCATTCCGCCATACATATAGTTCGGATTAAGATGTCCCGGACGCGCGATCGATATGCCAAACAGTTCATCGGTTATACCGAATCCCATAAACAATCTGTGAAAAAAAGAAAGACGCGGATGCATGCGCTGACTCATGGCACAGCTCATAAGAAGATAGCGCGCATTCGCGATCAGGACCATTATCGCCATCTCCGCATATGTTGCGGCAGCACCGATCATTGAGTATACCGCGTACTCACCTGCCGATGCGTGGCAGAGCACGCTTGTGATCATGCAGGTCAGAGGATGAAGCCCAATGGTCTTTGCCGTGATACCGAGCGAGAACGCCACCGCAAAATAACCGAGTCCTATAGGTATGCCGTCACGCATTCCCTGTGCAAACTCGGTCCTGTTTGTCTGAAGTTTGAGTGAATAATCCACACGATCCATAGCACTCCATATAATATACCGAACTTGAGAATTTGCCAAGATATTGATAAGATATGTAGATAGGAGCTGACCTGAGGTGTCAGCGAGAAGAATCTTGATTTCAAAAAAGGAGAACATCATGGCAGATTTAAGACCCGATTCACTTAAGCGTATCACAACACCCGAAGCCGCTAACGACTTCATAAACGATCAGATCGAAGCGATAAAAAACCAGGTGGGAGACGGTAAAGTTCTCCTTGCACTTTCAGGCGGCGTTGATTCATCGGTAGTTGCCGCACTTCTCATTAAAGCCATAGGCAAAAATCTTGTATGTGTACACGTAAACCACGGACTCCTTCGTAAGGGAGAGCCCGAGCAGGTCATCAGGGTATTCCGCGATCAGATGGATGCAAACCTCATATACGTAGACGCTGTAGACCGATTCCTCGATAAGCTTGCAGGTGTATCGGATCCCGAGACAAAGCGTAAGATCATCGGTAAGGAATTCATAGATGTGTTTGCGGATGAAGCGAGGAAACAGGACGGTATCCGTTTCCTTGCACAGGGAACGATATATCCCGACATACTCGAGTCTGACGGAGTAAAGGCACACCATAATGTGGGAGGTCTTCCGAAAGAGCTTGATTTTGAACTTGTGGAGCCGGTGAAGTATTTGTACAAAGATGAAGTCAGAGTCGTAGGAAAACAGCTGGGGCTTCCCGATAACATGGTATACCGCCAGCCGTTCCCGGGACCCGGTCTTGGTGTCAGATGTGTTGGCGCCATAACACGCGACCGACTTGAAGCTGTCCGCGAATCCGATGCGATCCTTCGCGAAGAATTTGCAGCAGCAGGTCTTGAAGGAAAAGTATGGCAGTACTTTACCGTTGTACCCGATTTTACATCAACGGGTATCAAGGACGGCAAGCGTACCGACGACTGGATGGTCATCATCCGCGCAGTCAATTCAACCGATGCAACATCCGCCACGATCGAAGAGATCCCGTATGACCTTTTAAAGAAGATACGCGACCGAATCTTCGCCGAAGTATCCGGCGTAAACCGTGTCCTCTACGACCTTTCCACGAAGGGCCCGGCCACGATCGAGTACGAATAAACAACGGTTCTTTGACAACAGGATCATCGGGTAGCGGGGATATATTATGGCTGTTAAGTTTAAATATTGCAGGATACAGGGAAAAGAACTTGCCGTTAATACAAGGACCGGCAAGGGTATATTCAGCATGCTCAATCAGATGGTAACAAACGGGGTGATGGATGATGAAGATGTCCAGCTCTTTAAAGAGATCGATTCGTGGTTTGCCCAGGAGCTGCCATGGCCCCCGCAGTGTAAGCGGCAGGAAAAGGTAATATGCTATTTCAAGACCGAAAACAGCGAGATGATGATGAAGATGATCGGACCGCTGATGTGGCTGCTTGAAAGATATGAGCATCCGTACTATGTGGTGTATACGAACTTTCCCGGAGAGATCGTATATGAGGATGAATATCAGGTAGCAGTGAAAGTAGATGAGAATGTTGTTATCGAAGACTTACAGGAAAACTGGTCGCCTAAATGAGTAAGAGAGGAATATCCCCGGTAGTTGAACACGAATAGCACCAACAATAATAAAAAAACAGCGAAGATAGTCCTCCTCGTTATAGCGATAGTAGTTGCGGTATTGTTGTTAATGTTGTGGTGCAGACCGGCGGGTGCGAAAAATGGCATACCGAGGAATTCTCCGACAATGCCGATATCCCACCGATCGATACGAACAGTCTCGGATTCTACCACCTTGAGGGCAATACATACAAGCTTGACAAAACAGAACCGCTCGCATCGATGGGAGACGAGAAGACGCTGGAGAACTTCGTTTCATGGAGCACGGAAAACTATCCGGCAGACAGGTATATGCTGATCCTGTGGGATCACGGTGGAAGAACGGTGATGCGGGCTTTATTCAGAAGCAGCTGAATGGTCTCTGAAACTATGTCATGGACGCGATCAGAGCATCTATTTCCTCCTGTGAGAGCATTCTTCCGGGATCTGCAGGAGCAGAAGCTGCAGCAGCCGGCGCAGGTGTAGGAGCTGCCGCCGGAGCAGCACTAACCTGAGATGCGGTAAAAGCCGCACCTCCGCCTGCCTGAGGTGATTTTCCCATTATGCTGGCAAGTAATGCCTGTTGTTCCGGATCCAGTCCGTTTGCATCCATATCTTTGTTCTCCCTGATTCTTCTTGAGAGCCACGCCATTCATAGAAAACTTTACAGTACCGATATTATCTTCTTCGTCGGCGTTCGTGTCGTCCCTGATAGAAGCGTTCCTTCTCATCATACATGAGCTTATCGGCAACCTTGCGGACTTCCCTGAAATCCATGTTGTTGTTCTCTACGAACACGGCGCCGAGTGAAGCGCTTCGCTTTCGCTCATCGAGCTTGCCGCGAAGATCCCGGACCATAGACTGAAATGATCCTTCGTTATCCGTATCGGAAATTGCGACAAATTCGTCGCCGCCAAGGCGGAAGACCTTTTTCTCGCCGAACACTTCAAGCATGCATGAGGCTACGTCCTTGATGAGAGCATCCCCCGCATCATGTCCTTCCACATCGTTCACCTGCTTAAGTCCGTTTATATCACACATCAGGTAACCGTATGTACCGTCCCGGATGATCCCGGTCTTCGAAAATTCCTCGAAAGCACGTCTGTTTCCGGTACCGGTCATAAGGTCGTTGAAGCCGATCCTGATCAGCTGTTCTTTTCCTTCCTGTTCACCAGACCACCAATACAGGAACTGCATGAGCATCTCGAAGAAAAAGAAGCACAGTCCGATGCGAAGCATATTGCCGTTTGAAGAGATGATCTTTTCTTTGGTAACATATGACAGTATCTCTACCGCAGAGCAGGCCGTGAAGCATATCGCACCGGTAACGAAATGTTTCCGGTTCCGTGTGATGTTGTTGGCCTTGCAGTACATTATGTCTTCTATAAGGATGCAGGCAAGAAAGAAAAGGACGACACCATAGCTGAAACTGAACAAAGGCAGTGTGTTATGACAATCGATCCCGAGCGTAAAACGCATGACAAAAAGGGATGCGAAAGACATCAGCCAGAATGCAAACATGATCTTCGTATATGCGCTCTTCTTGAGTATCGTGTATGAGTTGACGAAAACAAGAGTAGGGTATTCCACAAATATCACGAGTACATACGTCAGTATGCGAAGACCTATCGTTCTTCCCGTGATCAGCTGTATGAATCCGGTTTGTATAAAGCACCAGAGGCCGAGCAGTATTGCCATAAGACCGAGAGCCGCCATGTTAAAGAGCAGCAGGTCCTTTCGCGGTACTGCAATGTATATGCCTGACAGGAGAACTCCGAAGAATATGATCAGGAGTGACAGGAGAGCGGAAAGAAGCCTTCCGAGAAGAAGGATAGCCGTGTGAGCTTTTTCCGGGCATATGCACATATTCTGGATCTGTCCGTCACCGTCGGTATCGCGGCCGCTATCATCGAACACGGATCTGAGCGTGATGGTGACAACTTTTCCCGCGTACTGCGGATGCAGCGGAAAACTCTGGCGCAATATGCCGTAGCCTTTACCTGTAAGGTTTTCTTCGGATGTGAAACTGTATATCTCATCATCACCGATGCTAAGGGTAAAAGATATGTTGTCGGCAACAAAACACAGCGAATCATCTGCATTGAAGGCATCGGGTAGTTCCTTGGAGATGGTGATGCCCTCAGCCCCTGCGCGGATGTCGTCCGTGCTTATGATCCTACCGTCATCAGTCTCCCAGCCCCTGCTCCAGTCATAACGTTTGCTGCCGCCTTGAGTAAGATCGGTGCCAAAGACTGCATATCCCAGTATCGCGATCACTGTGATACAATATATCGCGTGAAGTATTTGTATGTTGATCGATTTATTATTCATAAAGGTGACTTCTTTTTCTGAATACTGAATATGATAATACCATAAAACAGAGTATTTATAAACGGGCAGTCATGTAACGGGAGAAATGATGAGACTTGATAAATATCTGGCTCTGTCTCGCGCGGGGACCAGGAGTGAAGTAAAAGAGCATATCCGAAAAGGGCGTGTAACGGTCGGAGGCGTGGTGGCAAAAGATCCCGGGATGAAGGTGAGCCGCTCCGATGAAGTGCTCCTTGCCGGACGGAGGGTCATATACAGGGAGCATGTCTACTATATGCTCAATAAGCCTGCGGGAGTAGTCAGCTCAACGGAAGATGCGGATGATAAGACTGTCATCGATCTGTTTCCGGCGGATATGAGAAAAGGCCTCTTTCCGGTGGGACGTCTTGACAAGGACAGCGTCGGGCTTCTCATAATAACCGATGACGGTGATCTGGCGCACAGGATCACGAGCCCGAAAAATCATGTGGATAAGCGTTACCTGATCCGAACGGATGCACCTCTTGACGGGACGGATGTATCTGCATTTGCAGCAGGCATCACCCTCGGCGACGGAACAGAGCTTGCTCCGGCAAGGCTTGAGATCTCATCGGATGACGGAACGGAAGCCGTTGTTACGATAAGCGAGGGAAAATATCATCAGGTAAAGCGCATGGTCGCTTCGCGAGGGAAGAAAGTAGTGTACCTGCAGCGACTTTCCATAGGAGGACTGCAGCTCGATCCTGCGCTCTCGGAAGGGGAGTACAGGGAACTGTCCAATGAGGAGATACAAATGATCACGTCTTCTTCCGGCCGGGAAGCGGGAAGCATGCTCAGTATACAAAAGTATGGTGAAATATATGCGATGCTGGAGAATATCGGTCCCGCGGACTATGACTGCGGCAGACACTGCGGAAGCATATGTTGCAGCGATTCGTCATTTGACGACGGGGATTCATACATCTATCTGCTCCCGGGAGAGAAGGAGTATCTGGAATCGGCCGGGTGTGACATGCATATCGAGCGCCAGAAAAGAGAAGAACATGATCTTCCGAAGTCGTGGGGAGAGTATGTGTATATTGTCCGCTGCCCGGGGATGGAAAAGTGTGACCGCAGGCTTCGCCCCATACAGTGCCGCACTTTCCCGCTGCAACCCTGTATATCGGATGACGGAGAGCTTGAAATGGTCCTGTACTATATGGACGTACCGTACAGCTGCCCCTTCGTTGAAGGCAGGCTGCCCGTATCGGATGATTTTCGCCGCGCAGCGCACAAAGCATGGACCGAACTTATCGCGGATAAAGCGATCATGGATCTGGTCAGGATGGATTCAAAAGAAAGAAATTCAAAACTGGCGTGACGAAAGCTTCCATCTGTGTTCATAGCTGCTGTAGAAGATCCTGATGGTGCGCTCATGTCCGAAAGATTCTATCCTGCACTCGAAAGGGAATATACCCGAAGAGTGTATCCTGCTCACATCAAGCTGATCCAGCGGAACACCCTTGTATGTCAGATCCTTAAAGGAATGGATCTTGTATTCCTGATATGCACCGTCCTCATCAAGCAGGCGGAGCTTCAGCGGGATCATCGTTCCGTCTGCCTTGTGCTGACAGATCACATCTATGCTCTTGATCATGTCTGTACCCATAACACATCCTGCATGTCTTTACAGTACCGATTCTCCCCGTAAGAACATTATAGAACAAATGTTCGAATAAATCAATACAATAGTCAAATATGATCTAAAAAAATGTGGGCAAATCCATTTCCGGAAAGTATAATGTAACTTAGGGTATTAGACTTTGCCCGATGGGTGAAAATGAAATGGAATCATCAACAGTTAAAACAGGAAAGGGTTAACCAGTGAAAAAATCATTACGCAGAATCATTTCATCTGTACTTGCAGCGGTCATAGCCGTTACCATGATCCGGGTGCCGGTATATGCTACGGAAATTGAAGAAGAAAGCTACCAGTACAGATCAGACGGCATCAGATTCGTGCCGGGCTTCGCACCTGCTCCTCATGAGGATGAGTATGAAAGTGTGAATATGGATCCGTCCGCGGATCAGTTTTTCGGAGCCGAGGAAGATTTCTTCGTATCTCCGATAGCGACCAGGAAACCTTCGAGAGAGCAGGGGCGTTTTGGAACGTGCTGGTCGTTTGCAACAATGGCCGCGGCAGAGATGTCGGCTGCCAATTACGGTACACAGCTTCGAGACGGATCGTATGCAAACGAAGGCACCGATCTGTCGGAACTTCACCTGGCCTACTTTGCGGGAAAGAAGATCGAGCCCTACGATCCTCTCGGGGGATTTGCCGGAGACCGTAACGGTACAAAAAAGAACTTCCTTGATAACGGGGGAAGTGCCGGTACCGCAACGCAGCTTCTTGCAAACTGGATCGGCACGGCAGACGAGAATGATTATAAGTATGCCATTGATAAAAGCCTCTACTCTTATGAGACAGATCGTGAAAACGGCATTGACGATGTGATGCATTTACGGGGTTTCTATTTTGCCAACCCGAAAAATGACCCGGATGCGGTCAAGAAGCTCATCAAAGATTACGGAGCTGTCGTTGCGGTATATTATGATGAAGATGGAATATACTGCAGAGATAATAACTGTTATTATCTTTCCTACAATCCCGGGACCAATCATGTGATCGCCCTTGTCGGATGGAACGATAATTTTTCAAGGGAAAACTTCACAAACGGAGCTCAGCCGGAAGGCGACGGAGCGTGGCTTGTCAGGAACAGCTGGGAGGCCGGTAATTACGTTAACGAAAAGGGTGAATTAACAGGTGAACATGCCGCATACAATTCCTATTTCTGGCTGTCATATTATGACCAGTCATTATGGACGGGTGCTTATGCGGTTGACATGGACCGCGTCAACACATATGACCACAATTATCAGTATGACGGATGTATGACCGGAGGTTATCTCTGGGGTCAAAAGAAATATGCGAACATCTTCACGGCCTCGGATGATTCTGTGCAGCAGCTGTCAGCTGTTTTCTTCTCAACCCACAGTGCAAATGTTGACTATAAGATAGATGTTTATACGGGTGTGTCCGAAGGGGATCCCGAGAGCGGAACCTGCGCGCTGTCAGGGCAGAGCGGGAAAACGTCATATGCGGGAGGATATACGATAGAACTCGAACGGCCGGTGGATCTTGAGCCGGGAGAGAGCTTTTCCGTCGTTATTACAGTCCCGCAGGAGACGTACATGGATGCTGAGGAATCTTCAAGCGGTTATTATGAGACCGTTGCTCATACCGAAGGAAGCCGAAGCTTGTGTTGGTTCGGTGATAAGTGGATGACGGCAAGTCAGAGATTAAAAGATAGTGCCTGGGGTGATTTTCGTATCAAGGCATTTACCAAAAACGGATCTGCCGGCCCCGTAGCGGTTAAGGGTGTATCCCTTCCGAAGAGCAAGAGCGTAAAGGCCGGTGGTACGTTTACTCTTACGCCCACAGTAGAGCCTTCGTATGCAACCGATAAGTCGGTAACATGGTCATCTTCGAATGATACTGTTGCATCGGTGGATGTAAACGGAACGGTTACCGCTGTCGGGAAGGGTACGACTGATATAACCGTAACAACGGTTGACGGAGGATTTACGGATGTATGTCGTGTGACAGTTACCGATGACAGCGATCTCGTACTTATTCCCGGTGAGGTCAGAAGATTGTACCTTGCCGAGTATGAACTGTATGCGTTCGGACTTAAGTGGAATGTTGAATCCGCTGAACCGAAGAACTGTGTGAGCGTATCGAACGGTATAGTAACGGCAAAGAATCTTCCGAAAGGGAAAACAACCGGAGAGGCTGTTGTAACTGCCACAAACTCATCGAATGTATACAGGTTTAATATCAAAGTGGACGGCACTGCGCATGGAAACGTTCCGATCATTGACGGAGGCAAGAAGATACAGCTTACCGCACCGAAGACGATAAATCTTACTGTAGGTAAAGACGGCAAGGCTGATCTTGGTATTCCCGTAAACCTGAGGAGTAAGACGGCAGGTGTTGATTACGGGATTTATACTGAAGGAATCTGCTCGGTGAGTGGTCCGACATATAATAAGGCCGGTTCCAAGGCCGCATTTGCTATCACACCGGTCAATGCCGGAGCGACATACATAGAGTGGTCTATGAAAGATGCAAAGGGTAATGAGACCAAGGCGTACACGAAAGTGATCGTCAAAAAACCCATAGACGGTGATAACTTCGAAGTTTCATGTGATACCGCACTTACTGTCGGTCAAGGTACGTGGATAGGAGTTGTTGCCGACAAAGATAACACTGATTCAAACAATCTGACATTTGGTGTCAAAGGAAAAGGTATCAAGGTGTCAAAGACGGGTCATGTCATTGCAACGGAGCCGGGAGCGAAGGGGACGATAACGGTCAAGGCCGGGAAAGCATCCAAAACGATCGATGTTGCAGCTGATTCACCCGAGAAGTATATGACATTGAAGCAGACTTCGGTGACGGTTACGGCTCCGAAGCCCGGCGCAAAAGCAAAGACTACCGCAATTTCCATCGCTGTTCCCAAGAAAAGACAGGATCAGCCGGAGGTCATCTGGAGTCTTGACTGGAACGTTCCGGGTGTAGGGATAGATGAAAAAAGCGGAGTTGTGTCGGTAACCGATGCGGCGTCGCCCGGAATCTATCAGGTAGTGGCAACGCCTTCGGATCCTGACAGCGGATATAACGCAGCTACATGCGAGCTTATCGTTAAATAGATTCAAGAAAGGAAGCGTTTATGAAAAAGACATTACATCGTATCATTTCATCTGTACTTGCACTTGTTCTTGCCGCATCCATGATCCGTGTGCCGGTATATGCCGTGGAGCCCGAAGAAGAGATCGTTGTCACCGAGGCAGAGACGGAGACACTTGAAGAAGAGGCAGTTACGGATAAAGCGGAAGTCCCGGAAGAGCCTGATGCCCCCGGGAAAAAGGAAGATCCCGAAAAGATGGCGGAGAAGGTTTCACGATTTGTACCGGGATACCTTCCGGCTCCCAATGAGGGAATGTTTGAAAGCGTAAGTGAAGAACAGGCAGCTGAAGAACTGTTTGATGAGGATGTGCGATTCTATATCTCTCCGGAGGCTTCCAGGATCCCTTCAAGAGATCAGGGACAGTTCGGCGCATGCTGGGCCTTCGGGACCATGGCAGCTGTTGAAATGTCTGCGTTAAGGAATAAAGTAACGCTTAGAGACGGCAGTGAAGCTAATAATAAGATAGATCTGTCGGAGCTGCATCTTGCGTATTTCTGCGGTAAGAAGAACGAACCATACAATCCCCTCGGTGGATTTGAAGGGGACACAAACAGCGTAGTGAATAGTGACTTTCTTGCCGGCGGCAGTCCCGATAACGCCGTGAGCATTCTGGCAAGCTGGATCGGTGCGGCAGATGAGAAGAGTTATCCGTATGTTAATGATCCCAGCCTTCGCAAGTATGAGACTGCACGGGAGAATGCAGTTGATGATGTAATACACCAGAGGGGGTACTATATAGCCGGTCTCCATACAGCCCCTTCCGCGGTAAAGGCTCTTATTCAAAAATACGGTTCGGCCTCGATGATATACTGGTCATTCCAGAATAACAATGATCAGGGACTTACACTTAATGATGTATACAGCAGTGAGAACAATTGTTATTATGTGCCGGTAAAACAAGGTATCAATCATTTTGTTTCAATAGTCGGATGGGATGATGATTTTCCGAAGGAAAACTTCGCTTACAGCGAAAAGCCGGAAGGTGACGGAGCATGGCTTGTAAGAAACAGCTGGGAAGCAGGTAACTATGTAACAACCGATGGAAAACTCGCCGGCAATCATCCTGAACTGTACTCATATTTCTGGCTCTCATACTATGACAAGACATCGGCTGATGAGTGTTATGCCTTCGATATGGAACGCGTTGATAAATATGAGCATAACTATCAATATGACGGATGTATGACAACGGAGTATGTAACCGGACCGGAGAAATTCGCAAATATATTCACGGCAACTGACGAACCGCAGAAGCTGACTGCTGTTTATTTCGCTACAGGCAGCGCAAATGTTCCGTATAAGATAGATGTGTATAAGGGAGTGTCGGAAGGACAGCCCAAGAGCGGAACGCGTGCGATGCCCACTCAGGAGGGTAAACTGACCTATGCCGGAGGATATACGATAGAACTTACCAATCCCGTGGAATTGGAGGCGGGTGAGCGATTCTCGGTCGTGATCACGGTTCCGAAAGGTACCGGCATGAATGCGGAGAAGTCTTCGAATGATTCTTACGTAACGACAGCACATACCGAGGACAGGCGCAGTATCTGCCTGGACGAAGATACGTGGAAAACAGCCGCTGAGTATATGAATTCAGACCAATATGGCGATATACGTATCAAGGCGCTTACAAACTGGAGCGCTCATGTTACCGGTGTATCTCTTGCGCCCAGAATGAACATCAAGGCAGGAGAATTGGCAGAGATCGAACCTGAAATAAAACCTGCGCACGCGGCTGATAAGTCGGTTACATGGTCATCTTCGGATGATTCTGTTGCGTATGTGGAGTATTACGGAAAAGCTGCAGCGGTCAATGCTGTTGCAAAAGGAGAGGCCGATATCACAGTAACAACAAATGACGGCGGATTTACGGCCACCTGTCATGTTATCGTCACAGATGATAACAATCTGATCCTTTATCCCGGTGAGAGCAAAAGACTTAACTTAAGCGGGGACGGAAGGTGTATTTACGGGGCACAGTGGAGTGTTACCGCATCTCCGAAGAACTGCGTGAGCGTGACAAACGGTGTTGTAACCGCCAAGAATCTTCCGAAAGGAACAACATACGGAAAAGCACTTGTTGAGGCAGTATGCGGATCTGAAACCCATACATTCAACATCACGGTTGACGCATCGGCTCATGAAAATGTTCCCATAACCGAAGGCGGAAAGAAAACACAGATCACTGCACCCAAAACGATCACTCTGAATATGGGTACAAACGGTAAGGCTGCCGTAAGTATCCCTGCGAATCTGCGAAACAGGGCAGATCAGATCGATTGGAACCGGGATGACATCGGAGTGTGCGGAGTACACCGGATGTCAAACAGCAGTAATAATTCCAAGATCACATTTGAGTTAGTACCGCGGGAAGCCGGAGCAACTTATATCGAGTGGTTACTTGCGGATGAAAAAGGCAACGTGACTAAGGCCTATACGAAGGTGATCGTCAAAAAGCCGGTCACAGAGCTTAACCTTACGGGAAATACCGAGCTTGCCGTAGGTGTGGGTACGCGTCTTCAGGTCACCGGAACCAGGAACAACACGGAAACGAAGGATCCGGTATTTTCGGTTAAGGGAAAAGGTATCAAAGTATCAAAGAGCGGATACGTTGTTGCAACGACTCCCGGAGCAAAAGGAACCGTTACAGTCAAGTCCGGCAAAGCATCGTCCTCCATCGATGTGGAAGCCGCAACACCCAAGAGGTATCTGGTGCTGGGGCAGACATCGGTAACGGTAGCGGCCCCCAAGTCCGGTGCCAAGACCGCAAAGATCACCATCGCTTCTCCGAAGAAGGATCAGCCGAAGGTAAAATGGAGTATTACTCCCGCTGATCTTGGTGTAACGATCAATGAGAACGGGATAGTGTCGGTAAGTGATCTTGCAAAGCCGGGACTGTATGAGGTGGTGGCAACACCATCCGAAGAAGGAAGCGGATATAACACAGCTACATGCGAGCTTATCGTTAAATAGATTCAGGAAAGGAAGCGTTCATGAAAAGAGCATTACATCGTATTTTTGCATCCGTACTTGCACTCGTTCTTACCGTATCAATAATCCGGGTGCCGGTATATGCAGACGAGACCCGGGAAGAGATCATAGTCACGGAAGCCGAAGCAGAGACAGAGACAGAGGCGGAAACAGAAACAGAGGAGGATGCTTATGAAGAAGCAGTGGTCAATAAATTCGTACCGGGATACTTGCCGGTTCCGAATGAACATGAATACGAGACAGTGAGGAGCACTCAGTCATCGGATGAACTGCTTGAGAATGAAGAACGGTTTTATATCTCTCCGGAAACGGCGATGATCCCTTCGAGGGGGCAGAACCCCCATGGAACATGCTGGGCCTTCGCGACCATCGCTGCTGCAGAAATGTCTGCGGTTAAGCACGGTGTAATACTTCGCGACGGTAGTCCGGCCGTAAATGATATAGATCTGTCGGAAATTCACCTTTCTTATTTTGCGGGAAAGAGGAACGAGCCTTACAACCCCATCGGTGGATTTGAAGGGGACATGAACGGCAGGGAAAATGATAACTTTCTTCATGGCGGCAATGCTGTCAATGCAGTACATATTTTGGGAAGCTGGATCGGAACGGCGGATGAAAAGAGTTATCCGTATGCCAATGACTCAAGCCTCGAAGATTTTGAGACTGCAAAGGAGAACGCCGTAGATGATGTGATGCACATGAAAGGATATTATGTAGCCAATCCCCGTAATGACCGTTTGGGAGTAAAGAATCTCATCCGTGAGTACGGAGCCGTTGCAGCATTGTATTACAATGCTGACACCGGTTCTCCCGAATTCTATGAATATTGCAGTGTGGATAACAATTGCTATTATGTGCCGGAACATAAAGATATCAATCATCTTGTTGCCATTGTGGGATGGGATGATGATTTTCCGAAGGAAAAGTTTGCGAGCAGCAAAAAGCCGGAAGGTGACGGGGCGTGGCTTATAAGAAACAGCTGGCAGGCGGGTAACTATATTGCATCGGATGGACAGCTTATAGGCAATTTTCCTCAGATCAATTCATACTTCTGGCTCTCGTATTATGACGAATCACTGGATGATCAGTGTTATGCACTTGATATGGAAAGTCCCGATAAATATGTACATAACTATCAGTATGACGGTTGTATGACATCAGATCAGGTGTCTGATCATGAGAAGTACGCAAATATATTCAGGGCAACTGACGAACCTCAGCTGCTGACGGCTGTATATATTGATACTTATTCCGCAGACGTTGATTATAAGATAGATGTGTATAAGGATGTGCAGGAAGGGCAGCCTGAGAGCGGAACACGCGCGATGGAAACTCTGCAGGGGAAAATCAATTATTCGGGAGGATACACGATAGAACTTAACGAACCCGTGGAACTGGAACCGGGTGAGAACTTTTCGGTGGTGCTTACGGTTCCCAAGAGTACCAAAATGATGGTTGAGCAGTCTGATGAAGGATATTATGTGACAACTGCTCATACAGAGGGAAGACGGAGCCTCTGCCTTGAAGGTGACACATGGAAAACAGCCAGTGAGGCATCGGGTCGGGAAACAAACGGTGATTTTCGAATAAAGGCATTTACCAACTGGCGTGCTCCGGTCACAGGTATATCGCTTGTGTCTCAAGCGAAGGTCAAGGTGGGAAAACCGTTGGGACTCGCACCTGTGGTAGAACCTTCATATGCCGGCGATAAGTCCTTAACATGGTCCTCATCGGATGAATCGGTTGCTTATGTGACTTACAGCGGTAAGACACCGGCTCTTGTAGGTGTCGCAAAAGGTGAGGCTGATATCACCGTAACAACAAAAGACGGAGGCTATACGGCCACGTGTCATGTGACCGTTACGGATGATAATGACTTAAGACTCTATCCGGGTGAAGTCAGAAGACTCAACATAAGCTCAGACGGAAGGTACATATTCGGGGCACAGTGGAGCGTTACCGCATCTCCGAAGAACTGCGTGAGCGTGACTAACGGCGTTGTGACCGCAAAGGATCTTCCGAAGGGAACAGCATACGGAAAAGCTCTTGTCAAAGCCGTATGCGGAGCGGATACGCATACGTTCAACATCACCGTTGAGCCGGCGGCGTTTGAAAATGTCCCGATCACCGTAGACGGAAAGACAGCACAGATCACTGCAACAAAAGCACTCACTCTTAATGTGGGAACGAAGGGCAAGGCTGTAGTAAGCATACCTGCAAACATGCGCGCTTACTCATCGAAGGTAACCGGTTACGCCGCAGATGCCCAGGCGATCGTAAACTTACATAAGATGCCGGTCAGCGGCAACGGTTCCAAGGCTGCGATGGAGATCACACCGATCAATGTCGGTACAACATATATAAAGTGGGGGCTCAAAGACGACAAGGGAAACGAGACCTGCACCTACACGAAAGTGATCGTCAAAAAGCCGGTCACGGAACTTAAGCTTTCAAAAGAGAATACACTTGACGTTGGCCGGGGTAAATGGTTGAAGGTTACCTGTGCCGCAGATAATACCGATCCGAAGGATCCGGTCTTTTCCGTTAAGGGAAAAGGGATCAAAGTATCAAAGAGCGGATACGTTGTTGCAACGGAGCCGGGAGCAAAAGGAACTGTTACCGTCAAGTCGGGAAAAGTATCATCATCGATCGAAGTGACAGCTTCAACACCGGAGAAGTACCTGGCTCTGAAGCAGACATCGGTAACGGTGAAGGCTCCCAAGTCCGGGGCAAAGACTTCCAAGATCACGATCGCTTCCCCGAAGAAAGAGCAGCCGAAGGTAAACTGGAGCGTAAGTCCCGCCGATCTTGGCGTAACGGTTAATGAGAACGGGATCGTGTCGGTAAGCTCTGAGGCAAAGCCGGGACTGTATGAGGTAGCGGCAACACCTTCCGATACAAAGAGCGGATATAACACAGCCACGTGCGAGCTTATCGTAAAATAGACAGCCGTTCACATGGCAAACGGTATGTGTGATATAATAAAATTTAACTGATTTGTATCTTCACCGGAAAGGAAGCTTTCATGAAAATGAAATTACATCGAATAGTAGCATCCTTACTTGTTGCGGTACTCACCGTATCTGTTATTCGGGTGCCGGTATATGCCGACGAGACCCCGGAAGAGGAGCCTATATTTGTGTTCGTACCCGGATACGCACCATCTCCGACCGAGGATAAGTATGAAAGCGTAAATAAGGGACGGTCTGCGGATGAGCTGTTCGAAGTCGCAGAACGTTTCTATATCTCTCCGGAAGCATCGAAGATACCTTCAAGGTGTCAGGACCCGTATGGAACATGCTGGGCTTTTGCTACCATGGCTGCTGCAGAGATGTCTGCTGTAAAGCACGGAGTAAAGCTCCGTGACGGCAGTACGGCAAATAACAAGATCGATCTGTCGGAACTTCATCTTGCGTATTTTTACGGAAAGTATAACGAACCGTATAATCCGATCGGAGGATTTGAAGGAGACATTAACGCAGTACCGGATGATGACTATCTTGGAAGCGGCGGCAATCCCGAGACTGCGGCTCAGCTTCTTGCAAGCTGGATCGGTACGGCTGATGAGAAAGATTATCCGTATGCCAATGACGAAAGTCTGCGAAAGTTTTCGACCGCACGTGAAAATGCCATAGACGATGTCATGCACCTGAAGGGCTTTTATTATGCTGAAGTCGATGATGACCGTGAGGGAGTAAAGAAGCTTATCAAGGACTACGGGGCGGTCGCAAGTGGATACTTTAACGTGTCGGAATCGGAGCCTGAATTTAAAGATATATACAGCAAGGAGAACAACTGTTACTATTTGCCCGAAGCGCGTGGCCTTAATCATCTTATTTCGATCGTTGGATGGGATGATGATTTTTCAAGGGATAAGTTTGCATACAGCGAAAAGCCGGAAGGTGACGGGGCATGGCTGATAAGGAACAGCTGGGAGGCCGGTAATTACGTTGCGTCGAATGGACAGCTTATAGGCGATGAACCTGAGCGGAATTCTTATTTCTGGATATCCTATTATGATAAGTCGCTGCTGCGCTGCTATGCGTTTGATATGGAAAGCGCCGATAAATATGTTCACAACTATCAGTATGACGGAAGTATACAATCGGGACTCATATCCGGTCAGCAGAAGTTTGCAAATATTTTCACAACATCATCTGACGCTCCACAAATGCTGACTGCTGTTTACTTTATGACCTTCGATGCAAACGTTGATTACAAGATAGATGTTTATACCGGAGTATCCCCGGGAGAGCCGGAGAGCGGAATCCGTGCGATGACTACCCAACAGGGCAAAACGGACTATTCGGGAGGACATACGATAGAACTGACGGAACCCGTGAAATTGGAACCCGGTGAGTCATTTTCGGTTGTGGTCTCGGTTCCCGAGGATATATCTATGGGGGCTGAAAAGACAGTAAAGAGTATGTCATATGATACAACCGCGCATACCGAGGGCAGACGTAGTCTTTGCTTTGACGGTGATTCGTGGAAAACCGCCAACGAGGTAATGGGGGAAAGTATATATGGTGATTTCCGAATAAAGGCGTTTACCAACTGGTGCTCCCCGGTTACCGGAGTATCTGTTCTGCCCAATATGAGTGTAAAGGTGAATCAGTATACCCAGATACTATATACGGTAAAGCCTTCATATGCCGGTGATAAGACGGTGACATGGTCATCTTCGGATGAGTCGGTTGCATATGTTACGCAGATGTCAGGGATGGATGTGATCGTACCTGTCAAGGCAGGCGAGGCTGACATCACCGTAACAACAAATGACGGAGGATATACGGCTGCATGTCATGTGACCGTTACAGATAATAATGAGCTGACACTCATTCCGGGCGAAGTCAGAAGACTGAGTGTTATTGAGGGACGGTACTTATACGGACTTAAGTGGATCGTTGAGAACGCTTCACCCAAAAACTGCGTGAGCGTTAAAAACGGTGTGGTAACCGCCGGAAATATCCCGAAAGGCAAAACCGGACATGCGGATGTAAAGGTGGTATCCAAAGGGACAACTCTCAGCTATAAGATCACTGTTGACGGGACGGTGCGCGAGAATGTACCGATAACGGAAGGCGGGAAGAAAAGCCAGATAACCGCACCCAAAACACTTACGCTTAACGTGGGAACAAACGGCAAGGCTGTTGTAAGTATCCCTTCGAATCTGCGGGACAGGGCCGGAAAAGTCTCTTGTATCGCAGAAAAAGCCGAATTATGCGGTTTTCGCAAGCTGTCATGCAGCAGTAACGGTTCCAAAGCTACATTTGAGATCATACCGAAAGACGCCGGAGCAACATATCTCGAGTGGTCGCTGGCAGATGCAGATGGTAATGAAACAAAGGCCTACACAAAGTTGATCATCAAAAAGCCCATTGCGGAGCTCCAACTGCACAGAGCTGATAAACTTGCCGTCGGTAAGGGCGAACTGCTGAAGGTCACCGACACAGTGGGGAATACCGATCCAAAGGATCTTGCCTTCAGTGTTAAGGGAAAAGGTATCAAAGTAACAAAGTTCGGGTATGTCATTGCAACGGAGCCCGGAGCAAAGGGAACCATAACCGTAAAGTCCGGCAAAGTATCATCTTCGATCGATGTGGCAGCCGATACACCGGAGGAGTATTTGCTGCTGAAGCAGACATCGGTAACGGTGGCAATCCCGAAGCCGGGCGCAAAAGCAAAGACCGCTGCTGTATCTATCGCGGTTCCCAAGAAAAAACAGGATCAGCCGAATGTAACCTGGAAAATAGATCCCCAAGTTCCGGGTGTAACGATAAACGCGAACGGAGTTGTGTCGGTAAGCTCTGAGGCAAGTCCGGGACATTATGAGATCGTGGCAACGCCTTCCGAGGAAAACAGCGGATATAATACAGCTACGTGTGAACTTTACGTAAAATGAAAAACAATACCCATCTTTCTTCCAAGGTCATATTGATGGTGGAGGCAATATTGCTGATCACCAGTATGCTGTTCTGTTCAATATCCGTGTACAGGGCAAGGATAGGCATACGTAAAGCCATCCAGCAGAGAATGCTGGATATAGCGAACTGCGCTTCGGGTTCCTTGGACGGAGATGCGCTTGGGGCGCTTACAAAGGATGATGTCGGAAGTGATGTCTACAACGATCTGTACAGAAGGCTCGCGGTCTTTCGCGATAATGTCGAGCTGGAGTACATATACAGCATCAGGGAAGAGGCCGACGGACAGTTCGTGTTCACGATGGATCTGGATCAGGAAACACCGGCCGCATACGGGGACAGTGTAGAGTATACGGAAGCTCTTGCACGGGCGGGAGACGGAATATCGGCTGTGGACGAGGAGCCTTATACGGATAAATGGGGTGAGTTCTACAGTGCCTACAGTCCCGTATTTGATTCCAAAGGAAATGTAGCCGGAATAATAGCGGTGGATTTTTCCGCGGACTGGTTTGACGGTCAGCTGACATCGCAGATGCGTTCGACGGTTGTAAGTTACCTTATCATTCTTCTTATATCGCTGCTTGTAGCGGCGGCGCTGTCACTTTCAACCGTAAGGCCGTTCATGAAGATGCAGACGGAACTGTTTGAGGAGAAAGTCAGGGCCGAGAGTGCGAATATCGCAAAGAGTGATTTTCTTGCAAATATGTCTCATGAGATCAGGACGCCCATCAACGCGATGCTGGGAATGAACGAGATGATAATGCGTGAGAGCCGCGCATCAAAAGGTCTTGAGAACATCGATGCAAAGACCGCGAAGGAATCGATGAACAACATTCTCGGATACGCAGGTGACGTTCAGAACGCCGGACATAATCTCCTGGCGCTTGTTAATGATATACTTGATTTTTCCAAGATAGAAGCCGGACGCATCGATCTGTCGGAGGCTCCGTACAGTCTCGGGAACCTTCTTGGCGAGATCGGAAACATGATACGCATCAAAGCAAAGGATAAGGATCTTGAGTATATCGAGGACATAGACAGGTCGCTTCCCGACAAGCTTTGCGGTGATGCCGTCCGAGTTCGTCAGGTGCTTACCAATCTGCTCAATAACGCCGTCAAATATACGGAGAAAGGCTGCGTCAGCCTCAAGGTCACCGGCCGGAGGCAGGATACGGGGACGGTTCTTTTGTCTTTTGTGGTGAGTGATACGGGTATCGGTATAAAAGCCGAGGACAGGGACAGGCTCTTCGGAAAGTTTGAACGGCTGGAAATGGAAAGAAACAGTACGCTTCAGGGTACTGGACTGGGTCTTGTTATCACAAAGCGCCTTCTTGATATGATGGACGGAACGGTTTCCGTAGAGAGTGAATACGGACGCGGATCAATATTTACGGTCACGATATCACAGAAAGTGGTGGAAGATACCGCAATCGCCGAGCTTGAGCCCGAGAAGGAGAGTGCACCGGAAATACAGAGTTCATCCGATACGGCCGAAGAGACGAAGCAGGATATATCCGGCGGTCTGTTCCGGGCACCTACGGCGCGGGTGCTTATTGTCGATGACACGATGGTCAATATCATGGTCGTGATGCACCTTCTTAAGCATACACAGGTCATTTTCGACAAGGCCACCAGCGGAGCCGATGCCATACAGATGGCTGAAAAGACGATGTACGATCTGATCCTGATGGATCAGCGGATGCCCGAGATGGACGGTACCGAAGCATTTCACAGGATACGTGCCACACAAGGCGGAGCGAGCAGTGACTCGCCGGTCGTATGCCTGACTGCGGATGCCGTGGTAGGTGCAAGGGAAAGATATCTTGCGGAAGGGTTTACCGATTACATGGCAAAGCCCGTTGAAGGATATGCACTTGAAAAGATGCTGATGAGGTATCTGCCGAAAGAGAAGGTTGAAACAGCTTAATGGATAAAGCGGTGATAATAGAACTGATAGGATATGCAGGTTCGGCACTTGTTCTCGTGTCGATGCTCATGACATCGGTCGTAAGGCTTCGCGTGATCAATCTGATCGGAAGCGTCATATTCGCGGGTTATGCCCTTATGATCAGGTCGTATCCCACGGCGATCATGAACATAGCGCTTGCCGGTATCAACATATATCAGCTTACGAAGCTGTTCAATGAAAAGAAGAGTTACCACCTGATAAAGAGCAGTCAAAATGACGGATTTTTTACATACATGCTGTCTGAATGCGGTGAGGATATACGGCACATCTTTCCCGACGTTTCACTTGAAGGGGTCAGTGCGGATATAGCATATATCGTCAGCTGCGGATCGGACCCCGCCTGCCTGTTCCTCGGAAAAGAAACGCAGCCCGGCAGGATCGAGACTGTTCTTGATTACGCAACGCCGGCGTATCGCGATACATCGGCAGGACGGTTCCTGTATAAGAGGCTTGCCGAAGAAGGCTACAAAACACTCGTATTCTGTCAGGATCCGGTCAACCATACGGCTTTTCTTGAAAAGACCGGGTATAAGAAGATGGGGGATCGGGAGTACGTACTCAATCTTGAAAGCATAGATAAGAAGGCACCGTATAGTGCTTAAATGTGAGATAAGATCAATGGCAAAGACGATCACAAAAGAGATCGAAAAAGAACTGTCTGCGCTTGCGGACAAGGAATACAGAGAGTTTCAGGCAAAGCTCATACCCAATGTTCCGATAGATCATTTTGTCGGGGTAAGGACGCCGGAGCTTCGGGCATATGCAAAGGAGCTTGCAAAACGTGAAGACATCTCACTGTTTCTTGCAGATGTTCCCCACAGGTTCTTTGATGAGGATCAGCTCCATGCATTTATCATTTCCGCGATGAAGGATTACGGGCTGTGCATGACGGAGCTTGAAAAGTTCCTTCCGTTTGTGGACAATTGGGCTACTTGCGATCAGATGTCACCGAAGATATTCAAAAAGCACAGACAGGATATCATCGCACCGATAGAAAAGTGGATCGCATCGGATAAAACATATACGGTTCGCTTTGGAGTTGGGATGCTGATGGAGCATTTTCTCGATGAGGATTTTGACATCAGGTATCCTGAAATGGTGGCAAAGCTTCGATCGGAAGAGTACTATATCAACATGATGATCGCCTGGTATTTCGCAACCGCTCTTGCCAAGCAGTATGATGCGGTCGTTCCTTTTATCGAAAAAAGAAAGCTCGACGACTGGACGCACAACAAGGCGATACAGAAAAGTATCGAAAGTAACCGGGTAACACCCGAACATAAAGAGTTTCTTCGCAGTCTTAAGGTTAAATAAGAAGGTGTAGATTATGATTCAAAAGAAATACCTTTGCAAAACCATAAGTGAGGCAAACAGCGCGATCGACGCGATCGGTGAACTGTTGTCAAAGACAGAGCACAGATCTGCCGTTATCACGTTTTATGAAGCCGGTCTTTCTACAGGGGATGTCGAGGCTTTGCTTAAGCGGATAAATGATCTCGGACATCCGGAACTGAAAGTTGCCGGGATAGCCATCACGATCATCGCCGAACTGATGCCTGAAGGGACCGGTATACTGCTGAATCTGATCGCGGCACAGGAAGCGTATATCGATGTTGTGACCGCATACTGCGAACCCGGCGGTGAATATGAGGCGGCATCAAAACTTAAGAGTTATCTGGACGGCTGCAGCAACGCAAAGGCCGTTGAGCTGTTCGTTTCCAACATGAAGCTCAATACGACGCGTTTTATTGAAAGTGCCATGGAAGGGCATGAAGATGTTGTTCTGTTCGGAACGTCAACCATACGCGGACTTCCCACCAAGGTTTCGGTAGAAGAGACGGAGAATACGGTTGAGGTTGAACAGGTAGGTCCCGGAATGGCAAGGGATGAGTTCATAGTCGGAGGAGATATCGTATATGACGGATTTGTGGCTGTAGTATTCGGCGGAGAGAATCTGAGGGTCAGGGCCGATTACGCACTCGGATGGAATCCCATCGGAAGGAATCTGTCGATCGAACTCGGTGAAAATGCATCAAGGGGAGAGACTGTGGTCAATACCATCAACTCACTCCCCGCGGTTGATATTTACAGGGAATATCTGGGAGTGTATCCTGATGCTTATCTGATAACCAATGTCTGTGAATTTCCGCTCATTGTCGAGCGTGAAGGCATAGGCATATGCATGATCCCCATCGACTGTGACAAGGACGGACGGCTTTACTTTATGATGACGCTTCACCCTGAAGATAAGCTCAGGTTTACTTTTGCATCACACGATGAAGTACTGTCCGCAAGCCGGGTATCACTCGACAATATGGAGGAGTTCAAACCGGAAGCGCTGTTCCTTACTCTTTGCGGCAACCGTATCAACTTCCTTAAAGAGGATGCTCATATCGAGTGGGACGAGTTCTCAAAGGTATGTCCCGATCATGCACTCATGCACGGCGGGTGTGAACTGTTCTACCATAACAAACGGGGCGGTATTCTTAACAGCGCACATCTCGCGATAGGCCTCAAAGAAGGATCCGGATCATCGATCGACGTGGAATACGATCATCCGACGGTTGAAGGACTTCGCCGCGGGCGCGCACTGTCACTGTCTGACAGGATGTCTGTTTTTCTCAGTAAGATCACAACGGAACTTGTTGACATGGCTGCAGAGGCAAGGGATGCCAACAATGCAAAATCAGCGTTCCTGTCCCATATGTCCCACGAGATCCGAACACCTATAAATGCGATCATCGGAATGGATGAGATGATCCTCCGCGAAAGCCATGAAGACGGAACTCTTGAATATGCGGACAGCATACGTTCGGCCGGTAACAATCTGCTCAACATAGTCAATGATATCCTCGACTTCTCCAAGATAGAAGCCGGTAAGATGAGCATCGTACCTGTAGAGTATGAGTTTACATCTGCGATAAAGGATATGTACAACGTTGTAAAACTGCGTGCAAATGATAAGGGTCTGACGGTTAAGCTAGATATTGATCCGTCGATCCCGTCTGTTCTCTTCGGTGACGATACGAGGATCAAGCAGGTGGTCACAAATCTTCTTACCAATGCAGTCAAATACACCGAAAGCGGAACAGTCACCCTGTCTGTTGCAAAGACCGACATGAAACCGGATGATCCGGACGGATCCGTAAGACTCAGGGTATCCGTTTCCGATACCGGAATAGGCATCAGGGCTGAGGATATGAACAGTCTCTTTGAGGAATATGAACGCTTTGATGAGAAGAGAAACCGCAAGATAGAAGGTACCGGACTGGGACTGTCGATCACGAAGCAGCTTCTTGAATTGATGGGAAGCAGGCTTGATGTGGAAAGTACATACGGCAAAGGATCCGTATTCGGATTTGAGATCATTCAGAAAGTTGTTGATGATAAACCTGTCGGTGCACTCAAAGACTGGATCAAGAAGACGATCGACAGGAAGCAGCGTATCAGCTTTACAGCCGAAGATGCCCGCATACTCGTAGTGGATGATTCGACCGTCAATCTGAAGGTTGCACAGAGCCTTCTGAAGAAGACAAAGATCAAGGTGGATACGGCTGTGTCAGGTGAAGAAGCGCTACGTCTTGTACAGGCAAATGAATATGATGTGATACTTCTCGATCATCTCATGCCTGATATGGACGGCCCGCAGACACTTGAGAACATGAATAAGCTATCCGCCAACAGAAGTAAAGGTAAGCCTGTCATCTCTCTTACTTCGAATGTCTCACAGGGCATCAGGGAAGAGTATATCGCAATGGGATACAGGGATTATCTCTCAAAGCCCATCCATCCGGAGGACCTCGAGGCGATGCTGTTTTATTATATCCCGCCTGAGAAGATCAGAACGGTACAGGAAATGACGGAAAGGGAACAGGGCTGATGATAAAGAAGATACCGGTACTTGCCGTAATGATCGCTCTGTTTGTTTCCACGAGCGTTTACGCTCTTCCGATACCGGGTTCGGGAATACTGACATCGCTCCTGCCGTGTCCGGTTTCATCGATCACGATAAACACCGCTACCGAGCAGGTTATTGCTTACGATCAGAGTAATGCTCCGATACAGGTTTTCGCATGCTCAACGGGAAGACACGGAAATACAACAGTCGGTACATACAGGACAACGAATTATTATGACTGGCACCTCATGAACGGAGGTGTATATTCAAGATATGCGGTTCGATTCAATCAGCATGAACTGATGCATTCGGTTCCGTATTACAGACATTCCCCCGATTCACTCGAATACAGACAGTTCAATAAGCTTGGTACTCCTGCATCGGCCGGATGCTGCAGACTCGCACTTGCCGATGCGAAATGGATATATGAGAACACGGTGCCCGGTACAACGGTAAATGTTGTGAAGGATCCGAACCTTGTATATCAGCTCACACGTCCCATAATCAAAATAGACGAGACCAATCCGGCAACGAGAGGATGGGATCCTACGGATACAGATCCGCGCTCGCCTTACAGTAACCCCGCTTTGTGAATCCGAAAAGAGATTGTTGACAAAGAAAAAGAATGAGGATATACTTTAGTGGTTAAAAGCGTTAAAGCGCGAAAGCATTAAAGGAGTTTTATCATGATCATTGTACTTAAACCAAATGCAGATGAGAAAAAATACCATAAACTGGAATCATGGATCAAGGAAGATCTTGGCCTTGATATCCATTACAGCCGTGGTGAAAAATCAACCATCCTAGGACTTGTGGGCGACACGTCCAAGGTGGATATCGATGCGGTATCGGCGCTTGACATAGTCGAGTCCGTGACACGGATACAGGAGCCGTATAAAGCGGCAAACAGGAAGTTCCATCCGATGGACTCTGTCATCGAAGTCGGAGATGTCAAGATCGGCGGAGGTAACTTTGTAAAGATCGCAGGTCCGTGCTCGGTAGAGACACCCGAGCAGATAACGGGTATAGCACAGGCGGTAAAAGCAGCGGGCGCACATATGCTCCGCGGCGGTGCGTTCAAGCCCAGGACTTCTCCCTATGCATTCCAGGGCCTTGGCAAGACGGGTATCGACTATCTGCTTGAAGCGAAGAAGGCAACGGGTCTTCCTATAGTGACCGAGATCATGGAGCTTACGGATCTTGATATGTTTGCCGATGTTGACGTGATCCAGGTCGGCGCGAGAAACATGCAGAACTTCAGGCTCTTAAAGGAACTCGGAACGATAGATAAGCCGATCCTGTTAAAGCGCGGTCTTGCTAATACCGTAGCCGAACTTCTTATGAGCGCAGAATACATCATGGCCGGCGGAAATGAGAAGGTTATATTGTGCGAGCGCGGTATCAGGACTTTTGAAGTTGCCACAAGAAACACTCTCGATATTTCGGTTGTTCCGGTACTCAAAGAAAAGACTCACCTTCCGATAATCATAGATCCGTCTCATTCCACGGGATTTTCCAAGTATGTTTCATCCGTATCCCTTGCAGCGACTGCAGCAGGCGCGGACGGCATAATCGTGGAGGTTCACAACGATCCCGAGAATGCATGGTGTGACGGACAGCAGTCGATAACTCCCGAGGCCTTCGCGAAGCTTTCGACGGGTATCGATAAGATCAGAGAGGTTGTTGTACAGTTATGAGATCTATAGGACTGATCGGTCTGGGCCTTATAGGAGGCTCGATGGCAAAGGCCATACGGTCAAAGACAGATTGCAGCATATACGGCATGGACGCCGATGAGAAAGTGATGGAGACAGCCGTTTCGGAAGGCGTGATCACGGCAGGACTTGAGGAGCATTTCGATAAGATCGATATGCTTCTTGTCGCTTTATATCCGACCGATGTGGTTGACATAATATTGGATGTTGCACCACGTCTCAAAAAGGGCTGTATCGTCATCGACTGCACAGGAGTCAAAAAGGTCATTTGTACAAAACTGTCGCGGCAACTGTCGGATATGGGCCTGTTCTTTATCGGAGGTCATCCGATGGCGGGGAAAGAAGTTGCCGGATACAAAAATGCCGATGCGAGTCTGTATGAGGGCGCTTCAATGATACTGTGTACGGATGAATACACCGATGAGGGTGCACTCGCTGTTGCTGATGAACTTTTCAAAAAGATCGGGTTTTCACGTGTGGTCCATACAACATATGAAGAGCATGACAGCGTTATCGCCTATACATCGCAGCTTGCGCACATAGTATCGTCATCCTATATCAAGAGTCCCACGCTTGAAAAACGGTATGGTTTTTCCGCAGGGTCATTTAAGGATATGACCAGGGTCGCAAAGCTCAACGAGAACATGTGGGCAGATCTGTTCCTGGCGAACGAGGACGCGATCGTATCGGAGATAGACTCGCTCATCAATCATCTGATGGAATACGAGAACGCGATAGAAGGACACAACAGGGACAGGCTGGTGGCGCTTCTTCGCGACGGACGCATCAGAAAAGAGGATGACGAGGAAAAGGAAGCAAAAGCGAGGGGAAAGAAGTGAAGACAGTCACCGCGATAACCTCCAAATCCTACGTGCATCGTCTGCTTATCGCGGCAGCGTTGTGTAATGAAAAAGTCACCGTTGTTACAAACATTGTATCCGACGATATGAAGGCTACCATATCCGCGCTTACAAGTCTCGGTGCAAAGATAGATACGATCCCTTCCGGTGACGAAAGCTTTGAACTTGTTGTAAACGAACCCGCCGGCGGATGCGGCAATGTAACGATAGACTGCGGCGAGAGCGGCTCGACCGCAAGGTTTATACTGCCTCTTTCAACGATGGTGTCGGGCTCGTCAACGCTTACCGGCAGGGGCAGGCTGCCAGAGCGTCCCATGGGACCGCTGTGTGATGTGCTGCGTCATGCGGGAGCAAGTGTTGATGCCGATAACCTTCCGATAACCGTTTCGGGCAGACTTGCTGCGGGCACATACGAGATACCCGGGAATGTATCGTCCCAGTACATAACAGGACTCATGTTTGCGCTTCCTCTTGCTGAAGGTGATTCGCATCTTGTGATAAAAGGAGAACTTGAGTCTGCGGCATATGTTGACATGACAATAGACGTTCTTGCGAAGTTCGGGATAAGCATCGTAAAAGAAGAAGGCGGCTACATGATAGCCGGTAACCGGAAGTATGCAGCTCCTGCATCAGTTTCCGGAAGTAATCGTATTATCGCTGAAGGGGACTGGTCGAATGCCGCTTATGTTATGGCGCCGTTCATATTGGACAGAAGAAGCGGGGATAACGGGATAAGGATCGCAGGACTTGATCCCGCCAGCATACAGGGAGACCGGGCGGTCATCGGGATACTCAGACAGTTCGGTATCGATGCTTATTATGATGATGAGACATCCGAGCATGTGATATGCGGATACCCGGTAAGACCTGTGGATGTCGATTGTTCGCAGATACCCGACCTTGTGCCTGCACTTGCGGTGATAGCGGCGTTTACGGATGGAGACAGTTGCTTTAGGAATGTAGAGCGCCTGCGCGCAAAGGAATGCGACAGGATCGATGCGGTAAGCGCCGTGCTTGATGTGATAGGCATTAAGACAAGCGCTGCCAAGTCAGCGGACGGTCACGAAGATCTGACTGTTCACGGCAGGAACGAAGCTGCACCCGCTGTCGATCCGCATTTTTCAAGCTATAACGATCACAGGATAGCGATGGCGGAATATGCGATAGCCGTTGCGACGGACCGCGATGTTACGATAACAGGCTCGGGCGCAGTCAATAAATCGTATCCGGGATTTTTTGAATTCATGGAAAAGATGGGGATGAAAAAATGTCGTTTACAATAGGCGAAAAGATCAGGATGACTGTTGAAGGTGCATCCCATTCTGAATCGATAAACGTAAAGCTGGAAAATCTTCCTGCCGGTGTTGCCATAAACATGGAGGATGTACTTGCGTTCCTCAAAAGAAGGCAGGGCGGCAATGCCGTTTACACAACGGCAAGAAAAGAAAAGGATGAGCCGATAATACTTGGGGGACTTGCCGACGGTAAGCTAACCGGACAGACGCTTAGCGCTAAGTTTATGAACGAGAACGCAAGGTCCAAAGATTACGGGAAGATGAGGACCATACCGAGACCGTCCCATGCCGATTATGTTGCATATGTAAAATACGGCGGAAAGCTTGATATGGCCGGAGGCGGGTTTTTCTCCGGAAGGATGACACTTCCCATGTGCTTTGCCGGAGCGGTATGCATGCAGATATTAAAAGAGCGGGGCATCGGCATACAGGCACACATCAGATCTGTCGGAGGGATTGAGGATCTGCCTTTTGATCCGGTATCGGATAAAAAGGATGTACTTGCGGATCATACGCTGCCTGTTGTATCGGCCGAGGCGGGAGATCGCATGACAAAGCTTATGGAAGAGACAAGCCGTGATCTTGATTCGGTCGGAGGATGTATAGAGTGTAAAGTCACGGGACTTCCGGCAGGCATCGGAGATCCTATATACACAAGCGTTGAATCCGTTCTCTCATATGGGATGTTTGGGATACCTGCCATAAAGGGGATCGAGTTCGGTGAAGGATTCGGAGTGTGTTCCGATTACGGATCAAAGAGCAATGACGGATTCTGCATAGAGGATGGAAAGGTGAGGACCGTTACGAATAATTCCGGCGGTATACAGGGAGGTATCACGAACGGAATGCCGCTTATATTCAGAGTGGCCGTAAAGCCGACTCCGTCGATATACAAGCCCCAGAGATCGGTAGATCTTGAGACTATGGAAGAGTGCGAACTCAGGATAGAAGGAAGACATGATTCGTGCATAGTACCGCGTGTGGTTCCGTGTGTGGAAGCGATGACGGCACTGATGCTGACTGACATGATAGAAAGTGACGATGAACAAAAGCGCAAACGGTAAAACAGAAAATAAAAGATACGGCCTTGTGGGGGAAAAGCTGGGACACAGCTTTTCTCCCATGCTGCACGCTCTGTTCGGAGGCTATGAGTACAGCCTTATCGAGGTGGAGCAGGGCAGGATAGATGACTTTTTTGCAAAGGCTGATTTTGCCGGTGTAAATGTCACTATCCCATACAAGGAAAAGGCCATGGCATACTGTGCGCCCGATGAAAACGCGGCGGCGATAGGGTGTGTTAATACACTTGTAAACGGGGATTCGGGCGTAAGAGGATATAATACCGACACGTTCGGCTTCGAATACATGATAAAGCGCGCCGGGATCGATGTCGCGGGAAAGAGTGTAGCGATACTTGGAAGCGGCGGCACATGCAGGACTGCCGCATACACCATGTCAAGACTTGGGGCCGGAAGGATCACGATCGTATCGAGACATCCGTCGGATATGGGGATCAGAGCAAAGTGTCCGGTAGGCTATGTGTCATATGACGATATGACCGACGACTGCGAGATTCTTGTTAATACCACACCTGTGGGAATGTATCCGGCGATCGAAGGTATCCCGGTGGACATAAGTAAAGGTTATGTTAACCTGCGGGCTGTGGTTGATGTTGTTTATAATCCCCTTAGGACACGGCTCATATATGCCGCAAAAAGGCGCGGACTGCGGTGCACCGGCGGGCTGCCGATGCTCGTGGCTCAGGGATTTTTTGCCGCAAGGCTGTTCATGGGAAACAAGATCGGAGCAGATCCGGTGGGATCCCTTACGGACAGCGAAAAAGAGAAGATGGAAGAAGCGATAAGCCAGATCACCGTAATGAATGAAAATATCGTTCTTACGGGAATGCCCGGGAGCGGAAAATCATCGGTCGGAAGGAGCATCTCAAAGCTTACCGGACATAGATACATCGATACGGACGATCTTTTTACAAAAGAAAACGGGATGACTCCGTCAAAATGTATCAATGAGAAAGGCGAGGCGGAGTTTAGGAGGCTTGAAAAACTGTCCGTAGCCCATGCTGCTGCATCCGTTGGAGCCGTTATCGCAACCGGCGGGGGAGTGGTGCTCGATCCCGAGAACACTGAGCTGTTATCCCTTAACGGAAAAGTAGTATATCTGAACAGGAGACTCAATGAGCTTGCGACCCACGACAGGCCTTTGTCTGCCGGTGCGGAGAATCTTAAGGCGCTGTACTGTAAGAGGCTTCCCATATACGCAATGACAGCGGATAGGGTGGTAAATGTTGCAGGCAGCGTACAGTCTGTCGCTGAGAAAGTCGTGGACAGCATCGGAAAGGAAAAAAACATGAAGATCCTCGTCATAAACGGTCCCAATCTTAACATGCTCGGTATCAGGGAGCCTGATATATACGGGAGAAATACATATGAAGATCTGCTGCGGCTCTGCAGGGACAAGGCGGATGATCTGGGGATAGAAGTGGATCTGTACCAGAGCAATCATGAGGGAGACCTGGTTGATTCGATACAGCAGGCATACGGTACGGTCGATGGGATAGTGATCAATCCCGGAGCGTATACGCATACATCCGTTGCGATACTTGATGCGCTGAAGGCTGTCGGGATACCGGCTGTCGAAGTGCATATCTCGGATGTTGATTCAAGAGAGGACTTCAGACAGATAAGCTACATCCGTTCATATGTAATCGAATGCATAACGGGACACGGCCTTGCAGGATATACGGAGGCGATGGAAAAGCTATATTCCGTGATAAGATCTTCCGGCAAGTAGGTCTGTTTTTACTGTTTCAAACAGTTCTTCGGTCGTGGAAAACTTGGTTTCCCTGCGGCGAAAATCAAGAAGTGTGACAGATACATTTTTATCGTAAATATCCTTATCAAGATCGTAAATAAAAGTCTCGGCGCTAACGCGCCCACTGCTGCTTACAGTGGGACGTACGCCGAGATTTGTTATTGAATGATAAGTGATACCGTCTATAGTTATGTCGGAATAATACACTCCGTGGGCAAGATCAGACACATCCTCAGAAGGCGTTATGTTTGCCGTGGGTGTGTCAAAGCGCCTTCCCAGCTCGTGTCCGTGCTGTACGGTTCCGGTTATCACTTTCGGAAGATTCATGTCCTGTCCTTTAATACTCTCGTAAGAGGCTTGTAGATCGGCATTGCGATGAGTACACACACAAGGCCTTTGACGATCGTGAACGGAAGATTGAATATGAACAGGCTTGCCAGTATGCTTGATACTCCGGGAAGTATTGCCTGGTAAGCGGCAAGTACCACATCTTCCGGCATGAAATTATAGTAAAACGGATAGACCACGAAATAATTGGACGGTATGGAGAACAGCCCCATGACAACGGCACCGGTCAGTCCGCCGATGATAGCGGTCTTCTTTGTCTTGTTGTGTTTGTAGATAAGGCCGGCGGTCAGAGTAAATACAGCGCCGAGCATGAAGTTCGACAGTTCGCCGACGGTTGCCGATTTTGTTGCCAGACAGTGTATCAGGTTCTTGATCAGCTCGATGATCACGCCGGAGAGCGGACCGTAAGCGAACGCGCCGATAAGAGCCGGAAGATCCGACAGATCGAACTTGATAAAGGGTGGCATTAAAAACGGAATGGGAAACTCCAGATATTGCAGTACTACTGCAACTGCGGACAGCATGGCAGACCCGGCCATGACACGGGTTGAGATCTTTTGATTTTTCATTTTTTTCTCCTTCTCTCATCCAGACTATACTGTCGGTTCCGGAATCACACCGGATCGGCCGCACTTTATGCGGTTTGTGGACTGTTGACTTCGCGATCAAGTCATTTACCACCGGTAGGGAATTGCGCCCTTTCTCGAAAGTTACTTTTGTATTGTATTAGGGGTGCGGTAGGAATGTCAATAAAAAAAGTTCCGGCTCGCGCCGGAACTTTTTAGCCTTAAACCATTTATTAGCTCATTTCCAACATTTGCTTCGCAAATGTCGCCGCGACTCGATTTCTTCGAAATCAAGTCATCAAGCAATATGCTTAAATGCATGAGCTACATTTCCGTGTGCCCATACGATGTCGTAGCCCGGTGCGTATCTTCCGGTGTTGTCATCGTGTACGGTGCAGAAGTGCTTGTCGCATTCGTCCATTTGATCAAAAGAATCCATCATCTCCTCAAATGAACCGAAGAACAATGTTTCCTTACCAAGCTGTTTAATGTAATAATCTCTCATCTTTATCCCTTCCTTTCTACTCCTCCAAAGCAGCCGCAACGCAACATGTTGTTACTTTAACGATTAAGTAAAAAGCAAATACTCAACATCTGCCTTCGTCGGCTACAAGTAGATGATAACACATCTATGGTAAATGTCAACAATTTCAAAAAAGAAAAATTGTACTTCTTGACGAACAATAGAATTTGGGCCCGATTAATTGTGCATTATCACAATAAATAAAATAACATATACTTTTGTTGATTTGTGCATTGACGAAACCAAAACATCAATATATTGTATATAGGTAAAAAATAAATGTCATATTTTGTGACTGACAGAGTATCTGGGAGGACGATTATGAAAAAGATTATTTCGTTGCTTTTGGCAACAGCAATGACGATCTCGCTTTGTGCCTGCGGCGGCGCAGCTGCTCCTGCAGCAGCAGATTCCGGCGCTGATCAGGGATCTGACAAGCTTAACATCAAGGCAGGTTTTATCTGTCTTCACGATGAGAACTCAACATACGACCTCAACTTCATAACGGGAGCTAAGGCAGCATGTGAGAAGCTTGGTGTTGAGGCGGTCATCAAGACCAATATTCCCGAAGGACAGGAATGCTACGACGCAGCCTGCGAACTTGTTGATCAGGGATGCGGATATGTTTTCGCCGATTCTTTCGGACATGAGGATTACATGATAGAAGCAGCCAAGGAATATCCAGATGTGCAGTTCTGCCATGCAACGGGTACAAAGGCTCATACAGAGAACCTTCCCAATTTCCATAATGCATTTGCATCAATATATGAAGGACGTTATCTTTCGGGTATAGCTGCAGGAATGAAGCTTAACGAGATGATCGAATCAGGCAAGATAACGGCTGACCAGGCCAAGATAGGTTATATCGGAGCATTCACGTACGCAGAAGTTATCTCGGGATATACATCATATTTCCTTGGTGCACGTTCCGTATGTCCTACGGCTACAATGGAAGTCACATTTACCGGTTCCTGGTATGATGAGACGGCAGAGAAGGAAGGCGCTACAAAGCTTATCTCAGACGGCTGCGTATTCATTTCACAGCATGCCGACTCGATGGGTTCACCGACAGCATGTGAGAATGCAGGCGTTCCCAACAGCTCATATAACGGACCTACAGATAATGCATGTCCCGAGACTTTCATCTCATATTGTAAGATCGACTGGGAGCCTTATTTTGAGGATTCCATCACAAAGGCAGCAAAGGGCGAGGCTATCGCAGCTGACTATACCGGAACCCTTGAGACCGGTTCTGTTGTCATCGATCACTTCGGAAAGAATGTTGCTCCCGGAACGGAAGAGGCTGTAGAGGCAGCAAAGGCTGATCTTATCGCCGGCAAGATACATGTGTTTGATACCAAGACATTTACCGTAGAAGGAAAAGAACTCACAACCTACATGGCTGACGTTGATACCGATCCCAATTACGAGGGCGATCATGAAGTCATCAAGGACGGTTACTTCAACGAATCCGGCGACGGACTCAGAAGTGCTCCTTACTTCGATCTCCAGATCGATGGGATAACACTTTTGGATACGGCCTTCTAAGTAAATACCGATAGGAGGGGCATAATTGTCACAACAAGTAGCCGCGGTCTCGATGCGCGGCATAAGCAAAAGATTTGATCTGAAACAGGCCAATACGAATGTAAATTTTGTATTGTATAAAGGTGAGATCGTGTCGCTGCTGGGTGAAAACGGCAGCGGCAAGACCACCCTTATGAACATGCTTGCCGGAATATACTATCCCGATGAGGGACAGATACTTGTAGACGGCAGGGAAGTCACCATCAGTTCGCCTGCGGAAGCATACTTAAACGGTATCGGAATGGTACATCAGCATTTCAAGCTTGTTGATGTTTTTTCCGCATGGGAGAACATCGTGCTCGGCGAGGAAGGCAAGTACGATGTTGCGGCCGCAAAGGCAAAGATCAGATCGATATGCGACAAGTACGGCTTTGTCGTCGATCCCGACAAGAAGGTATATAACATGACAGTCTCGGAGAAGCAGACTGTCGAGATCGTCAAGGTGATATACCGCGGGGCTGACATTCTCATACTCGACGAGCCGACGGCCGTGCTGACTCCGCAGGAATGCGAGCGTCTCTTTGATGTTATGAGGAACATGAAAGCAGACGGTAAATCGATAGTCATAATCACACACAAATTAAATGAAGTAATGGCCATATCCGACAGGGTAGTCGTACTTCGTCAGGGGCAGAATGCAGGTGAGCTCGAGACGGCGAAGACTACCATGCAGGAGATGACCGATATGATGGTAGGTCATGCGGTTACGCTTGATATAGAGAGGCCCGAACCTGTCAATCCTCAAAAGAGACTTGTCATCAATAACATATGCGTGACCGATGCGGAAGGCGTTCGTAAAGTCAGGAACGTCAGCTTTTACATGAATTCGGGTGAGATACTCGGCATTGCCGGAATATCGGGAAGCGGACAGAAGGAGCTTCTTGAGGCGATCGCCGGGATACAGGCCGTAGATGAGGGGTCTGTTAAGTATATAGATGAGAACGGAAATGAGACCGAGCTGATCGGTATGCATCCGAGAGACATAAGAGAGCTTGGAGTGGCTCTTTCTTTTGTGCCCGAGGACAGACTGGGAATGGGACTTGTCGGCAACATGGACATTTCCGAGAACATGATGCTGCGAACGTTCGGTGAGAGCCATAAATGGTTCACCGATCGCAACAAGCCGAGAAAAGTTGCCGAAAATGTTGTTGATGTTCTTGAAGTTTCGACGCCGGGACTTGATATTCCTGTAAGGAGACTGTCAGGCGGAAATATTCAGAAGATACTTGTTGGACGTGAGATATCATCCAATCCCAAAGTGCTCCTTACGGCATATGCGGTCAGAGGACTTGATATCAACAGTTCATACAAGATATATGACCTTATCAATGAACAGAAGAAAAAAGGCGTGGCGGTCCTGTTTGTCGGAGAGGATCTGGATGTGCTGATGCAGATATCCGACAAGATAATGGTACTTTGCGACGGACAGGTCAGTGATATCGTTGACGCCACCAAGGTTACGAAAAATGAGATCGGTCTTCTCATGACAAGTCTTGGTCAGGAAGGAGTGGGCAAGGATGAACAGTAAAACAAAAGAACCGTTTATCCATCTGACAAAACGCGGATCCATTCCGGTGCATAAGGCCATGATGATCAGGATCTTTGCTGTCATATGTGCGCTTATCGTATGTGCATTTATCACGGGACTTACGACCGGTATCAATCCTATGGAGGTTTACTCCTCTATCATTTCCGGAGCGTTCGGCTCCGCCAGAAAAACATGGATAACACTTCAGGATGTTTCGATACTTCTTGTGATATCACTGTCGCTTACGATCGCTTTCCGAATGAAATTTTGGAATATCGGAGGCGAAGGACAGGTGCTCATGGGAGGCCTCGGAGCTGCGGCGTGTATGATCTGCCTGGGAGACAAACTTCCGAATGCGGTCGTGATACTCCTGATGGTCATATCAAGTCTGGTGCTTGGAGGATTATGGGGATTCATCCCTGCTCTTTGCAAGTCTTTGTGGAACACGAACGAAACACTTTCCACACTTATGATGAACTATATCGCGACACAGCTCGTGTTGTTCTATACGATAAAATGGGAGGTTCCGAAGGGTTCCGGTAAGATCGGGATCATCAATCAGGATTCGCATGCCGGATGGCTCCCCCAGCTGTTCGGATCCAAATATCTGCTTCCGATAATAGTCGCCGTTGTAGTGACCGTATTTGTGTATGTGTATATCAAGTACACGAAGCACGGCTATGAGATAAGGGTTGTCGGAGAGTCGCCTAAGACGTCGGTCTATGTAGGTATCAATCTGAAGAAGGTGTTCATACGCACTATGATACTCTCGGGTGCGCTGTGCGGACTCGTCGGGCTCATTCTTGTCGGCGGTATCAACCATACGCTTACTTCAACGATCTCTGACGGAAGAGGATTCACGGCAGTTCTTGTGTCATGGATGGCGCAGTTCAATCCGTTCGCGATGATCGTAACGAGCTTTGTGATAGTGTTCATGGACAGAGGTGCGGGAGAGATCGCAACAAGGTTTGATCTTAACCAGTCGTTCGGAGATATACTCACGGGAATCATACTGTTCTTTATAATCGGATGCGAATTCTTTATAAACTATGAGGTCCACTTCAGGACAGGTCATAAGGACAGGAGCAAGCAACAGGAGGTAAGGTCATGTTAGGATTTCTTGCTTTCATCCCGAGAGCCGTGGCGCAGTCCATCCCGCTTCTGTTCGGGTGTACGGGTGAGATCGTTACGGAAAAATCAGGTAACCTTAACTTGGGACTCCCGGGCGTTATGTATGTCGGCGCCATAAGCGGTGTTATAGGATCGTTCTTTTATGAAGGATCGGTAGGAGCCGGAGAAGTAAATCCGGCACTTGCGATTCTCATACCGGTGTTGTGCTGCGTGGCCGGGTCTCTTGTCATGGGACTTATATATTCGTTCCTTGTAGTAACGCTTCGCGCCAACCAGAACGTAACGGGTCTTGCGATGACAACGTTCGGAGTCGGCTTCGGTAACTTTTTCGGAGGGTCTCTCATCAAGCTGTCCAAGCAGGATATTCCTTCGATATCACTTTCGAAAACAAGTGCATGTTTCAGGGCATCACTTCCTTTTGCAAAGAGTCTCGGTGCGGTGGGAGAGATCTTTTTCTCATACGGATTTCTTGCGTATCTTGCGATAGTGATCGCGCTCGCGGTCGCATTCTTTTTCAGGAAGACGAGAGCGGGACTTCATCTTCGCGCGGTCGGAGAAAATCCCGCAACGGCAGATGCTGCCGGAATTAACGTTACGAAGTACAAATATCTTGCGACCTGTATCGGATGTGTGATCGCAGGCTTCGGCGGACTGTATTATGTCATGGATTATGCATGCGGCATATGGTCCAACGATGCGTTCGGAGACAGAGGATGGCTTGCCATAGCTCTTGTCATCTTCACGCTTTGGAAAGCCGACCTTGGAATATTTGCATCGATACTGTTCGGCGGATTGTATATCCTGTATCTGTATATCCCGACGGGAATGGATCATATGGAGATGAAGGAACTGTATAAGATGATACCTTATGTCGTAACTCTGATAGTGCTCATCTTTACGAGCATGAGGAACCGACGCGAGGATCAGTTCCCGCAGAGTCTCGGACTGAATTATTTCCGCGAGGAGAGATAGAGATCTGAACTTGCAAAGTGGAGGAACATCGATGGAACTTTTGAAACAGAGAATAAAAAAAGACGGAATAGTAAAAGCGGGAAACGTTTTAAAAGTTGACAGTTTTATAAATCATCAGATCGATATCGAATTGATGAATGAAATAGGAAAAGAATTCAAAAGGATCTTTTCCGATGCTCCGATAAACAAGATACTGACGGTCGAGGCATCCGGTATCGCAGCAGCTGTCATCGTGGCACAGTATTTTAATGTTCCGGTAGTGTTCGCCAAGAAGAGTCAGTCGATCAATATAGACGGTTCGGTATACTCTACCAAGATAGAATCTTTTACTCACAAAAGAGTGTATGATGTCATCGTTTCGAAGAAGTATCTTTCACCTTCGGATAACATACTTGTCATAGATGATTTTCTTGCAAACGGTTGTGCGGTAGACGGACTGATCGACATAATAAACGGATCCGGAGCGACGCTTTGCGGAGTCGGGATACTCATCGAAAAAGGTTTCCAGGACGGCGGAAAGAGATTGCGCGCACGCGGCGTCAGAGTTGAATCTCTGGCGATAGTTGATGCGATGAACGATGAAACCGGAGAGATAGTTTTCCGGCACTGAAAATGAGAAGAAAACGATTAAGTTTTTTTGTTTTTTTAAACGTGAAAAATGTTAGCACATACTAACATATTGACGGAAAACATATCTGTGCTAGAATGGGAGTGAAGGTATTTCAAGGAGAGTAAAATGGCAGCAAAAAAACCGATCACTTTCGAACAGATAGTCAAGAAAGTCCGCAGGACATTTGAGAATGCGGATGCACGTGAAGTGTTCGAACATGTCGCGATTGAAGTTGATATCGTTGGTGAAGGTGCCGGAGCATTTTATTTTGAGATAGCTGAAAGAGCATGTATCGTTGAGCCGTACAACTACTACAATCATGACGGCAGGATAATCGCAACGGCTGATGTGATCCTTCAGCTTGCTTCGAAGAAACTGTCGGTGCGGGATGCATGGTACAGCGGACAGATAAAATACGAAGGGAACGAAGTCAAGTTCAATCTTATTCTCGACAAGGTCAAGACTTGACACAACAGATATCATTTCATGGCACTTGACGGGATCACAATAAGGGCCCTGACCGGCGAATTATGCAGGCGTCTTGTCGGCGGTCGTATATCTAAGATCATACAACCCGAGTCTGATGAACTCATGTTAACGGTTAAGACAGCGGATTCAAATGAGCGGCTTCTCATTTCGGCAGGGGCCACTCTTCCTTTTGTGTACCTTACGGGCGAGAATAAACAGGCTCCAATGACTGCCCCCAATTTCTGCATGCTGCTGCGGAAGCATATACAGGGAGGCAGAATAGTTGACATAACTCAGCCGGGACTTGAAAGGATAATCGAGATAACGATAGAACATCTTGATGAGATGGGAGATCTGTGCAGCAAGATACTTACCGTCGAACTTATGGGCAAGCACTCGAACATCATCTTCAGAAAGCCCGATAATACCATCATTGACAGCATCAAACACATATCCGCCGCAGTGTCTTCCGTAAGAGAGGTACTACCCGGAAGAGAGTATTTCATTCCTGTTACCGAGGGAAAGACCGAGTTACATAAAGTATTATTATGTAAACAGGTTAACAGTGAGATCACACGTCTGTTATGTAAACCTATTCCGCTGGCCAAGGCAATATACACCACCTTCACGGGATTTTCCCCGGTAGTTGCAGAAAGCGTATGTGAGCTGGCAGGGCTTGACAGTGACAGGGGCGCAAATACATATGAAGAGAATGAGTTATGTAAACTTACAGACATCCTGTCCGATCTGGATGAAAGGATCCGGTCGGGTGATTTTCACCCCGCGATAATACTTGATGAGGACGGAAATCCCGCAGAATTTGAGGTCATAGCGCTTGAACAGTACAAAGGCCTGGTCCATGAATACTATGAAACGGTCAGTGAAGTTCTGATATCATATTATGCAAGACGCAACGAGTATACGCGCATCAGGCAGAAGAGTGCCGACCTTCGGAAGATCGTGTCGACGATGCTGGAGAGAAATATCAAGAAGTATGATCTTCAGAAAAAGCAGCTCGCTGATACGGAGAAGATGGATAAGTTGCGGGTGTGGGGAGAACTGTTGCAGACGTACGGATACGGTGCGCCCGAAGGTGCGGATAAGATCACGTGCGAGAATTATTATACAAATGAGGAAGTCACCATCCCGCTCGATCCCACGATCAGCGCGATGGCAAATTCAGTCAAATATTTTGACAGATACAATAAGCTGAAACGTACGAAGGAAGCCGTCACGAAGCTTCTTGAAGAGACCGGCAGTGAGATAGAGCATCTTCGCAGCATAGAGACAAGTCTTGATCTTGCGGAAGGCGAAGACGATCTTGCCGAGATAAAGGAAGAGCTTACCGAAAGCGGATATATAAAGAGAAAAGGACGGCCGGGCGCGAAGAGGTCCGTAAAGAGCAGACCGCTTCATTTTGTCTCTTCCGACGGCTTTCATATTTTTGTGGGCAAGAACAATTATCAGAACGATGAGATCACATTCAAGCTCGCAAACGGCGGTGACTGGTGGTTTCATGCCAAGAAGATGCCCGGCAGTCACGTGATCGTAAGATGCGAAGGGAGCGAACTTCCCGACAGGGCATTTGAGGAAGCAGCGAGCATTGCGGCATATTACAGCAGCGGACGCAGCATGGGCAAAGTCGAGATCGACTATGTAAAGCGAAAAGAAGTTAAAAAACCATCCGGCGCAAAGCCGGGATTCGTTGTCTACTACACCAATTATTCAATGGTGGCCAAGGCGCAGATCCCGGAGGGCGTTACCGGATCCGATGACTGACAGGTCATGTGATCACACCAACTTGGAGGACAACATGAAGAGAAGATTTACAAAACTTACAGGTATCATCCTTGCGGGAACTCTGGCGGCAGGAGCACTCGACGTAAGTGCCGTATTTGCCGATGAGGATGTCCTGTGTTCCGAAGAAGAGTCTTTCGTAAGCGAATACGAGACGTTTGTGCCGGAAGATGAGAATGCCATGCCGGAAGAGGTCATCACCGAAGAGGGGGCAGATCAGCCGGATACAGAGGCGAATGACGATGAGACCGGAGCAGTCAGAAGTCTTGGCGGCGTCGCAGATGAAGATGACGCGGTTGAAGTGTTCGTGGAAGGTATCGAAGACGATGAAAACTTTTCGGATGTGTCCGTTTCGGATGAAGACAACGGTCCCGATCAGTCGGCAGATCTTCCTTCAAAATATAATGTGTATGAACTTGGTAAACTTCCCAAGATCAGGAATCAGGGCAGATACGGATGCTGTTGGGCATTCGCTGCGGTTGGAAGTGCCGAAGCGGATCTGATCCATGACGGGAAGGCAAGAACTGATATAGACCTTTCCGAACTTCAACTTGCATATTACACATCTCACAATTTTAAGGCGTCCAATTACGGGATGGATAAAGATAAATACTATTTTGTTCCGAGCAAAGCGAAAAATTTCTACCTGAATAACGGAGGAAACGGTTCACTGGCTTCGGGTACGCTGATGAACGGGATCGGGTTTGTGAGTGAGGAGAAACTTCCGTATTCAGCGGCGGGTTATACTTCAAATGATGACTGTCTGCCGGACCGCTACGCGCAGTCGGTTAACAGTGCGATGCTCACTGGATCATATTACACCTCCATGAACAACCGTGATCTGATCAAGTGGATGATAATGGAGCACGGCGGTGTGAATACACTCATTCACGCGCCGGGGGACAGGAGCACAAGCAAAGGAGCGTGCTTCTTTTCGAAAGAGTATAACTCATACATATCCACATATGAAAATGTGGATCATGTCATCATGATAGTCGGCTGGGATGATGATTTTTCAAGAGAGAATTTCCCCGATTATATGCCCGGTGAGAACGGAGCTTGGCTTGTTCGGAACAGCTGGGGATCTGACGGATATGACTGTAACGGATATTTCTGGATATCATATGAGGATGCGTCCTTGAATAACAGAAGGGCGCATGCGTTTGATGCGGATATTCATCCGTATAATAACTGCTATTCGTACAGTAAGACCGGAACTGTCGGCAAATATTATAATTATCATTCTTCCAACGACAAGCTTAAGATCGTTCAGAATTACCATGTGAATAAGGGCGAAAAGATACTTGCTGTGGGCCTGGAAGTTACGAGCATGAATGTGGGATGCAATGTTGTGGTAAAAGGAAGCAATCATAAGGCAGGCAAACGGTTTGTTACCGATCTTCCGGGGTATTACACGGCAGAACTTGAATACCCTTTCGAAGTGACCGATCCCGATGGAGAAGATATTGAGGTTACCGTATACTACAGCGGCAATAATCTGCTCGTTCCGTTAGAGTGTAAGGGTGAGGATAGAATTGTCAACATTAAGGTTGAGACGGATATAGAAGGTGGCGGAGTAGAGATTAACGGTGAGTACCATGGCGATCTTGACAGCAAGGTGCGTCTGTTTACCAACAACACTGTAAAAAAACAGCAAACATACTATGACGTTGTAGGAACGGCGAGCCCAAAGACGCGTATACAAAAAGGGATTACAGGGCATCAGGGATTGTCACAGGATTGCGGCTACAGCAAAATGCCCGAGGAACTGAAAAAAGAATACACTCTCGAGTGGTCCGTAGAGAATACCGATGTGGCGGTGATCGAAGGAGATAACACGAAGGATGAGGTAGATCTTAAGGCGGTGGGAGCGGGAAGCACTTACCTTATATGCAAGTGTTTCCATGACGGAGAAGTCTATACAAGTGAAAGTGAGATCACCGTTGATCCGTATACCATCACCTATGATCTCGGAGGCCTGAAGCAGGGACAGGATGTCTTTTCGGCCTACGAACTTCCGGACTGGTTTTTCCCGGGTAATAAGGAACAGTGCAGTCTTGAAGACGTGGCAAGGGCCGGCTATGACTTTGACGGATGGTATGAAGACAGAGCGCTGACGCAGCCTGTTACGCAGGAGCTTCTTACCGCCAACGAGAACGGTCATTTTGAAAAGGATCTCGTTCTGTATCCGAAGTGGAGTAAACGACAACTTACGATAGCATATCAGTCACTTCGAAGTGACCTGTCGGGATATGAAGATAAGACGATTGAGATCGCTAAAGTGACCGTGGATGATTTTACCGGAGAGGGTAATACTTATGCACTTCCCGATGCTGCAACGACTACGAAGGCAAGTGAAGTATACGGATGGTCACTTGACGGGTACGGGTACAAAGCCGTAAACGGTCTTGGAATAGACGATGCTTTCGGGCTTGAACTTGCATATGAAGATCAGTACTACGACTCCCGCTATGTTCAGAAGGATGTTGTGGTCATCTATCCCCAGTACGGAAAGTGGGAGATCGACGCTTCTTCGGTCAAGTGGAGTGATGATCCGTTTGCCGGCAGTGACGATCTGGTCACAGCCACGCTTACGAGAAGATCGGCAGAAGATGAGGTACTGACGGTAGATGAAAATGTCCCGGCAGACACCGTTCTTGTGCCGCAACATACCGGTGAGACCTGGTCGAAGAAGGGAAGTATCACGTACAAAGCTGTTTGGGAAAGGAAGGGTGTATCGGTTGAAGACACCAGATCTTATGAGATCGCGCCGATAAAAGACAGTTACAAAGATCCCGAATGGAGCTGGGTAAAGGATGACAATGCAAAGCACGGATATCGTGTTAAGGCGCAGTGGACCAGAAAGGACGCGGGATATGATGAATCATATCCGGAAGTGTATGAGGTTGAGGCGGCCGTTTCATCCGTAACAAGATCCGGAGGGATGATCGTCATGAACGCCGTTGCAACGATGGATGACGGAACGACGATCGAAAGCGCACCTTTTTCTGCGGAAGCCAAAAACAGATCCGCATCGACCGATACCGAAAAGAAAGAGATAACTGCGGGCGAGTTTACTGCTGTTCAGGAAGATACGCTGGATCTGTATGACTGCACAAATATGGTCCTCGTTTACTTCAAGGGACAGACCATGAACGCCGAGCCGTACAGCATTACCCTTACAAAAGGAAGCGAATGGTATTCGGTAGTATATGATGATGAAGCGATAACCGAAAACGCTAACGGATACGCAGTTGTGGGACTGAAACTAAGGGAAGACATCCTTACGGAAAGCCTTGTAAAACAGGCGGCCGCAAATAACAAGATCGTATTTTCCGTAAGAGGGGTTAACAGTACCAACGCCGTGGAGTGTCCCCTTACACTGAAGACAACTTACAAGGCGCCGAAGGCAAAGCTTGACAGATCATCGGCAACGTTTTATGAAGATCTTGCCGGCGGCACTATAACAAGAACAATAGTACATGAGACAACAGACCTGATCTATCAGGACGGTTACTATGACTGGAAAGCCGATTACTGCATAAGAAAAGGCAGGAACTATGAGGTCGTGGAAGGTTCCAGCGTGGGTGTGGATATTTCGGATCAAAGCTTCCTTGTATCTGTACCGAAGGGCAGCTACAAGGACGGGTTCATCCGTATCCACTATAACGGTTGGGCGGAAGATGCATTCGTCTATGCGAAGTTTGCGATCAGGTTCACAAAGAGTTCTCCTGCGATCGAGCTTACGCAAAAGAAGATTTCGCTGAACCTTAACAATGCCGGTGATGACGAAAAGGCTGTTGTTACGGTGAAGGCAAAGGGCGGCGGTACTCTTCCCGAGTCGGTACTTACAACTCTTTCGGTTGAAGGAGAAGACAGGCTCATTTCGGGACTGTCGGTTGACAAGTCATCGCTTACAAAAGACGGAACGCTTACCGTAAAGCTGGGGGATGCTGCAGGCAAAAAGGGAAACTGCAAGCTGTTTGTCACCGGAACGCTTCCGGACGGGAAGAAGAAAAAACTCACTCTCACGATAAACGTTTCCGATACCGCATCCGACAAGGCGGTAAAGTTTGATCAGAAAGGATCGATCGATGCTCTCGGAGCAGGACAGGTGTTCGTAAAGCCCGGTATTTCCGGGTATACCGGCAGCATAGTAAGTGCAGAGGTTGAACCCGTAAACGGCAAAAACATGTATGAGGCTTCGATGGGATCCGACATGATAGTGATCAGGCCGGGTAAGGATTTTGTCTATGAGAAAAAGGGTACAACTGTTACCCTGAAGGTGACGCTTGATACGAAAGCGGTGCTGAAAGGAACGATTAAGATAAAACCTTCGGTCGGTAAGCTGTCGGCGGGAAGTGTGAACAGTACCGTTAAGATCGATAAGGAATCGGGGACCGGATCCGCTACAGTTCCGGTGATGGCTGTGTACAGCTACAAGTATTACACTGCGCCCGGCTCGTATGAGACAAGGATCAGGGTGTTTGACATCGATGCGTTTGATGCGTTCGGGATTGAAGCAAAGAAAATGAAGGAACTGAATGTGGAAGCAACTCCGGACAAGGGACTGCTTACGATAACCACAACGCCGGCTGCCCGGGCCGGTAAAACGTACACCGTTCCGGTCACGGTAAGAGAAACCGCAACAGGCGCCAAGGCGTCGCTTAAGATGAAGGTTTCCTTGACTGAATAATGCTTGTTAACTATAATGTATTGGGGTTTACGACGTTTCTAATGGCGGAAGGATTATAATGATCAAAAGTATGACCGGCTTCGGCCGTGCTGAGTATAGCGACGAAAAGCGCAGGATAACCGTTGAGATCAAGTCTGTCAATCACAGATATCTGGACTGTTCGATCAAGATGCCGAAAAAGCTTGGCTTTTTTGAGGCATCCATCAGAACACTCCTGAAGGATTACATACAGCGCGGTAAAGTAGATGTATTCCTGACCTACGAGGATTATAAGGAGAACAATTATAATCTCCGCTATAATCGTGATATGGCAAAAGCATATTATTCATATCTGTGCGAGATGTCCGAACAGTTTGGGATAGAAAACGATGTGCGGGTATCGACTCTTTCGAGATATCCTGAAGTGTTCTCGATCGAGGATGCTGATGTTGATGAAGATGAGATATGGACAGACCTTGAAAAAGTGATACGTGAGGCAGCTGAGAGATTCGTGGAGGCAAGGATAGCCGAAGGCGATAATCTTAAGAAAGATCTTATCGAAAAGCTCGGAAGGATGCTTTCGTATGTTGACGATATCGAAAAGCGTGCACCCGAGATCATCGAAGAGTACAAGAAGGATCTGTGCGACAAGGTCGCCGATCTTCTTGCAGACTCCAAGATCGATGAATCAAGGATACTGGGTGAAGTTACCATATATGCCGACAGGATTTGCGTGGATGAAGAGATAGTAAGGCTTCGCAGTCACATCCGCACAACAAAGGACATACTCGAGACGGGTGGTTCGGTCGGACGTAAGCTTGATTTTATCGCTCAGGAAATGAACAGGGAAGCCAATACGATACTGTCTAAGGCGAACGATCTTATCACAAGCGATATAGCGATCAATCTTAAGACCGATATCGAAAAGGTAAGAGAGCAGATACAGAATATAGAGTAACGTAGGCGATCTAGTTGGCGACACACATTATTGGTGATGTAAGATGAACAACAGAGGCATTCTTGTGATACTTTCCGGCTTTGCCGGATCCGGAAAAGGAACGATAATCAAAGAACTTCTGGCGAAGTACGATGACTACGTACTGTCCGTTTCGGCTACGACCAGAAGCCCGAGAGAGGGAGAGGTCGAGGGCGTTCATTACTTCTTCAAGACCGAGGATGAGTTCAAGAAGATGATAGCCGACGGAGAGCTTCTTGAGTATGCCAACTATGTAGGCAATTACTACGGAACACCGAGAGCATATGTCAAGGAAATGCTTGCGGCTGGCAAGAACGTGATACTCGAGATCGAGACCGAAGGTGCTCTTAACATCAAGAGAGAATATCCGGATGCGGTCCTGGTGTTCGTGATGCCGCCCAGTGTCGAGGAGATACATAACCGCCTGAAGCACAGAGGTACCGAGACCGACGAGGTCATTGAAAAGAGGATGAAAAAGGCCGGCCTCGAGATAACGGTCGTTGACAGATATGACTATCTTATGATAAATGATGTTCTTGAAGAAAGCGTTGAAATGTTCAATGCGATCGTATCAAGCCAGAGAATGGCAGTTTCAAGAAACCGCGATTTTATTAACGATAAGAAAAAAGAATTCGAGGACTACCTGTCCCGAAACAGTAAAAAGGAGAATTGAAAATGTTACATCCGTCTTACAGTGATCTGATGAAGGTAGCAAACAGCGAGGTTGAAGTGGGAGAACATCCTGTTGTTAACAGCCGTTACTCGATAGTGATGGCTACTTCCAAGAGAGCACGTGAACTTGTTAACGGCCGGCCTACCGCCATCAAGGATGCCAATCTGAAGAAGCCTCTTTCGGTCGCTATCGAAGAACTCGAAAAAGGTGATATCAAGATCGTTGCCGAAGTCTGAGGAACGGTCGATGAAGTTTCTCCCTGTTTCGCTCGGATGCGATAAGAACCTCGTGGACAGCGAGCATATGATATCGGGACTGTGCAAGGCAGGATATGAGCTTACCGATGATGAGAGCGATGCTGACATCATTATTATCAACACATGCTGTTTTATTCATGATGCCAAGCAGGAGAGCATCGATACCATTTTGGAAATGGCGCGCCTTAAGGATGATAAACTTAAGGCTCTTATTGTCTGTGGGTGTCTGGGAGAGCGGTATAAAAGCGAGATCATAAAAGAGATCCCGGAAGTGGATGCCGTTGTCGGAACGCTTGAGAAAAAAGATATGGCAGCTGTCATATCGCAGATCCTTGACGAAAAAGAACCCAAACAGCCATCCGATGAGACGGGCAGAGTCATAACGACACCGGGACACTACGAGTATCTCAAGATAGCGGAGGGGTGCAGCAAGCACTGCAGTTACTGCATCATACCGAAGCTTCGCGGACCATACAGATCGGTTGCTATGGAAGAGCTGATCGCCGAGGCGGAGGATCTTGCCGGTAAAGGCGTCAGGGAGCTGATACTCGTTGCCCAGGAGACTACTCTGTACGGAACGGATCTGTACGGAAAAAAATCGCTCCCGGAATTATTATGTAAACTTTCGGAAATTGACGGTATTCGTTGGATCCGTATATTATACGCATATCCCGAAGAAGTTACGGATGAATTGATTGAGATTATGTCAACCAATCCGAAGATATGCCATTATATCGATATCCCGATCCAGAGCGGCTGCGATAACATCCTCCGCAGGATGGGAAGACGCACCGACCAAAGCCAGATACGCAGTATAGTAAGTAAGCTTCGCAGGAAGATGAGCGATATCTGTATAAGGACAACGCTCATAGCGGGTTTTCCCGGTGAGACGCAGGAGGATTTCGAAGAGACCTACAGATTTGTCAATGAGATGGAGTTTGACAGACTTGGGGTATTTACCTACTCACCTGAGGAAGGAACGCCGGCATATGATCTTCGCCCGATGGTGCCGGAAGATGTAAGAAAGTCCCGTCAGGCGGAACTGTACGAGCTGCAGCAGGCGATATCATATGAAGCCGCAGAGGCAATGATAGATACGCAGCTTACGGTTATCGTCGACGGTTATCTGCCCGAAGAAGATGTGTACGTGACAAGATCCTACAAGGATGCGCCGGATATCGACGGACTTGTTTTTGTATATTCGAACAGGGAACTTATGACAGGAGACATGATAGATGTCCGCATCACCGATGCGAGAGAATATGATCTGGAAGGGGTGCTGATCGATGAATCTGCCCAATAAATTAACGGTTATGAGAGTGCTGGCTGTACCGGTATTCGTCATACTGATGCTTGTCGAGGTTGACGGGCAAAGATGCGAAGGCTGGTGTAAATGGGTCGCACTTGCTATTTTTATCATAGCGGCATTTACGGATCTGTTTGACGGCAGGATCGCAAGAAAGTATAAGCTTGTTACGAACTTCGGCAAGCTGATGGATCCCCTTGCGGATAAGCTCCTTGTATGCTCGGCGCTCATATGTCTCGTTGAACTCGAGCGTATTCCGGCGTGGGTCGTCATCGTGATCATCGCAAGAGAGTTTGTGATAAGCGGAGTCAGGCTGATCGCGGCTGATGACGGTGTTGTCATATCAGCAAGTAAATGGGGGAAGGTCAAGACTGTATTTCAGATGATCATGGTAGGGTTCATGATAGGAAACGTGGAGATATTCTCGATCATCACAACGACGCTTATGTGGATCGCACTTGCGCTTACGATAATCTCGCTTGTTGATTACATTATCAAGAACATCGATCTTCTCAAGGATATAGGGTGATATGGCAACATACAGTAAAACGGTCAAGATAATAGGTGTCGATGCGGATGCGGTAAGAAGCGATATAGCCGAACTTATCGGTAATGGCGGTCCCGAAGTGACTGTGACCGATCAGATCGGAGAGACGCATATACACGTCAGTGCGGCCGCAGAAGATGAATCCGAAGCCAAGAAGATTGGTAAACCCGTTGTCAAGGAGCTGAAGGCCCGGTACGGGGCAATGATATACACAACAAATGATGATGAAACGCTTGAGCAGACTGTAGTCGAGCTTCTCGATAAGAACGGTCTTACGATCTCCACCGCCGAATCGTGCACGGGGGGACTGCTTAGCGGCAGGATAATAAACGTGCCAGGTGCCAGTGAGATCATCAAGATAGGTATAGTCACATACTCTAACAGGGCAAAGAGAAAATATCTCGGAGTCAAAAAGTCTACACTTGAGAAGTACGGAGCGGTAAGCGCCGAGACCGCAAAGGAGATGGCCAAGGGGATCCTCGCGGAGACAAAGGCTGACGTGGGTCTGTCGACGACCGGTATCGCAGGTCCTGACGGAGGGACACCCGATAAGCCGGTGGGACTTGTCTACATAGGTTGTAATGTTTGCGGAAGTGTTCGGATCAAGGAATGCAGATTTACCGGCGACCGTATGCAGATAAGACAGAGGGCAGTCACGGAAGCACTTAACCTGCTCAGACTCTCATTGCTTGAGTATTTTACGGAGACGAAACTGAAATGAATAAAGTATTATTATTCTACCCGCCGGGAATGCTGTTCCAGCGCGGTGAGGACAGATGCCAGCAGAACATAAAGGATGCCTCGGCAGAGGCGATGCGTGCATGCAACGATCTCGGATACGGAGCGGCAATCCTTCTTCAAAAAGGCTACGAGGTCAAGCTTCGTGATTATCAGACGGAAGGATGCACATCGGAAGACTTTGAGTCTGACATGAAAAGCTTTGCGCCGGATCTTATCATGATGAGCATCACCAATACGACGATATTCGATGACCTAAAGCTCCTTAAGAAGATCAAGGAAAAGTATAACCCGGTCATCGTCATAAAGGGCGCGCTCTTTTATGATCCCGAGCAGGAGATGCTTGATATGCTCGACCTGTCATGTGTCGATTACATGATCGGCGGTGAGGTTGATTTTGCTATCGGTGAGATCGCAGACTATGCGCTTCGCGGCGAGGGTGATCCCGCGAATATACTTTCCATCTTATATAAAAAAGAGGACGGCACTTTCGCAAGAACGAAGTTCCATGAGTGGAACGAGGATCTTGATTCGAGACCTTTTCCTGCAAGGCAGCTCATGAACAATTCACTTTACGTTCGTCCGGACACCGATGAACCCATGGCTACGATACAGACTTCACGTGGCTGTCCTTCGGCATGCGTATTCTGTCTGACACCTGTCATATCAGGTAAATGCGTCAGGTTCAGAAGTCCGCAGAACGTTATGGATGAACTTACTGAGTGCTACAATGTTCACGGCATCAGGAACTTTTTCTTCAAGGCTGATACGTTTACGATAAACGCTGCATGGGTCAAGGAGATGTGTTCTCTTATCATCAATTCGCCCCTTCACGGAAAGATCGCATTTACCGCCAACTCAAGAGTAAATCCTCTTTCAAAAGAGACTCTTGAACTTATGAAGGAAGCGGGATGCTTCATGGTCGCATTCGGATTTGAATCGGGTTCCGATGAAATGCTCAAGACCCTGAAGAAGGGAACGACAGTCGAAATGAACCTTCGCGCCGCAAAATGGTGCCACGAGGTCGGACTTCCGTTCTGGGGTTTTTATGTCATAGGTTTCCCGTGGGAGACAAGAGAGCATATTCTTGAGACAAAGAAGATGATAATGAAGCAGAAGCCCGACTTCATCGAAGTCAAGATGGCACTTCCTTTTTACGGCACGGAGCTTTATAAGGCAGCCAAGGAAATGAACCTGCTTGCCGATTCACCGCTCGGATCGGATTTCTTCCATTCGGCGCTTAAGGGAACAAAATATCTGTCACAGGAAGAAGTTGAAAAGCTCCGCAGGAAGATACTGCTGGGATTTTATCTGCGGCCCGGATATATCGCAAAGAAGATGGGGGAATGCGTAAAGCATCCGTCGATCTTCGGTAACTACGTCAAATACGGATTCAAGATGTTAGGATCGTTAATCAGATAATGCTATATCAGATCAAAGACGGCCGCGTAATGTTCGCGGCCGATACTATATTGTCTGACTTTGATTTTGAAGTCAGAAATAAAAATGAAAAGATCGCCATAGTCGGTCGTAACGGAGCCGGGAAGACCACATTGCTAAAGGTCATTGCCGGGGAAGTTGAGCTTACGAAAGAAGACGGAAAAGAGCCGACGATAACTGCCGCTGGCAATCCTGTGATAGGTTATCTTCGTCAGATAACCTTCGATGACCTGTCAGCTACCGTTGATGAAGAGATCAGCAAGGCATTTGCGGATCTTCTTGACGAGAAGGCCAGGCTCGATGAACTTGTGCCGCTCATGGATAAGGCGGAGGGTGAAGAGGCTGCGCGTTTAGCCAAAGAGTATACGACCCTGATGGATGATTTTCGCGACAGGGGCGGGTATTATTACAAAAAAGAATATGATGCGATGCTCACATCGTTCGGCTTTTCGCTTGAGGATAAAGATAAACCTCTGTCGGAATTCTCCGGAGGACAGCTGACCAAGCTGGCGTTCATAAAGCTTCTTCTGTCAAAACCCGATATCCTCCTTCTCGACGAACCCACAAACCATCTCGATATGCGTGCCATATCATGGCTGGAAGATTATCTTCGCAGTTACAGCCGTGCTGTCGTTATCGTCAGTCATGACAGGATGTTCCTCGACCGTATAGTTAATACCGTATATGAGATATCGTACGGAGTCGTCACAAGGTTTTCGGGTAATTACACGGACTATGTTGCGGAAAAGAAGCAGCGCTATGAGAAGCAGCTTAGTGATCATATAGCACAGCAAAAAGAGATAAAGCGCCTGATGGAACTTGTCGAGAGATTCAAGAACAAGCCTACCAAGGTGGCGATGACAAGATCGAAGCTTAAGCAGATCGAACATATGGAACTTGTGGCAAGACCTGCCGATTTTGACACGAAGAGCTTTAGTACATCGCTTTGCCCCAAGATGGAGACAGGGAAGGATGTGCTGTATATCAAGGATCTTGTCGTAGGTTACGATAAGCCTCTCGCAACGGTAAATCTTGATCTGAAAAAAGGTGAAAGGCTTGCGATAATCGGCGATAACGGTATAGGAAAATCAACGCTTCTTAAGACGCTTGTGGGGCAGACGAAATCGCTGTCCGGTGATTTTCGCTTCGGCGTAAATGTTCAGATCGGATACTTTGACCAGCGTATGGCCATGTATACTTCCGATAAGACTGTAATAGATGATTTCTGGGATGAGTATCCCACACTTACGGAAACGCAGGTCAGAAACCAGCTCGGGGCTTTCCTGTTCACATCGGATGAAGTGTTCAAGGAAGTGTCGATGCTGTCGGGCGGAGAAAGGGTCCGGCTCAGTCTTGCCAAGATATTCTATGCGGGGCCGAATGTTCTCGTACTCGATGAGCCGACTAACCATATGGACATGATCGGAAAAGAAACGCTTGAGGCGATGCTGTCGGGCTTTGCGGGAACGGTCATATTTGTGTCTCACGACAGGTACTTTGTAAAAAAAGTCTCGACACAGATAATGGAAATGTCGGAAGACGGAGTAAAGCTTTTTCCGTTCGGATACGATGACTACGTTGAAAAAAAGCAGGTTCAGTCAGCCGTATCAAATGTAAATGATGAAAAGGCAGGACAGAAAAAAGAACCTGAGGCAGAGGTATCAGCATCCCAGGCATCGCGCCTTGCAGGCAAGGAAGAGGAAAAGAGGCAGCGACGGATCAGGAAGCTTGAGGAGAAGATAGAGGAGCTTGAGGCGAAGATAGATGAGCTCAAAGAAGAGTTATGTAAACCTGAGCATGCCAGTGAGTATGATAAGCTGACGCAGATCCAGGAGCAGATCGATGAGGCTGAAGCGGAGCTGATTGAGACGATGGAGATGTGGGAGGAGATATCGGTATGAGAGATAATTTAACACAATCTGACATAGACAAAATGGAGGCCGAGATCGAGTACAGGAAGCTGACGCTGCGTCCGAAGCTCATCGAGGATGTCAAGATAGCAAGGGCTCACGGCGACCTGTCGGAGAACTTCGAGTACTATGCCGCAAAGCGCGAAAAGAACATGAATGAATCCCGCATACGGTATCTGGACAGGATGGTGCGCACGGCCAACATAATCGATGATTCGTCTGCAGAAGATGAGGTCGGCATCAACAACACGGTCACGGTCGAGATCGTTGATGATCATGAGATCGAACAGTATAAGATCGTAACGACGATAAGGAGCAATTCATTGATCGGATATATCAGCATCGAGTCGCCGATGGGCAAGGCGCTGATGGGACATAAGATCGGAGACCGGATCACGGTCGTTGTAAATGATGATGTATCATATGATGTCATCATCAACGACATAGATAAATCAACGGATGATGCGGAAGATCAGATCAGTCAGTATTAGCATCCGATGTATTTGATTTTCTGTATCAAATGTGCTTAAATATTAGAAGTTTTATGTAATGGAGGGACAGATAATGGCATTACTTGATGATTGGCGGGGCATGGCCTACAACGAGAATGAGGACAAGAACAAGCTCAAAAAGCTGTGGGCGGATTATTTTGAGGTTGAAAAGGGTATATATCAGCAGCTTCTTGCGGATCCCGATACTGTTGTATCAGGAACGGTTGCAGAGCTTGCGGAAAAATATGAAACAGACATCATGACGATGACGGGATTCCTGGACGGCATCAACGACAGCTTAAAGAAGGCGAATCCCATCGAAAAGATGACCGAGAAGACGAAGGTCTCCCTTGCTTTTGATAAGGAACTTCTGTACAAGAACATGGTCGCTGCAGGCGCAGACTGGCTCTATGGTCTTGAAGAGTGGAACGACATATTCGACGAAGAGAAGCAGAAGGAACTCTATAAGGAACAGAAGGCTAGTCAGACCGTACGTCACGAAGGACCGAAGATCGGAAGGAACGATCCGTGTCCCTGCGGAAGCGGGAAGAAGTACAAAAAGTGTTGTGGAATTGTGTCGAGCTTACGTAAGTAAGGTCGACATGTAGCCACAGCCCTCGCCGAAGGCGATTTTAAATGGGCTGTGGTTCCCGAAGAAAAGAGGTTGGTTATGAAAGTTACATTAAAAGATGGTTCGGTCAAGGAATACGCATCCGCAATGTCCGTGCTTGATATCGCCAAGGATATCTCTGAGGGACTTGCAAGGGTGGCTTGTGCCGGAGAAGTTGACGGAGAAAGGGTTGACTTGCGTTTCGTTGTGGATAAGGATTGCAGCCTGAGTATTCTTACATTTGCGGATAAGGGCGGGTGTGATGCATTCCGTCATACGACTTCGCATATAATGGCGCAGGCGATAAAGCGTCTGTGGCCTGATGTAAAGCTTGCGATAGGACCGTCGATCGATGACGGATTCTACTACGATATAGACAGCGAGCGTCCTCTTACCGAAGAGGATTTTGAGGCAATTGAAGCCGAGATGAAAAAGATCGTAAAGGAAGACATTCCGCTTGAGAGATTCGAACTTCCGAGAGCGGAAGCGATCAAATTCATGGAGGATGCAAAGGAGCCGTATAAGGTTGAACTTATAAAGGATCTTCCCGAAGATGCGATCATCAGCTTCTACAAGCAGGGTGATTTTACCGATCTGTGTGCGGGGCCGCACCTTATGTCCACCAAGCCCGTCAAGGCTGTTAAGCTTATGAAGGTTGCAGGTGCATACTGGAGAGGCGATGAAAAGAACAAGATGCTCACAAGGATATACGGAACTTCATACACGAAGGCATCCGATCTTGAAGAGTACCTTGTAAGACTTGAAGAAGCCAAGAAGCGTGACCATCGTAAGATCGGAAAAGAGCTCGGCTTGTTCATGCTCGCCGATGAAGGACCGGGATTCCCGTTCTTCCTTCCGAAGGGAATGATCTTAAAGAACACGCTGATCGATTACTGGAGACAGATCCATACACGCGAGAACTATGTTGAGATCTCGACACCGATCATGCTGAACCGTAAGCTCTGGGAGACCAGCGGCCACTGGGATCATTACAAGGAGAATATGTACACGACAGTGATCGACGAGGAAGATTTTGCGATCAAGCCTATGAACTGTCCCGGAGGTATGCTCGTATACAAGTCGCAGCCGCGTTCTTACCGCGATCTGCCGCTTCGTATGGGTGAGCTGGGACTTGTTCACCGTCATGAAAAATCAGGAGCGCTGCACGGACTGATGCGTGTGCGATGCTTTACACAGGATGATGCTCATATCTTCATGACACCCGAGCAGATCACGGACGAGATCAAGGGTGTTGTAAGGCTTATAGATGAGGTTTATCAGCTGTTCGGATTTGAGTATAATATTGAGCTTTCGACCCGTCCCGAGGATTCCATGGGATCCGATGAGGACTGGGAGATGGCTACAAACGGGCTGAAGAAGGCTCTTGATGAGCTCGGAAGAGACTATGTTATCAACGAAGGAGATGGGGCGTTCTACGGACCGAAGATAGACTTCCATCTTGTCGATGCCATCGGAAGGACATGGCAGTGCGGAACGATACAGCTCGATTTCCAGCTTCCGCAGAGATTTGAAGCAGAGTATATAGGTGCCGACGGCGAAGCACACCGTCCCATAATGATCCACAGGGTATGCTTCGGGTCCATAGAGAGATTTATCGGAATACTTACCGAGCATTTTGCAGGTAAGTTCCCCACATGGCTCGCACCGGTACAGGTTAAGGTACTTCCGATATCCGACAAGTATTTCGATTATTCCGAGAAAGTTCTTGAGCAGATCAAGGCAGCGGGCATCCGTGCGGAGATCGATACAAGAAGCGAGAAGATCGGATACAAGATAAGAGAAGCAAGACTTGAAAGAGTGCCGTACATGCTCATCCTCGGACAGAAGGAAGAAGAGGCCGGAAATATCGCAGTAAGAAGCCGTTTCCTGGGTGATGAGGGGGCAAAGGATATCGATGCGTTCATAAGCGATGTCCGTAAAGAGATCGATGGAAGAGTAAGAAGAGAAGAGTCATCTGAGGATTGATCGGACAGGAGATGTCATGAGCGGTAACATTATCATCGCGACATCCAAAATAAAAGCGTGCGAGATGTTTTATGACCTTTGCAGACACTGCGGCTATGATGATCCGTGGATTGATGCGCTCTGGGGCGACATCGTAACGGATGAGGACGTGTACGGTGAACTTTCGTACTTCCTTCAAAATCATACACTTAAGGACAAAGTGAGCGTAGCAGGATACAGCCTGACTGATCTGTATGTGTTTCAGATGGACAAGTACAATCTGATAAGGGAGATCGGCAAGAATCCCGTAGAGTGCAGCAAGGAGCGGATGGTGCTTAATGCGCTGAGGATGATGATCGATATGAAGGCGGATCCCGATACATATGTCAGGAGACTTGAAGAAGGCCGCGGAGAAGACAGGCTTTAGATGGATGATCGTATAGTCAGATATATGAAAGAAAGAGATGAATTTGCGAGGACGGTTGCCAGCGTGGTCGCTGTGCAGTTATTCGCCCTCGCTGTTTATTTCTGTATGTATGCATTGGTTGCCGGTAAGGCAGTATATTCCGGATCGGAACGCACCGGAAGGATCGTGGTGATATCGATATCGGCGGCTGTTGCCGTAATCTTATGTATTGTAAACATACTAACGGTTATAAGATCCGAAAAGGTTTACATAAGTAGACCGGACAGCACTTCCATAAGAGATATGTTCGAAGCCGTCAGGCTTGCGTATAGTACGGCCAGACCGGTTTTGATACTCAAGATAACATATGGCCTTATAATGATGACATGTTCGGGAGTGGTTTACATAATGCTGCTCACCTTTATGGAAGATCAGGCTCTTGCGGGAATGTACGGAAGGATCGTATGCTGCCTGGCTGTAGCGGCTGCGGTACTGATCGCTTACCCTTGTATTGACAGGATAGGGTGCTACCGCGCGCTTCTGGGAGAGACCCACTATCTGTATTACGATATCAAGCCGGCAAAAGCGATCAGGTATGTATTGTCTGTTGTTGTTCCGGCAAGCTTATGTCTGTGGTATATTCTCAGATACTACAGCCCCAAGGACGGTGTGGCATGGATGGTATTTCCCGTGGCGGCACTGTTTTCGCTTGCGGTTTCATTTTTGATCAAATGGTCTGTTGACATGCGCGCCGATGTGTGATAGATTGTCTTAGTGGTTTATGCCATATACAGGAAAGCAGAGAAATCTCACCTCGAGGGAATCCGCTTCGGATACAGCCTGTCGAGCGTTAATAGTGTGACATATGATAAGTGTGTCCGTCTGTTCATCTGCTTACCTGCGTAGGCGGATTTTTTGTTTCTTACAGGAGGGTAAAACAATAGCAGATTTAATGATCAACGAACAGATCCGTGATAAGGAAGTTCGAGTAATTGGAGAGAACAATGAGCAGCTCGGTGTCATGAGCCTTGATGAAGCAAGGAGACTGGCGGAAGAAGCCGGTGTGGATCTTGTGAAGATCGCTCCGAACGCAGCACCGCCCGTATGCCGGATCATTGATTACGGAAAGTTCCGCTATGAGCAGTCCCGAAAAGAGAAGGAAGCAAAGAAAAAACAGAAAGTGATCGAGATCAAGGAGATAAGGATGTCACCGAACATCGATACGAACGATCTCAACACCAAGATCGCCGCCGCGAGGAAGTTCCTGTCAAAAGGAGACAGGGTAAAGGTAACGCTTCGTTTCCGCGGCCGTGAGATGGCTCACATGAACAACAGCAAATACATACTTGATGATTTTGCGCAGGCACTCGAGGATGTTGCGGTTGTCGAAAAGGCCCCTAAGGTTGAGGGCAGGACACTTACAATGTTTTTAGCTGAAAAACGCTGAGAAGCGGGTAGACAGTTGAAAAATAAGCAAAAGATTTAGGAGGAACATGTTATGCCAAAGATCAAAACAAACAGATCCGCTGCAAAGCGTTTCAAGGTAACGGGTACAGGAAAGTTAAAGAGAAACAAGGCTTACAGACGCCATATTCTTACCAAGAAGACTACCAAGAACAAGAGAAACCTGCGCCATGCAGTAATGACGGATGAGACAAACGTAAAGAACATGAAGAAGATCACACCGTATTTGCAGTAGATGCAGATAGAAGGGGCCCACGAAGTGGGAAGAGTTCTGTCTGCACCGCGAGCCTTCATTCTCCGAAGGAGAATCCAAATGGCGAGCGACATTTAGTTCAATTAGGAGGTAAAGAAAATGGCTAGGATCAAAGGCGGAATGAATGCCAGAAGAAAACATAATAAAGTATTAAAGCTTGCAAAGGGTTACAGAGGAGCAAGATCGAATCAGTATCGTATCGCAAAGCAGTCTGTTATGCGTGCCCTTAACACGGCTTTTGCAGGAAGAAAAGAGCGTAAGCGTCAGTTCAGACAGCTTTGGATCGCTCGTATAAATGCAGCTGCAAGGATGAACGGTATCTCTTACAGCAAGTTCATGTACGGACTTAAGCTTGCACAGGTCGACATCAATCGTAAGATGCTTGCTGAAATGGCTGTAAATGATGCTGAAGGTTTCGCAACACTTGCGGAGCTCGCAAAGTCAAAGATCGCATAAAATGCTTAGAATTTGTTCGGACAGTACGTGCGATCTGTCTGACGAGGTCGTAAATAAGTACGGGATCACGGTGATCCCGCTTCATATAGTCCTTGATGACAAGGAGTATCGCGACAGGATCGAGATCACCCAGAAGGAGATCTTCGAATGGGCGGATAAGAATAAGACAACGCCCAAGACATCAGCTGTCTCGGTCACGGATGCCGAGTCGGTGATCAAACCGATGCTGGATGCCGGAGATGAGCTTGTGATCTTTACGATATCCGAATCAATGTCCACAACGGCCAATGTATTCAGAATGGTGGCGGAAGATCTTGATGCTGCCGACAGGGTTCATGTGGTCGGCTCGGATAATCTTTCGACGGGTATAGGCCTGTTGGTCGTTGAAGCGTCTCTTATGGCACAAAGCGGCCTTGACGCATCACAGATACTTGACGAAGTAAAGCGGCTTAAGCCGAAAGTCAGATCGAGTTTTGTCGTTGATACGCTCACATATCTTGCAAGAGGCGGAAGGTGTTCAAGCGTTGCCGCTCTTGCGGGCGGGATACTTCGGATCCACCCGAAGATCATCGTTAAGGACGGAAGGATGGAAGTGTCCAAGAAGTATCGCGGTCAGATGCATGCTGTCGTTATGGATTACGTTCGGGATATGCATCATGCTCTTTTGGGTGCGAGACCCCAGAGAGTGTTCATCACCCATACCTGTCAGGAACGTTCGATAGTTGATGAGGTCAGGGCATATCTTGAAGAACTGGATCATTTTGACGAGATAATAGAAACAAGTGCGGGCGGTGTAATAAGCTCACACTGCGGTCCGGGAACACTGGGTGTTCTGTTCATAGAGGGCTGATCATAATTTGATATCTACAAAGAAACCTTTCAGATAAGTATCCTGGGGTGTTGTGGCGCTACCGTCATAACGCCCCGGATTTTTATATGTGATATTACCGGAATTGGTATATTCATTACCGGCATAACCTGTGCGGCGCTTACCGGCGGCCGGATCCATCTTGGAGTATGCGTTTGCAGCATCCATCTTGGATTTGGGGATTACGATACCGTCTGCGGTATCGCGGTTCCCGATGCTGTTAAGACTGTTATTACCGGCATTCTCGGAAGGGCTCAGCTTACCGGAAAGGGTATCTACCGCATGCAGGAGCTGAGCACGTTTTTCCTGCTGCTGCGCAGTCAAAGAAGGCATCCTGTCAAGGTCGTTTAACTGCTGCTGCCTTGTCTGAAGCTGCCTTTCGAGCTCATAATTCCTGTTGTTGTACGGGCCGCTCTGTCCGTTGCCGAACAAGCCGTATGAATTGATCCCCATAAAATGATTATAGCATATCAAAGCAAAAAATCACGTGTTATCTATATGACAGATATAACAAAAAATTCCCTTGACATTAATGTACCTTTCCTATAGAATAACTGTTGCTCGGGGTGTGGCTCAGTTTGGCTAGAGCGCTATCTTAGGGAGGTAGAGGCCGCGTGTTCGAATCACGTCACTCCGATCAAGAAAGACCGTGATTTTGCGGTCTTTCTTTTTTCAACGCTTCGGTGATTTCCGGTTTTAAGTCTTTGTTTTGCATTTTACCCCATACTATTTACATTTCACCCCTCAGGCAATTGATGGGGTGATTTGTTTTTCATATAATGAACGAACAAAGGCCCAAGGGCTGATGAATACGGACAGGAAAACGGGAAAGGATGATCATGAAACAGCTTGAGATCAACGAACTGAGGAACAGGATAAAAGGGTGCTACACGGGGAAGAACATAGGAGGCACATTTGGAGCACCGTTCGAATGCAAGAGGCAGGTTAATACAGCAGAATTCTACACGCAGGATCTGTCCATGGGCCCGCCGGCAAATGACGATCTTGATCTTCAACTTGTGTGGCTCAATGCCGTGGAGAAGTTCGGCCGTACAGTTGATTCTCATATCTTAGGAGAATACTGGCTGTCATATATCATTCCGAACTGGGTCGAATACGGTATGGCAAAAGCCAATCTCAGAACTTCACTTCTGCCTCCGCTTTCCGGGTACATAGATAACACATACGGGAACAGTTGCGGTGCATTTATCAGGAGCGAGATATGGGCATGCCTTGCGCCCGGTCATCCGGAGATCGCCGCAGCATATGCCTGCGAGGATGCGATAGTCGATCACTGCGAGGAAGGTGCCTGGGGCGAGGTATTCTTCGCTGCCATGCAGAGCAGCGCATTTGTTGAGACAGATCACAGGAAGCTTATAGATATCGGTCTGTCATATATCCCGGAAGACTGCGCCGTAAGCCGTGCGGTCAGGATGGCGTTTTCCTGTTATGAGGAAGGCGTTCCCGTAGCCGAGTGCCGCATACGTATCCACAATGCTTTTCCGGGGACATTTGGTATCCAGGGAATCAGGCTTAAGGATATCGAACCGGAAGGAAGCCGTGGAATGGTCAACGGAAAACCGGGATACGATGCACCTGAGAACATTGCATTTTCCATAGCGGCATGGCTGTATGGGGAGAACGATTTTGAAAAAAGCCTTCTTCTGGCGAATTCATTCGGTGAAGACACTGACTGTATATGTGCAAGCCTGTGCAGTACCCTCGGGATCCTGCTAGGCGAAGATAATATCCCGTCTAAATGGAAAGATCCCCTTAATGACAAGATATCCACCTGTTGTATCAAAAATACGAGCATAGGTTTGTGGATACCGGAAACCGCGACTGAACTTACCGAAAGGATACTGCGTGATATTCCGATCATCCTTGACCAGGACCGGTGCGATATCTTCGGAGAAAACGGTATGACCGTAACCTGCCGGGAAGGCGAGGATCTTTACTGTGAGCCGGCGGATGCATATATGTACAGGATCAACTCGTTCTGTAAAAATCCCGGGCTCACGGTCCGGCAGACCGCGGAGCTTTCACCGTATGTCATAAGAAAAAAAAATCCCGCATTTTATATGATGGCAGACTTAAACGGCAGCATAAATTATCAGGTCGGAAAAAAGCGTAAGATAACAGTGACCGTTTCAAATGATTTTTACTGGAACGAACAGCATTGGGTAAAGATAAGTGCATATTCAAAAGACGATGTTTCGATCGTGTCAAACGGCGAAGTAAAGCTGCCGCTTAACAATCTCAGTGGTACATGCGCAAAGGCCGATATCACCTTCATCGTAAACAGCAGTTTGGGCGGAAGCATAGATATCATGATAGGAGTAAGTCTCATTGGGAGGCATTCCCAGGGGGCCCTGAGTATCACACTGTACCAGGAGGCTGCTGATGAAGACTGATAAGTATGTATTAGATGACACGGCATACCTGACATCGTATGTGTATGATGATTACAGGGTAGACACGGCCCCGAAGGCAAAGCCCGCTGTTATCATCAGCCCCGGAGGAGGATGGATGACCTTGTCGGAGCGGGAGGGAGAACCAATAGCGATCGAGTTCGCGCAGCGCGGATATATCGCATTCGTACTTCACTATTCGGTGTCCGACACTCCGGCGCCTTCCGGGGATCACGGACTTGTGAACAGGGCGCTTGAAGAAATGGAAGGAGCATATGGTGTCCTTTTGGGCCTTGCAGGGAAACAAATTGTTGACAGCCGGAGGATATCGGTATTGGGATTTTCCGCAGGAGGGCAGCTCGCATCGCTCTTTGCCGCAAAACACCCTGAGCTCTTTGCTTGTATATTGTGTTATCCTTTACTTGACATCACGGATGAAATGAAGTTCCTTAGGTCATCCGCTTGCCCTGAGGAGAGTAGGGAGATCATGGAAAAATGCTTTTCGGTCATCGGGATCGATCCGAAGTCCGAAAGTGACCGGTCGAAGATAGATCCGGTTGAAAATATAACCCCTGCCATGCCGAGGACGTTCATCTGGCACGGAGCAACGGATGATCTTGTGAAGGTGACCGGCAGCATCAACTATGCACAAAGGCTTATCGATAACGATGTCAGGACGGAACTTCATATATACGATAACTGTGGACACGGTATATCCCTTGGAACAAGGGAGACGGCCGCTGTCGAAAAAGAGATAAATGATTACGGTACTGTGTGGTTTGCCCAAATGCTAAGATGGATGGAGGAACTCGGAAATGAAAAAAAGTAAATGGGGAATACTGTTCATATCACCCTACATAATCATATATGCGATATTCACAGCCCTGCCGATAGCCATCTCATTATACAGGTCTTTGTTTGTCAATTACTGGAAGGGGCTTGTTGAAGTAGGACCTTTTTTTTCGGGTCTTGAGAATTACTTCACACTGTTATCCGACAAAAGCTTTTATACATATCTGTCAAACACAGCGATAATGTGGATCCTGGGATTCGCGCCCCAGATATTATTGTCGTTAATCCTCGCTGCATGGTTTTCCGATCACAGACTTGGGCTTAAGGGGATCCGGTTCTTTAAGACCGTGATATATTTTCCCAACCTGATAATCGCAGCTTCATTTGCATCGCTGTTTTTCTCGTTCTTTGCAAATAAAGGTCCGGTAAACGCGTTCCTTATGGACATAGGAATGATCGATGAACCGTTCATGTTCTTTTCAAATAAATGGTCAACAAGAGGCCTTATTGCATTCATGAACTGCACGATGTGGTTTGGTAATACGACACTTCTTCTGCTTGCCGGCATGCTTGGGATAGATGTTTCGTTAAGGGAGGCTGCCGAGGTAGATGGCGCGAGCTCGTGGCAGGTCTTCACAAGGATAACTCTGCCGCTGATCAGGCCGATCCTCCTGTATGTAGTGATCACATCACTTATAGGAGGGATACAGATGTTTGATGTTCCGCAGATACTGACTAAAGGTACGGGGGATCCGAACCGTTCGACCATGACGGTCCTCATGTATCTGAACAAGCACATGTTCAGCAAGAATTACGGGATATCCGGGGCGCTTTCCGTTATATTGTTCATCTTCACCGCAATACTTTCCCTTATTGTGTTCAGGGTAAATATCAGGACAGAGGACAGGAGGTGATATGATGAACAGGAGTATCCGAAGGATCATAGCATACACGGTACTTGTCATCGTATCGTTCCTGTGCCTTTTCTGGTTCTATGAACTGTTTATTAGCGCGACCAGATCGAACGGAGATCTGGCGGAGGGATTTTCGCTTATTCCCGGGAACGCGCTTGCCCAAAACTGGATCAGCATGCTTCATTGCTCACTGCCGATCATTAACAGCATGAAGAACAGCCTTGTAGTATCGCTGTGCACTTCGCTTCTGTGCAGCTATTTTTCCATAATGACGGCATATGGGATACATGCGTACTGTTTCAAGGGAAGGAAACTGTTTTACACTCTGATGATCGGTTTCATGATGATCCCGAGGCAGGTGACGGTATTGGGTTTTGTAAGCCTGGTGGATAAGATGAAACTGATGGATTCGTTCATACCGCTCATACTTCCTGAGATTGCTGCCCCTGTCGTATTCTACTATATGATAAAATATATGGAGAGTACGCTCCCGATGTCACTTGTGGAAGCGGCCAGGATAGACGGTGCTGCCGAACTGTATATCTTCAACAGGATAGTGCTGCCGCTGATGAGACCGGCATTTGCGGTACAGATGATCTTCAAGTTTGTCGAATCCTGGAATAACTATTTCATACCGGCGCTTATACTACATGATGACAGCAGGAAAACAATGCCGATAGTCATCTCGCTCTTAAGGAGCGCGAACTTCGCCAATTATGATAACGGTCTGATATATATGGTGATAGCATTTTCTATCCTCCCATCTGTCATGATCTATCTGTTTTTGTCACGAATGATAATCAGCGGTATAACAAGCGGGGGAATCAAAGGCTGATGAAAATCAATATCCACATCGTCGACAACACCGATGATGAAAAAATAGACATCTTCTGCCGTGAAGAACACCGGGAAAGAATGGCAGAGATCGCACACGAACTTGCAGACGGGAGTCGTAAGATCTCCTGCAAAAAAGACGATAAGACCTACCGTATCAGGCTTGATGAAGTCTATTATATTGAAACTGTTGATGAGCATCTGTTCATTTACTGTGAAAACGATGTATATGAGAACAGGATGCGATTGTATGAGGCAGAAGAGTTATGCAGGGATACACTGTTCTTTAAGGCATCCAAATCGATGCTCATAAATATCAGGAAGATCGAGAATATGAAGCCCTCGCTTTCGGGACGCTTTGAGATAACGATGACAAACGGTGAGAGACTCCTTGTTTCGCGCAAGTATGTCAGTGACTTAAAGAAAAAGATGAGTTTATAGGAGAACCGGAGATATGAAAAAAGAGATCGGAAATGTTCTGAGACGATTTGTAAATATATGCGGATGCACACTTATGATACTTGTCGTCACAGGACCTGTGTTACATATCATAGACGGTATCGACAATGCCCAGTTGGGTATCATAACCATATGTTCGGCAGCTGCAGCACTTTCCAGCCTGCTGTTCATTTCTTCGGAAGAACTGCACGGTGCTTCCTGGTGGGGACGTGAAATCCTCTGTATATTGATCAACATGGCCATAACACTGCCACTCACGCATTTTGCCGGGTTGTGGCATTCTGCATCCGGGATGATAGTTGTGATGCTGATCGTCATCGTTATCGCATTCGGGAATCATCTTATCGAGTTCTTATTTGATATCAGGACCGCCGCTTGGCTCAACAAGAAGATCAGGCAACTAAGGTGATATGCCGGATATCAATAATGCATAAGACCATTTAATCACGCACATTGAAAAACAGCGTGTTTTATTGAAAATCTACCATCTCCCGTGGTAAAATCATGCATATACGCTGAAAAAGAATACCCTTTTGAGGAAGACCTGTTTGGAAGGAGAATTATGGATAACAATGTTAAGCTGGTTCCCGCAAAATGTACGCAGTGCGGAGGAACGGTGGAAGTTAACAAAGATGAGGAGACGGCCACCTGCCCTTTTTGCGGAGCGACATTTGTCATTGAGAAAGCGGTAAATAACTATAATGTGAACATTGATGCAAAGGGAGCCGTTAAGGAAGTCCTTGATTTTGTCGGCGACCAGATGAATGAAAGCAGACAGGAGAGACGAAGGATCCGGGAAGAGGAGGCCGAGAATTTTAAGACATTTAAGGCGGGCTCTTTGAAGATCTTTGTGGTCATGTTCGCATGCATGACAGCTGCCATGGTGATAATCATGCTGGTATTGCACTTCACGGATGGATTTGGAAATGACAGTAAGGCTGCCGATACTGAAACGGATTCGGAATCGGTGATCGAATGTTATGTAGAAGACGGATGCCTGTATACGGACATTACGGGGCCGCAGGCAGGATTATGGGCTTTTCAGGAAAACTACAGCACAGGTACTGTTCTTGAACGTGAGTCTAACGATACCGATGGCTATCACAGCTGTGTGGCGGCAGACGATAATACCGATGGGATATATTTTGTGGTAGCTGCCGGATTCGGTTATGATGCTGATTCAGATCCGCAATACTACAGCGTGAACCGTATCACCATAGAGAACTCTTCCATTGTGGAGACAGAGGACGCGGTCATCGTTTACGATCTGAAGGATTATGATTTTGAATAATAAACAACTCAGTACATATAAGAAGGAGGATCTTAAAGTATCATGAGATTAAGACAGAGACTTGTTGCTGTATTCACGGCGGCAGTAACATCACTTTCAATTATCGTATCTCCGATTTCCGCTATGGCTGCGGAAGATACGGACACTTCTGTTGTGGCAGTCGAAGAAGCCGCACTACCCTGTGGCCTTAGCGGCATGCCTGACGGATTCATGATAAGCAGTGATGACATCAGGGATAAAGAAGAAGCCGCAGCAGCCGGAATGCTTGACGATCTGTCGCGCTTGGTACCGGGAAAGGATTACATTGACAGACAGATCGTATACACGGCGCATGACAGAGAATATGCCGAACAGGTCGCAAAAGCATACAACGCCGAGCTTATATCATTTGGTTACGGTGTTGCCGTTGCACAAATAACCGATGAAAACATAAGTGTTGCCGATGCGGTTGCGGCAGGGCTTGACACAAGCCTTAACCTTCCGATAGTCAGCCCCAACCATTTGACACCTGTTGAAAAACCGGTCATTTCCAATGGAGCATCCTCAAGATCGGACGAAGTGATCGCTGCCGGAGAGAATACCGTTGACCAATCCGCCGGATGGAAGGATGCATTGGATATGCTTGAAGATCCTGATCCTTTTCTCAAACCGGGCGCCCAATTTTATGAAAAAGATCCATGGAATCCGGATAAAGAAGGTGAAGAGAAGAACGCCTATCAGTGGATGCATGATATGGTCGGCACATATGAGGCCTGGTGGACCTCAATGGGCAGCAACAATGTCACTGTAGCTGTCATAGATTCCGGTGTTGATACGGATCATGAAGATCTGACATCATCAGCTGACGGCAGAGGCGTTTGGAATGTCACGGATGTATATGTTAATCCTACGGTAGAAGGCACGGAGACCTACCGGATCGATAACGACGGACACGGAACTCATGTGGCCGGTATAATCGGTGCTACCGCAGGTAACGGAAAGGGCGGCGCAGGTATAGCTCCGGGCGTCAATATCCTTGGAGTAGCGATACTTACATACTACGGACCTTCCGAGAGTGGAAATGCGACAGCCTCATACGCGGACGAGAACATAGCAAGAGCCATCAATTATGTCGCGGGCGATAATGATGATGGTAAGGTGCAGGCTCAGATCATCAATATGAGCATCGGAGGTGCTTTATACAATCAAACAATATCAGATGCCATTAAGAACGCTTATGACAAGGATATAACAGTCGTTGCTTCAATGGGAAATCCCGACACCAATGCCGTTTACTATCCTGCAGGCTATGATCATGTCATAGCCGTATCTGCCGTGGATCAGGCAGGGAACAAAACTTTCTTCTCCAGTTACGGAGACTGGGCTGATATAGCTGCTCCGGGTATCGACATAGTATCAACCTGGAACGGGCACTCAAGTGATTACAACAGCGATGAACCCCGGGGACATGTTACCGAAGATCATAATGACTGGTATGCTTCGTGGCCGGGAACATCAATGGCAGCTCCCGTTGTAGCAGGTGCATGCGCGCTTTATATGAGCGTGGCAGGTAATACCAAGCCTGATGACATGGAGAGTATACTTAAGTCTACCGCTACGAAAGTATCCGATAAGAGCCTCGGGGCCGGTATAGTAAATGTTGCGGCCATGATCGGCAAAGATGTCAAGCCGGCAGCAACTGTTATTACAAGATCTGATACCAAAGACGGGGAGTACACTGAGGTAAAAGACGGCGATTCCCTTAACTCAACAGATTTCATTAAGTTTAGTGCGCCTGAAGGAGACAGTGCATTATTCTTCTCCTATACCGTAAACGGGAAAAAACCGGCATTTAAAGATGATGCTGTTGCACCGGGATGCTGGTATGCCAATGAAAATGCCATCCCGGTAAGTGATCTTGTCAAGAACGGAGCGCCTGAAGATACACCATTCACACTTAAATCCGTATATATGAATCCTCACGGTGTGATCGGTACGGTAACACCTATCACCATAACTATATTAAAAGATCCGACAGCTCCTACTGTTTCCGTATACGGATCGGAATTTATCGCGCGCAGTAAATCCATCACCTATACCGCAGCCACCGATCCTGCCGGAAGTATATCCCGGGGAATCACATGGAGTCTTGGCGAAGGAGCGGATCCCGGTATTTCCATAAATGAAAAAACAGGAAAAGTAACTGTCAAGAAATCGGTTGAGATCAACACCAAATTCTCTGTTGTAGCAACACTGGGAGATACATCAGTTACAGGTCAAAAAGAAGTTACGGTCAAGGATCCTTTAACGGGGATCACCGTAGACAAGGATAAAACTGTTCCCAAATCATATGACCCCGTGTACAAGAAAGGATCCCTTAATTCGGTCAGACTGTACACCGTTGATGTTCCGGGAACGGAGGACAATGAATCAAAGCTCTATCTTCCAATCGATTTTAACAGGCCGGAATGCTACGAGAGCACCGAGAACTCTACTGTAATGGAACCTGTCAGTTCCCGTCCCGGTGTTGCATACGCGGAATGGGATGATGAAAAAGATTCCTGGTACATACAGTCAGGCCGCGTAGCAGGTACAACCAAGATAACCTGGTCAACCGATGACGGCTCAGGAAAGAAAGCAACTGTTACGGTCAAGACCATCGTACCTGTTTCCTCTGTCACTGTTAAGACTAAGAATTATCAGGAATTTGTCTCATACGGCAAGAGCATTCAATTTGTCGGGGTAGCGGGATATGCATACGGTAAGCCTTCCGTACCCAAACTCAGCTGGGACTATGAAGTCACAGCTGTATATACGGATCCTGATACAGATACAAATGAAAGAGTTGATGTTACCAATGATTGGAAGTCGCAGGGACTGGCAAAGATCACTCAGAGCGGTAAACTGACCGTAAATAAAAAGGCTGCGAATTATCTTGCTGACGAAAAATATGAAAAATGGGATTCGCAGATTCAGATCAAAGCGACTGCAAAAGCTACCGATGGCTCCGGGGAATATGGCTATAACACAGTCATTGCTACGAATCCGACCCAAGAAGTCAGATGGCGTCTTATCCAAAAGGATACGGATGGAAATATACCGGAAGGCGGTGACTCGGGGTGGTTGTCCAAATCCGGCACATGTGATACCGATCTTTATCTCGATGATGCGGATAAGAATCTGACTAACTATATCTACGTTGATACAAACGGAAGCAGTTACACCAAATCCGAAATGTGTATCGCTTCGAGCAGCAAGCCGAGATCCGCATCACTACTGGAACCTGAAGATGTAGTTCTTGATGAAGCGGGACAGGAAGTAAAGGAAGGAGACAATACCGTTACCTGCCTTAAATATATGGTGAACACCGGTTCAAGTACCGAGTTTACAGTCGGTCGAACAGAGACCGTTAAGTTCAGCTTTATTGCCAATGACGGATCGGGAAAGAAGAATACCGTCACTCTTAAGATCCACGTCCAATAGGATCCGCGTGCCCGGTTTTGTTATTGCAAGAATCCCGGATCCCCTATAGAATATTGTGCGTGTGATTTTGCATTTATGAGGGAACAGACAGATATTGGAACAGGTCAAGATGGAACGAAATAAAGATGAAAAGAGATTGTCGCGACGATACGTTGCGGTAACGGCTCTTGTTATCGTTTTCTTTACCGGTATCATCTTTATGTATTACAGCATGCTTTATAACGAAAAGCGTGACAACATAATCAAGAACGGTGAGATCGCTGCCAATGAATCGGCTGACCAGATAGATAAGTACCTGTCCACCAATTCGGATTCCGTTAATCTTGCCGCATATGCACTTGATGAGATGCTGCGTGAGAACAGGAGCGACCGGGAGATCCAGGAATATCTCGTTGATCAGTCGACGGCGGTCAGAAGTGCGGTACTTGAGAATATGACCGGACTTTACGGTTATATAAACGGGAGGTTTTTCTCCGGTACCAACTGGGTTCCGCCCGAAGGTTATGATGCGACCGTAAGACCGTGGTATACGCTTCCGATGGAAAATCCCGGCAAGCTTACCATTCTCGATCCGTATATAGATATTCAGTCCGGCAATGTTATGCTTGCACTGGGAAAGACATTGTGTGACGGCGTCAGTGTCATATCGGTCGATGTGTCGCTTGACCGTATACAGGAGCTGACCGAGAAAGCCGTTGCGGACGGTGAGTCGGATATAGAGATGCTGCTTAATGAAAAAGGCGTTGTTGTGGCACATTCCGACAGCCGTGAGATAGGCAAGAATTACAGTGAGGAAAAGGATACTCTGGGGTCCAAGATATTTGAAAATCTCGGAGCGGTTGATGAAAACTATTTTGAGATCAGCCACAGCGGAGCCCGCTACATAGTTTACGTGGCGACTTTTCAGAACGGATGGCATTGTATCTCGGTGGAGGATTCCACAAAGATTCTGTGGTCGCTTCGTAATGTCTTTATCGCGACTATTGCTGTCATGCTTGCTGCAGCCATGACAATAGGCCTGATAATGATGAGATCCAACAGATACCTGCGTATGTCCGCAAGGGCTATGGCGGAAAGTGAAGCCAAATCCATATTCCTTGCTCAGGTGTCCCATGAGATCAGAACGCCCATCAATGTGATGATGGGTAACAACGAGATGATACTGAGGGAAAGCAGGGATGATGCGATACGTGGATACTCAGATAATGTAAAGAATGCGGGAGCTCAGCTTCTCAAGCTGGTAGATGAGATACTTGCATTTTCCAAGACAGGAGAAAAACCCGGAGAAGAAGCTGCCGGTAATGTATTAAGATCAGGTGAGAGATATACGGCACCTTCAGCAAGGGTACTTGCGGTTGATGATAATCCGCTGAATCTGCAGGTCTTTCTGAATCTTGTTAAGAGGACGGGGATCACCGTCGATACGGTAGAGAGCGGCGCCGAAGCCATAAAGCTTGCGGGAAGGTGCCAATACGATGTTCTTGTTCTGGATCATATGATGCCGAATAAGGACGGGATCGAAACACTTGCCGAAATCCGGTCGAGTGCAAATAATCTTAATGCCTCAACTCCTGCCATATGTCTTACGGCAAATGCTATCCCGGGGGCGAGGGAATTCTATATCGGAGCCGGTTTTGACGACTACCTGACGAAGCCGGTAAATCCGAATGCTCTCGAAGACATGCTGCGACTGTTCATTCCCGAGGAAAAGATCGAAGAGTACAAAGAAGGCACGGAAGGTGCCGGATCCGACAGCGAAGATGCTATGCCGCAGGAACTGGAGGCTCTGAGAGGAGGGCTTTTGGATATTGATGCGGGGATAGAAAACAACGGGTCTGTTAAGTCATATATGTCTCTTCTTAAGATGTTTTATGATTCCGTCGACGATAATGCTGAAGAACTTGGCAGACTGTATACACAAAACGATAATGACAACTACACGATAAAGGTACATGCCCTTAAGAGCTCGCTCAGGATAATAGGTGCCGCCGGCCTTGGTGAGGAAGCACAGAAGCTTGAGGATGCCGGCAAGAAGGCAGACAGGGATTATATAGATAAACACCATCAACAGTTCATCAGCTCCTTTTCAACTCTTAAGGATACCTTGTCGGTACTGTTTCCCAAGAAGGATGAATCGGGTAAGCCCGAAGCGGATGCGGACCGGATGAAAGACGTGTACGGCAGGATCGCAGATGCCGCTGCCAAAATGGATTGTGACCGTCTGGATGAGATCTTTGCCGAGATGGAGGATTATCGAATACCCTCCGGAGAGGCGGTACTGTTTGATAAGCTGAAATCCTCATCAGAGAGATTTGATTATGAAAATATACTGAAATTGCTTGGTTAGTCAGGAGAATTGCGAATGGCTTATTGGATCGTAGCGGTCGACGATGAACCGCTTAGCCTTAAGAACGCAAGAGAACAGTTGAATAAAAAAGGAATGCGCGTAAGCTGCCTCAGGTCCGGAAAGGAACTCCTCACATTCATGGAGAATAATGATCCGGATCTGATCCTTCTTGATATTCTTATGCCCGAAATGGACGGCTTTGAGACTTATCGGGAGCTTAGGAAGTTCGAGGAGCAGAATAAGAAGACCAAGACTCCGGTGATATTCCTTACGGGTGAGAGCAGCAGTGAGATAGAAAGAAGAGGTCTTAGGGCAGGCGCGTCGGACTTTATCCATAAGCCGTTTGACAGGGATGTGCTCGTAAACCGTATCATCAATACTATCACAAACAGCAAGACTATAGAGACGCTCACCGAGGAAGCCACGCTTGATAAGCTGACCGGCTTTTTAAACAAAGGCAGCGGAACCGAAAGAGTAATATCATTGTGCTCGGAACGAAGCGGAACTCTCATGATCTTCGACCTTGACAATTTCAAGCTTGTAAACGATATATACGGGCATGATATGGGAGACAGGTTCCTGGAGTCTTTTTCCGAAGTATTAAGACACAATGTCAGATCCGAAGATGTGATATGCAGGATCGGCGGCGATGAATTCATGGCATTCTTCGTTGATATCACGGAGGAAGAAGCCGTCAGATCACTTGTTGCAAGATTAAATGACCAGCTCGATGAAGAGGCGGCTGTCCTGATGGGAAGCGATCACGGACTGCCTGTCGGGATCTCCGTTGGATGCGCATTTGTTCCGGAACACTCCGATGATTACCAGGTATTGTTCCAGTATGCCGACAGTGCTCTTTACAAGGTAAAACAGAACGATAAGCACGGATATGCGATCTATGAACTGGGGGACATCGAGAAAGAGAATGTTGATGATTTTGACAGCGATCTGTCCCGTGTCATAAGGATAATATCGGAACGTGATGAAGGTAAGGGAGCAATGCTTCTCGGGCAGGAAGCTTTTTCGTGGAACTATCGTTTTATCATCAGATTCATGAAACGTTACAACGGCGTTGTGAACAGGCTGCTCTTTCAGATATCGGCAGTTGAAGAGGGAGTTATTCTTCAGGAGGCTGTGTCTTCGTTTGCAGATGTCATTCGTGGTACACTCAGAAAGAGTGACATCATTTTCCAATACAGGCCCAACCAGTTTTTTGTGGTACTTCCGAATCTTCAGGAAAAGGATACACCGGGAGTTGTTGCACGGATAATGAATGCCTGGGAGAGCCTGGGCTATGACGACAAAGTGAAGATAGAATATAGAGACTCGTTTCTGTCATTTCGAAAAGAGGATACAAAGGAACAATGAGCAAGATAGCGATAATGACTGATTCCAACAGCGGGATCACACAGGATGAGGCGAAGAAGCTTGGGGTATTTGTACAGCCCATGCCTTTTTATATCAATGAAAAGCTGTACTACGAGGATATATCTCTTACGCAGAAGCAGTTCTACGAAGCGCTGGAGGATAAGGATGCTGTGATCTCAACATCCATGCCTGCTTTGGGTGATATACAGGATTCATGGGATAAGCTTTTGTCGGAATACGATAAGGTAGTGTTCATTCCCATGTCGAGCGGCCTGTCCGGAACATGCATGGCAACTATGGCTCTTGCGGAGGATATGTATGAGGACAGGGTGTATGTCGTCAACAATCAGAGGATATCGGTGACCCTCAGACAATCCGTTATCGATGCCAAGGAGATGGCGGATAAAGGATGGGAAGCCGATAAGATAAAAGAGTATCTCGAAGAGACGAAGTTTGACTCCTCCATATATATCACGGTAGACACTTTGGAGTATCTGAAGAAAGGCGGCAGGATCACTCCTGCGGCAGCCGCGATCGGAACCATTCTGAAGATCAAGCCGGTGCTGCAGATACACGGTGAGAAGCTGGATGCATATGCCAAAGCAAAAGGATACAGACGGGCCAAGGAGATCATGCTGGCTGCCATTGAACGTGATATCAGAGAGCGCTTTTGTATGGATGACAGGCGAAGCGATCTGTGGATCGCCGTGGCATATTCGGGCAATGAAGAAGAAGGCGCCCAATGGAAGGAAGAAGTACAGGCGGCTTACCCGCAGAACGAGGTCGTCATGAACCCGCTCTCATTAAGTGTTGCCTGTCATATAGGCCCCGGTGCGCTTGCGGTCACGTGTACCAAAAAGCTTGATATTTAATGTAAAGGGATTAAAATGAGCGACCGTTTTCCGGTGATGATCATAATAACTGTAGTATTGATCGTGCTTATTCTTCTCGTATGGGAAGTCATCCGTGTGCTGAAGGCAAATAAAAAGCTTTCCGATGACTACCGGGAAGTATTTGATGAACTTCAGAAGACGAAGGAAAGAGAACTTGTTCTTCGTAACAAAGAGTCGGAAATATGCGCGTCGATCGGACGGCAGATCATAGAACCCCTGAACGGGGTAAAGTTTACATCAGAACTCCTGCGGACCAGGTTCCTGTCAGGCAGTGCCGAAAAAGACAGGGATTATTTTATAGATAAGCTGGATCTTATCTATAACAAGACGGACGAGATGGGGATATTTGCCAAGACCATTTTGTCCACTGCACTTGATGACATGGGTGAGTTTACCGTTACGTGTTCCGATACGGAATCCCGGTCTCTTGAAGATATGGTTAAAAAACACGATCACAGGCATGTCGTATCGATGGCCAGCATTCCGTACGTCCTCATTCACATAGATCAGCTCCGCATGAACCAGGTGATCGGAAATATCATTGACAATTCCTACAGATACGCAAATTCGAACATCGATATCAGTTTTCTGCTGACAGATGATTTTCTGCAGATGAAGATCGCAGATCATGGAGAAGGCGTTCCTGATGATGAGATAGAACATATCACGGACAGATTCTATCGCGGTAAAAAGTGGCTGAACTCTCCGGAGGAGGGGAACGGTCTCGGGTTGTTCATTGCCAGGACTCTTATGGAGAAGATGGACGGAGGGCTGGTTCTTGATAATACGGGGGACGGGTTGTGCGTTACGCTTCTTATAAAGCTCGGCGGATCATAACTTAAACGTGACAACGGCATTCAAATTGTATATAATCTTTATGGACAAGGGCGTCATGATTGTTAATGATGCCCTTTTTTATGATTTTTAATGGGATAAAGGAGTAGGATATGCGAAAAGAAGATATTCTTCGAATGATCGAAGAAGAGGGTGTGGAATTCATCAGACTGCAGTTTACCGACATTTTCGGTAATCTGAAAAACATCGCCGTTACGCCGACGCAGATGGACAAAGTGTTTGAAAACAGATATTCGTTTGACGGATCCGCGATATTCGGAAATGAATATGAATTGGATGACAGATTATATCTGTATCCCGATCTTGAGACTTTTTCCATTCTTCCGTGGAGACCGCAGCAGGGAAAAGTCGCGAAGATCGTGTGTGATGTCCACAGGATGGACGGATCGGTATTTGAACAAAGTACCAGGTATATACTGAAGAAGACAATGGAATCTGCCGCAAAGTCCGGGCACAGCCTTATCGTGGACCCGGAATGTGAATTCTTCCTGTTCCATACCGATGAAAACGGATGGCCGACAACAACCTCCCATGACAGGGCAGGATATATGGATGTGGGTCCTGCGGACTTTGGTGAGAATGCCAGAAGAGATATAGTCCTGATGCTCGAAGAGATGGGATTTGAGATCGAGTCCTCGCTTCATGAGCATGCTCCTGCTCAGCATGAGATAGATTTCAAGGAGGATGATGCCTTCTCAATGGCTGATTCCATTCAGACATTTAAATTTGCGGTAAGATCCATAGCAAAGAGGTTCGGACTGTATGCGACGTTTATGCCCAAGCCGCGCCAGGATGTGGCAGGTTCGGGGATGCATATACATCTTCGCCTTATGAAGGACGGAAAGAACATCTTCGTATCGGATGACGGCAAGCCTTCGGAGGAAGCAAAATGGTTCGCCGGCGGCATAATGCAGCATGCACGCGGACTGTGTGCGATAGCAGATCCTACGATCAACTCATATAAAAGACTTCTTACCGGATGCGATGCTCCTTTTTCCATCACCTGGGCAGAAAAAGGTGAGAGGTCGCTCATCAATATCAATCAGGGAATAAACGATGTTGATATAGAACTCAGATTCCCCGACGGATCGTCCAATCCGTATCTTCTGTTTGCGGCATGCATGGCTGCCGGACTTGACGGCATAGAAAAGAAGACGGCTCCGGGACCAGTTATGGACGGGACATGCGAAAACGGCGTCAGATACCTTCCCGAGGATCTTAAGGAAGCTGTTGAAGAACTCGGCAGGGACAGCCTTCTTACGGATGCTCTCGGAGAGGAATTCGTAAAAGTGTATACGCACATAAAGCGCAAGGAATGGAGAGATTTTATCTGCAGCGTAACCCCTTGGGAGCTTGATACATATCTGACAAGGATATAAGATTCGGTTAAGGAGACGATATGGGCGCAATTCTCGTGGCGATGCCCAGACATGAAGACTCGAGCCGGATCGGTGATATCATAAGACAAAGTGATATATGGGAAGAAGTATTTGTATGTGACACGGGTTCCGAGGTCCTAAGAAGGATCGAGGATATGGATATTAGTCTTGTGGTATGTACCCGAAAACTCCGCGATATGGGGTTTGAGGAACTGCATGATTATATGCCGGCAAGCATGAACCTGCTCCTGCTGACAAAAGACGTACAGATAGGTCTGTTCTCGAGCAATATAGTGATACTTCAGATGCCTTTTAAGACGTCTGATCTGATAAGCAGCATCAAAATGGTGCTGCCGGGTGGATACAGACCCCGGCGCGAGAAGAAAGCACGCAGTCCGGGAGACAAGCTTACGATAGATAAGGCAAAGTTGCTCCTTATGGAGAGGAATAACATGAGTGAGCCGGAGGCATACAGGTATCTGCAGAAGAACAGTATGGATATGGGCAGGACTTTGCTGGAGACAGCTTATATGATACTGTCTTTGGGTACCGGCTGATCTTCAGGCTTGGGTAAAGAGGTGTAAAATGGTAAAGATCAACGAAAACTACGGACAATTACAGGGAAGTTATCTGTTTTCCACTATTGCCAAAAAGGTGAGCGAATATACGGATGCGCATCCGGAAAAAAAGATAATAAGACTCGGCATAGGTGATGTCACAAGACCCCTTACCGGGTCCGTCATATCATCACTTCATAAGGCTGTTGATGAGATGGCCGATGAAGCAACATTTCGAGGATATGCCCCGGATCTGGGATATGATTTTCTGCGCCACGCCATATGTGAAAATGATTACCGCGCAAGAGGATGCAGGATAGATGAGGATGAGATATTCGTATCCGACGGTGCGAAGCCGGATTCCGGTAATATACAGGAGATATTTGCAAATGACAATAAGATAGCAGTTTGCGATCCGGTATATCCTGTGTATGTTGATTCAAATGTGATGTCCGGGCGGTGCGGACAGTACGACAAGGAGACGGGAAGATACAGGAATGTGCTCTACATGGACTGTACACCGGAAAACGGATTTGTTCCTTCCATTCCCAAGGAGTCTGCTGATATAATATACCTGTGCTTTCCGAATAATCCCACGGGAGCTACGGTAAAAAAAGATGAGCTTCAGAAGTGGGTTGATCACGCCAACGAAAACGGTTCTGTTATAATATATGATGCGGCATATGAGGCATATATCAAAGACGCCGATATCCCTCACTCGATCTATGAGTGCAGCGGTGCGAGAGAGTGTGCGATAGAGCTGCATTCGTTTTCCAAGAATGCGGGATTTACCGGACTTCGCCTCGGTTATGCCGTGGTTCCGAAAGACATAGTAAGATCCGGCGTATCTCTTCGCGATCTGTGGGCAAGAAGACATGCGACCAAATATAACGGAGCACCATATATCGTTCAGCGCGCCGGAGAGGCTGTATACTCTGCGGAAGGAAAGAAAGAGATACAGGGACTGATCGATTATTATATGGATAATGCGGCCTATATCCGAGAGGGCCTTAAAAAGGCGGGATATACGGTCTTCGGTGGAGAGAATTCGCCCTACATATGGCTTGCGACACCTGATAACATGACGAGCTGGGAGTTCTTCGATCATCTGCTTCACAGCGCAAATGTTGTGGGAACACCGGGTGTGGGATTCGGATCGTGCGGAGAAGGGTTCTTCAGACTCACCGCATTCGGAAGTCATGAAAACACGCGTGAAGCGGTTGACCGGATATGCAGTATGTAAATACTCCGGTCGGGATAAAGAGTACATAGGAGAATGATATGTGTGGAATAGTAGGTTACATCGGTGACAAACAGGCGGCTCCGATACTTCTTCAGGGGCTGTCCAAGCTTGAATACAGAGGATATGATTCTGCCGGTATCACGGTAAGAGATGATGATTCGCCGGCTGTAGTCGTCAAGACCATAGGAAAACTTCATAACCTCATAGAAAAGACGGATGACGGAAAAGCACTTACCGGAAAGTGCGGTATAGGACATACAAGATGGGCTACGCACGGGGCGCCGAGCAAGACAAATGCACACCCGCATGTTTCGGGTAACTGTACCAATTCGGGTTCGGGCGTTGTCGAATCCGAGGTTGTCGGCGTTCATAACGGGATAATAGAGAACTATCAGGAACTGAAGGCAAAGCTTGAAAGGCATGATTACCGTTTCTATTCGGATACGGATACAGAGGTGCTGATCAAGCTTGTGGACTATTATTACAAGAAATACAAAGTTGGTCCCATAGATGCGCTTGCCAAGACCATCGTCAGGGTAAGGGGATCATATGCACTCGTTGTGATGTTCGCCGATCATCCCGACAAGATCTTTGTCGCAAGAAAAGATTCGCCCATGATAATCGGCACCAACAAGAACGAATCTTTCATCGCATCCGATGTTCCTGCGATACTTTCGCATACAAGGAACGTGTATTATATCGGAAATCTTGAGATGGCCGAGATATCGGCAGGAGACGTTAAATTCTATAACCTTGACGGTGATGTGATCGAGAAGGAACTGACCACCATCGAATGGGATGCCGAAGCAGCCGAAAAGGGCGGCTTTGAGCACTTCATGATGAAAGAGATACACGAACAGCCCCAGGTAGTACTTGATACACTTCATAAGTACATCAAGGAAGACGGCGGAAAGTATAATGTAGACCTTGGTGAAGTGGGTTTATCGGATGATGATATAAAGAGTTTTTCGAACGTATATCTTGTTGCATGCGGAAGCGCATGGCATGTGGGGATGGAAGCCCAGTATGTCATGGAGGAATTCGGGGATTACCAGGTAAGGGTTGAACTGGCATCTGAGTTTCGCTACAGGAAAAACCGGCTGCCCGCGGATTCTCTGGTCATTATCATATCCCAGTCCGGGGAGACCGCCGATTCCCTGGCGGCTCTGCGCATGGCCAAGGAGAAGGGGATCAAAACGCTCGCGATAGTAAATGTTGTGGGATCCTCGATCGCAAGGGAGGCGGACTATTGTATGTATACGCTCGGAGGTCCGGAGATCTCCGTTGCGACGACAAAAGCTTACAGCTGCCAGCTTGTCTGCATGTTCATGCTGGCGGTCAAATTTGCCGTTGTACGCGGTCTGATGGATGATCAGGAGCATTATCTGAAAGAACTTTTGACGATACCGGACAAGATGAAAAAAGCTCTCGAGGATAAAGAGAGGATACAGTGGTTTGCGGCAAAGTACTCGAACGCAAAAGACATCTTCTTCATCGGACGCGGTATAGATTATGCCGTGTGTCTTGAGGGGTCTCTCAAGATGAAGGAGATAAGCTACATCCATTCCGAGGCGTATGCAGCAGGCGAGATGAAGCATGGAACGATCTCTCTTATCGAGGACGGAACTCTTGTCATAGGAGCTCTTACGCAGACCGATCTGTACGAAAAGACTCTGTCCAACATGATGGAATGCAAGAGCCGCGGCGCCTACCTTATGGGTATAACATCATATGGCAAGTACGATGTTGAGGACTCCGTCAATTTTGCGGTCTATGTTCCCACTGTTGACGAACACTTCATCGGATGCCTTACGATAATACCGCTGCAGCTCCTGGCGTATTACCTGAGCGTATCCAAAGGACTTGATGTTGATAAACCGCGTAACCTTGCAAAGAGCGTAACGGTCGAGTAAATTCGGAACGAAAAACGGATATTTACCGGATAAAGGAAACTGCCATGGAAAAAAAAGAAATGGTCCTCGTTCTCGATTTCGGAGGACAATATAATCAGTTGATCGCAAGAAGAGTCAGAGAGTGTAATGTATATGCGGAGGTGCATCCTTACACCATGACTCTTGACGAGATCAGAAAAATGGATCCGAAGGGTATCATACTTACGGGAGGACCGAACAGCGTATATGCCGAAGACTCGGTGCACTGTGATCCCGCTCTTTTCTCAATGGGAATACCTGTCCTCGGTATATGTTACGGATCCCAGCTTATGGCCTATCTTCTCGGCGGGACAGTCAGGACCGCCCCCATCAGTGAATACGGAAGCACAAGCGTTTCCGTAAATACATCAAGCAAACTGTTCCATGGAATATCGGATGAAACTGAAGTATATATGAGCCATACGGATCACATCGCAAAGGTGCCGGAGGGCTTTGAGATAACCGGTTCATCAGCTGCATGCCCTATCGCAGCGATGGAGAATGTGGCAGCGGGACTGTATGCTACACAGTTTCACCCTGAAGTGACACATACCGTCGAGGGTAAAAAGATCATCTCGAACTTTGTATATACGATATGCGGCTGTAAAGGCGACTGGACGATGGGATCGTTTGTTGATAACAAGATCAAAGAGATCCGCAGCAGAATTGGGAACGGAAGAGTATTGTGCGCGCTCTCGGGTGGAGTCGATTCGTCTGTTGCGGCAGTTCTTATGTCCAAGGCGGTAGGTCGTAATCTTACATGCGTATTCGTTGACCACGGGCTTCTTCGTAAGAACGAAGGAGATGAGGTCGAAAAGATATTCGGGCCATCCGGTCCCTATGAACTGAACTTTATACGTGTTAACGCTCAGCAGCGATTTTACAGGAAGCTCGCCGGCGTGACCGAGCCCGAGAAGAAGAGAAAGATAATCGGAGCTGAGTTCATTAACGTATTCGAGGAAGAAGCGAAGAAGATCGGTACGGTTGATTTTCTCGTTCAGGGAACCATCTATCCAGATGTGATAGAGTCGGGCCTCGGAGATTCTGCCGTGATCAAATCCCACCACAACGTAGGCGGGCTTCCGGATCATGTTGATTTCAAGGAGATCATAGAGCCGCTTCGCATGCTGTTTAAAGACGAGGTCAGAAAGGTGGGAAAGGAACTGGGTCTTCCCGATAATCTCGTGTTCAGACAGCCGTTCCCGGGCCCGGGCCTTGGTGTCAGGATAGTAGGTGAGGTTACCGAGGAAAAAGTCCGCATCACTCAGGATGCCGATGCGATATTCAGGGAGGAGATCGAAAAGGCCGGTATGTCCAAAAGCATTGGCCAGTATTTTGCCGCTCTTTCCAACATGCGTTCCGTCGGTGTCATGGGAGATTTTCGGACATACGATTATGCGGTTGTTCTGCGTGCCGTTGACACCGGAGACTTCATGACGGCATCATGTACCGATATCCCGTTCAAGGTCCTTCAGACATGCATGAACCGGATCATCAATGAGGTGAAGGGCGTCAACAGAGTAATGTTTGACCTGACGAGCAAACCGCCGGGTACGATAGAGCTCGAATAATGTACAGATTCGCAGAGAGCTAGTATTTATGCGGGTTTGAGGCGGGTCAGAATCTTTCGCGACAATAAAATGACAATATAAAGTCCCCAATCTGCTCTGCAGAGGGATGATACAAAACTTGTTCTCAGTTTACTGAGAGAACATTTTTGTCAGAAAGAAAAGGTTTAATACGGTAAAAAAAATTTAGCCGTAGTGAATGTATCTAATACATTTGCTACGGCTATTTTTGTTGCTTGTTTACTTATTTTTGGGCTTGCGTTTGCGCTTTTGCTTTACAAGTTCCTCCGCTTTCTTCTCCTCAGGAAAAGGCTTATTATCGCCTTTCTTCCTGGGAGGAATGGGCATCACGTTGACATGGTTCTCATCGAATACAGGTGTGGGAACAAGACCGAGATTACGCCTTGCAGTTTCCATCTCCATTCGCTGGGCCATAGGCATCTGATTTTTGGGGTTATCTATATCGGTACCTTTGACATCAGAGTGAGCAATCTGCCATTCGTGGTATTCCTCCTGAGTGATCTTGCCCTCCACCATAAGGTCGCGGATGCCACACCAAGTATATAACAGATCGGCTAAGAGGTATCTATCGATAACTTGCTGATCAGAGAATGATTCAGGAGTATTGCCGAAGGTAAAGCATAGTTCTCCATCAACGAGTTTTGGCGAAAAACCATATAGCTTTTCAAGAGCATACAGGAATTGTTCCACGGTTACCGGGTTTGTAGGATCCGGATCACGGAGAACGGCACGGTCTATCAAAAGAGCATCTGCAATATCCATTAATGTGTATTCATCAGGATATCGGTTGCCAAGCTCGTAGTTACGTATAGCACTCTCGCTCAGACCGCATTCTTCTGCGAGCTGCTTTTGGGTAAGATGCCGCAT